>LFSP01000026.1:0-125881 GCA_001513145.1 Clostridia bacterium DTU025 | reverse complement strand
GACCAGCATCCTCGCAAACCTCGGCGGGCTTGCAGGCATCAACTTCCAGCTCACTGAGAAGATCGCCGTGAAGGGCCAGATCGAGTACGTGAACCAGCACACCCTGTTCTCCATCGGTGTGGGCTACACGTTCTAGCCCTGAATCGGCCAATTCATCAGCTATGCATCAGCGTACCGGGCCGCCCCGTTGGGGTGGCCTGAGTGCTATCGAGGGCCGCGATTGGCAATTCCGCTAGCATACGCAACTAGAAGGAGGATACACCATGAGGAAGTATGCTATCGTCGCAGTGCTGGCTGCTCTGATAGTCGCCGCGTTGCCCGGCGGCGTCGGCGCCACTCACCTGTCGGCGGGATACATGTCCAGCAACGGGCAGATGGTCTTGACCCTGGGAGGCAGGTATGACCTGAGCTCAGGACACGCGCTGGAGGGCGCTTACTCCATGATGCCCGGCGGCTTCGACGTGATGGCCAGATATAAGCTGCCGATGTACAGGAGCACGTTCACGCTGGGGCCAGTCTTCGAGGGGAAGATCACAGGCGACCACATGTCGGCTGACCCGGCGGTTGGGGCGGGGCTGTTCGTCGAGCGGCTCGGCGTCGGCGGCCTTGGCCTGCACGGAAGCCTCGTGTTCAGGCAGATGCTTGACAGCCCCGTCGGAGGCCTGGTGGCCGGGGTCGGCGCCAGGATGGCGCTGGCGGACCCGCTGTTCCTCGCCGTGGACGCGGCTATGGGCCTCACCGGCGGAGTGGCCGGCACCGAAGTGTCGTTCGGCGTCGGGTACGCGTTCTAGGGGCTGCCGCGAGCGCCGCATATCGCGGGCGGCCGGACTGCGGATAGGAAGGACAAGGGAGGGGGCTTTCGGCCCCCTTCTTCCTTTGATCCGTGGATTTCAGTAGTGTTGGTGTGGAAGCTGCAAGTGCCTCTGGACTTCAGGCCATCGCGGTTCGGCAAGTCCGCAGCTGGAGATCATACGCATGCGTGTTCATGCGGGCGCGGCTAACCCTATGGTTGACGCCAGTGACGGCAGCAGGGGCAAATCCTCTGGCCCGTGGATTTGCGGCCGTGAACTCCGCAGATCTGTGGATTCGCTTTCCCGAAGTCCATGTCGCCCAACCACTGGCCGACTCAAGTGCCCACCAACGTCCCGGCGCCCCCATCCGCGCCTCGCGCCCTAGCTTCGCCCCTCCGTAGCCCCTGAAACCTGCATCCTGGGGATGAAGGGCTGAAAGGATGAACACGAGAGAGCCCCGTCAAGCCAAGGCGGGGGTGCTCTCGCGCTCACTTGACGCTTACTGCTGCGACGGGATGACTAGCCTTCGCGAGTGATTTCGTTGAGCCGTGAAGGGAACCGGCATCCGGTGGAGTATTTCCTGTGCGATGGGAGGTGCTTCAACACATGCGCAAGTTCGCTCAGCTCACGCGGCGGGTGGCCGCGGTCGTAGCCGTCAGCATCCTGGCCGCGGCGAGCCTGCCTGCCATCGCCGTCTGCAATCCAGCACTGAGCCGGTGGAGCCTCGACGGGGATTCCACCTTCAAGGCTTACTGGCAGACTACTTTTCGCCTATCGAACACCGCCAACCTGAGGCTGCGGGGAAGCCTGGGCCCGCTCAACCTGGAGGGCACCATGCGGCTGCTGGGCGCGTCGTATGGCCTCTCAGACGGGTTCATCGAGTTGGGGCCCTGGGTGGAGAAGATCGAGAGATGGTCCGTGGCAGGCAGCATGGGCGCGCTCAGCATGTCGGTGGGGGACACCTTCATTCCTGTGCTGTCAGGCAGGTACCTGGTGGGCAAGTCGCTGTACGGCGTGGTGGCGAATGCAGGAGGGGAGCTTGCGGGCGTACGGTCCACCTTCACCGTGTTCAAGGGCGTCAACGCCGTGAGCTCAGGCCTGGCCATCACCTCGACCGAAGTGGCGGGCGGGGCGGTGGAGGCAGCCTTGGGTCGCACGACCGGCCTCACGCTCCAGGGGCTCATGGCCGAGCGCGAGGGGGTCGACCTGAAGATGGGCGGCGTCCAGGCCCGGTTCAGCCTGGGCAGGGCAACGGTGGACGTGGAGGGCATCGTATCCCATGATGACATCGCAGACAACACTGGATGGCTAGGTGCGTTGGGGATGAGCGTGCCGGCGCTGAAGGGCATGGTTACCGCCTCAGGTCAATACACCTCAGATAACTTCACCTCGCTGAGTTTGGGTTCGTCTGACACGGCAGGCGGGGCGTACGAGGTGACGGCGACCTGGTCGGGGCCGGTGTCATCATGGCCTGCACATGGCATCAGCGTCAGTGGCGCCCTGGTCGCCACCGCCAGCGCCAACAACGTTACCGGCGAGATGGAGAGCACGTCTAGCGGCTGGTCGTCTGAGGCGTCGCTGACGTTCAGGGGCGCCGCTTGGCTGGCAAGGGCCAAGTACGGTCTGAACTCCAAGCAGAAGCTGGACGGGGAGGAGCTTGAGTCGAAGACGGTGAAGCGCACCGCCACGCTTGAGGCGGCGATGCCGCTGCAGCTGGGTCAGTCTACGATTAGCGCTGACATCCGCCTCAGCAGAACCACCACTCATGATCAGATGGATGACTCGGTGGAGGTCGACGATACCGCTCTGGCTCGTGCGTCTACAACATTGGGAAAAACGTATGTTGCTCTGAGCGCCGGCGCCAGCCTGTATCGAGATGAGGAGGGCGCACTCGACGGGCGCACGTTGGATGCTGCCCTCTCCCTTAGCAGGCCGCTGTGGAGGCCGGAGCTTTCGGGCGGCCTGGAGCTGACCGGCACCAGCAAGCAGAAGCCCGCGTCGACCACGCGGACCGCGGAAGGGGCTGTGTGGGCCAGGTACTCTCCAGGCTATCAGTTGTCAGTTGCGGTCAAGGCGAAAGGGCAGTTGATCTGGAACGGAGCTGGCGACGGCGATCCTTCGAAGGATGCATGGCTGGAAGCTGAGGTAAGGTTGGTCTTTTGAACCATAACCAGTTAGGCAGGAATGGAGCCGGATAGGCAGAATTCTTACAGGGCAGGGGCCCCAATCGTGAGCCCCATCGGCTTGAGGAGGGAGATGTTTGAGGCCTAGGCGCGCCTATGCGGAGCCTTACAGGATCAAGATGGTGGAGCCCATACGGCTCATCCCGCGCGAGGCGAGGGTGGCCGCCATAGAGCGGGCGGGTTACAACGTATTCAATCTCAGTTCCGACGACGTTTACATCGATCTGCTAACTGATTCAGGCACCGCGGCCATGAGCGATTCGCAGTGGTCGGCGCTGATGAAGGGCGACGAGGCCTACGCGGGCTCCAGAAGCTTCCATAGGCTTCGTAGGGTGGTGTCGGATATCACCGGCTACGAGTACGTGGCCCCGGCCCATCAGGGCAGGGGAGCGGAGCACGTGCTCATGGCGGCTCTGGTGAAGCCTGGCCAGCGGGTGCTAGGCAACATGCACTTCGATACCACCACAGGCCACATCCTCCTCAGGGGCGCAGAGCCGGTCAACCTGCTCCGGCAGGAAGGCTACAGGGTGCACAGCGACGCGCCGTTCAAGGGCGACATCGACCTGGAAGCGCTCCGGCGTGAGCTGGAGGCCCACGCGGCCGAGGGCCTGATCCCGCTGGTGATCATGACGGTCACGTGCAACTCCAACGGGGGTCAGCCGGTGTCGATGGCGAACATCAGGGCCGCCAGCGAGCTTGCCCAGGCCTACGGCGTGCCGTTCTTCTTCGATTGCGCCAGGTTCGCCGAGAACGCGTACTTCATCAAGGAGCGGGAGCCCGGCTACGCCCGCAAGTCGGTGCGGGACATAGCCCGGGAGATGTTCTCGTACGGGGACGGCTGCATCATGAGCGCCAAGAAGGACGGGCTCGTCAACATCGGCGGGTTCGTGGCGTTCCGCAGCGAGGAGATGTACCGGAAGGCCCTGGAATGGCTGATCCCCTTCGAGGGCTTTGCGACCTATGGGGGACTGAGCGGCCGCGACATGGAGGCGCTGGCGGTCGGGCTGGAGGAGGTCCTCGACGAGGCGTATCTTGAGGATAGAATAGGGCAGGTGCACTATCTGGCGGAGCTCCTGACGGAACAGGGGGTTCCCATCATCACGCCAGCAGGCGGGCATGGAGTGTACGTTGACGCGGCGGCGTTCCTGCCGCACCTGTCCAGGGCGAAGTTTCCGGCGCAGGCTCTGGTGGTGGAGCTGTACGTGGAGGCAGGGGTGCGCGGCGTCGAGCTGGGAGCGTGCGCCTTCGGCAGGATCGACGAGACCACGGGCGAGACCATTTACCCGGAGCTGGAGCTGGTGAGGCTGGCGGTGCCGAGAAGGGTTTACACTGACAGGCACATGGCATATGTGGCCCAGGCGTTCGGGAGGATAGCCGATAGGCGCGAGGGGATCGGTGGTTTGAGGCTGGTATACGAGGCGCCCGTGTTGAGGCACTTCACCGCCAGGTTTGAGCGGTTGTAGATATACATTTCTGTCAGTTCGGGCAGGTTTTCGAAAAGGGAGGCTAGGAAATGAGGCTGGCTGCCAAGAACGAACTGTGCTCAGGGTGTAGGGTGTGTGAGCTTGCGTGTGCTATGGAGGTGCGTCGAGAGAACAATCCCAAGAAGCGCCTGTTGAGGATCGAGGCACACTTCCCTGCGCCAGGCAAGTACGAGATCCACTACTGCACCCAGTGTGGCGAGTGCGCTGCCGTGTGCCCCGTTGAGGCCATTACCCAGGAGGACGGCGTGTACATCCTTGACGAGTCGAAGTGCATCAGCTGCATGGCGTGCGTGGAGGCTTGTCCGTACGACGTCATGATGGTCCATCCGGGTTCGGAAATCCCGTCCAAGTGCATTCTGTGTGGAGCTTGCGTGCGCATGTGCCCGAAGGGCGCCATCTACGATGCGGACACCAGCGAAGGGGGAAGGTGGTAACATGCCAGGCGGTTACATGGGGCAGATACTGAGGGTTGATGTCACGAACAAGACGCACAAGGTGGAGCCGCTGGATCCAGCGATGGCCCGCGACTACATCGGTGGCCGCGGGTTCGTGCAGAAGATCCTCTTCGACGAGGTGCCGGTGGGCGCCGATCCCCTGGGCCCCGAGAACAAGGTGGTGGTGGCGCCTGGTCCCCTGTCAGGAGTGTTCATGCCGGCCAGCGGAAAAGTGCAGTTCGGAGCGCTGTCGCCGGCCACAGGCATCATGGGCGACGCGAACATGGGCGGCCACTTCTCCTCAGAGGTGAAGTATGCCGGCTACGACGCCATCATCATCGAGGGGATGTCGGCGGAGCCCTGCGTGGTGGTGATCGACGACGACAAGGTGCAGGTCATCGATGGCTCCAAGTACTGGGGCAAGGGCTGCAGCGCTGCGGAACATGCCATCAAGCAGGACCTCGGCGAGGACTTCCAGGTGGCCGTGATCGGGCCCGCCGGCGAGAACCTCGTGAACATAGCGTGCATCGGTCATGACTACGGCCGCCAGGCTGGCCGTTGCGGGATCGGGGCGGTTCTCGGCTCCAAGAAAGTGAAGGCCATTGCGGTGCGGGGGACTAAGTCGATTCCTCTGCACGACCCTGAGACTGTGCGGAAGAAGGCCCACGAGATGTTCGAGGGCTGCTTTTCCAAACCTGGATTCAAGGAATGGACCCCTCAGGGCACTCCGGGCGTCACCCCGTGGGTGAACGAGGTGGGCGCGTTCCCGACGAAGAACTTCTGGACCACGTACTTCGATCACCATCCGGGCATCGGCGGCGAAGCCCTGTTGGAGCGCATATGGCTCACCGACAAGGGCTGCTTCTGCTGCCCCACGCCGTGTGGCAAGTACTCCCTCACCAAGGTGAACTCGAAGTCAGCGTACGTCGAGGGCCCCGAGTACGAGACCGTCGCCCTGATCGGCGGCAACTGCATGCTGCGCACCATCGAGGAAGTGGCGTACGGCAACTACCTCTGCGACGAGCTGGGCCTTGACACCATCTCCGGCGGCAACGTGGTGGCTTTCGCCCTCGAGTGCTTCGAGAGGGGAATCATCACCGAGGAGCAGGTTGGCCGCAAGGTGGAGTGGGGCGACATCGACTCCTTCGAGCACCTGGTGCGCGCCATCGCGTACCGTGAGGGCATCGGGGACGTGCTGGCCGATGGGGTGAAGGCTGCTGCCGAGGCCTTCGGAGGCGGCTCGGAGAAGTTCGCCATCCACGTCAAGGGGCTTGAATGGAGCGGATACGAGGCGCGCTGGGCCCCTGCTATGATGCTAGCATACATGACCTGCGACATCGGAGCGCACCACAACAGGGCCTGGGCGATAACATATGACGTGGCGAAGGGCCGCGAGGAAGTTGAAGGCAAGGCCGCCAAAGTCATCGAGCTGCAGAGGATCCGTCCGGCCTTTGACCTATTGGGCAACTGCCGCCTGCAGTGGGTGGAGATAGGGTTCGAGTTCGAGCACTATCCCGAGATGTTCAAGGCAGTGACAGGGCGGGACCTCACCATCGACGAGCTGTTCGCTGCAACGGACAGGGTTTGGAACCTCACCAGGACCAGGGCATTCCTGGAGAAGCCGGGCTTCGGGCGGCAAGAGGACTACCCGCCGGCGCGGTTCTACGAGGAGGAGATCCCCAACGGCCCGGCGCAGGGCAAGGTGATCACCCGCGATAAGCTCGACAAGATGCTCGACGAGTATTACGCCCTGCGCGGATGGGATTCCGACGGAAAGCCAACGGTGGAAACCCTGCGCGGGCTCGGGCTGGATGACTGCGTGACGAAGCTCCAGGCCGCTGGGCTGCTGTGAGGCAGGACTGCAAGTCAGGATGAGACGCTTATGAAAGTCAAGGTAATCGTTCACGGCCATGCCGTAGAATACTTTCCAGACAAGCGGGAGCAGTTCGACTACACCTTCGAGGAGGGCCAGACTGTCCAGGGGATGCTTGGTGAGCTTGGCATCATTCCCGAGCTGGTCATGAAGATCGTGGCCGACGGCAAGCCCGTGACGAAGGGGTACGTCCTTCGCGATGGAGAGACGCTAGTGCTTCTCACCCCCGTGGCTGGGGGATAAAGGGTTGACATGGAACTAGAAGTCTAGAGGCGAGGCGCCCGGCAGCCAGCGCGAGCTGCTGGGCGCTTTCGTCTGGATGTGGGTATTCTGTATACTCAGAGTGAGGTGATGCACTTGAAACGCGGCAAGAGGAGGCTGAAGCCGTCCTCGCGCAGGTTCAGTGGGGCGACAGGGGCAAGTGGAGCCGCTGGAGTTGCCGGGGCCCATCCCGCCGGAACGCTGCCGTCGGAGGCGCGCAGGCTGCGGGAGCTTGCAGGGCTAGAGGAGTTCGGAGAGCTTGGTGGGCCTGGGATGCCTGCGGAACTTGATGGGCTCGACGGGTTCGATGGGCCATGCGGGCCCGTGGAGATAGGCGAGCTTGATGAGCTCGACGAGCGCGGCGATGTGGGTGACGCGGATGTCATTGACCGCATCGGCGAAGGCGCGCACGGCATGGAGCGGATGAAGGCCAAAGTGAAGGTGCCCACGGAGTACAGGGGCTACAGGCTTGACCCCTTTCAGAGGGAAGCCATCCGGTACCTGGAGGCGGGGCATTCCGTGCTTGTGTCGGCGCCCACAGGCGTCGGCAAGACGCTGGTGGCCGACTACCTGATAGAGCGCATGTTCCGCGAGGACAACCGGGTCATATATACGGCGCCCATAAAGGCCCTGAGCAACCAGAAATACAAGGAGTTCAAACGCCTGCTGGGGGAGGAGAACGTCGGCATCGTCACTGGGGACGTGGCTATCAACAGTGGGGCTCAGATCCTGGTGATGACCACCGAGATTTTCCGCAACATGCTGCATCTGAGCCCTGAGGCGCTCGAGGGCGTGTCGCACGTGATCTTCGACGAGATCCACTACCTGGCCGACGAGGACAGGGGCACGGTGTGGGAGGAGTCCATCATATTCATGCCGGAGCATATGCGCCTCCTGGGCCTGTCGGCGACGATACCCAACGCCGATCAGCTGGCCTTCTGGATAAGCGACATAAAGGGACACGAGGTGCGCGTGGTCAAGCACTTTCAGAGAGTGGTACCCCTGAGGCACTTCGTGTACGAACGCTCCTTCAGCGCGGGCACTCTTGAGCAGCTCAAGGCCTATAAGGCCAAGCGTGACCAGGAGATGGCCGAAGACGACAGCCTCTGGCATCACGACGGACCTCGGTACGAGTCAACGGACCACCTCGATCTTGTGACGTACCTGACCAAGCAGGATAAGCTGCCTTGCCTGTACTTCGTGTTCAGCCGAAGGCAGTGCGAGGAGAAGGCCGAGGAGACCGGCAGGATCCTGAATTACCTCAGCGATTCCCAGCGCGACGAGGTGCTGGAGTACTTCGACGGGCGAATCGAGGGGCTCGGAATAGAGGGAATGCCCAGCGTCAAGAACATGCGGCGCGCCCTGGCCAAGGGGGTGGCGTACCACCACGCCGGGCTACTGCCTGTGCTTAAGGAGATAGTGGAGGATCTGTTCGAGCGCAGGCTCATACAGGTGCTCTACGCCACGGAGACCTTCGCCGTGGGCATCAACTTCCCGGTCAAGAGCGTGTGCTTCGACACGGTGCGGAAGTTCAACGGCGTTGACTTCAGGCCCATGACCAGCCAGGAGTACTTCCAGATGGCCGGCAGGGCCGGCAGGAGGGGCATTGACAAGGAGGGCTTCGTCTACATACTGGCAGACTTGAACTATTTCCGCCCGGACGAGTTTCCCAGCACCGACGAGCGCACGGTAGAGCCTTTGGTGAGCCGATTCTCCCTGTCTTACAACACGGTGGTGAACCTGATCGCCACCAGGTCGCATGACGAGATCCAGAAGGTGCTGAAGCAGAACTTCGCCAGCTATCAGCAGAACGCCGAGAGGCAGCAGATCGAGAGGGAGCTGGTGGCTGCACGCGAGCTTGAGGCGGAGATCATGGGCTCCGCATGTGAGCACCTGAACGCGGCCGGGTGCCCGCTGTACTCCGGGGCGCTGATGTCGGAGATGTCGGAGCTGAGGGCGCAACTGAGAAGGCTAGCCAAGCGTCGACGCAGCAAGGAGAAAAGGGCCGAGCTTCGCGGGCGCATCGACGAGCTCAGGCTGGAGCTTCAGTCCCTCAGCACGCGAAAGTGCAGTCAGGCGCAGCGTCGGGCGTGCCGTAAGCTCCTGGCCAGGCGGAACGTGATCGCCGGCAGGATGCAAGCGCTTTACGAGCGCATGCGCAGGCTGGGCAGCGACGAGCGGTTCGTGCACGAGTACAAGCGCAAGGTGGCTCTGCTGGAGAGGCTGGGTTACGTACGCAACGGGAAGCTCTTGCCCAGGGGAGAGATCGCCAGGGAGATCCATACCCAGGAACTGCTTGTGACGGAGCTTCTGTTCTCAGGGGTGTTCCACGAGTTTACGGTGCCGCAGATAGCGGCGCTGGCGGTGTGCATCGACTACGAGCCACGTCGCGGCGAGTTCCCAGCCAAGAGTGTGCCCTTCGACGTTGACAGGGTGAAGGAGATCGCCGCCGAGATCCAGCTGGTGGAGGAGAGCTTCGTGGGCGCCAGCACGCTGAGGTTCTTCACAGGGCTCGCGCCTCTGGCGTACGCCTGGAGCGAGGGGGCGGACTTCGCCACAATGATGCGGGGCTCGTCCTACGCGGAGGGGGACGTGGTGTCGACGTTCAGGCGCGCCATCGACCTCCTGCGTCAGGTGCGGGCGGCATGCAAGGACGACCTGTCGCTTGCCGACAAGGTCACCGAGACCATGCGCAGCATCGACAGGGACGTCGTGGAAGTGGTGCTGTAGCGAACAATCCACTCAGCCCCTGAGTATGCGCTCCAGGGTGCGCTGGCGCAGCTCCGCCACGGCGTCGAAGTCGACGTGGGGGATGTAGTACGACTCGAGGCGCCTGTGGCACTCGCGCGCGAGCTTCAGGAAGTGAACGGCGCGGTCCATGGCCTCCTTCATTAGCTTGCGGTCGTACTGGATTATCGAGGAGTTGGCCTGAACCACGTCAGGGTCCAGGCATGTGTTCATGTCGATGACGTGGTCGGTCGGCCTCACCTGCCACTCGTGGGGCTCCACCGAACTGGTGATTGCGGTGCCGATCTGGGGCAGGACGACGTGCTCCAGGCTTGCGGCGTTGAGGGAGCAGTGCAACAGCTCGACGTCGAGACCGCGGCGCACCGCCTCCTCGGCGAGACGCCGAAGGAGTGTGGACTTGCCGGTTCCCGGCCCTCCCACCACCACGAACACGTTGGGGCATGGGCTGACCAGCGTGTCGACGTAGTTCACGAAGCCGTCTGGGGTGGTTCCAGAGGCGAACAGCTCCCTGATGCGGCCGGGCACTGCGGTGTCGCGTTCGCCCACCGACCCCAGCACTTCGCGGATGGCACGTGACGCCGCCCTGTTGGCCTTTCCCCAGTCGAGGGCCTCGGCGTTGGCCTCGCTCCAGTCGTCCAGGACGTCTCCGGCAGTGCGCAGGAATCGGTACGCCCCGCTGAAGTTGCGGCTGGCCTGCTTCGATGCGTTGATTATCTCGTGGCGGAAGCGCCGGATGGCGGATTCGTCCCAGTAGTCTCCCAGATAGATTATCTCGTCCACCGCACCAGGGTAGCGGGGATCGACTATGTGCGGGGCGGTGCCGTCGACTATGGCTGCCTGTAGCTCGGGCGCGGCCATGCCGTCGAGGGATTCGGGATCAGACGAACAGTGGAAGAGCTCGACGTCATAGCCCAGCTCCAGGAGGCTGTTGGCCACGTGCTTGATGAATGTGCTCTTGCCGACTCCGGGCCCGCCCTTCAGCACGATGATGCGGTGGGCTTCGGGGCTTATCAGGTAGTTGTAGAATGACTTGAACCCTTCTGACGTGTTGGCTCCGGCGAAGACGTGCCGGGCGATTCCAGGTGCTGCCATGCGGATGTGGCTCCTTTCTGGCTCCGCTCGCATCAGTCTCGCGTGGGTCGAACGGCACCATACACTATGCCCCGGTGGGCGCCGGAGTTCTCGTCTTAGCGCAGGAATATGGGTAGCGTGTGCGAATCTTACCGCTGATGGGAGGGGACCAACATGGCATCAGGGTCATCAGGTGGCGGACGCCGGGACGTTGTCGGCGCCGCGATCCTAATTGCGGCAGGCGTCATCCTGCTCATGAACACCACTGGTGTGCTTCCCTGGTCAGCCTGGCGGGAGCTGGTGCGCTTCTGGCCGGTGCTGGTGATCCTCTGGGGGATAAGCATAATCTTCGGCCAGAGCAGGGCGGCAGCATGGGTCGTGGGGATCCTGGTGCTGGTGGCGGCGGGATCCTTCGTCATGTGGGCGTTTGGAGGCTTCACTTCGCGCGACCTGAGGGATCCCGGCCCGGTGCCCGGGTTCCAGCAGTGGATCACGCTGAGCAGGGATGAGTACGATCCGTCCTCCATACGGCTTGAGGTGGACGCGGCAGCCGCCGACGTGACCATCACCAGCGGCGAGGCGGCCGGCGACGTTTTCAGGGCTCGGGCAGAGTACTACTACCGTCAGGCTGAGCCGCTGTTGAACACGAAGATGTCAGGATCCACGCTGGAGATGAGCTACATACCCAGGAGAGAGCCGCGCACGTTCATGCCCCTGGTCTGGAACCGCCGTGATCGTCACAGCATCGAGCTGGGCCGGCCGGAACTCCCTACCGAGCTGGACCTGACTGTGGACGTTGGCAGGCTCGACGCGCGGCTTGGCTCCCTCAACGTTACCGATGTCGCTCTTGACGTGGGCGGCGGCGTGCTGGAGGCCTCTTTCGGCCCGCCCGCAGGCGGCGAGGTGGCTCTGGGGCGAAGGCTCGAGTTCGACGTGGGCGCAGGCACCGTTAGCCTCGCCGGGCTTGGGAATACAGGGATGACGTCCATCGCTGGCAGAGTGGGGTCGGGCACAGCCACCCTGGACTTCTCGGCAGCGGGCCGCCTGGGCATGCGCAGGACCCGCGCACACGTCAATGTGGGCGCTGGCAGGCTGGTGGTGAACGTGCCTGCGGGGATGGGCGTGAGGGTGACGGCTCAGGTGGGAGTGGGCTCGCTTTACATCGACGGGCGCAGGCAGGGCGGCAGGGGCATAGGCTCCAGCGTGACCTGGGAGTCGCCTGATTACTACAGCGCGGAGGCTGCCCTAGATCTTCTGGTGCAGGTGGGAGCGGGCAAGGTGGAGGTGAACACCGGACGGTGACGAGGCGGCGGACGGTGGGGAAGTACGTTCGTGGCCCACGGCGCCAGCGACGTCAGGGCAGAAGCATTGCGACGTTCGTGGCCGTGGCCGCTGTCATACTGGTGGCGGCGGGATTCCTGGTGCTGCGTCCGCCGCAGGCCCTGGTGCGCTGGCTGCAGGGCATCGGCGGTGACGCTCCGCGGGCGGTGTGGGCAGACGCTGACAGGGTCGCCTCGTTCCTGGCTGAGGTGGACGAGGCGTACAGCTACCGACCGGCAGGCTCCGACCCTGAGAGGCATGTCGCCGACTACGTGGCGCGCCAGCTCAGGGCGTGCGGATATGAGGCGTGGGAGCTGCCCTTCACGCGTGCCGCTGACGACGGGCAGGCCGTCTCCATCAATGTGGTGGCCCTGAAGCGCTCGGCACTGCCAGGTGCTCCCACGGTTCTGCTTGGCGCCCCCATGTCGCCGGGATCGGCCCTGACCGTCACGGGCTTCGATGACGCCTCCGGTCTTGCCGCGATGCTGGAGTGCGCTCGCCTTCTTGTCGACCGGCAGCTTCCCTTCAACGTGTCCTTCGCCGCTTTCGGAGGCACAGCCCACGGCAGGGCGGGTTCGAAGGCCTTCTGCGACGGACTGGCATCGGGCCCCGTGGCGGCAGGGGGCCTTGCCATGGTCATCGTACTGGACGCCGTCAACGGCGGCATCAACGGCATGGCGCAGCTGTCTCTGATCCCCTGGGGCGGTCCGCGAGCCTGCCCGCCTGGGGTTTTCGCCGGGATGCTCCATGCGGTGGAAGACACCACAGGCTCCCGCGTGGGCTTCGACACAACCCTGGCGCTGCTCACCACGGTGGCTGCTGACAGCTCACCGTTCATCGTTTCCGGCACTCCCGCCCTGACCATGACCACGTCGCCGTCCACGCCGCACTTCCGCGTGGGCGCCGAAGGGCCGCCGCTGGGAACGGGGCGCGCCGCGGAGACCAGGGTGAGGGCTGCGGCGGCCGCAAGGGCTGCGGACGCCGCGTTGGCGGCGCTGCTCTGGGCCGGCGACGAGGCCGCGGCGGGGCGCGTTCCAAGGGCAACCTGGGCCCCTTACCTTGCCTTGAGACTGGGCGGCAGGATCGTGGCCGTACCTCACGGCGTGGCCATAGGTGTGGCGGTGGCGGCGTTGGTGGCGGGGGCCTATGCGGTGGCTTCTTGCAGCAGACTGCTGTGGGCGAGGTTCGATCCGCCCCGGTCGTCAGGTTTCGTATCAGCAATGCTCTGGGCGATGGGGCTCTACGCGGTGATGGCGGCCGTCTTGTGGACGGGTTCCGTCCCTACGGCGCTGGTGGGGCTGGTGCGCGGTCTCAGGCGGCCATGGACCGCTCATCCGTGGTTGCACGCGGCGGCGGGCGTCTGCGTGATTCTGGTGTCGGCGGCTGTGGCCCTGCGCACAGCGGGGCGGAATCCAGTCTCCAGTGGAAAGAGAGCTCCCCTGCTTCAGATCTCGCTGGGCCTCCAGATGCTGCTGGTCTTCGTGGCGCTGCTGGCTCTGCGGGCTGTGGCGATGGTGCCAGCCATGTCGCTTCTGCTGACGGTGGCGGCCCTTCGCACGAGCGCGAGGGTGGTGCGTAACGTGCTGGCCGCCGCCGCGCTGGCGCCCGTGCTGTGGCTGACCTATAGGCTCGCTGTTGGCGTCGGCGTTGTTACCGTCGCGGACCTGCTTGAAGTGCCTGTGGTGCTGGCGCTGCTGGCTGCCGCGGCGTTGCTTCCGTACGTCGTGGCCGTGTTCGCCCTGGGCCGGCGCCGGCAGCCGCTTGACGCGCCGGCAACCCCCGATGGCCTCGATTCCGTGGGGCCGGAGAGGGCCAGGAGAGTGTGGGGAGTGGGCGGTGCTCCAGGCTCGGTGCTGAGGGAGTTCAAAGGCCCCGTGGGCGGTCGCGGTGGAGGCGGCCGGGGCGACGGCGAGATGCCTGTGGTAGGCATGCGCAGGCGGGGCAGGGTCAGCCTCGGCCTCATAGGCGTCATGGCGATCCTGGCGTTGGTCATCACAGGCAGCCTGTTCGCGTTTCCGAGCTACACCGGACATCGGCCCAGGATCGTGCTGGCTACGTTGGGGGCCGGGCCTGGTGGGCAAGCGCAAGTAGTACTGGAAAGCCGGGAGAGCCTGGCGGGTGTGACCGTATCAAGCGTCGGGGGCGCGGCGTTCGGCGCGGATGGCGCAGCTGGAACCAGCGTAACCATGGGCGAAAGCGTGCGACGACAGGTGGTGCCGCTCGGTGGAGCGGCGCCACAGGTGAAAGTGGACGCGAAGTGTAGTGAGGCGACACTGACTGTCACTGCTTCCGGCTGGGCGCCGCTGCAGTGGGCCGTCGCCGAGGTCAGGAGCGAGCGGCCCTTGGCAGTGGCAGGGGCCGACTGCAGCTACGCGCTGCTCCAGGGGCGCGGCGGGGTAGACGGGGGCAACCTCGTGCTGCTCAGCATGAACAGGGTGAGCGACACGGAGTTCCGGGCGGTGGCGGAGCTTGCGGAGCTGGCGGAGGACGCGCTGGGAGGGGTGACGGCGACGGTGACCGTGAGGGCGGGGGTGGAACCTGGTCTCGCCAGGGCCGACCTGTCAGGTAGCGGAGTGAGGTTCCTGGTGCGGAATGAGTACCTGGCACAGTCTTCAATACAATAGGTGGATATGTAGGAAACGCCTTGCCATTGCAACACAAGTATGGTAATCTATGCTTACAAGACAGTGGCAGGGGGTGTCCATGATGGTGGTCACTGGGAGCGGCACCGCACCAGACGATGTGTCACGTGGATACGCTGCTGCGGTGCTGGAGTGCGTCGACTCGATCCCGTTCCGCGTGGGCAAGACGAAGCTGGCCAGGGTGCTGAGGGGTTCCTGTTCGCAGGAGATCCTGAGGATGAACGCGGACAAGCTGCCGCAGTACGGTGCGCTGAGGTCGTTGACTATCCAGCAGATCATCGCCATCATCGATCAGTTGTTGAACGCGGGCTACTTGAGGTCGTCGTTTGGAAGGAGACCGGTGGTGACCCTCACCAGGGAGGGTCGGGCGGCGTTGCTCGCGGGGAACCTGCCGCCGGTTGAGGCACCAGACGCCCTGGCGATGTTCATGGCCAGAGAACGGTGCAGGAAGTGTCCGTACAACCCTGCGATGATCGGAAGCTCCGGGGCGATGCAGACGGTGTCTGGGGAGGTGTCGCCGTTCTAGGCTCCGAGGTAGGTGAGTAGTATCTGACAGAATCCGCTGTCAGAGGTGTGTGCCCGTGAAGGCTGTGAGACGAAGCGCCGGCGCCTGCCTGGCGCTGGTGTTTTTCGTGGGAGCCTGTCTCGTTGGGGTCAGGACGGTGTTGGATCATCGGGCGGTGCCTGCGCTGGCGCCCGGGGAGCCGGTGGTGTTTCTCGGGGTGGGCGTGGGCCAGGGTTCGAGCCAGGGGGAAGTTGAACGGCAGAGCCAGGCTCTGGGCCAGGGACAGGGACAGGAGCCGTGGGTGAGCGCGGCGGCGGCGGTGCTCATCGAGGCCAGCACAGGGACCGTGCTTTTCGGCAGGAACGCAGACCAGACCAGGGATCCGGCCAGCATCACCAAAGTGATGACCGCCATAATAGCCATTGAGCGCGGTGACTTGGCGGACGTGGTGACTGTGTCGGCCAGGGCGGCTGCTGTGCCAGGGTCGACGCTGGGGCTTCGGGCAGGTGAGCAGATCAAGCTGGAGGAGCTGATACGCGCCACCATGCTGAGGTCTGGAAACGACGGGGCAACAGCCATAGCCGAGCATATCGGCGGCACCGTGGAGCAGTTCGTGGACATGATGAACGCTCGGGCCAGGTCGATGGGGCTGACCAGGACGAGGTTCGCCAACCCGCACGGGCTGACAGCCCCGGGGCACTACAGTACCGCCAGGGACATCGCTAGGATGTGCGCATATGGCCTGTCCATACCGAAGTTTGCGGAGATCGTGGGATGTACCGAGCTGTGGGCCACGAGGATCGATGGGGATCAAGTGAAAGGCGCGACCCTGGTGCACAACACCAACAGGCTGCTGTGGAGCTATCAGGGGGCCGACGGCGTGAAGACCGGTACCACCAGCGCTGCAGGCCACTGCCTGGCGGCTTCCGCCACGAGGGACGGCCTGCAGCTCATCGCGGTGGTGCTAAAGTCGGGGGCGCGGTTCCGCGATGCGGCGGCGCTCCTGGACTACGGGTTCAACAATTTCCGCAGGCATGACATAGCGCTGGCGGGGCACGAGGTGGCGTCGGCCCTGGTCGAGCGCGGCGTTGTGCCCTCTGTAGGGTTAGCGACGGCGAGTACGGTTCGGGCCGTGGTGCGCGTCAGCGAGGCCGGGCGGCTGCGCACGGTGGTGGATTGCCCTGCTCGGCCGCAGGCTCCGGTGCGGACGGGCCAGCACCTGGGTTGGCTCAGGGTGTTTGTGGATGACGAGGAAGTGGAAGCCTATCCCCTGTATGCCACGGCTGACGTGGGCAGGCGCTGGGGGCTGTGGTAGCGTGGCGGAGCCGGGGCAGGGGCGCAGGCGGGGGTCGCGGTGATGTGGGGCACGGCGCGCACAAGTTCGCGGGTGGGTGATGCGGGGACGAACGGAGGCGATGGGCGATATCGACTATCCGCGTTCCATGCGGTATAATACGTGCTGCAGTTGAGCTGCGTGATGCGGGAGTAGATTGGTCCTGGTGGGCCTCCTGGACTTCAAATCCAGTGGCGGGCAGTTAACCTGGCCGCGGTGGGTTCGATTCCCACGTACTCCCGCCATTTTCATACCTAGTCCGTCCAGGCGTTCCGGGCACTCCGTGGGGAGTGCCTTTCTTCATGTTCGGGGGGGTGCGGTCGCGCGGAGGTGCGGAGGCGCCCGATTGCGCGTGATAAACAGTCTTCACCATGCTAGACTAGATCTAGGCTACGACTCAGCGCCTTCCGGCTGAACCAAGTGGGGTGATGAACTTGACGCAGGGCGACATAGTGAGGCTCACGTCGCTGTCGACTAAAGCGGGTTGAGCGGCAAAGATAGGTCCGGGTGACCTGTCTGAGGCCCTCAGCGGGCTTCTTCATAGAACCGATCCGCAGCTCATAGCGGGCTTTGAGGGCTCGGAGGATGCGGCAGTCTACAAGCTTAGTGAAGAAGTGGCCCTTATCCAGACGGTTGACTTCTTCACGCCCATAGTGGACGAGCCCCGAAGGTTTGGCCAGGTGGCGGCGGCGAACTCGCTGTCAGACGTGTACGCCATGGGAGGCAGGCCCCTTCTGGCGATGAACGTTGTGTGCTACCCGTGCAGCTTAGGGGTTGACGTGCTTCGCGAGATCTTGGCGGGCGGCGCGGAGAAGGTGTACGAGGCCGGCGCGTTGCTGGTGGGCGGCCATTCGGTGGATGATCCGGAGCCCAAGTATGGCCTTGCTGTGACGGGGTTGGTCCATCCTGATAGGGTGGTGCGCAATCAGGGCATGCGGCCAGGCGACATGCTGGTGCTAACGAAGCCGCTGGGCACGGGGATAGTGTCGACGGCGATCAAGGCGCGGATGGCGTCACCTGAGGACGGCGAGATGCTCTGGCAGGTGATGGCCACGCTGAACGCGAGGGCATCTGAGGCCATGCAGGAGGTGGGCGCCACGGCGTGCACCGACGTGACCGGGTTCGGCTTCGTAGGGCATCTGTCGGAGATGGCGCAGGGGTCGAACGTCAGCGTCGAGGTGGCGGCTGGGGCGCTTCCGGTGATGGAAAGCGCGCTGGACTACGCGGAGTCGGGGCTGCTGCCGGGCGGTCTGCACAAGAACCGGGCTTTCTACGGTCCCATTGTAGACGTGACCGAAGGTGTTCGCCAGGCGCTGGTGGACGTGATGTTCGACCCGCAGACCTCCGGGGGTCTTCTGATAGCGGTTCCAGAAAGCCGCGTGGACGAGCTCATGCGGAGCCTGGCTGCCTTTGGCCTTGGAGACTGGTGTGCCGTGGTCGCCAGGGCGTCGGCACCCGGCCCCGACGGGCTTCGAATAGCAATACGAGACGGCAGGTGGTAGACGTGGACATCGCGCAGCTGCGCGAGCTTCCGTCGGTCAATGACATAATGGACAGGCCAGAGGCTCTCCGCCTTGCCAGCCGGCTCCCCAGGTGGGCGGTGCGTGATGCGGCCAGGCACATCATCGACCAGCTGAGGGAGGAGATCATGGCTGGCGGCGATGGGGCTGGCGATGGGCGAGGTATCCGGGGCCGCGAGGAGCTGGCGACGATGGTGGAGGCTAGGCTGGAGGCAGTGGCTGCGCGCCTGTGCGCGCCTGGCCCCAGGCGGGTGATAAATGCCACCGGGGTCGTGCTTCATACGAACCTAGGCCGTGCGCCGCTTCCGGCGTTTGCGGCGGAAGTCGTGGCGCAGGCAGCGACTGGATACTGTGACCTTGAGTTCGACCTGACTTCGGGTGAGCGGGGGAGCCGCCAGGCCCACGTGGCGGACGCGCTGGCGGAGCTGACTGGCGCTGAGGCCGCCCACGTGGTGAACAACAACGCAGCTGCGGTGTTGCTTTGCCTCGACACGCTGGCCAGGGGCAAGCAGGTAGTCGTGAGCCGCGGCGAGCTGGTGGAGATCGGAGGCGCCTTCCGCGTGCCGGAGATCATGGAGAAGAGCGGCGCCAAGCTGGTGGAGGTGGGCACCACCAACCGGACAAGGGTGGCGGACTACGCCCGTGCCATAGGGCCCGACACCGGCCTGCTCCTGAAGGTGCATACGTCGAACTTCCGAGTTGTCGGCTTCACGGAGGAGGCCACGCTGGCAGAGCTGGTGCAGCTGGGGCGGGAGCACAACCTGCCTGTCATGTACGACCTGGGTTCAGGGCTGCCGCGGGACTTGTCAGCTTGGGGTATATGCGGCGAGCCCACGGTGAGGCAGGCCGTGGCGGATGGCGCTGACGTGGTGACGTTCAGCGGGGACAAGCTGTTCGGCGGCCCCCAGGCAGGCATCATCCTGGGACGATCTGAGATGGTGCGGCGCATCGCGCGCAACCCGTTGGCTAGGGCCTTGCGCATCGACAAGCTCACGTTGACGGCGCTGGCGTGCGTGGTGGCGGCATGGAGGGATCCCGCGTCGGTGCAGGACGTGCGCTCGCTGCCGATGACAGCGATGCTGTGCGCGCCGGTGGAGCAGCTCAGGGCGAGGGCGGAGGCCCTACGGTCGATGATTGAGGACGGGGCGCGTGGGTCTGCGTCGTCGCTGAGCGTGGGCGTGGTGGACGACGACTCGGAAGCTGGCGGCGGGTCGATGCCAGCGGTGAGCATCCCAGGGGTGAGCGTGGAGGTGCGCAGCTCCGAGGTGCCGGCCGAGGAGATGCAACGCAGGCTCAGGCTCTGCGAGCCCCCGGTGGTGGCGAGAGTCGTGAACGACGCAGTGAGGCTGCACATGAGGGCCGTCTTCGACGAGGACCTCTGCGCCATCGCAAACGCGGTGATCAGGGCTGTCGGGGCGGGGGAGGCCTGGCGCGGATGAGGCACGTGATCATTGGCACCGCCGGCCACGTGGACCACGGCAAGACCACCCTGGTGAAGGCCCTGACCGGCGTGAACACTGACAGGCTCAAGGCGGAGCAGGAGCGCGGCCTCACCATCGAGCTGGGGTTCGCGCCGTTGACGTTGCCTTCGGGCGTGCGCGCCGGGGTGGTGGACGTTCCTGGCCATGAGAGGTTCGTCGGGAATATGCTGGCCGGAGCCACAGGGATTGACGTGGCGCTCTTGGTGGTGGCCGCTGACGAAGGTGTGATGCCTCAGACCAGGGAGCACCTGGACATTCTCAACTTGTTAGGCACCGAGGTCGGCGTGGTGGCGCTCACAAAGGCCGACATCGTCGATGAAGACTGGCTTGAGCTGGCTATGGAGGACGTCCGAGAGCAGCTGGCCTCAACGCGGCTTTCGGGTGCGCCGATAGTGCCGGTATCAGCTGTGACGGGGCAGGGCCTAGATAGGCTCGTGGAGGAGCTCGACGCTGCTGTGGCGCGGGCGGCGCAGATGTCGGAGGGCCAGGAGGAGTGGAACTGCGCGCGTCTGCCCATTGACAGGGTGTTCACCATTGCCGGGCATGGGACTGTGGTCACGGGCACGCTGGTTGGAGGAAGCGTGAGGCCCGGCGATAGGCTGGAGCTCCTGCCGGTGGGCAAGCCGGTCAGGGTGCGCGGTGTGCAGGTACATGGTGTCACGGTGCCGGAGGCCTTCCGCGGGCAGCGGGTGGCGCTTAACCTGGCGGGGGTGGAGAAGACGGAGGCAGACCGGGGCATGCTGTTGGCGGCACCGGGGATGCTGGAGCCTGCCAACCTCATCGATGTAGAGCTGCACGTGTTACCCACGGCGGAACCCGTCGGGCACGGCGACAGGATGCATCTTCACATCGGCACCTCCGAGGTGACTTGCAGGGTCCGTGTGATTGGGGCAGATGCGGCTCTGCCGGGCGAGGTGAGCTACGCCCAGCTTGAGGTGGACGGGGGCGCGGTGGTGGCCGCCAGAGGCGACCACTTCGTGGTGCGCACTTACTCGCCAATGGTCACGGCTGGAGGAGGCAGGGTGCTGGCTACGGCGGCCGCCAGATCGAAGCGGTTCCGGGAGGAATCGGTGCGGGAGTACACCGTGCTAGCCTCGGGCGACGACGCAGCGCTGGTGACGCTGGCCGCTGACAGGATCGTCCGCACGAGGCTACGCGGGGCGACGGCGGCGGAGGTGGCGAAGGCGCTGTTCTGGCCCGAGAGCAGGGCGGCGGCTGCGCTGGAGGCCCAGGCGAAGGTCGGCGCCGTGGTCGTGCTGGGCGAGAAGGGCGATCCCGGGGCCGGGGCCGATGGAGAGCGCTCCTACATACCACGCCACCGGTGGGAACAGTTGGTTGCTTCCCTTCGCGGCGCCCTGGAAGCCTTCCACGCTGCGCAGCCTCTCAGGCGGGGAATGCCCAGGGAAGAGCTGCGCACCCAGGCATTGCCCGACTGGGACAGCCGCGCCTTCGCCGCGGTGGTGGCCAAGGCGATAGCGGACGGCGTCCTCGAGGACGCTGGCACCGTGGTGTGCCTCCCTGGGCGCCAGGTGCAGCTGTCGGAGGATGATGCCCGGTGGGCCCGGAGTATCGATGAGATGTTCGTGGCGGACCTGATGTCTCCGCCTGACAGAGCCGCGGTGCTGGCGACGGGAGCACCCGCCGCCGTGTTGGACTACCTGATCGACCAGGGCGTGCTGGTGAGGATCGGCCCGGAGCTTCTGTTCCACAGGGATGCCCTGGCCAGGGCTGAAGCCGTCGTCAGAGAGCTTGGAGCAGAAGGTAGACCCTTCTCAGCCGCTGCATTCCGGGACGCCTGCGGCAACTCCCGAAAGTTCGCGGTGGCCCTGCTGGAGCACTTCGACTCGGTGCGTCTGACGCGGCGAGTTGGCGACGAGAGGGTGCTGGGGCGGTAGACGCGGGCGAACGCGCGCGGAAGGTGCACTGGTTGCTGGCGCGGGGTCGGACTTGAGTGTTATGTCGAAATCGTAACGAAAGGCATGGCCTTTCGTTACGATTCTGGGGCCTAGGTCGCGCTTTTCGTAACGGAACTTGACTAAAGGCTCGTTCGCCACCTTCGCGACGCGGTGGTGGCGGTGCCGTCGGCAAAGGGCTCGGCAAAGGCCCAGTTCAGCAGGCTAGAATGAACGGGGAGCGGAGGCCCATCTAGGCCCAGTCTTCGGTGGAACGGATATGAGCTGATTTCCCCACGATATACAACGGGTGTATGTTGGTTTCGCAACCGATTAGTAAGCTAATTGTAACGAAATCAGCACAGTGCCTCGACTGCGCCACTCCCGTCCCGCCCGCCACCCCTGTCCCGCGCGCCGAGTCCATCCNNCGCCACCCCCGTCCCGCCCATCCGCGGCCATCCGCGCCGGCCCCGTCATCCCCGCAACGTCACATCACGCCTCCGACCTATCGACACTGCATTCCCGTTATGTTACGATGTCTTCAGTAACACCCTACAAGCGAATAGCCGGTGGGTGTCTGCAGCGGCGCCGTGTCCAAGCCCAGGCGCGCTGCGGGCAAGAGGGAAGAGGCAACCTGCCCAGCCGGGGTCATTCGGAGCCATAGCCGCCGACCTTGCGGTCGCCCCGTGGCCCCGTGGCCCCGTTGTCCGGAAGCCCCGGAAGCAGCAGGTGAAGCCCGCGGACCCGCCACTGTAGCCAGGTAGCTTGTGCGACATAGTGTCCACTCCGGCCGAAACCGAAGGCAAGAGGCCGGGGGAAGGCTCGCACCGGCGATGACCTGGCAGCCAGGAAACCTGCCCATCGGCATGACGCGTCCACCTTCGAGGACTGAGGGGGAGCGGAGTGCGCCGTTGCGCGCCGTACCCCCTGTTCATCGCTGTGAACAGGGTGTTTTCATGTCGAAAGGAGTGTTACTGATGGAATGTGCCCGCACTGGCGTGGCCCCAGCCACCCCAGCTGCCGCAAGCACCCCAACCAGACCAGCCGCCCTAGCTCTACTGCTGCTGACCTGCCTCATGGCAGCGGCGGTTCTCGCACCCGCCTCCTTTGCAGCTTCAGCTCTGGCCGCAGAGGCCACATCGCCCTCAGAAACCCCACAGCGCATCGTCTCCTTGGCGCCAAGCAACACCGAGATCCTGTTCAACCTGGGCCTTGGCCCGAGCATCGTGGGCGTAACCACTGCGTGCGACTACCCCGCCGAAGCCAGTTCCATCGACAAGATAGGCGACTACAACATCAACGTCGAGGCCGTGGTGGCAAAGCAGCCCGACCTCGTCGTTGCGGTGTCGGACCTGCAGGCTCAGGTCATTGACAAGCTTCGCGAGCTGGGCCTGAACGTTGTTGCGGTAAACCCCACCACGATCCCTGAGGTCTTCGACGCGATTCAGACCATCGGTGACGCCACGGGCCGCTCCGCCGCCGCCCGCGAGCTGGTGGCCGAGCTCGAAGCCAGGATGGCAGCGGTGAAGGAGCGCGTAGCCGCCACCCCCGAAAGCGCCCGTCCGCGGGTGTTTGTGGAGATCTGGAACGATCCACTTATGACCGCCGGCCACGGAACCTTCGTCGACGACCTGGTGCGCGCCGCGGGCGGGATCAACATATTCGGCTCCGTCAGCGGCTGGCCGCAGGTGAGCCACGAGTCGGTCATCACCGCGAGGCCCAACGTGGTGATACTTACTTCATACAACCGCGACGAGGTCATGGCGCGTTCGCACTGGCGAACCGTGCCTGCGCTGGTTACCGGACAGGTGTATGAGGTGCTGCCTGACCTCCTGGTCAGGCCCGGACCGCGCCTCATCGACGGCCTTGAGCTCCTGGCCCAGCTCTTCAGCGAGGCAAGGTAGCGCAGCAGGCCAAGCCCGGCCGACCCCATAGACGGGCTGCCCGAGCACATACCAAGTGCACAAAGGCACCCCAAACAGATGCAACGATAGAAGAGAACAGGATGGCACGACAAGGAGGCAACAGTCTTGACCAGACGGGCCCGACGAACCATACCGCCCAGACGAATAGCCACATCCGCCGCCGCGGCCACCACCGCAGCCACTGCTGCAGCCGCGCACCGCTGGCGCGTGGCGGCGCTGGCCCTTATGTGCGTCGGCTCCGTGCTCTGGGCGATCACCGCCGGCACATCAGCCATCGGGGCCGGCCTGGCCATTCGCGTGCTGCTCTCGCGCGTTCCCGTGGTTTCGTGGCTGCTGCCTCCGCTTTCACACATTGAGCCAGGGGCGCTGGAGGCCGCTGAAGTGATAGTCCTCGACGTGCGACTGCCCCGCATCGTGCTGGGCCTGCTGGTTGGCGCCGGCCTCTCCGTAGTGGGCGCCGCGTTTCAGGGCCTCTTCCGCAACCCCCTGGCAGATCCCTACATCATCGGCGCGTCCTCCGGCGCGGCGCTGGGCGCCACCATCGGCATCCTGATGGCAGGCACCGCCCTAGCCTCCCCCACCTGGACGATCCCGGTCTACGCCTTCATCGGCTCCGTGGCAACCGTGGCGTTCGTCTACGCGCTTGCCACCATCGACGGACGCGTTCCCACCGAGACCTTCCTCCTGGCCGGCGTCGTGGTAGGGTCCTTCGTCTGGGCCGCCGTATCGTTCTTGATGGTCATCGCCGGCGACGATCTGCCCCGAGTGGTCATGTGGCTCATGGGCAGCCTCTCCGCGAAGAGCTGGAGCCACGTCCGCATTACCGCCCCCTACGTCCTCCTGGGCACTCTCGCCCTCGTCGCAATGGGCCGCGGCCTCAACCTCATCTCAACAGGCGAGGAGCCAGCCCGCTTCATGGGCCTCGACACCGAGCGCTTCAAGACCGCCGTCATCGTCATCGGTGCACTCGTCACTGCGGCCGTCGTCGCCTCATCCGGCCTGATCGGCTTCGTGGGCCTCGTGGTCCCTCACATCAGCAGGATGCTGATGGGCCCTGACCACCGCGTCCTGGTGCCGGTGTCCGCCGCAGGCGGCGCCGCCTTCATGGTGGTGGCCGACACCCTCGCCCGCACCCTGATCCCGCCGCGGGAGATTCCCGTGGGCATCATCACCGCCATGACAGGCGCCCCCTTCTTCTTCTACCTGCTCCGCACCGCGCGAGGCCGGAGGTGATAACGGAATGAGAGTCGAAGTGCAGAGCGTAGTCTTTTCCTATACCCGGAGACGCCCAGCTGAACATGGCGCGGGAGCCGGCAGAAGCGGCGAGCCGGGCGTCCGCGGCGGTGGTTTCCGCGGCAGACAGGACTCGTTGGCTGCCCAGCGAACCTACCAAAACGGGACCAATGGCCTCGTGCTCAAAGGCGTCAGCCTCACCGCGCGCTCCGGCCGACTCCTCGGGATCATCGGGCCCAACGGCTCCGGCAAATCTACCCTGCTCAAGGTTATCGGCGGCGTGCTGACCCCTCTCAGCGGGCAGGTCCTTTACGACGGGCAGGACATCTTCCGGCTTCGCCCGCGCGAGACGGCGAAGCTGGTGGCGGCGGTGAGCGCTTCCGAGCAGCCCGTGTTCCCGTTCACCGTGGAGCAGACGGTGCTCATGGGAAGGTCGCCCTACGCACCGCTTTTCGGCGACAGCCCCGCCGACCTCGCCATCGCGCGGGAATGTATGCAGCGCACCCGCGTATGCCACCTGGCGCGCCGCAAGGTGACGGGGCTGTCCTCCGGTGAGCTCCAGCGCGTGCTGATCGCGCGGGCGCTGGCGCAGCGCCCGAAGGTGCTGCTCCTGGACGAGCCCACCGCCCACCTTGATGTCAACTTCCAGCAGGAAGTGATGGAGCTTGCCACCGACCTGGCGCACGAGGCCGGTCTCACCGTCATAGCGGTGCTGCACGACTTGAACCTCGCAGGCAAGTACTGCGATGACCTGGTGATACTGGTGGACGGGCAGGTGGCAGCGGCCGGGCCGCCGAACGACGTTCTAACAGAGGAAAACCTCTTGGCGGTGTACGGGGTAAGGGCGATAGTGGGGAGGCGACCAGACGTGGACAGGCCCGCGATATTCGTGGTGTCCGGCGCATCGCGCGACGCAACAGGCGGCCAGATCCCCGAGGGGTACGATGGCATCGGTGAAGGGAGTGATTGTGATGCTCAGTGACCGCGGCAGGTTCAAGCTGGGCTTGGTACAGGTCTACACAGGCAATGGGAAGGGCAAGACCACCGCGGCCCTAGGGCTGGGGATGCGTGCCTTCGGCCACGGCTACAGGGTTCGGATGGTGCAGTTCATGAAGGGCACCAGCTACACCGGGGAGATCGCCGCTGCCAAGCGCCTGGGGAAGGGCTTCGAGATCTTCCAGTTCGGACGGGACTGCAAGTACCCGCAGGCCATGGGCAGCGGAGAATTCGACTGCAACGGATGTGGGGAATGCTTTGTCATACCAGGTAAACCCGAACCCCGCGACATCGCTTACGCCGAGGAGGCGTACGCGCTGTCGAAGCGCACCCTTGAGCGGGTTGAGGCAGATCTGGTGATACTAGACGAGATCGCGAACGCAGTCTACTTTGGCCTGCTGCCGGCGGAGCGTTGCGCTGATCTTGTGGAGCTCAAGCCTGACGGGGTTGAGCTTGTGCTCACGGGTAGGAACATGCCGGATCTGCTGGTGCAGATGGCGGACCTGGTCACCGAAATGAAGATGATAAGGCATCCCTTCGAGACCGGAATACCTGCGAGGCACGGTATCGAATACTAGCTGGACGCTGGACGGAGGCGGCGCGTGTGTACTACCACAGAAGCAGGTCTGGATCCAACGGTATAGGTTTGTTCATAGCAGCGCTGGCAGGCGCGATAGTCGGCGGGCTCCTGGTAGGGCTTCTCCTCATCAACTACGGCGCCGGGCTCATACCCCAGAGCTCTTCCGGCCAGCAAGGCCAGGTTCCGACTCCAGGCACCACCATCAGCCAGGAGGCTGGCGACGCAGCCAGGGGCCACACAAGCCAGGGCCAGGGCGGAGCCGGCGCCGAAGTGGTCAGGACGGAGCTCTTCTCGGCGGCTTCCGCAGCGCAGAAGGTTGGTCCCTCGGTGGTGAAGATCTCCACCAAGCAGGAAGAGGTGGTGTACAGCTTCTTCTTCACCCCCATGGTGCAGGTGCGCGAGGGGCTGGGCTCGGGCGTCATCATCGACTCGTCAGGATACATACTCACCAACAACCACGTCGTGCAGGGGGTCTCGCAGATTGCCGTGATGCTGGCAGACGGC
Source organism: Clostridia bacterium DTU025 (assembly GCA_001513145.1). Classification (GTDB taxonomy): domain Bacteria; phylum Bacillota; class DTU025; order DTU025; family DTU025; genus DTU025. The sequence goes on along the minus strand of LFSP01000026.1, from coordinate 99,105 downwards.
CGGCAGTTTGACGCGAGGATTGTGGGCACCGATCCGTACACGGACCTTGCGGTCATCAAGGTGGACGCCACGGATCTGCCCGTGGCCGAGCTGGGCGACTCGGACAAGCTGGTGCCCGGCGAGCCGGCCATCGCCATAGGCAACCCGTACGGCTTCGACCACACCATAACAGCCGGAGTCGTCAGCGCCCTCAACCGCACGGTAGAGGTCAGCCCCAGCCAGGGGATAGTGCTGGAGGGCCTGATCCAGACGGACGCTCCCATCAACCCGGGCAACTCCGGCGGGGCCCTTGTGACGGTCGATGGCCGAGTGGTGGGCATCAACACCGCCATAATAGAGGAAGCGCAGGGCATCGGGCTTGCGATACCCATCAACATGGCCAGGCAGGTGGCCGACCAGATCATCCGCTACGGCAAGGTTCCCAGGCCGTACTTGGGGGTCAGCGAGGTGGTGCCGCTGACCGCGGCCAGGGCCCGCAGGTATGGCCTGCCCGTGGACAGCGGGCTCTACATCGTGTCGGTGGTGCGTAACAGCCCCGCCGACCGCGCCGGGCTGCGGCAGGGTGACATAATAATCGAGATGAACGGGGTGCCAGTCACCTCCGTGGACGACGTACGCAAGACTCTGTTGAAGTCGTCAGTGGGCGACGTGGTGAAGTTCACCGTGATCGGGTCCAACAACCGACAGCGCGTGGTGGAAGTCACGCTGAGCGAGTCGGCGTAGTGGCGATGCGGATCACTGTCGTTGCGGTGGGCAAGATCAAGGAGCCGTACCTGGCTGCGGCGGTGGCGGAGTACTCGAAGCGTATATCCCGCTACGCCAGGCTGGAGATGGTCAGCGTACCGGAGGAGCCCATCTCAGAGGGGGACAGCCCCGCCCGCAGGGCCGAGCTGCGGGAGATGGAGGCCAGGCGGATCCTGGCGAAGGTGCGGGACACGTCCACGGTGATCGCCTGCGACCTTGCTGGCAGGGAGATGACGTCGGAGGAGTTCTCCGCCATGCTCGGCGCCTACGCCCTGGCGGGGCGGAGCGACATCGTGTTCCTGATCGGAGGCCCCACGGGGTTAGCCCCGCAGGCCCTGAAGCGCGCCGACGACAGGGTTTGCTTCTCGAAGATGACGTTTCCGCACCAGCTCATGCAGGTAATACTGCTTGAGCAGGTGTACCGGGCTTTCAAGATACTTCGCAACGAGCCGTATCACCTGTAACGGTTCCTACTCCACAAGAATTGGGTTGCCGGCGCACCGCGGCCGTGTGGGCTGCGGGCGCCGGCATCCTTTCAGGTTGTTAGCGCTTCAGCGGCATCTGATAGACCGTAATTCCGCGAACGTATGAGCACCGATCAGCCCCGCGAGCCGAAGGGAGGCGAGGAGACGCACTCTCGCAGCCGTACGCCGTGCGGGTCGTTCTTGAATGCCGTACCAACGCGTGAGAGCCGCGGCCCTGGCTACAGGAGCCGACCCATGGGTGGGTCGCTTTCGCGGGGCTTCTACCCGCCGGTGGGTCGCCGCGACCGCTCGTTGACGCCTACGACCGTCCGGATACCGCTTTGTCGCTGTCATTGGACCGCGGTTCGTTCCGGTTCAGTCATCCTTGACCGGAACAGAATCCCGCTCAACCCCCGCCCCTGGAATCCCCGCCCGCCGACCCCGCCCCGGAGTATGCCTCCCCGACACATCGGCCCACGCCTGCGAAGCTTCTTCCCGTCGATTCCCCGGGTATCCAGTGCCTGCCGCGCAGTGCGATTATTGTGATATCATGATATCAATCGAAGACTGACGCTGGGAGGCCGGCCGATGCCTGAAGAAGTTGCCCTCAAGTACGAGATAGTCTACTACCCGTTCATGGGGACGAACATCAACACTGAAAGACTGCTGCTCATGGCCAGGCTATGCTATAGGCCCATCGGGGCCACCGACATGAAGCAGCTGGTGTGGGGAGAAGGGCCGGAAGGGCAGCGCCTCGACGACGAGCAGGTGGGCAGGTTCATCCGGGGGCTCATCAAGTCGGGACATCTGGGCGCCCTGGAGCACTGGCACACCAGCTTCGCGGTGGAAGGCTACTCCAGGGTGTCGAGCCAGCAGAACGACAGGCATCGCCTGATGAAGATGTTCAAGAGCCCTGACACACTGCCCGGTGACGAGGGTTGCCGATGGATCAACGGCCCGGAGCAGGGGTCGCCTGACGTTTCGCAGCTTCAGCAATCGCAAAGGTACGTTAAGGAAGGCAACTTCAGGTACATAACGCCGCCCAGCTTCAAGTCGCATCCCGAGTTTCTTGAAAGGTTCCGCCGTCTTCAGCAGGAGATACAGGATCTTCAGCGTCACGGGCTGAACGAGGCTGGCCTGCCTGCGGAGGACGTGAGATTCGGCCTTTCTAACGCCACCGAGACCAGGTTCGTGATCACCACCAACGCCCGGCAGCTCCGGCACATGTTCAACCTCAGGTGCTGCACTAGGGCGCAATGGGAGATCCGGAACCTCTTCAACGCGCTGCTTGAGGAGTACAAGCGAATCGCCCCAAACATCTTCTGGCGGGCAGGTGCATCCTGCGACGACCTGGGCTACTGCCCTGAGGGCAGCGCCAGCTGCGGCAGGGCGCCAACCATCGAGGAGCTGCGGCAGAGGGCAGGCTTGGACTAGCGGACCCCAATGGCGAGCGGACTGGCCTGGACCAGCCCGAACCGGCCTGAACCGGGCCGGATCAGACTGGAACCGACTGGAGCAGTGCGCTCCAGGGGGCTCGATTACAGATGTTGATAGGCTCCCGCAGTACCTGTAACAACATTCAAGCGCTCGCCCGCGTAGCGGGGCGGAATTGCAGAATATTGCTGTCAAACGGCATGCAGACACTCCACAGAAGGCTTCATATGGGCTATAATTCATGCGTGCGGCATTCGCGGCATCGATCACAATGGGCCTTTCTGTAAGACATTCCAGTAACAGTCGTGCCAGCGATGCGTGAGCGTTCCAAGACATCACTTACGGAGGTACGAGCATGAGCAGGTCGAAGAAGATTCTGTTGGTGGTGGCGGTTCTGCTGGCCCTGGTGGGTGCGGCCAGGCTGAACAGCCAGTCTTACGCGGCTGAGGACAAGTTCTTGGTAGGTTGGATCTACATCGGCCACGTCGGCGACGCGGGATGGACTTACGCCCATGACCTGGGGCGCCAGTACGTGGAGCAGCAGCTTCCTTGGGTCGAGAGCATCTACGTTGAGGCGGTTCCCGAGACTTCTGACGCGGAGCGCATGATGACGGAGCTGGCCCGCAAGGGCTGCAAGATCATCTTCGCGACCAGCTTCGGCTACATGGACTACGTCCAGAACGTGGCCAGGCGTTTCCCCAACGTCCTCTTCGAGCACTGCTCCGGTTTCAAGACAGCTGACAACGCCGCGACGTACTTCGGCCGCATCTACGAGCCTAGGTACCTGTCGGGCATAGTGGCCGGCTCCATGACGAAGTCCAACGTCATCGGCTATGTTGCCGCGTTCCCCATCCCCGAGGTGGTCAGGGGAATCAACGCGTTCACCCTGGGCGTCAGGTCCGTCAATCCCAACGCCAAGGTGAAGGTGGTCTGGACCAACACCTGGTATGACCCGGCAACGGAAAAGGAGGCCGCAAAGGCCGCTCTGGATGCTGGCGCCGACGTCATCGCGCAGCACCAGGACACCCCTGCGCCGATGCAGGCCGCTGCCGAAAGGGGCAAGCTGGGCGTGAGCTACAACTCCGTGATGACCCAGTTCGCACCCGACACCATCGTCACCGGTCCCATCTGGAACTGGGGTCCGTACTACGTTGAGCGCATCAAGGCGGCCAAGGAAGGCACCTGGAAGACCGGCGACTACTGGGGCGGCATGGCTGACGGCATCGTGGATCTGGCTCCGTTCGGGCCCATGGTTCCCGAGAACGTCAAGAAGCTGGTGGAGGCCAAGAAGGCTGACATCGTAGCAGGCAAGTTCCATCCCTTCACCGGTCCCATCAATGACAACACCGGCAAGCTCCGCGTGCCGGAGGGGACCATCATGACCGACGCCGAGCTTCTCAGCTTCGACTGGTTCGTCGAGGGCGTCGAGGGCACGCTGCCCAACTAAGGCTACCGAAACCTAACGCACACTTGACGCATGGGAGGCTGGCCGCTACCGGTATTGGCTCAGCCTCCCCCTATGCATTCTTGGAGGGCTTCCAGTGGGAACAGCCGATTACGCTGTTGAGATCCGCAACGTCACGAAGCGGTTCCCAGGCGTCATCGCCAGCAACGGCGTGAACTTCGCCGTCAGGCGTGGGGAGATTCACGCGCTTCTGGGCGAGAACGGCGCCGGCAAGAGCACGCTCATGAACATGCTCACCGGCCTGATCAGGCCGGATTCCGGTGACATCCTCATCGACGGCAAGAAGGTGGCGCTGCGCTCGCCTGCCGACGCCATATCCTTGGGCATTGGCATGGTGCACCAGCACTTCAGGCTCGTGGAGACCTTCACCGTCGCGGAGAACATCACCCTCGGCATGCCTACCCCCCGATTCCGCCTTGATATGGACCCCATCGAGCAGGAGGTGCAGGAGTTCTCGGCCAAGTTCGGGCTGGAGGTTAACCCGAAGGCCCGCATCTGGCAGCTTTCCGTCGGCGAGCAGCAGCGGGTGGAGATCATCAAGATGCTCTACCGCGGCGTCAACGTCCTCATCCTCGATGAGCCCACCGCCGTCCTCACCCCCATGGAGGTGAAAGAGCTGTTCCAGGTGATGCGCCGCATGGCCGCTTCCGGAAAGACGTTGATCTTCATCTCCCACAAGCTCGACGAGGTCATGGAGATATCCGACAGGGTCACCGTGCTGCGCGCGGGCAAGGACGTGTTCACCGCTGAAACCGCCAGCACCACCAAGCGGGAGCTGGCGTCAAAGATGGTCGGACGCGAGCTCAAGCCGCCGCCGCCGCGACCGCGCGGCACCTTCGGCGCCCCGGTGCTGGAGCTTGAAGGGCTGCAGGCCCTGGGCGACAGGGGCGAGGTGGCGCTGAAGGGCCTCAGCCTCTCGGTCTTGGCAGGCGAGATCCACGGCATCGCCGGGGTGGCAGGCAACGGCCAGCGCGAGCTGGCTGAATGCATCACCGGCCTCCGCAAGACGCTGGCGGGAAGGGTGGTCATAAACGGCAAGGACTACACCAACCGCCACCCGCGAGCCATCATTGAGGCGGGAGTCAGCCACATCCCTGAAGACCGGCTGGGCATGGGCCTCGCCGCCAACCTGCCGCTTACTGAGAACGCCATCATGAAGAATTACCGTGAAGACGAGATGGGGCCAGGCGCCGTGATCGACAGAAAGCGCGCCACCCAATGGACCAGGGACTTGGTGTCCCGGTTCCAGGTGAAGGCGCCCACCCTGCGCACCCCGGTGCGTCTGCTTTCAGGAGGCAACTCCCAGAAGCTGCTCCTGGCCAGGGAGACAACGCACGACCACAACGTGGTAGTGGCGGTTCATCCCACCCGCGGCCTAGATGTGGGCGCCACCGAGGCGGTGCACCAGGTGCTGCTGGCGCAGCGGTCGGCGGGGATCGGCATCCTTCTCATCTCTGAAGACCTGGAGGAGCTGCTCAGCCTGTGCGACAGGATATCGGTGATATTCGAGGGGCGCATAGTCGGATCGGTGGAGCGGGAGAACGTCGACATAGACGAGATCGGCATGATGATGGCCGGCATCGACCCCGCAGGAGAGGGGGCTGGACCAGTTGAAGCTGGTGTTTGAGAAACGGGATCCGGTGCCCATGTCGTACCGGGTGGTATCGCCGGTGCTGGCGGTGCTCCTGGCATTCCTTCTGGGGACCGTGTTCCTGACAGCGTCGGGCTTCAGCCCGATGAAGGTATACGCTGCCATGTTCTCCGGCGCCTTCGGCGACTGGTACGGGATATCGGAGACCATAGTCACCGCCATCCCCCTGATGCTGTGCGGGCTCGCGGTGGCGCTGTCCGCCAAGATGCTGCTGTGGAACGTCGGGGCCGAAGGGCAGTTCCACATGGGCGCATGGGGCGCGGCCGCGGTGGCCCTGAGCATGCCCGACGCTCCAGCGTGGCAGGTGCTGCCCCTGATGGTTCTGGCCGGCGTGGCTGCCGGTGCCGCGTGGGCGCTGCTGGCGGCGGTGCCCCGGGCGTTCGTGGGAGTCAGCGAGACCATCACCACCCTCATGCTGAACTACGTGGCCATCTACTGGATAGAGTACCTGGTGCACGGCCCGTGGCGCGATCCCAAGAGCCTCAACTTCCCGCTATCGGCGCCCTTCTCTGACGCCGCGCGCCTTCCGATGTTCGGCTACACCAGGATTCACTGGGGGCTGATATTCGCCATCGTTGCGGCCATCGCCATCGATCTGGCCCTGGGCAGGACCAAGTGGGGTTACGAGGTGAAGATCATCGGCGAGAGCCCGCGGGCGGCGCGGTACGCCGGCATGAGCATCGAGAGGAACATCATCATCACCATGGCCATCAGCGGAGCCCTGGCGGGACTGGCCGGGATGGCGGAGGTGTCGGCCATCGCCGGCAGGATGACCAGGCAGCTCTCGCCGGGCTACGGCTACTCGGCGATCATCGTGGCGTGGCTTGGCAAGCTCAACCCTTACGGGGTTCTGCTGGTCTCGATCCTGTTCGGCGGGCTCCTAGTGGGAGGCTACTCCGCGCAGTTTCTGGGGGTGTCTGCTGCCTCCGTCAACATGCTGCAGGGCCTGATGCTCTTCTGCGTGCTCGCCACCGAGGCTCTGGGCAGATACAAGGTTAGGCTGGTGCCCACAGGCGCGAAAGGCGCGTCGCAGGGCGGACACGGCGAGGGGGAGGCCGAGGCCAATGGGTGAGTCCAACATGTTGGTGTCGATTCTAGCCGCAGCTGTGAGCTCCGGCACCCCGATACTCTTCGCGGCCCTTGGTGAGCTGATCACCGAGACCGCCGGCGTCATGAACATCGGCGTCGAGGGCATGATGCTGGTCGGCGCTGTGGCCGGATTCCTCGCAAGCGTGAGGACGGGCAACCTGCTCCTCGGGGTGCTGGCGGCCCTCCTGGCTGGCGGGCTCCTGGCTCTTCTGCACGCGTTCATGTGCATAGCCCTGAAGGTGAACCAGATCGTCAGCGGCCTGGCCCTGACGCTCTTCGGCACGGGGATCAGCGGGTACCTGGGCAAGTCCATGATAGGCGTGCCGCTTCCCAACCACTTCCGCAGTGTGCCGCTGCCGGCGCTTTCGCGCCTGCCTGTTCTGGGCCCGGTGCTGTTCAACCACGACGTCCTGGTCTACCTCTCGTTCGTATTGGTCCCTGCGGTGTGGTACCTGTTCTACAGGACCCGTCCGGGGCTGCACCTGAGAGCCGTGGGAGAGAGCCCAGAAACTGCCGACGCTCTGGGTGTGAACGTTTTCCGGACGCGATACGTTAGCGTTGTAGTAGGGGGCATGCTGGCTGGGCTCGGAGGCGCATATCTTTCACTGGCCTACGCCCCCAGCTGGATCGAGAACATGACCGCGGGCCGCGGCTGGATCGCGGTGGCCCTGGTGATATTCGCTGTGTGGAACCCCCTTCGGGCTCTGGCAGGGGCGTACCTCTTCGGAGGCGTGGAGGCCATGGGCTTCAGGATACAGGCGCTGGGGCTGCGCGTCCCGTCGTTCTTCCTGAAAATGATGCCTTACATCTTCACCATCGTGGTGCTGACGGTGATCACCGCCTCTTCGTCCAAGCAGAGCTCCAGGGCGCCGCAGGGGTTGGGGCGGCCTTACGAGAGGGAGTGACCGCCTCTTGAAGCCTCGAGGAAACGCCGGAAAGGAGCATTCCTGATTGAAACGTGGTGACTCGGGCCGGCCTGCCATGGATAGGGTGTGGTCGAGCCAGGGGAAGCGTTGGAACTTCAAGCTCAGCGTCTACGACATCATGCTGTCCAACGTGGCGCTTGGCATGGTCACGCCGTTCCTTCCGGTGTACGCCATCGCCCTGGGCAGCTCCAACGCCGCCGTCGGCCTGGTGACCGCCATCCCGGCCCTGGTGAACACCATAATGTACCTGCCCGCTGCGTCCTACGTGGAGAGGCAGGAAAGCAGGCTGAAAACCACGATAAAATGGTCTACTCTGGTTAGAGTGTTTTATCTGGCGATGGGCGCCGTGGCGTTCCTGCCATGGCCAGGGCTGCGCACGCCGCTTCTCTTGACAGTAATCGGACTGCAGGCCATCCCCACAGTCATCAGCAACGTCGCGTTCACCTCCATGCTGGGCGACATGTTCCCCGGCCGGGAGAGGGCGCGGCTGTTCGCGCTTCGGAGCATGTACGGGGCGGCTGTGACGCTGGTGTCGTCGTTGGCAGCAGGTATTCTGTTGGATAAGATGAAGTACCCTGTGAACTACTCCGTTCTGTTCGTCATAACCTTCGTGGCAGGCGTGGGGGCGCTCATGGTGTGCACGAAGATGGTGGAGGCGCCTGCCAAGGGTAGGACGCACGGGAGGGTCTCGTTCTGGCAGAGGGTTAGGGCGCCGTTCGTTGACAAGGATTACGGCCGGCAATTCACGGCGTTCACGGTCAGCGCCGCCCTGTTCCACGTGGGCATCAACATCTCCACGCCGACCTTTCCCATATACTACGTGCGCTCTCTGGGCCTGTCCAACAGCGTCATAGGCAGCCTCACGGTGGCCTCGGGCCTCACGACGGCTCTGGCGTACCCGTTGTGGGGGAGGGTGTCGAGGCGGAGCGGCGAGGGCGCGGTGTACCTGGCGTCCATCGTTGGGCTGGCGCTGTATCCGTTGGTATACGGTCTGTACGGCGCCCCGGCTTATCTCATCGGAGTGCAGCTGGCCACGGGGGTGTTCAGCGCGGCACTGAACCTTTCGCTGCTCAACCTGATGCTGCAGGCCGTGAGGCCCAGCGACTCTGCCAACGGGATCGCTGTCTTCTACATGTTGATCAACGCAACGGGCGTGATAGGCCCGCCTCTGGCGGCGGAGTTCATCTCCCGTTACGGGGTGTTCAGCGCGTTAGTTCTGTCTACCATAATGAGAATCGCGGGATGCGCAGCGTACTTGGCCGCAGTTGGCCCCGGTGAAACCGTGCGCCAGCTGAGGTCGGTGGGCAAGGCATTGAACGTAACGGCCCGCAGGCGCCGGGCGCCAGCGAAGGCAGCCAGGGAGGTGCTGTAACTTGAAGCTTGTGATCGCCATCATCCGCGACGATTTCGCCGAGGTTCTCCAGGATGAGCTGGCCGACGCCGGCCACCGTTATACCAAGCTCGCCTCCACCGGCGGGTTCTTAAGAAAGGGCAATACCACGCTCCTGGTGGGGGTTGAGGACGACCAGGTGGAGTCGGTTCTGTCGATCATAAGGTCGACGTGCCGCACGCGACAGGAGCTGATAACACCGCAGCCGATGCCGATTCCGTCTGGCATGGCTGTGCCGCCTATTGAGGTGATAGCCGGCGGCGCCACGGTGTTCGTGGTCCCTGTAGACAGGTTTGAGAGGATGTAGGGGGCGGTCTGGGGGATTCGTATCCCTGCGATGCCGAACGAGCGGGGCGGAGACGTGCCCCGCTTTTGCGCCTGTGTGCAGGAAAGGCGGGCTGGGCGTCTAACTGATAGTGACATATGTGTATTGGCCGGGAGGTTGCACAGTTGCGGGTAATGGTCATACTCAACCCCAAGGCAGGCGCGGGCAAGGCCGGTGCGCAAGAGAGGCTGGTGGCGAACACCCTCCGCAGCCTGGGGGTGGATTTCGACATGCAGAGAACCGGCGGTCCGGGCGATGCGATGGGAATGGCTCGGGCTGCTGCTGACGCAGGATACGACGTGGTGGCGGCCGTTGGCGGCGACGGAACGGTCAACGAGGTCGTGAATGGTATAGCTCACACAGGCGCGGCGCTGGCCACGATACCCTGCGGGACGGGGAACGACTTCTGCAGGTCTGTGGGCATCCCAATCGGGGACACCGAGGCGGCGTGCGCGGTCATCGCGAGGGGCCGGATCCGCGACGTTGACCTATGCCGAGTGAACGATAGGTACTTCATTTCGTGCTTCGGGACTGGTTTCGACGCGGCGGTCACGAGGCTGACGAACGCCAGGTCGAAGTGGCTGCGCGGCAAGTGGAACTACATACTCTCGGTTATGCAGGTGATATTGACGTACCGGGCCGTGCCGGTGACGATAACCATGGACGGCAAGGTGCTGGACAGGACGCCGCTCCTGTGTGCGTGCATGAACGCCCGTACGTACGGCGGGGGAATGCTGATCACGCCAGATGCTAAGCTTGACGACGGCCTGTTCGACGTGTGCCTCGTGGATAACACATCTATGTTCCGCTTCCTGCAGTGCTTCGGAAAGGTGATGGACGGCTCCCACGTGCACCTCAAGGAAGTGGAGATGTACAAGGCTTCGCACATCGTGTTCGAGTGCTCGTCGCCGCAGGCGTGGCATGTTGAGGGCGAGGCTTTCACCTCCGACAGGATGGAGCTTACCATCGAGCCCCGGGCCGTCAAGGTGATCACAGGCGGTGAGTGAGGCTATGGATTGGAGACTGCCAATCCTGGCGGGATACGCCATAGGTTCGGTCTCATGGGCAGTGATCGTTGGCAGACTGGCGCTGCGCTCCGACATACGGATCCTTGGGTCGGGAACCGCAGGGGGAACCAACGTAGGACGAGTGGCGGGGCTCAGGTGGGGCATGCTCGTGGCGGCTCTGGACGTGGGTAAAGGCTTGCTCAGCACCGTGGTGGGAACAGCGTTGGCCGGCGGCGACGTGCGCGGCGGCATGCTGGCCGGGGTGGCCGCGGTGGCGGGGCACATCTTCCCCGTGTGGTTCGGGTTCCGAGGAGGCAAGGGAATCGCGACGTTCGCGGGGACGTGTACGCTGGTCTTTCCGCAGGTGATGGTGCCGGCGGCGTTGACCTGGGTGCTGGCGTACGGGCTGGCGCGCGGCGTGGCGAAGGCGTCGGCGCTGGCTGCTGCGATGCTTCCGGTGGTGGGCTTTGCCGTGGACGCGTCGGCGGAGCAGATCCTATATCTAGCGGCGATGGCGGTGCTCATCTCCGGCCGGCACATGCCGGAGGCGGTGAAGGGAAGCAAGGGCCTGGCGGCGGCGTCGACGCGCAGGCGAAAGCTGGCGTGAGGGCATGGGGAAGATGAGGAAGGCGCTGGGTTACTCAGTTGGGTCCGTTGTGGTGGTTGGGCTGCTGTTGACGGCGATGGCGGCTCCCGGGGTCGGACGAGAGCGGGCGCAGCTGGCGCGCGAAGAGGTCGTCATCAGGGTGGGCCTGAAAAGCCTGGAGCAGGCCACTGTGACTGTGGGCGGTCCGAGCCGGGTTCAGGTGAACGGCCGCGAGATGCGCGCTCCGGTGAAGTTCGCGCTGAGGGCAGCGGCGAAGGAAGGCGGCGGGCGGCAGATGGTCACCTGCACGGCGGCGGACGGCACGGTGCTGCATGCGGGTCTGCCGGTGAGCGTGAAAGCGGCGGGCGGGCAGTCTGGCGCCGGCGAGTTGTTGTGGCTCGACGATCCCGCCCAAGTCTACAGGGGAAGCTTTGAGTTCATCTCAGCCGATAACGGTCAGGGTGGCCAGGGGGGCCAGGGCGGTCAGGCTGTGACCCTGGTGAACGTGGTCAGCCTTGAGGACTACGTGGCTGGCGTCGTGCCCTATGAGATAGGAGCGAGCTCGCCCGATCACGCGCTGAGGGTCCAGGCGGTGGTGGCGCGCACCGAGGCGGTGACGGCCGGAAGGCGCCATGCCGACAGCGGGTTCGACATCTGCGCTACCACGCATTGCCAGGTGTACCAGGGCGCCGCCAGGGAGTTGGCCAACCCGGCGGTGCGTGCGGCGGTGCTCGCGACGGCTGGAGAGGTGCTGATGTACGGGGGCAGGCTCACCGGCAGCAACTACCACGCGTGCTGCGGAGGCTACACCGAGAGCGCCGAGGCTTTGTGGAAGGCAGACATACCGTACCAGCGAACGGTTGCCTGCAGGCCTGAGGCGCTGGGCGACGCGTGCGTGGTGGCGGCTGGCGGCGAAGGCGGGGCATGGCCGACCATTGAGGCCCCGCTGGACGAGGCAGCAGTGAGGCGCATCATCGAGAACCCCAATCCCAGCGACTACTGCTACGGTTCTAACGGCTATCGGTGGACGTACAGCGCGACGCCGGCGGAGCTTGCCGCGTCGGTGAGCGCGGTGATCGGCGTGAGGCCGGAGATAGTAGGCATTGAGGTGCTTCAGCGCACCCCCAGGGGGGCGGCGATGCTGGTTGCGGTGGTGACGCCGGACGGGCGCCACGAGATCGCCGGCGAGCTGGCGATCAGGCTCGCGCTGGGGGGGCCGACGGCAGTGAAGAGCGGCGTGTTCGTGGTGGATGCGGTGGAGGGATGCGAGGGCGCGGCGCCGGCGGCGTTCACGTTCTCGGGAGCAGGCTATGGCCATGGAGTCGGGCTGTGCCAGTACGGCGCGAGGAACATGGCGAAACTGGGCATGGACTACAAGGAGATACTGGCCCATTACTACCCAGGCACCACAGTGGAGAAATTGACTGCAGATGCGCTGTGCTGGGCACAGTGGAAGGAGGCATGCGTGGATGGCTAGCGTGCGCGTGGTGACGGACAGTGCCAGCGGCGTCCCCGAGGAGGTGGCGCAGGATCTCAGGATTAGGGTAGTGCCCATCCAGCTTCAGTTCGGGATGGAGTCATTCAAGGAAGGCGTCGACATCACCGTCGAGGAGCTCTACCGACGCATTGACGGGCCAGTGATACCCACCACCTCGCAGCCGGCGCCTGGCGATTTCGTCGCCGCCTACCGTGAGCTGGCCGACGAGTGCGACGACATACTGTCGCTTCACCTGACCTCAAAGGGCAGCGGGACCTGCCAGTCGGCGCGTCTGGCCGCTCAGATGATCGACAAGGTGCGGGTCACCGTGGTGGACACCCTCACGGCCAGCGTCGCCACGGGGATGATCGTGATCGCCGCGGCGGAGGCGGCGAAATCCGGCATGGGCTTCGAGCAGGTGATGGAGATCGTGCGAAAGGGCATGGCCACGACCCACATCTTCGTGGCGTTGCCCACTCTAAAGTACGTGAGGCGCTGCGGCAGGGTGCCCCAGGTTCACGCGCTGGTGGCGTCGCTGCTGAACATCAGCCCCATCCTAAGCGTAAGGGACGGACTGGTGGAGGCCATTGAACGGGTCCGCACGTTCCGGGGCGCCGTGAGGCGCACGGTGGAGCTGGCCGAGCAAGCCTGCGGCGGGAGGGCCAGGCGCCTTGCTGTGGTCCACACCAACGCTCTGGAGGAGGCGAGGAAGCTGCTCTCTCAGATCCGTGAGCGAATCTCTGCCGATGTGGCGTACGTGTGCGACATGCGCGGGTCCATGGCGGTGCACGGGGGCCCCGGGATGCTGGGCGTCGTGGTCAGCGGGGTTTGACCATGATGAACTAGATGGACTGGCTGGAGGAAGCGGCTGGATTGGAGCGCAGCGCGGCGACCCGCTCATCGGTCGGCATGCTGCCGGCGTGCATCCCGTGCTTCGCGGAGGCGCTCCGCCATCGGGTCGCTGTCAGTAACAGAGAGGCGCAACAGCGTGCCCCTGTTGCGCGTGTAGCCGGGATAGGCGTATAATACAGACGCAGATCACATAGTTCACATAAGGTTCGTGCGCCTGTAGCTCAGTGGATAGAGCGCCGGCCTCCGGAGCCGGGTGCGCAGGTTCGATTCCTGCCAGGCGCACCACTTCATGTACCGGCACTGGCCCATCGATAGCGCCGATTTCTATCGGCATCGGACGAGGGCCGTGCAGGCCGCAGTGACGGGCCTCCCTTCCTCGTATCTGGCACAGGATGATCCCCTCTGGGCTTTCGCATTCTAAGCCGCTTACAACGTGATCTTTCGTGATAGACCGCCAGGGTTGACCCCACCCGGCCGGTAGATCAGCTGATCCCGCAGAGGTGTGAATTAATAATCGACAGACTCCGCAGAATGGTTGTCGAAAACTGGCGATACCCTGCGAGATTCCTCCGAGACTCTTGGGAGGAGTTGCATTCAAACCGGAGAATTGTTCACGTGACTTAATTCGACGGCGGGCACACTCTTGCGGTGATTGGGGGGAAGAAACTTGAGCGGGCCGAAGACAAGGGTTCTCATAGTGGAGAACAATCAGGATCTGTGCGACGTCATTGAAGCCCTCCTCAACGAGGAAGGCGACATGGAGATGGTAGGCGCTGCGCACGACGGAATCCAGGCGCTCGAGATGATCGAACGCCACAAGCCCGATGTAGTGCTTCTCGACATGATCATGCCTTACCTTGACGGGCTGGGCGTCCTAAGCAAGCTCGCTGAGAAGGAGTCTGATTACAGGCCGAAGGTGATCGTCGTCTCCGCGTTCGAGGAGGAAGAGATGATCAAGAGATGCGCCCGCCTCGGTGCAGACTACTACCTTCTGAAGCCCTTTGACAGAGAAAACCTTGTGAGCAGGATTCGCCAGGTGATGGCCACCGAGCCCCAGATGGCAAGGCACCGCGCCGATCGTGCGCTGCAAGCCCGGGGCGATCGCGGCCGCGAGCGCCGTGCCCGCGGGTTCGACCTTGAGACTGAGGCCACCAGGATCCTCTATAACCTGGGAGTTCCCACGTACTTCAAGGGCTACTGCTACATCCGCGACGCCATAATATTCGTCACCGAGGACATCGGCTTGCTTGGGGCGGTGACCAAGTCGCTTTACCCCAAGATCGCCGAGAAGCACGATACCACCCCTTTGATAGTGGAGGCGGCCATAAGGTATACAATCCAGAAAACCTGGAAGCAGGGCAACCCCGAGTACATATCCAAGATCTTTGGATATGCCGTGAATCTACGGAACGGAAGACCCCCGACGAACTCGTTTTTCATAGCGAAGATCGCTGAGGAACTGCGCCTGGAAATGCTGGAGCATGCGCAGTAGTAGCCGCAATGCGAAGGCGTCCAGTGTACATAGGACGGGAGCTGACTGGATGTCAGCTCCTGCAATGTGTACAAGCTTGGAAATAATCGCTTAGATATCTGAAGGTTGTTTCCACGGTCGTCGTGTAGGCGCGTTGCGGGTCATCTTTGCAGTATAGTATAATCCCTGTGAGCTAGCTCTACGATAGGCTCCACCTTGTTTTCCATCGGCACGTTATGCGGGGGGTGTGTTGGCATTGAGCATCACCGCGATGGACCAGATCAGGGCCGTTGAGGCAGAGGCCGACGAGATAGTGCGCCAGGCCAACATCGAGGCCAAGGCCATAGTCGATGGGGCGGAGGACCAGAGCCGGGCCCTGTTGGCCCAGTCGCAGGAGAGGGCGGTCGAAAGCGCCAAGAAGGTCGAGGCGGAGTCCGGAAAACGGATAGCCGAGGCATCCAAAGCTCTTGAGGCGGAGATCGCCGCCGCTGTGAAACAAGTGAACGAGTTGGCCGAGGCCAACTGGAAGCGAGCTTCGGAGCTCGCGGTCGGGAAGGTGCTGAAGCGCTTTGGCAATATCTGAGATGAGGCGCGTCACCGTCCTTGGCCATATCCATAGGATGGCGCAGGTTGTGGAGGCCATTCACGCCCTTGGCATCATGGACATCATCGAGTTCGGCGAAGGTATGCCGGACGATGAGAGATCAGGACTCGTTGTTCCCGATGAGGTTGAAAAGAGAGCTACCGAACTGGACTCAATCATTGCTGACCTCGGTCACGCCCTAGAGTTCCTTGCTGTCAGGCGTCGCGTTGCCGAGGGCATGCTGGAGAACTTCACGGGATCCCGGATATACCTCACGGAAGCGGAGTGGCAGTCGGAAACGACCAACCCATGGGACAAGGCCCGCCAGATTCACGCTCAAGCCCACACCATCGAAGGAGCCATCGCTGAGGCCGCTGAAGCGATAAACCGGCTGCAGACGTCCATCAATATCCTGGAGCCGTGGCGCAACCTAGATTCCCCCGTAGAGTCCATAGAGCCGAGCAAGCACGTTGTGGCTATGCTGGCCACGGCGGATGTTCGCATGTACAGAGCATCCCTGGAGTCGGCCCAGGAGCAGGTACCTGGCCTTGCATGGCAGGTCATCAGCGAAGGCCGGGAGAAGGCCCATCTGCTGCTGGCCTATCCTGCTTCCCAGGGCGAGGCAGGCGCTTCAGCCATCGCCGCAGTAGGACTAGATCGGGTTTCGTTGGATCAGTTCAGGGGACTGCCAGCGCACATACTAGAGGACCTCAAGGCGCAGCTGAAAACCGTCGAGACGCGTCGCGCCGAGATGGAGGCTGACGTAGACGCGCTGGCGAGACTGAGGCCCACCATCTACGCGCTGTACGACTACTTCGTCAACGAGAAGGCCAAGCTCGACATCGTCCACAGCTTCGGTGGCACCAAACGCACCTTCGCCGTGGAAGGCTGGGTTCAGGCCACCCACATGGAGAGGCTGCGCGGCACTCTCCAGGCGCTGGCAGACGACATCGTGGTACTGGATAGGCCCCCGCTTGACGACGAGGTCCCCCCTGTGGAGCTCACCAATAGCCGGCTCCTGGAGCCCTTTGAAGTGGTCACCAAGACGATGGGCCTGCCTCAGCCGGGCACCCTTGACCCCAGTCCGTATCTTGGCCCGTTCTTCCTGGTCTTCTTCGGGCTGGCAATGACCGATGCCGTGTACGGCATTTTCATAGCTGCCGTCGCCCTCTGGCTAAAGAGGAAGACGCGCCAGCCTAACAGCAAGTTCTTGAATCTGGTGTTCATGGCCGGCCTTACGACGGTGGCGGTCGGAGCCCTGCTTGGCGGGTGGCTCGGAGACCTGCCCGCAAGGCTGTTCGGCATCAGGACTGCGATCCTGTTCGACCCGATGGAAAGCCCCATGAGCTTCCTGATCCTCTCCTTTGCCCTGGGCATCGTGCAGATACTCTTCGGCATATGTCTCAAAGCGTACCAGAACATCAGGACTGGTCAGTGGCTTGCGGCCATCTACGACCAGGTGTTCTGGCTCACGTTCATTATCGGCCTCGGCCTTGCCCTTGGTGGAGGGGCCCTCGGCCCCGGCGGTGCCGCCGTCGCAGCTGTTGCCAAGTACGTGGCCATAGCCTCGGCCATAGGCCTTGTGGCCACCCAAGGCAGGCACCACCGCAACCCCCTGATGAGGCTGGGTTCGGGAGTGTTGTCGCTGTACAACATCACAGGCTACATGAGTGACGTGATCTCCTACGCGAGGCTGTTTGGCCTGGGCTTCACCAGTACGGTTCTGGCGTTCGTTCTGAACGACCTGATGCTGAAGCCTGCGGGTATTCCCATCATCGGGCCGGTGATCGCCGTCATTGGGCTGGCGTTCAGCCACCTATTCAATATCCTGATAAACATCATTGGGGCGTACGTGCATTCCTGCCGGCTTCAGTTCATCGAGTTCTTTGGCAAGTTCTTCGAGTCTGGCGGGCGCAGGTTCGTGCCCTTCGGCTTTTCGGCCAAGTACGTCGACATAGACAGATCGACAGTCTGAAAGGGGTATAGTTCATGGACGTTACTCTCGGAACAGTCCTTGGCTTCGTGGCAGCGGGATTGGCAGTGATCCCGGCGGGATTCGGCTCAGCCGCCGGCGTCGGCCTGGTGGGAAGAGCTGGGGCTGGCCTCATCACGGAAGACCCCGACAAGTTCGGTCCGGTCATCGTCCTGCAGGCCCTTCCCGGAACTCAGGGAATCTACGGCTTCCTCACGGCCCTCATGATCATGGTGCGTATGGGCGTGTTGGGCGGCAACGTGGCATCGCTCACCACATACCAGGGCTTCCTGTTCGTTCTCGCCGCCATGCCGGTGGCACTGGTGGGCCCGGTGTCAGCCATCTACCAGGGGCAGGTCGCCGCTGCAGGCGTGGGCGTTGTCGCCAAGCGTCCTGAGGAAATGGGCAAGGCCGTAATCATGGCCGCCATGGTTGAGACCTACGCGGTGCTTTCGCTCCTCGCAAGCTTGCTGCTGGTGTTCTCGATCCAGGTCTAGCAGGCCGGGAGTGATGGACATGCACAACCTTGAGAGGCTGAAGTCTGTAATACTGGAAGAGGCGCGCCAGCGCGCCGCCGCTGTTGTGGCTGACGCGAAGGCTAGAGCCGAACGCATCGTGGAGGATGCCCGTGCGCGAGGAGCTGAGAGCGTCGAGGAGGCGACGGCCCGGGCGAAGCGGAATGCGGCGGAGAACGAGCGCCGGGCGGAGATAGCCCGCTCCCTCGAAAAGCGCGATGCTGTGCTCCGCGCCAAGGCCGATTTAGTCGACAAGCTCATCTCGGAGATACCAGACGCCATCCGCGCCATGAGCGACGACAGCTACCTCGGGATCATGCGGCAGATGCTTCTGGAATCGTCGCCCGTGGGCGAGGTGGATGTGGTGGTTGCGGCGAACGATAGAAAGCGCATCACCGGAGCATTTCTCCAGGACGTCGAGGCCGAGCTCAGGAAGCAGGGCAAGGACGTGTCGCTGAAGCCGGCGGGCACCGCCAACTCCATTAGAGGTGGCTTCCTTCTGAAGACCAGTAACATCGAGGTGGACTGTTCCCTCGACGCGTTGGTGGCGCTATGCGAGGACGAGCTCGCCCCGCTGGTGGCGGAGGCGCTGTTCGGCGGGAGGTAAGGGCGTTGGGCTTTGATGGCAGGTTCGCATACGCCGTAGGCAGAATCCGGGCGTTGGAGAACCGAATGATCGACCAGGCAAGGTTCAGCCGGATGATCGACGCCGAAACCCACGAGGAGCTCATGCGGGTGCTGGGCGAGACCGAGTTCGGCGGAGATCGCGACGTGCGGCCGGGCGCCAGCGCTTACGAGGATCTCATCAACGCGGAGCTGCTCAGGGTGCACGAACTGGTGGCCTCCATGTCACCTGATCCGGCCCTTACAGGGGTGTTCCGCGCCAGGCATGACTTCCACAATATGAAGGCACTTCTCAAGGCCGCCCTTGCAGCGCGTGACCGGGGAATACGAGCGCAGGGGGAGGGGGCCAGGGCTCTCTCGGCTCTGGGCTGGCTCGATGTGGACACCATGCGTCAGGCTGTCGATGAGATACTTGCAGACGGCGCAGACGGCGGCGGGCCGGGTGCAGCGGTGGAAATGGGCGCGGGCGTCGCGTACGGAACAGATGGCCAGGGCCACGTCGCCGAAGGCAAGCGCGCTCCCCTGAGATCGAAGTCGAGGTGGCTGCCTGACGCCGAGGAGGCGCGGCTAGCAGGTGCGGTGATGCGCGCCGGCCGGCTTGCCGTGGCCGCATACGGGCGGAAGGGCCGCGACCCGCAGCAGATCGATTTCGTGCTCGACAGGGAGTCATTCCGCTACTTTTTCGATGTGGCCCGCCGACGAAAGGCCGATGCACTGCTGGAGCGCTTGAGGATCACCGTGGACCTGACCAATGCCCTCACGTGCCTAAGGCTCAGGGCCATGGGCAAGGGTGCTGACTTCGCAGTCGACGCCTTACTGGAAGGGGGCAACGTGGCCGTTTCGGCGCTTCTTGCAGCGTACGATGGACCCGACGATGAGTTCTGGGCGGTGTACCGCGGCACTCCTTACGCCTCCCCTATCGACGAGGGGATCCAGGCGTGGCGCTCCACAGGCTCGCCCTGGACACTGGAGACCAACATCACACGCAGGTTGGCCGAGGTCACAGCGCGTTGGCGCAGGGCAGACATAGGCTATGAGCCGGTGCTTGGGTACCTCCTGGCCAGGGAGGCAGAGGCCGACAGGCTGCGTCGGATCTTCCTCGGCAAGATGGCGAAGCTGTCACCGCAGGTGATCCGGGGAAGGTTGGGTGCTGCTCATGCATAAGATCGCGGTCATAGGCGATGAAGGGTCCATCATGGGCTTCCGGGCTCTGGGCGTCGACACGTTCGCAGTGGCCAGCCCCACGGAAGCGGCCGAGGCACTGCGATCGGCTGCCCGCGGAGATTTCGCCATCATCTATGTGACCGAGGGCGTTGCCAGCGACATCATTGACATAATTGCTGAATACAGCCACAGACCATTGCCTGTGGTGCTCACCATTCCGGACTCGTCGGGCAAGAGGGGCGCGGCCATGGAGAAGATTAGGCGAACGGTGGAGAGAGCGCTCGGCGCCGACATCTTGTTCGGGAAAGAAGGGAATGCCTGATATGAACTCCGGGACGAAAGCAGGAACGATCGTCAAAGTTTCGGGGCCGCTGGTCGTCGCCGAAGGCATGGCCGGGGCCAAGATGTACGATGTCGTGCGCGTCTCTGACAAGCGTCTGATCGGCGAGATCATCGAAATGCGGGGAGATCGCGCATCCATACAGGTTTACGAGGAAACGGCGGGGCTGGGCCCTGGCCAGCCGGTCTTCACCACAGGCGAGCCGCTGTCGGTTGAGCTCGGCCCGGGACTCATCGGATCCATCTATGACGGAATCCAGCGCCCACTGGACGGGATCAGGGCTGGCCATGGCGACAGGCTCCCAAGGGGCGTAGAGCTTCCTGGCCTCAACCGGGAGCGCAAGTGGGACTTCGTTCCCGTCGTCCAGGTGGGCGCGGCGGTGGCCTCCGGCGACATCATTGGCAAGGTCCAGGAGACCGAAGTGGTGGAGCACAGGATCATGGTGCCGCCGGGCGTGTCAGGAAAGGTGGAATGGATCCACAAGGGCCCCGCTCTGGTGGCCGACGTCGTGGCCCGCATAAAGGGGGATGACGGCACCGTCCGCGACGTCACCATGATGCAGAAGTGGCCCGTGCGTAGGGGCAGGCCGTACGCCGAGAAACTCACCCCTTCGGAGCCGCTCATCACCGGACAGCGCGTGCTCGACACCTTCTTCCCCGTCGCCAAGGGCGGCACGGCGTGCATCCCGGGGCCGTTCGGCTCCGGCAAGACCGTCGTCCAGCACCAGCTGGCCAAGTGGGCCGACGCCGACATCATCGTGTACGTGGGCTGCGGCGAGCGCGGCAACGAGATGACCGACGTGCTCATGGAGTTCCCCGAGCTCCTTGACCCGCGCACAGGAGAGCCGCTGATGAAGCGCACCGTGTTGGTGGCGAACACCTCCGACATGCCGGTGGCTGCCCGCGAATCGTCGGTCTACACAGGGATAACCATTGCTGAGTACTTCCGCGACATGGGCTACAGCGTCGCCCTGATGGCGGACTCCACGTCCAGGTGGGCTGAGGCTCTGCGCGAGATGAGCGGCAGGCTCGAGGAGATGCCTGGCGAGGAAGGCTACCCCGCCTACCTTGGCTCACGCGTGTCGGAGTTCTACGAGCGCGCCGGCAGAGTCAAGTGCCTGAGTTCCGACGAACGCGAGGGATCGCTCACCGTCGTTGGCGCGGTGTCGCCTCCCGGCGGCGACCTGTCGGAGCCGGTCACCCAGACCACCCTGCGCGTGGTGAAGGTGTTCTGGGCGCTTGACGCCAGCCTGGCCTACAGCCGTCACTTCCCGGCCATCAACTGGCTCACCAGCTATTCGCTGTACCTCGACAGGATCGAGGAGCGGCTCCGCCAGATGGTGGGCGAGGACTTCCTGAACCTCCGGGCCGAGGCCATGAGGATCCTGCAGGATGAAGCGAACCTCAGCGAGATCGTGCGTCTCGTGGGAATGGACGCGTTGAGCATGCCCGATCGGATCACTATGGAGACTGCCAGGTCTATTAGGGAAGACTTCCTGCACCAGAACGCCTTCAACGAGGTCGACACCTACACCTCGCTGAGGAAGCAGTCTTCAATGTTGAAGGTGATCCTGGAGTTCGATAAGGCCCTGCGCCAGGCGGTGGAGAAGGGCGCCAGCCTGGATGAGATGCTGCGCCTGCCTGTAAGGGTCAGGATAGGCAGGATGAAGTACGTGGAGGAGTCCAAGCTCAGCGACATAGCCGAACTGGTGGACGAGATCAAGCGTCAGGTGGACAGCGTGGTCTCAGGCGGAGGTGAGAGCGTTGCTTAAGGAGTATCGTACCGTCCGCGATGTTGCCGGCCCGCTCATGATGGTGGAGCAGGTGGAGCAAGTCACCTATGGCGAACTCGTGGAGATCGTCGTGGGCGAGGAGGTCAGGCGCGGGCGCGTCCTTGAGGCCAACGGCACCAACGCCCTGGTACAGCTGTTCGAGGGCTCTGCAGGCATCGACATCACCACCGCCAGGGTGAGGTTCCTCGGGCACGGCCTGGAGCTCGGCGTGTCGCCGCAGATCCTGGGCCGCGTGTTCGACGGCTTAGGCAGGGTGCGCGACAACGGCCCGAAGATCATCCCCACCGCTAGGCTCGACACCAACGGCACGCCCATAAACCCGTACGCCCGCGACTACCCGTCCGAGTTCATCCAGACGGGCATCTCCGCCATCGACGGCTTGAACACGCTGGTGCGCGGCCAGAAGCTGCCCATCTTCTCGGCGTCGGGGCTTCCGCACGCCAAGATCGCGGCGCAGATTGCCAGGCAGGCTAAGGTGCTGGGCACGGAGGAGCAGTTCGCGGTGGTGTTCGGCGCCATGGGTATCACCTTCGAAGAGGCTGACTTCTTCATCTCCGACTTCAAGCGCACAGGCGCCATCGAGCGTGCGGTGCTGTTCATAAACCTGGCGGACGACCCGGCCATCGAGCGCATCGCAACCCCGCGAACGGCGCTGACCGCCGCGGAGTACCTGGCGTTCGAGCTTGACATGCACGTGCTGGTGATCCTCACCGACATGACGAACTACGCCGAGGCGTTGCGCGAGATATCGGCCGCCCGCAAGGAGGTGCCGGGCCGGCGGGGTTACCCCGGATACCTCTATACTGACCTGGCCACCATCT
Source organism: Clostridia bacterium DTU025 (assembly GCA_001513145.1). Lineage (GTDB taxonomy): Bacteria > Bacillota > DTU025 > DTU025 > DTU025 > DTU025. The sequence continues at coordinate 76,413 of LFSP01000026.1, read as the reverse complement.
ACGAGCGCGCCGGCAGGATCAAGGGCAAGAAGGGCTCAATCACGCAGATCCCGATCCTTTCGATGCCCGAGGACGACAAGACGCACCCCATCCCTGACCTCACGGGCTATATCACTGAGGGTCAGGTCATGCTCGCCCGAGAGCTGCACCGCAAGGGCATCTACCCGCCGGTGGATGTGCTGCCGTCGCTCTCGCGACTGAAGGACAAGGGCATCGGCGCCGGCAAGACCCGCGAGGACCACGCCGACACCATGAACCAGCTGTACGCGGCTTACGCCCGTGGCAAGGAGGCGAAGGAGCTTGCGGTGATCCTGGGCGAGGCCGCGCTATCGCCCGACGACAAGCTCTTCGCGAAGTTCGCCGACCACTTCGAGGACGAGTACATCAGGCAAGGGGAGAACGAGGACCGGCCCATAGAGTACACACTGAACCTAGGCTGGGACCTTCTGAGCATGCTGCCTGACGAACTTCTCACCAGGGTGAGGGAGTCCTTCATCCAGAAGTACATGCCCGCCAAGCGACGCAGCGGGGAGTGACGCGCTTCGATGGAGATCAGAGTGAGCCCCAACAGGATGCAGCTGCTTGTGCTGAAGCGCAGGCACGCCATGGCCGTGCGCGGGCACAAGCTGCTCAAAGACAAGCTCGACGAGATGCTGCGCCGCTTCCTCGAGCTGGTGAAGCGCGACCGCGAGCTTCGGGCCGAGATCGACAGCGCCCTGGCCAACGCCTTCCAGGGCTTCCTGCTGGCGCGGGCGGCGATGTCGTCGGAGGCCGTCGACGCGGCGCTGATGTACCCGAAAGAACGCATCAAGCTCAAGGCCTCCCAGCGCACCATCATGAACGTGGCTGTGCCCAGCTTCGAGTGGAGCTTCGAGCGGCAGGGCGACGACAGCAACATCTACCCTTACGGCTTCGCGTACACCTCCAGCGAGCTGGACGAGGCGATCCGGCTCCTATCGCGGTCCATGTCGAAGCTGGTGGAGCTGGCCGAGGTGGAGAAGTCGGTGGAGCTCATGGCCTACGAGATCGAGCGCACCAGGCGGCGCGTGAACGCCCTGGAGTACGTGCTGATCCCCAACCTGGAGCGCACCATCAAGTACGTCACCATGAAGCTGGACGAGGCCGAGCGCGGCAACCTCACCAGGCTCATGAAGGTCAAGGAGATGGTTCGCGAGCGCGGCGTATAGGATCCGCTGCTTCGGCGCGGTGTGTTCCCAAGCGTGAAACGTGGCCCCGGCTCTTGTGGAGCTGGGGCTTTCGCCTCCTTGTTCATGGGTTTTGCGGCGTCGGACGGCCTGGCGGAGTGCGCCGCGGGCATCGGGCATCATGTGGGTTTCGTCACGAACGCCAAACTCCGTCTCGGCATGAAGCAAACGCTGGGGCGCGGCCGACCGTGATCGAGCTGTGGTAATCAAGATTCACTGGAGACTGGACCAACCGGAAGGAGGCTTGCTGGGTAGTAACACTTCGTCTAGCTGGAACCTTGCAGACAGGGCCCGCGGCAGCTTCCGCCGCTTCCCGGCCCGCCGCCGCGTCTGCTCAGGCCGACCCGTGGGTGGGTCGCTTTCGCGGACCTTCGACCCGCCGGCTTCCTCCAAGCTAATAAGGCTCGCCTCAGGCCACCTCACTCAGCATGGTACTTGGACGGGCACTTCACAAGGATCTTCTTGGCCACGAAGGTGTTGCCGGCGACGCTGCCCACCGCCACGACGCTCTCGGCGTCGTCGAAGTTCACCGGAGGCGCCCCCTCGTACTGCACCGTCATGGTGGTGCCGGACGTGTCCGTCAGGTCGAAGTAGAACAGACCGCTGGCCGAGTCGAACCGAGCGCTGGCTTTGTCGACGGTCCCCGACACCTGCGCGCTACCGCCGACAGCAGCCGCCTCGGCAAACGTCACGTACGGCGTGAGCGCGCTGCGGAACGCGGTGATGCCGAACACGGCAAACGCCGCCAGCGCTATGAGAACTACAACAAGCTTCCTTCTGCTCACCGGCCCTCATGCCTCCTGATGGCTGCGTCTACGCGCATCATATATAGGAACAGAAGGACCCACGTGATAACCGCGGTGCCTGCAGCGATGAAACGCGACATCGCGTCGCTCATTTATGGTCATCCCCCTCAGTCTTCCTCGTTGATTATCCGCCAGGCGCGCAGGCGCAGGTTGAAAGCCCAGGCGTATATGCCTGTGAAGCCTGCGAGCGAAGCCATGAAAACCGTGAACATCTTGGAGTCCATGTCAAGGGAGCCGCCTGAACTGATGATCGGCCCGTCAGGGTGCAGTGACTGCACCGCAGGCAGCCTCGGCACCACGAACACCAAGAGCGGCACGGTGATGAACGCCAAGACGCCGTACACAGCCGACAGGGAACCACGGCGAGCGGGATCGTCCACGGACGACCGCAGCGCGAAGTACGCGCCGTATATCAAGAGCAGCACGAATATGGACGTCTCCCGCGGGTCCCAGTTCCAGTAGGATCCCCAGGCGGACTTCGCGAAGATCGAGCCGCTGACCGTGGCGATGATGCAGAAGAGCAGGCCGAGCTCAGCCGCGAAAGACGCCGCGGCGTCGAACATCTCGCGCCGGCGCCTCAAGTATGCCACGCTGTACACGGTGCACATCAGGAAGGCTAGCACCGAAACCCAGGCGCTGGGGATGTGGAAGTAGATGATCCTCGACATCTCGCCGAGCACAGCTGCGGCCGGGGCGTAGAAGAACGCTCCGGTGATAACGAGCACCATCCATATGCCCAGCGCCCACTTGGCCACAGCGGATTCAGCCAGGTGTCGCATTAGTGCACCTCCGAAGACTCATTCGTTCCATACAAAGTCGAATAGCAGCAACGACGCGGCTATCATGAGAACCGAGTATGCCGTCAGCGCCAGCAGGTCGCCCCTGGCGGCTGCCATTGCACTCGCCGAACGCGCCACAGCGACCCCCGTAGTCCTCGCCGCCGCGCCCGCCACGCCCACCGCGACGGCCGTACCAGCCCCTCCGGCCCCGCGCAGCGCCACGGTGGTTGATCGCACCGCCGACGCCAGCCCAGGCACGCTGATGGGAAACGCCAGCACCGCGAAGAGGGCCCCCTTCGACTTGGCCTTCGATACGATGGCCGCCACGATCGTAGACGAAGCCGCCAGCGCCAGCGTTCCCAGGGCCGCCGACGCCGCGAGAACCCCGGGCGCTACTGGCGTTATGTCCATCAGCACCAGAAAGAGCGGGACCACCACCAGTGCCACCGCCCCCTGCAGTGCCGCGTTGAACATCAGCTTGCCGAGGTACACGTCGTCAGGCGCCGCCGAAAGGCGCAGCGCCAGTACCGTGCGGCTCTCCTCCTCACGCACGAAGGACCGTGCCAGCCCGGTCATTGCCGAGAAGAACAGCACGGTCCAGAGGAACGCAGACTGGGCATCGGGCTCCAGCGAGTAGGGGCTCACCGAGAAGCTCACCACTGCCAGGGCCGTGACCGCAAACAGCAACACCGCTGACAGCGCGTACCTGGTGCGGAACTCGCTGGTGATGTCCTTTACGAACACCGCCCAAGCCTTACGCCACGCCCCCGAGTCGGATGACGGCGTCACCCCAGGTCACCTCCTCGGGCTCGTTGGTGGCCACCACCACGCAGGCGCTCCCTCGAGCCTCAGCGATAATCCTCCGCACTATCTCCGTCCCGGCCTCGTCCAGGTTCGCCGTGGGCTCGTCCAGCAGCAGAAGTGCGGGCGAGTGCATCAGCGCGAAGGCGTACTTCAGCCGCTGCTTCATCCCTGACGAGTACGTCCCCACCAGGTCATCGCCGCGGCCCTCAAGCCCCACCTGCTCCAGTATGGCCCGCGCACGCGCCCGAGCGCCACCACCGGCGGCCACGTCTTCCGCGCCCGCCAAGCCGCGCCAGCGCACGAGCCCGTGCCCGCTCCATCCCCGCACCCTCGCGAAGAACAGGAGGTTCTCGATGGCAGTGAGCTCGTCGTAAAGCGTCAGCTCCGGCGACACCAGCCCGACCACGCCCTTGGCCGCATCCATCCCCAGCTCACGGCCGCCTGCGCGCCATACGACCCGACCCGACGCGGGCCGGATGAGGCGCGCCGCGATCTTGATGAGCGTGCTCTTGCCGGAGCCGTTTGGACCGGTGACCACCATCACCTGTCCGGCGCGCACCGCTGCGCTAACAGACGTCAGCACCCTGCGCTTTCCGAAAGAGTGCGACACCTGCTCAAGGCTGAGCTCGAAATCGGTATAAGGCTGCTGTCCACAAAGCCCCAGGCTGCCCGCCAACTTGCGTCCTCCAGTCACTCCTGTAACTAAACAATTATACCTTTCAGCATAAGAGCATGTAAACCGAAACCCGCCTCCATCAGCGGCCGCGCCGCTCACACCCGCCCACCCCTGCCGGGAGGATTTCCCTACACAGCGGAGGAATACTAAACGGATAAACGATAGCGTGCAGTCCCCCATTGACCCCGCCGTTCCAACAATCTATCCTGTCTACAGTAACTGGAGTAAGGAGATCGCCATGGAAAGCACCTACAACATCATGAGCCACGTTCGACAGGAGATAGCCACCGCAGTGTGCAACGCCATCAGCGAGCTGGTGGCCGCCGGCAAGTTCCCGGCCGCGGTTGCCGACGCAGTCTCGGCCCCCGACCGCGTTCCAGTGGAGGCCCCCAAGGACCCAGCCCACGGCGACTTGGCCACGCCAGTCGCCCTCGGCCTCGCGCGCGCCGCCCGCATGGCCCCGCGCGCCATCGCCGAAGCCATCCGCGACCAACTGACCCAGCCCGGGCACAGCCCTTACATAAAGGAAGTCGAAGTCGCCGGCCCAGGCTTCATCAACTTCCGCCTATCGCCCAAGTGGGCCGCCGACACCCTCAGCCTCGCCCGCTCCATGGGCGACGCTTACGGCACCTCGCCCCACGGCCGCGGCCAGCGCGTCCTGGTGGAGTTTGTCAGCGCCAACCCAGTCGGGCCCATGAACGTCGTGAACGCCAGAGCCGCCGCCGTCGGCGATACCCTGGTGCGCCTACTCAAAGCCTCCGGCTACCACGCCGCCAGCGAGTTCTACGTCAACGACGCCGGCCGCCAGGTGGGGCTTCTCGCCGAGTCCGTCCTCGCCCATGTGCAGCAACTGAAGGGCGTCGATTATCCTTTCCCTGAAGACGGCTACCGCGGCGCTTACGTCCGCGACATAGCCGAGAAGGCCATCGCTGAGATCGGCGACGAGCTGGATGCCGCCCTCGCAGGCCCAGACCACGCCCGCGCAAGGCAGCTCCTGCGAGACTTCTCCGTCTCATACATACTGAGCTGGCAGAAGCGCTCCCTTAAGGCCTACGGCGTTGAGTTCGACTGCTGGTTCTCAGAGAAGGCCCTGCGCGACGCCGGCGCGGTGGAGGAGCTCATCCAGTGGATGGGCCAGCAGGGCCTCACCTACGAGAGCGAGGGCGCCCTCTGGTTCCGCTCCACCGAGTACGGCGACGATAAGGACCGCGTTCTCATCAAGAACGACGGCGAGTACACCTACGTCGCTCCGGACCTGGCATACCATCGGAACAAGTTGCAGAGGGGCTTCACGAAGCTCATCGACATCCTCGGCCCCGACCACCACGGCTACGAAGGGCGCATGCAGGCCGGGATCAAGGCGTTTGGGTATCCCGAGGGAACCCTGGAAGTCCTGATCCTGCAGCTCGTCACGCTGCTCAAGAACGGCCAGCCGGTGAAGATGTCCAAGCGCGCCGGCGAGTTCATCACCATGGACGACCTCCTGGAGGATGTCCCGGTGGACGCGGCCAGATACTTCTTCATTATGAGGAACACCTCCTCACACCTGGAGTTCGACCTCGATTTGGCCAGGGCTCAGAGCATGGACAACCCGGTCTGGTACATCCAGTACGCCCACGCCCGGTGCTGCAGCATCTTCCGCCAGGCCGCGGCGGCCGGGATCGAGCCTTCAGCCTGGGCCAACCCCGATGCCGCGCTGCTCGCCCACGACTCCGAGCTGGAACTGATCCGCAAGGTAGCGGCCTTCCCCGACGAGGTGCTGAGCGCCGCGGTAGAGCGGGCGCCGTCGCGCATGGCCCGCTTCGCCCTGGACTTCGCAGGCGCGTTCCACAGCTTCTACACCGATTGCCGCGTCATCACCGACGAGGCGGGCCTCACCGCGGCCCGCCTGGCCCTTGTGGACGCCGCCAGGATAGTGCTGGCCAACGCCCTGGCCTTGATGGGCATCACGGCGCCGGAGAGGATGTAGCAACGTGCAAGCGCCGCGGCACTCGCCAGCCCTGGCCCTGCGCCTTCTGGGCAGGTCTCTGGCATTGGCGTACGAGCACCTGGGGATGTCACTGCTGGTCAGCGTGGTGTGGTTCTTCGCCGCCGCGACAGCGGCTTCGCTCGCGGTGCTGATGCCGGCCATGGTGGCACTGCCGCTGACCATCCTGGCCGTGGCGCCAGTCCAGACCGCGGCCGCATACTGGGCCAACCTCACCGTGCACCAAGAGGATGCAGGGATCATCGTCCTTATCCAGGGACTCGCGAAGTTCTTTCTGCGCGCGCTGTTGCTCGGCGCCATGCATGGTCTCGCCGCGTTCCTGTGTGCCGCCAGCATCTACATGGCCCTCGCGGCAGAGCCCTTCGGCATCAAGGTGCTCGGCGGCCTGTGGGTTTACGCGTCTGTTTTCGTCGGGCTGACCTTCATGTACGCGTACGCCGTCATGGTGGAGCAAGACACCACCGTTTGGAAGGCAGTGCGCCGGTCTATGCTTCTCGTGCTCGACAACCCCGCGTTCACTGCGGCCGTCGGGCTTCTGGCCACGGCCCTGTTGGCGGCGGGAGTGGTGCCCACCGTGCTGATGCTCGCAGGCGTGCAGGGCGCAGGCGCTTTCAGCGTCATAGGCGTGATGGCGTACGCGGGAGTCAGCTCAATCTTTCGGAACCTTGCCACAGTTCGGCTCCTTCAGAGGTATGGCGCGGCCCGCGCCAGCCAGAGAGAGATACTACAGCGGGAATTGGAGGAGGAACGCATGGCTAGGCTCGAACGCACAGAGATAACCTGGCACGGCCATTCCTGTTTCACGCTGGTTATGGAGAACGGCCTAAGAGTCGTTACGGATCCCTTCGATGAGAGCATAGGGCTATCGGTCCCGGCCCTCGTAGCGGACGTGGTCACCATCAGCCATGACCACTTCGACCACAACAACGCCGACGCGGTGAAAGGCTCGCCGGAGGTGCTGCGGGGAAGGGTCGACAGGGTCATCGGCGGCGTGCGCTTCAGATCCGTCGAGTCATCCCACGACGAGGCTGATGGAGCCAAGCGCGGGTCCAACGACATGTTCGTGATCGAGACCGACGACTTCCGCGTCTGCCACATGGGAGACCTTGGCGAGGTCCTGAGCGACCGCCAGGTCATGGCCCTGGGCAACGTGGACGTTCTGCTGATCCCCGTCGGGGGCTACTACACCATCGACGCTGAGCAGGCATGGCGAGTCGTCGAGAGGGTTAGGCCAAGGGCGGTGATACCCATGCACTACCGCACGGACGGGCTGAAGCTCAACGTCTCCACGGCTGATAGCTTCGTAGGTAAGTTCAACCGAGTACAGCGCATGGAAGGGGCCACGTGGGCGGTGCGCCGCGCCGACCTGCCAGCCCCCGAAAGGGCGGAAGACGCTTTGGTGGTGGTGCTGGAGCGCGGGTAGAAGCGGCGGAACAGTCAGCAACGGCCGCGGGTTCGGCATGTCATGGTGGGGCGCTCGGGGTTTGTGGGCTCCGGAGGCGCCAATGTCGCGTTGTGCGCGCTCGTGACCCTGTGGTATAATAAAGTCCCGTTGGGATTCAGCCCAACTGGGGAGGGTATTCTAAGTGGCCAAGTACATCATCGTAACAGGTGGAGTGGTATCAGGGTTAGGTAAAGGAATCACCGCAGCATCCCTCGGAAAGCTTCTCAGAGCCCGCGGAATCAGCGTCAGCGTCATCAAGTTCGACCCCTACATCAACGTCGATCCGGGAACCATGAGCCCACTGCAGCACGGCGAAGTCTTCGTCACTGAAGACGGGGGCGAGTGCGATCTAGACCTAGGCCATTACGAGCGCTTCATCGACATCAACGTCACCCGCCACAACGACATCACCACAGGAGCTATTTACTCGGCCGTCCTTGCGCGAGAGCGGCGCGGAGAGTTCAACGGAGGAACGGTTCAGGTCATTCCCCACATCACAAACGAGATCAAGGACAGGATCTATCGTCTGGGCAGCAACGGTTCCGACGTCGTCATCGTCGAGATAGGCGGCACGGTCGGCGACATCGAGGGCCTCCCGTACCTGGAAGCCGCGCGTCAGCTCCGTACGGATGTGGGCCGTGAGAACGTTATGTACGTCCACGTCACGCTGGTTCCGTATCTCCGGTCTGCCGGAGAGTTCAAGACCAAACCCACGCAGCATTCGGTCAAGGAGCTCAGGAGCATCGGTCTGCAGCCTGACGTGATAGTGGCGCGTTCCGACCGGAAGCTGCCTCTGGACATCAAGAAGAAGATTGCGCTATTCTGTGACGTCAGCCCCGAAGCGGTCATATTCAATCCCGACGTCAAGTCCATCTACGAGGTGCCCTTGCTCATGCAGGAGCAGGGCTTCGACCAGCTGGCAGTGGGCCGTCTCCAGCTTACGCACGCGGCTCCTGAAGCCGACATGACCGCCTGGCGGCAGATGCTGGAGCGCCTCTACTCAGCCACGAAGAGGGTCAAGATAGCCATCGTTGGCAAGTATGTGGCCCTGCCGGACGCCTATCTCAGCGTCACTGAGGCGTTGCACCACGCGGCGATAGAGAACGACGTCATCGCCGACGTGTCGTGGGTGGATTCCGAGGCCATACTGGACGAGGCCACGGCCGAAGCGAAGCTCGCCGGGTTCCACGGCGTGTTGGTGCCGGGAGGCTTCGGCCCCAGGGGCTCGGAAGGCAAGATGCTCGCTGCCGGATACGCGCGGCGAGCGAGAGTGCCATTCCTTGGCATATCCATGGGCATGCAGTGCGCGGTCATCGAGTTCGCGCGCAACGTGTGTGGCCTGGCAGGAGCGAACAGCACCGAGTTCGACCCGGACACTCCGCATCCCGTCGCCGACTACATGGCGGACCAGCGCGATATCCAGTGCCTGGGAGGCACCATGCGCCTTGGGACGTTCGAATGCGTGCTTGACCCTGATTCCAAAGTGGGCAAGGCTTACGGCACCGACGTCATCCACGAGCGGCATCGCCATAGGCACGAGCTGAACAACGAGTACGTTGAGATCCTTGAGGGCCACGGCATGAAGTTCACCGGCGTGAATCCGGATCGGGACCTCATCGAGGTATGCGAGATCCCAGATCATCCATGGTTCGTGGGCGCGCAGTTCCATCCTGAGTTCAAATCGCGTCCTGGGAGACCGAACCCCCTGTTCAGGGATTTCATCGCAAGTTCAGTGAAATATGCGGAAACTATATAATAGGGACTGGGCTGGGCGGCTCCGCCGCCCAGCCGCGACCTCGCCGACGGCGGGGAGACCCGGCGGAGGAAACGCAGAGCTTGCGGAGAAGATAATTGTCGTCCAATGACACACTCGCCTACGCGGCCAGCCACCAACCTCCAACCAAGTAATCCAGCTCAATAACGGAGCGTCTGTTGCGTTCCGAAGGGAAGATGCATCACATATGAATATTGCTGACCTAGAGAAGAAGACCCTACCCGAGCTTCACGAGCTCGCCATGGAGTTGGGGATACCAGATCACTCTCAGCTGCGTAAGCAGGAGCTTACCTTTGAGATCGTCAAGGCCGCCTCGCAGAGGGAAGGGGCGCTGTGGGCCGACGGCATCCTCGAGATCCTTCCTGAAGGTTTCGGATTCCTGCGCGTAGGGGGTCTCACCCCGAGCTCGGATGACATCTACATCTCGCCCTCGCAGATACGCAGGTTCGCGCTGCGCAAGGGCGATATGGTGTCAGGGCAGATCAGGCCGCCGAAGGAAGGCGAGAAGTACTTCGCCCTCCTGCGAGTGGAGGCTGTCAACGGCGCCGATCCCGAGTCGGCAGCCAAGCGCGTGCATTTCGAAGACCTCATACCTTTGTATCCCAACTCCCGTCTTCGCCTGGAGCACAACCCGAAGGACATCACCACGCGCCTGATCGATCTGATCGCGCCCATCGGCAAGGGGCAGCGCGGGTTGATTGTGTCTGCGCCAAAGGCAGGAAAGACGAGTATACTGAAGAAAATAGCCAATGCCGTGACTACGAACCATCCTGAGGTGATCCTGCTGGTGCTGCTTGTGGACGAGCGGCCCGAAGAGGTCACCGACATGATGCGGTCTGTGGACGGCCTGGTGGTGTCCTCCACATTTGACCAGCCGGCGTCGAACCACATTCGCGTGGCCGAGATGGTGCTGGAGCGGGCGAAGCGCCTGGTTGAGCACGGCAATGACGTGCTGGTGCTGCTGGACTCCATAACCAGGCTGGCGCGGGCATACAATCTTGAGGAGCCTCCATCGGGGCGGACGCTGTCGGGCGGCGTCGATCCGGCGGCGCTTCACAACCCGAAGCGGTTCTTCGGGGCCGCCCGCAACATCGAGGAGGGCGGAAGTCTGACCATCATCGCCACCGCCCTGATCGACACGGGCAGCAGGATGGATGACGTCATCTTTGAGGAGTTCAAGGGCACCGGCAACATGGAGCTGCATCTCGACCGGAAGCTCAGCGAGAGGCGCATCTTCCCGTCCATCGATGTGAACAAGTCGGGCACGCGCAAGGAGGAGCTGCTGCTCTCGCCGGAGGAAGTCGAGTGCATGTGGGTCCTTCGGAACGCGTTGGCCAACATGAGCCAGGCCGACACGACCCAGTTCCTGATCGACCGCATCAAGAACACCAAGTCCAATAAGGACTTGATCTCCATCATACTGAAATCGCAGTTCGCGGAGAACCTGCGTCACCTGGACAACTCCGGGTCGAACTAGGTCTCCGCATGTGGTATACTTGAGTTAAATTGGCACGTCCACCCCGCTGGTGTGTGGCATGGTTAGGGGGGAGATAGTTGCTAAACAAGCGAACGGTTACGATCACGTTCGCCATCGTGGCAGCTATTTGCGTCGCCAGTCAGTGCCGTGTAACCAAGGCGACGAACTATACAAGCTTTTTCGAAGCAAGGATCAGTAAGAACCCGTGCATTAACCTGGTGCAGAGGCTGGCGGCAGGAAGCCGATCGGCGCTCCTAGCTGCCTATGGAGCTAGCGAAGAGGTGGCGGCATCCTGGGACCTCGGTCTGTTCACTGGAACCCCCGTAACTGCCATCGGCGAGGTGGCGGCCGAGTACATGCGTACAGGCGGCACTCCCGTTCTCCTCGCCGCCGCACAACAGCTGATACCCAGACGGAGTGCTCTGCAGCTGGCGTCCACAGGTTCTTCGCAGTCCCAAGAGGGTGTAACCATCATAAGGCATACCGTCGCCCAGGGTGAGAGCCTTTCCACTATTGCGGCGAAGTACTCTGTCACCATCAACACCATTGCCTGGGCGAACAACCTGACCAACGTGAACAAGCTCAAGGTCGGTCAGGTCCTGGAGTTCCCCTCCATATCCGGCGTCATCCATAAGGTCAGAAGCGGCGAGAGCATCTGGACCATCGCCAAGCGTTACGGTGTGAGCGGCGAGGAGATAGTGCAGGCAAATGCCCTTGATGATCCGAATAGGCTTGCCCTCAACCAAGTCCTGGTCATCCCAGGCGGAAGGCCCCTGTCGTCGCAGAGTTCCACAGTGCAGCTGGCTTCGCGTGGTTCCACCTCCTCCAGGGATGGGTCATCAGGCGGTGGCACGTCGGCTCTGTCCTTCGCATGGCCCGCGACGGGCAGGATCAGTTCCAATTACGGGCTCAGGTGGGGCAGGACGCACCACGGGATCGACCTGGCCGTCCCCATCGGCACTACAGTGAGGGCGGCTGCTGCCGGGAAGGTGATCTTCTCGGGAACGCAGTCTGGGTACGGTAGGCTCGTCATCATCGACCACGGCAACGGCATCACCACGCGCTACGGCCACAACTCCAAGCTGCTGGTGAGCGTGGGCCAATGGGTGGAGGCCGGTGAGAGGATCGCGCTTTCCGGCAATACGGGCAATAGCACCGGGCCTCACCTCCACTTTGAGATCAGGATTAACGGCAGTTCGGTGGATCCTCTCAAGTACCTGAAGTAGACCTCAAGTAGGGGAGCACGTATGCTGAGTGTTGCTGCTGTAGACAGGAAAGCACGCGTGTTGCGAAACGATAACGCCCGCGCGGTGGGACGCGCGGGCGACTATTTCTTCGAGCTCGCGGCTGATGACATGATCCCTATGCCCGAGGGGGCAACTCTTATGCGACTGCCAGGCAGGGTACCGGTGGGCATCGCTGAGGCGACCGGCGAGTTCGTGTCGGCCGGGCCGGGCGAGGCTTTGGCTGCCATGCTGCCTCAGGGCTACACCAGGACCTACCTGCCTGCGTACACCCGCAAGGCGGGAGCGCCAGCGTTGCCGCTTTTCGGCTATGCCGCCGTTGCACTGGACGGAGATCAGCTGATGGTTGCGGCGGTCCGCACCGACCACCGGGACACCTGGGACCCCAGGCACTACAACCTGGACTCGCTGCCACAGGCCGTGAGGCGGAGGCTTGAGCGGTCGCCGAACAACCGGGTGCTAGCGCAGCTGGCCAAGTGCAGTCTGGAATACGGCTGTTTCACCGCGCAGAACATTTTCTACCGGAGATGGGAGGGCGGGATCCCGGTCTCGCCCGCGTGCAACGCCGCATGCCTTGGGTGCATATCGAAGCAGCCTGCGGAGTGCTGTCCGTCTCCACAGGAACGCATATCCTTCGTGCCCACGCGCGATGAGGTGGTCGAGATCGCCGTGGAACACCTGGAGAACGCGGAGGATGCCATCATAAGTTTTGGGCAGGGTTGCGAGGGCGAGCCGACGCTTCAGGCTGACCTGATCGTCGAGGCAGTCAGGCTGACCAGGGCGGCCACGCGCAGGGGCACCGTAAACATCAACACCAACGCAGGCGACACCGACGCGATACGTAGAGTTTGCGAGGCCGGCGTGGACAGCCTCCGCGTGAGCCTCGTCAGCGCCAGGCCCGACAGGTACCACGCATACCACCGTCCGGCCGGCTACGAACTTCGCGACGTCGTGGAGTCGATCAAGGTGGCGAAGGCGCTTGGGGCCTTCGTCTCCATCAACTACCTGTGCTATCCCGGCTTTTCCGACACAGAGCCGGAAGTGGACGCCCTGGCTGACTTCATCGACGAGACTGGCATCGACATGCTGCAGCTGCGCAACCTGAACATCGATCCGGACGTCTTCTCCGACACCATGCTCAAGCCGTTTTCGCGGGAGGAGCCGCGGGGGATGGTGGCGGCCATATACCACCTGCAGGACTGCTTCCCCAACCTCATCATAGGCAACTTCTCCAAGGCCCTTGACGGATAGAATTGGAGCGGCCCGCCCGCGGGCTGCTCGTTCCGAAATCCGATCCCTCCATGGGCCAGTGACGTGAACGTCAATGAGCGGGAGCGGCGACCCACCGGCGGGGTGGTAGCCGGCGCCTCGGCGCCGGCTCTACCTTTCCAAGCTACACGCATTGTGCCATCCACGAGTCCGCTAAACACCACGAAGCGCTTCCCTCTCCGTGCGGCGCTGGAGTGACAACGACCAACCGGCGGGCAGAAGCCTCGCGTAAGCGACGCGTCCATGGGTCGGCTTGGGCCGTCAAGCTTGGCGGGCCCCTCTCGCCACGCGGTCTGACTTTGCTTGACCTTCTGTCTTCAAGGGTATTGTATTTGACAGGCGGTGGTGTATCATAACGTACGTAAGGTCAAGGAAGGTCAGATGAACGGGGAAGTGTTATGGGCAGTCTGGCTGACTACATCGAGGGACACATAAAGCTATTGATAAGCGCTGCAGGCGCCGATAGCGGGCTGGGTCGCCCTGTGGAGATCCAGCGCCGGGAGCTTGCTGAGAGGTTCAGATGCGCGCCGTCACAGATCACTTACGTGCTGTCGACGCGCTTCACGCCGGCCAGGGGTTACATCGTTGAGTCGCGCCGCGGCGGCGGCGGGCACATCAGGATCTGGAAGCTTGGCCTTGACTACCACGCGGAGGTGCTGGGCGAGGTGAGCGCGCGGCTCGAGTCGGGGATTGACGCGGCCACCGCCAGCGAGCTCATCGCGAGGCTGGTTGATGCTGGCGTGATGAGCCAGCGCGACGGCGACGCCGCGCTCGCTGCGGTGGGAGCCGATGAAGACCTGGACGGCGAGGGCGGCGACCTCGTCAGGGCCAGAGCGCTCAGGGCAGTGATCAGGTTCCTGCTGATGCAGGGCCAGGCCCATCGAAAGGAGAGATGACCATGCTATGCCAGTCGTGCAAGGAACGACCGGCCAACGTGCATGTTACCAGGATCGTAAATGGAGTCCGTACGGAGCTGCACCTCTGCCAGCAGTGCGCCGCCGAAAGAGGGGAGCTCCAGGTATTCACCATGCCCAAGTTCGGGTTCTCGAACCTCGTAGCTGGGCTGCTTCAGAGCGGCGGCTCCGGCGTGTGCCCGGTGAGCGTGCCTGCGAGCACACGGAGGAGGTGCTCCACCTGCGGCCTTGAGTACGCGCAGTTCACGAGCACCGGCTTTCTGGGGTGCTCCGACTGCTACCAGCAGTTCGAGCCGATGCTCCGACCTATTATCGGCCAGATACACGGGCACACCCGTCATACGGGCAAGGCCCCGGTGCGATCGGGCAACGCCATCCGATTCCGCCGCGAGCTGGAGTCCTTGAGGGCGGACCTCAAGCGCCTGATCGAGCTGGAGGAGTACGAGCAGGCTGCTAAGGTACGCGACAGGATCAGGCAGCTTGAGGCCGAGCAGCAGATGCATGGTGCTGCCGGTCAACGTGAAGACGAGGACGGTCAGGCGACAGGCGGTGAGCAGCGGTGATGAGGGATGGTGCTCTGTGGATATCTGGCGGCGGGCCGGATTCAGACATAGTGGTGTCCAGTAGGGTGCGTCTCGCAAGGAACCTGGTGGGGATGCCCTTTCCGAACAGGTCAGACGCGTCGCAGCTTCAGCAGGCGAGGGAGAAGGTGATCCAGGCGGCGAAGTCAACGCCGTCCATCGGCCCTTTGGAGATACTCCTCCTCGAAGACATGTCCGAGATGGACAGGCGGATCGCGGTGGAGGAGCATCTCACCAGCCCGCAGCACGTAAGCGAGCCGAAGGGGCGGGCGCTGATCCTGAACCGCGACAACTCCCTGTGTGTCATGGTGAACGAGGAGGACCATCTGAGGATTCAGGCGATACTCCCCGGTTTCCAGCTTGAGCAGGCCCTGCGGCTGGCGTGGGCAGCGGACGACGCCATCGAGGAGACCCTGGACTACGCCTTCGACTCTGAACTGGGGTACCTCTCCGCCTGCCCCACAAACGTGGGCACCGGGATGCGGGCGTCGGTGATGCTACACCTGCCTGCCCTGGTGATCACGAACTCCGTGGGCCAGGTGCTGGGGGCCGCGTCCAAGGTGGGAGTGGCCACAAGGGGCATATACGGCGAGGGCACCGAGGCCGTGGGCAACCTGTTCCAAGTGAGCAACCAGGTGACAATGGGCCGAGCCGAGGAGGAGATAATCGCGCACCTCGGCGCCATAGTCAGGCAGATCATCGACAGCGAACGGTCGGCGCGGCGGGCGCTCCTTGACGACGCCCGGCCGCAGATCGAAGACAGGCTCTACAGGTCGTTCGGCATCCTGACTAACGCTAGGATGATGCCCTCGGAGGAGGCGCTGAAGCTGATGTCCGACGTCAAGCTCGGGGCCGACATGGGCATCCTCCCGAACGTTCCTGACGATCTGCTCACAAGGCTGTCGGTGGACACCATGCCCGCCCACGTCCAGCGTGCCCTCGGGCGCGAGCTTTCGGTGTGGGAGCGGGACATTGCCAGGGCAGGGATCATCCGTGAACGTTTCGAGAAAGCGAACAAAGCGAGCAGAGGTAGCAATTCAGCACCTGATAAGGAGGAGTAATACATGATGTTCGGGTCATTCACCGAGAGGGCGCAGAAGGTTCTGCTCCTGTCGCAAGACGAGGCCCGAAAGCTCGGCCACAGTATCGTAGGCACCGAGCACATCCTACTTGGGCTTGCCCGCGAGGGCCAGGGCGTGGCCGCCAGGGCGCTTGCGGCCTTGGGCATCAGTCCGGATGCCATCAGGAGCCAGGTTGAGTCGATAGTTGGCAGAGGCGACCCCGCTACGGTGATGGGCGTGGCCCTGAGCCCCAGGGCCAAGCGCGTACTGGAGCTGGCGATAGACGAGGCCCGTAGCATGGGCCATGGGTATGTGGGCACCGAACACCTCCTGCTGGGTCTGGTGCGTGAAGGCGAGGGCGTGGCGGCGCAGGTGCTGCAAGACCTCGGCGCTGACCTGGAGCGCCTGCGGGAACAGGTGATCTCCCTGCTGAGCCAGGGATCCGCCGCCGGCAGAGGCGGTGACGGCGCCGGGCCGGCGCAGCCGGCCGGGCGTGAAGGCACGGCACAAGGGCGTCAGGGCAGGAAGAAGGGCACGCCCACCCTTGAGCAGTTCGGACGCGATCTCACCGCCATGGCCCGTGACGGCAAGCTCGACCCCGTGATCGGCAGGGAGAACGAGATGAACCGGGTCATCCAGATACTCTCCCGCAGGACGAAGAACAACCCCGTCCTCATAGGCGACCCCGGGGTGGGCAAGACCGCCATCGTGGAGGGCCTTGCGCAGAGGCTGGTGAGGGGAGACGTGCCTGAACTATTGCGCGACAAGAGAGTGATCACCCTTGACATGGGGGCGCTGGTGGCGGGCACCAAGTACCGCGGCGAGTTCGAGGAACGGCTGAAGAGGGTGATAGACGAGATCGTCGGGTCAGGCGACGTCATCCTGTTCATCGACGAGCTGCACACGGTGGTTGGGGCGGGCGCCGCAGAAGGGGCCATCGACGCGGCCAACATACTCAAGCCAGCGCTGGCCAGGGGCGAGCTGCAGTGCGTGGGCGCCACCACCCTGACTGAGTACCGCAAGCATATCGAGAAGGATGCCGCCCTGGAGCGCAGGTTCCAGCCGATCATGGTGGGAGAGCCCACCGTCGACGAGACCATCGCGATTCTGGAGGGGCTTCGGGACAGGTACGAGGCACACCACAGGGTGAAGATAGCCGACGAGGCGCTGCGGTCAGCCGTGACGCTATCTGACAGGTACATCACCGACAGGTTCTTGCCTGACAAGGCCATCGACCTGATCGATGAGGCATCGTCAAGGGTTCGCCTTGCTACCCATGTGGCGCCGCCGGACCTGAAGCAGCTGGAGGAGGAGCTGGAGCGGCTGAAGGTGGAGAAGGAGGCAGCCATCCAGAACGAGGAGTTCGAGAAGGCAGCGGACCTGCGGGACCAGGAGAGCAAGGTGCGGGACAACATCGAGGAGCTGCGCCGCGAGTGGCAGAACCGGCGCTACATCGACGGAGCTGAGGTCACCGAGAACGACATCGCCGAGGTGGTGGCGTCGTGGACCGGGATCCCCGTGGCGAAGCTGGAGGAGAGCGAAGCCCAGCGCCTGCTGCGCCTGGAGGAAGTGCTGCACAAGCGTGTGGTCGGGCAGGATGAGGCGGTGGAGGCGGTGGCCCGCGCCGTCAGAAGGGCACATGCAGGATTGAAGAACCCCAGGCGCCCGGTTGGGTCCTTCCTGTTCCTGGGCCCCACCGGTGTGGGCAAGACGGAGCTGGCCAGGGCCCTCGCGGAGGCGCTGTTCGGCAGCGAGGACGCCATGATTCGCCTGGACATGTCGGAGTACATGGAGAGGCACACTGTGAGCCGTCTGATCGGGGCGCCTCCCGGATACGTTGGATACGAGGAGGCCGGGCAGCTCACGGAGAAGGTGAGGCGCCGGCCGTACTCGGTGGTGCTCTTCGACGAGATCGAGAAGGCGCACCCTGAGGTGTTCAACATCCTGCTCCAGGTGCTTGACGACGGCAGGCTCACCGACGGGCAGGGGCGCACCGTGGACTTCCGTAACACGGTGCTGATAATGACCAGCAACGTCGGAGCCACCCAGCTGCAGCGCGACGCGGTGCTTGGGTTCGTGGCGGACACGTCCAGCCAGGCGCAGCACGAGCGCATGCGTGACAAGGTGCTGTCTGAGCTGAAGCGCACCTTCAGGCCGGAGTTCCTGAACAGGGTGGACGAGGTCATAGTCTTCCACAGCCTCGAGATGGAGCATATGGAGAAGATCATCGACCTGGTGCTCGAGGGAGTGAAGCAGCGTGTGGAGCCGTCCGGAGTCAAGCTGGAGTTCACGCCTGAGGCGAAGAAACTGCTGGTGAAGGAGGGCTACGATCCGGATTACGGCGCGAGGCCCCTCAAGCGTGTCGTGCAGCGCATGGTGGAAGACAAACTCTCGGACGAGATCATCTCAGGTCAGGTATCCAACGACAAGGCCGTCCTCGTGGACGCCGAGGACGGCAAGATAGTCTTCAAGGTGGCTCAATGAAAGGACCGAAGCAGGTATTCGCTTGCAGAGAGTGCGGATACGAGTCGCCGAAGTGGATGGGCAGGTGCCCGGGCTGTTCCCAGTGGAACACCTTTGAGGAGACCACTAGGTTCGACCCGGGCCTGGCCAGGCCCGCCAGGCCTTCCAGGGCCGCGTCCCGCTCGGCCGGCACCGCCGCGGCTGCCAGCGCTGGTGCCGGCAGGGAGGACTCCGGCCGGCCCGTGCCTGTGGGCCAGGTGGCCTCGCTTCACGAGCCCAGGCTGATGACGGGGCTGTCGGAGTTCGACCGGGTGCTGGGCGGCGGGATAGTGCCTGGGTCGGTGATCCTCATCGGGGGCGATCCGGGCATAGGCAAGTCCACCCTGCTGCTGCAGGTGTCTGAGAACGTTGCTCGGGCCCACGGGGCGGTGCTGTACGTCACGGGTGAGGAGTCTGCGCGTCAGGTGGGGATCAGGGCAGCGAGGCTGGGCGTCTCCTCGGAGAAGCTGCTTGTTATGGCCGAAACCGACGTGGTGAAAGTCATCGATGAGGCGGCCCGGCTCAGCCCTGCCCTGGTTGTGATAGACTCTATACAGACGATGGATGATCCGTCAGTGGAGTCATCGCCAGGCAGCGTGACACAGGTGCGGGAGTGCGCCGCCGCCCTGATGAGGCTGGCGAAGGAGCAGGCCATCCCGGTGTTCCTGGTGGGGCACGTGACGAAGGCCGGCGCCATCGCCGGGCCGAAGGTGCTGGAGCACGTGGTCGACACCGTGCTCTACTTCGAGGGTGAGGGCGTGCACGCCCACCGCGTGGTGCGGGCCGCGAAAAACCGATTCGGCAGCACCGACGAGGTGGGCATCTTCGCCATGACCGACAGAGGCCTCGAGGAGGTGGCGAACCCCTCCGAGACGCTGCTTTCGCAGCGTCTGGGCGAGGCGGCGGGGTCGGTTGTCACCGCAAGCGTGGAAGGGGCGAGGCCCCTGCTGGTGGAGGTGCAGGCGCTGGTGGCGAGGTCGGTGACTGGCACTCCCCGCAGGACCATCACTGGCGTGGACTACAACCGAACGTCCATCATCGTAGCGGTGCTTGATCGGCGTGCCGGCTTCAACCTTGGCGGCGAGGACGTCTACGTGAACGTCGCGGGTGGGCTGACATTGGCGGAACCCGCCAGCGACCTGGCTGTTGCGTGCGCCATCGTGTCGAGCTTTCGGAACAGGCCGGTGCCGAAGGGCACGGTGGTGTTCGGGGAGGTGGGCCTTGCTGGAGAGCTCAGGGCGGTCAGCCGCGCGGAGCTGAGGCTGGCGGAGGCTGAGAGGCTGGGGTTCACCAGGTGCGTGATGCCCAGGCACAACCTGAGGGCTCTGTCGCGTCGTCAGGGCCAGGCAGGAGGCGCGTCAGGCGCCTCGAGCTCGTCGGGCTCGTCGGTCGGGTCGGCGTCGTTGGGAACGTGGGGCAACGTGGAACTGGTCGGGGCCTCCACCGTGAGGGAGGCCATCAATGCGGCCTTCCAGGAGGCCTGATGGCAAAGGCCCACGGGGAGGCTCAAAGGGCGGCCCTCTGATGGGCTTGGCCGGGAGGTGGGAGCCGATGTCGTCTGAAAGGATGCGCAAGATCTTCAGCATGGTCGCGCCGGGTACGCCGCTGCGCGAGGGGCTCGACAACATACTGCGGGCCCGTACCGGCGGCCTGGTGGTGGTTGGCGACGTTCCTGAGGTGCTGGCCATAGCCAGCGGGGGCTTCAAGCTCAACGCCGATTTCTCGCCTGCCGCCCTCTACGAGCTCGCCAAGATGGACGGTGCCATCATCCTTTCTTCCACTGCAGACAGGATAGTCTGGGCCAACGCCACTCTATCGCCTGATCCCGACATCCCTTCTCGTGAGACCGGGCTCCGTCACAGCACAGCGGAGCGCGTGGCCAAGATGACCGGGCAGCTGGTGATAGCCATCAGCCAGCGGCGGTCGGTGATCACGGTATACATGGGGCATACCCGATACGTGCTGCGCGATATCGGAGTGGTGCTGGCCAAGGCCAACCAGGCCCTGCAGACCATGGCCAACTACAAGGAAGTGTTCTCCCGCGCGCTGACCAACCTCTCGGCGCTGGAGTTCATCGAGGAGGTCACCGTGGCCGACGTTGTCAGGGTGATCCAGCGCTACGAGCTGATGAGGCGAGCGTGGGAGGAAGTCACCGACTACATCGCCGAACTGGGCTCAGAGGGCCGACTGATAAAGGTGCAGTCTGACGAGATAATCGGCGGCACGTGGGAGGACGCGCTGTTCGTGATGATGGACTACCTGCCCTCCGGGGGGCAGGAGGAGGCCGAGAAGCTGCTGCGGTCCATCGGGGAGTGGCCGGTGGACGAGGTGCTGGACGCGTCGACTCTTGGGCGCGCCGTCACACAGAGCGCCATCGTGAGCCTGGAGTCCTCGATGATGCCAAGGGGTTACAGGGCGCTGTCGAAGATTTCGAGGCTGCCGCTGTCGGTGATACACAACGTGGTGAGCGGGTTCGGGTCGCTGAAAGCGATAAGGGGAGCCACAACCGAGGAACTTGACGAGATAGAAGGCATCGGCGAGGTGCGGGCCAGAGCGGTGCGCGAAGGCCTGTCGCGCCTGCGAGATCAGGTGGTTCGCAGCCTGGCTCTCTAGTTCATGTTGAACAGGCCCAGCATGTGGAGCCTTTCCCACTCGCGGGTCATGACTTCGTCGAAGTTGATGCCGGCCACGCTGCACAGGGCCACCAGGTAGTAGAGGCAACGGCCGACTTCGGTTTCTAGGGCGTCCTTGCAGTCCGCGCAGAGCTCGCCTGCGATATGGGTGCTCATGAGCTGTTTCAGGTCTGACAGCGACATGTCGTCGGCGGGCTCAGGCAGCCGCTGCTTGGAGGCGTTGATCTCCATGCAGCCACACACCGTGACTGACTTGGCTACGGCGCGGTTCACCCTGGCACTTGCCTCCTGGAACTTGGTGATTACATCTAGGACGCTGCGATGGCGAATGAGGCAATCCGACACTGCCGCCTGGAAGTCCGCGAAAGAGAAGTCCGCCAAGGCAAGTCACCTCCAAAACCGGCCCACGCTGGATAGATGGCGTGTGCCAAGTTCAACTTGATTATACGGTCGGGCAGTAACGTTGTCAATCTCGATAGGCAATGGTACAATTTCATAAGGTGGTCCGAGGAGGATGATGTGAGCCGTGTTCAAAGTCGGCGACAAGGTGGTATACCCCATGCACGGAGCTGGGGTAATCGAGAAGATCGAAGAGCGTGAGATCCTCGGGCATCGTGATCAATACTACATCATGCGCCTCTCCGTAGGTGACATGAAGGTGATGGTGCCGAAGAGCAACGCTGAGGAAGTGGGCCTTAGGCCCGTGATTTCCCCAGAAGAGGTTCCGGCGGTGTATGAGGTGCTCAAGGGCGAGAAGACTGCCATGAGCCAGAACTGGAACCGCCGCTACCGGGCCAACATGGAGAAGCTGAAGACCGGAGACGTCTTCACCGTAGCTGAGGTAGTGAGGAACCTGGGCCTGAGGGACAAGGAAAAGGGCCTGTCAACAGGGGAAAGACGCATGTTGGAGAACGCCAAGCAGATCCTCTGCAGCGAGCTGTGCATTGTCGAGAACAAGTCGGCAGAGGAGGTCGCGTCCGGCATCGAGGCCATACTCAACGGGAGCGAGTAGGGCCTCAATATTTAGGCAGGGAGCTGGGAACGATAAGTTGGAACGGCCCGGCTCAGCCGGTCCGACTTTCTGGAGGTGATCTCGGCAGTGCGCTTTGGCAGACTCCGGGTGTTCATGGTAGGGGCAGGCATGATCGTGGGGTACTTGATCTCCCGCAGCCTGCCGCTGACAGTGATGGCGCCGACGAGCCAGGGCGTCGCGCTGCGAGCGATGGTGGGCACTGTCACCAGCGGAGGACTCATTGGATTTCTCATCGCTCCTTTGGTGGGCCGCGCCTTCTCGGCATTCTCACTGTGGGTCGACACAGGCGTGCGCCACCTCTCCGCCACTGGCGCTGTGTCAGCAGCGTTCAGCATCATAGTTGGCCTCATAATCGCGAATCTATTGGCGGTGCCCATCGCCCTCATACCCAACGTAGGAAGCTACATAGCCATAGGAGTCAACGTTGCGCTGGCTCTGGTGGGCCTAGTGGTGGGCTATCACAAACGCGACGAGATACTGGTGTTGCTGGCCATGGCGCCGCGGCACGGGGATCAATGGGACCACGGCGAGCACGGTGAAGCGCCGGCCCGTTTCGGCCAGCGCGGCGGGGCGCGAGGCCGCGGCGGAGGCGGGGCGGCCCGCGGCGGCGGCCGGGGCGCGTTGTCAAGGGCGTATGTGGCAAGAGCCTGCCCCAAGCTGCTTGACACCAGCGTGATCATTGATGGCAGGATCGCTGACATCGCCGATGCCGGGTTTCTCGAGGGCGTGCTGGTGATCCCCAGCTTCGTACTGGAGGAGCTGCAGCGCATAGCCGACTCCAGCGACGTGTTGAAGCGGAACCGCGGCAGGCGTGGCCTGGACATCCTCAAGAGGATGCAGAAGGACGAATCCCTCACCATCGAGATAGTCGACGAGCGCATGGACGATGCCGAAGTCGACGCAAAGCTCATCAAGCTGGCGCAGATGATGAACGCCACGATCCTCACCAACGATTTCAACCTCAACAAAGTAGCGGAACTGCACGGAGTGTCTGTGCTCAACATCAACGAACTGGCCAACGCGCTCAAGCCCGTGGTGCTGCCTGGCGAGGAGATGACCGTCCACGTAGTGAAGGACGGCAAGGAGGCCGGGCAGGGCGTTGCCTATCTCGACGACGGCACCATGGTGGTTGTGGACGGCGGCAAGCGCCACATAGGCGACTCCATCGGCGTCATGGTCACGAGCGTGCTCCAGACTTCGGCGGGGCGCATGATCTTCGCCAAGCTGAAGGCGGCCGACAACAGGGCGGTGTGAACCCATGGTGTCATCGGCGAGGAAGGTCGCCGCAGCCATCGTGGCGGCGGCCGGGCGCGGCGACCGTATGGGCGTTGGCGTGCCCAAGCAGTATCTCCACCTTGCAGGCGTTCCGGTGGTGGTCCGCGCCATCAGGGCGGTGGCGTCTGCGCCTAGCGTGGGGCTGGTGGTGGTGGCGGTGCCGCCCGGGGACGTGGAGCGTTTCGAGAAGGACATCGTGCGTGGATACTCCCTGTCTTCCGCCTGCCGCTGCATGGTGGTGGAGGGAGGGCACGACAGGCAGGAGTCGGTGTTTTCCGCCCTTTCCGCCCTGGAGAGCGTCTTGGTCAGCGGCGAGCTTGAGGGCGAAGCTGACGACTATCCCATCGTGGTGATACACGACGGCGCAAGGCCCCTGGCCAGCCCCCGACTGGTGGAGAGCGTGGTACAGGCGGCCGTGCGCCACGGGGCTGCCACGTGCGGCCTGCAGCCCACCGACACCGTCAAGGAGGTGCAAGAGGGCACCGTCGTGCGCACCCTCGACAGAGCCCGCCTGACTCTCGTGCAGACCCCCCAGGCTTTCAGAAGAGAGCTAATAATCGATGCACACGTCAGCGCCAGGCGTACCGGACTTCGGGCAACAGACGACGCCGCGCTGGTGGAGGCCGCCGGCGTCCGGGTGACTCTGGTGCCGGGCGAGCCCATGAACATAAAGATCACCTCCCCTGACGACATGGTCATCGCCGAGGCCACGCTCGGGCTGCGCAGGCGCCAGGCGCCCCGCATCAAGGTGGGGCAAGGGTTTGATATCCACCGGACGGCCCCCGGCCGACGCCTCGTGCTGGGAGGGGTTGAGATACCCTTCCATCTGGGGCTCGTCGGCCACTCAGATGCTGACGTGGTGGCCCACGCCGTGTGCGACGCCATGCTGGGGGCGGCGGGCCTGGGCGACATCGGCAGGCACTTTCCTGACACCGACCCCAGGTACGAGGGTGCCGACAGCATGGAGCTTCTGGCCCAGGCGGCCCAGATGTGCCGAGCCCACGGGTTCACGGCGGTGAACTGCGACGTAACCGTCATCGCCCAGGCGCCCAAGGTGGCGCCATACGCCCAGAGGATGCGCGAGGGGCTTGCTGCTGCCATCGGCTGTACCGAAGACTGTGTTAATATTAAGGCAAAGACCACCGAGTTGTTGGGCGCCATCGGGCGGCTGGAGTCAATGGCGTGTTCAGCCGTGGTGCTGATGGCCTGGCAAGAACGGAACGGGGGAGGGCCCATCAGTGGCGATCAGGATATACAACACCCTGACGAAGCGTAAAGAGGAGTTCGTACCCGTGAACCCAGGCAAAGTGGGCATATACAGCTGCGGTCCCACAGTGTACGACTACTTTCACATAGGCAACGCCAGAGCTTTCGTGGTGCCTGACGTGATACGCAGGTACCTCCAGTACAAGGGATACGAAGTCACCCTTGTGCAGAATATCACCGACATTGAAGACAAGATCATTAAGCGAGCCAGCGAGCGCGGAGTGGAGCCCGCCGACATAGTAGACGAGTACACCAAGGCCTTCTTTGAAGACAGGAAGGCCCTAGGGGTGCGGCCTCCCGACATTCAGCCCAGGGCGACCCAACACGTTGAGGGCATGATCAAGATGATCCAGAAGCTCGTGGACAACGGCCTGGCCTACGTGGCAGGCGGCGATGTCTACTACGACGTATCGCGCTTTGAGCCATATGGAGAGCTTTCGGGTCAGAACATCGACGATCTGAAGGCGGGCGCCAGGGTTGAACCGGGCGAGGCGAAGCAGGATCCCCTCGACTTCGCTCTGTGGAAGGCGGCAAAGCCGGGGGAGCCGGCGTGGGATTCACCGTGGGGGCCCGGCAGACCGGGATGGCACATCGAGTGCAGCGTCATGTCCACGCAGTACCTGGGCCCGGTGTTCGACATACACACCGGTGGGGTTGACCTGGTGTTTCCGCATCACGAGAACGAGATAGCCCAGAGCCACGGCGCCAACGGCCATCCGCCTGTGAAGTACTGGGTGCACAACGGCTACGTCAACATCGATGGGCAGCGCATGGGGAAGTCGCTCGGCAACTTCAAGACGGTTCGGGGCATCCTCAAGCAGTATCCCGGCAAGGTGGTTCGCTACTTCCTCATCTCCAACCATTACCGCAAGCCCATCAACTTCAGCGACGAGGAGCTGACCGCGTGCGGCAAGGCCCTGGCCAGGCTGGAAAGCGCGGTCGCCAACGCGCTGTTCGCCACCGGCATGAAAGGCTGGACCCGCGAGCAGCTGGAGCAGGCGGTGAGGCCTGAAACCCAGCTTGCCCAGGCGATAACAGCGGCGAAGGCCAGTTTCGAGGAGGCCATGGACGACGACTTCAACACCGCCGGCGCCATCGCCGCCCTGCACGAGCTGGCCACAGCGCTGAACACCTACGTCAACCAGGGCATCCAGCCGGGTCAGGGCCAGTCGGAGCCCGTGCGGGCGGCGGTGGCCGCAGCCACGC
This sequence comes from Clostridia bacterium DTU025, assembly GCA_001513145.1. Classification (GTDB taxonomy): domain Bacteria; phylum Bacillota; class DTU025; order DTU025; family DTU025; genus DTU025. The sequence continues at coordinate 50,477 of LFSP01000026.1, read as the reverse complement.
TTGCCATGGCGGAACTCGGCGACGTGGTGGGCATACTGGACCTCGACACCCTTCTTTCGGCGCATGCCACTGCGGAGACCGGGGCGGAGGCCGGTGGCGACGGCGATGCGAAGCTGGTGGAGTCGCTGATCCGGCTCCTGCTGGACGTGCGGGCGGAGGCAAGGGCGATGAAGCAATATGCTCTGTCTGACAAGATCAGAGGCGAGCTTTCGGAGCTGGGCATAGTTGTTGAGGACACGAGAGATGGCGCCAGGTGGAAGCGTGTATCTCAGTGACGAGCAGGTCCGGGAGGTGTCGCCCACGGTCCTCGCGTACGTGGGCGACGCCGTGTGGGAGCTGTTCGTCAGGACCCAGCTTGTGGCCGCCGCACGGGGGATAACTACGGCCCATGACTTGCATCGCGCGGCGCTCAGGTGCGTGAGCGCCAGGGGGCAGTCGAGGCTGGTGCAGGAGCTCGCCCATCACCTGACCCCAGAGGAGCAGGACCTGGTGAGGCGAGGCCGCAATGTCAGGCCGCACCATGCTGTGCACTCCAGCGAGACAGGACAGTACCGGCACTCCACCGGTTTCGAGACGCTCCTGGGCCACGCGTACCTCACCGGCCGTTCGGAGCGCCTTGATGAGCTGCTCCACATGGCTCTCGAGATCGTCAACGAAGGATGTGGAGACAGGCGGGAGGGTTCCGATGGTTAGGTTCCGCGACAAGGGGGACAGGCCGAGGAGGGTGAGGGCAGACGGCCCGGGCGGAACAGGCAGCTCAGGTGACCCGAGGAGGTTGCGCGGCTCACGCGCCTCACGAGGCCCGCTCGATCAGCGCGACCAGCGTGACTCAGGGGAGGACTGCGACTACGTGGTCTGGGGCCGCAGGCCAGTGGTGGAGGCCGTTGAGTCGGGCAGGCAGGTCAACAAGATCCTCGTTGTGAAGGGTGGCTCTGACCCGGAGGTCCTAGCGTTAGCCAGGGAACACCGGGTGCCCGTGTCGTTTGTCGACAGGGCGACGATGGATCGGGCTGCGGCAGAGGCGGGCGCAGGCAATCACCAAGGGGTGCTGGCGTTCCTCGCGCCCATCAGCTACGTGCAGATCGACGACATCTTGGAGGCCGCTCGCGCCGCCGGACAGGACCCTTTCATAGCGGTGCTTGACGGCATCGAGGACCCGCAGAACCTGGGATCCATCATAAGGACGGCCAACGCCGCAAGAGCCCATGGCGTCGTGATCCCCGCCAGAAGGAGCAGCCAGGTGAGCCCGGCTGTGGTGAGGGCGTCAGCCGGCGCGGCGGCCCACACCCCTGTGGCCAGAGTGGTCAACATAGCGAACTGCATAGAACGGCTGAAGCAGGCGGGTGTGTGGGTGGTGGGCACCGAGCCTGAGGCCCCTTTGCCCCTGTGGGATGCGGACCTGACCGGCCCCATCGCGGTGGTGGTGGGTAGCGAAGGCAGGGGCATGTCACGGCTGGTGGGGGAGAGATGTGACTTCACTGTTAACATACCCATGGGTGGGAAGCTCGCGTCTCTGAATGCCGGCGTGGCGTGGGCTGTGGTGGCGTTTGAGATAGTCAGACAGCGATTGAAGAAAGGAGGACCGGTGGGTCAGTCTGACAGTGATAGCTAATTCTATGGATGGCTTGACCAGCCAGTTTGCTTGACCCTCTTGGTACGCTGCGATATAATGTCGGTGACCTACGAGGAGGATCTTCACTGTCTCCGTTCTCCGCAGGAATCCCGCCGGAAGTGACTCGTAGAGCTCGATTTCTAAGCTTGGCGCTCTCCGAAGTCTGTCTGGTGTCGGGAGGGAATTCATTTGACAGCCAACCTGCAACGCGAATCTTGCGTCTGCTACGATGATCTGGCTGACGAGCAGATTGTTGAGTTCGCAAGGATTGGTGATAGGTCTGCAGAGGAACACCTCATCAACAAGTACAAGAATTTCGTGAGAGCTAAAGCGCGCTCCTACTTCTTGATCGGGGCGGACAGAGAGGACATCATCCAGGAGGGAATGATCGGCCTCTACAAGGCTATCCGCGATTTCAAATCGGACAAGCTCGCTTCGTTTCGCGCTTTCGCTGAGTTGTGCATTACAAGACAGATAATTACCGCAATTAAGACTGCCACCAGGCAGAAGCACATTCCTCTCAACTCCTACGTCTCTCTGAACAAGCCCATCTATGACGAGGAGTCAGACCGTACCCTTCTCGACGTGCTATCGGGCAACAAGATCACGGATCCCGAGGAGCTGGTCATCAGCAGGGAGGAGTTCATCGATATCGAGGTCAAGATGGGAGAGTTCCTGAGCGATCTCGAGCGAGAGGTGCTCAACGCGTACCTCGACGGCAAGTCGTATCAGGAGATCGCGATGGAACTGAATCGGCACGTGAAGTCGATTGACAATGCCCTTCAGAGGGTCAAGAGAAAGCTGGAGCGCTACATAGAGAAGCGCAACGAGTAGGCCCGCAGGATAGGCCAACAGGGCAGGCCCGCGGAGCCGACCGACGAGTTTACGGACGAGTTTACGCTATAGGGGCAGGCAGGCGTACGCCGAGCCTGCCTCATTCTATTGCGGTGCGCAGGCGAATAGCCATCAGTCTGTGGGATGGTGAGTTCGCAGATGACCGCGGGCAGAAAAAGGACTCTCGTTGCAGGCGCTATCGCACTGGCCGCTGCTGGTGCGGTGACCCGGGGGATAGGCGCGGTATACCACATAATCGTCGCCAGGATGGTGGGCGCGGAGGTGCTGGGGCTATTCCAGATGGCTCTTCCCTTGTACCGCCTGGCGTCGGGCGCCGCCCTACTGGGGTTCCACATCGCAGTGGTGAGCCGAATCGCCGATAGCCTCGGGCGCTCGAGGCCTGACGAGGCCAGGGAGTACGCCAGGGCCGCTCTGGCGGCTGCCTCTTTTTCCGGCCTTGCGGCAGGGGCGCTGGTTTGGGTCGGGGCGCCGCTCATGGTGCCTCTCCTTTTCGACGACGTGCGGCTGGTGCTGGCCATCAGGTGCCTGGGACTGCTCTTGGTGCCGTCCACCATCACGGCTGTTCTCAGGGGAATCCTGCGCGGGTTCGGCGGCGCCGTCGCGGTGGCCGGGGCCAACGTAGCAGAGGCCGTGTTCCGAGTGCCTAGCGTGCTTGCGATGCTGGTGGCGTTCCTGCCGTTTGGCGCGGGGGCGGCCGCGGCGGCCATGGTTTGCGGCATGGTCGTGGGGGAGCTTGGGTCGTTGGCCATCCTTGGTCTGAGGGTTCGTCCCCTGATGGCGGGCGGCGGTGGCGCGGGAAGACGGTCTTCGATCTCAAGTGGAAGATACACCAGAGACTTGCTGCGACTTGGCCTTCCCGCCATGGTGTCGGTCATGCTCAACAGCATCATGAGCGTGGTCAATGCGGCGTTGGTTCCGCGCCAGCTGCAGGCGGCGGGTTTAACCCAGTCCGAGGCGGCGCAGGCGTTCGGCGAGGTTACCGGCATGGTGGCGCCGATGCTGTACTTTCCGATGATGGCCATAGGGCCCATCATACAGGTGGTGACGCCGGCGGTGGCTGAGCGAATGGGGGCAAAGCAGTACGGCAGAGTGGCCGACCTGTTGCGCAAGGCCTTTTTCATCGCAGGTGCCGTGGGGGCGGTTTTCTCCGCTGTGTTGTTCCTGGTTCCGGGTTTGATCGGGCGTGTGCTGTACGGGGCACCTCACATCGCGCCGCTCGTGCGTCCGCTGTCGGTGGCCGCGCCCTTCGTATATCTGGGAATGGTGTGCAGCGGGGTGTTGCATGGGTTGGGCCAGATGGCGCCGGTGACGGCGAACGTGTTCGCGGGCAACGTCGCCAGGTGCGTCCTCATATGTACGCTGGTGTCAAGGCCTGGATGGGGAGCGGCCGTGGCAGTGTGGGCGATGGTCGCGGATCATGTGGTAACTGCGGTGCTTAACATTGCTTGTCTGGGATGGTTCATGGGCTTGGCTAAGTTGGGGTTGGGGTTTTCCACGGAAAGGAGGAGCAGGTCGGGATGTACTCCTCCATCGGGAGGAGCACCTGCCGTAGTGCTCCTCCCGATGGAGGAAAACCTCCGCCGCGAGCCATGTTTGGCGCCATCGGTAGGTTCGTCGCGGGCAAGACGGTGCCGCGGTGCGCGGGGCTTGATTCAAAGGCCCAGGTAGACGCGGCGAGTCTCTGGGAACTTGTACAAAGGATCGGGGGGACGGCGCACGAGTTGGGGGAGTTCGGCGAAAAAGAGGAGCCAAACGGGGTGTACTCCTCCATCGGGAGGAGCACTACGGCAGGTGCTCCTCCCGATGGAGGAAAACCTCCGCCGCGGGCCATGTTCAGCGCCGTCGACAAGTCTGCTGCGAGTCAGATCGTGATACGGTGCGCGGGACTCGATCCAAAGGTCCAGGTAGACGCCGCGGCCTCTTGGCCGATCTGTACGAAGCGTCGACGGGACAGAGCATGGGTTGGAGTTTCCGTCGAGATAGAGGTGCAGACCGGGGTGTGCTCCTCCATCGAGAGGAGCACTTCGGCGGGTGCTCCTCCCGATGGAGGAGCACACCTGCGGAACCTGATGAGGAGCCCCGCTGGCGGCCGAGACGCGAACAGTCTGACGATGAGCCGTGAAGGCCGTAAGCGAGAATCCCAGCTAGGCGCCTTGGCCTGGCCTCCGATGCTCGAAGGCTCTCGAAAGGAGCCGAACGCGCGCTTCCACGTTGGGGGTTTTCCTGTCTTCGGAGGAGCCTACCCGGATGTTCTCCTACGAAGAGAGGAGCGCAAACGCGACTGCTCCTCCAAAACGAGGACTCCGCCCCTCAGCCCCTGCGGTGTCAGTCACGTGCCGCCTCGCCCCGCCTCTCCGTGCGCTTCGTAGATTTCCGCCCCGTTGCCCACGTAAGCAGTTGTCAACACGCGCAGCTTTCGCTACACTGTATGAAAAGTCACGACGGCGCTGGGCCAGCCTGACTATGAGCATAGTTGCAGGCCTGTGCGTGAGCCGGTCGACGAGCCCGGCCACTACCCTGGCCGCGCCGCTGTGACCTCGGAGGTCAGCACATGAAGCGGACGCCGCTGCGCGCGAGCCTGCTGATCACAGCCTGTATCACGCTGCTGCTCATAGCCGGAGGGATCGGGGCGCCGACTCTCGGAGCCTTGCCGGTTTCGCCCGCGGCTTTGTCAGCGGTCACCGACGCCTCGCCATCGGCCCCAGCCCGGCGTCCCGTCAACGTGATCCTCTTCATCGGCGATGGCATGGGCTACGGCCAGCTAAGCTTGGGTGCGCCTGCGATCGCCTGCATGCCCATCCAGACCAGGGTGACCACCCATGCGCTGGGAGGCGCCGTTACTGACTCCGCTGCGGCCGCCACCGCCATGGCCACGGGCCACAAGACCACCCGACGCCACGTTGGTGTGGACGAGTTCGGCCGGCGGCTCACCACGGTCCTCGAAGCCGTGCGCGACGCCGGCGGCCTCACAGGCCTCGTGACCAACGCCGCCCTTACCAGCGCAACCCCGGCAGCGTTCGCGGCGCATGTATCTGACAGGCGCTCCACCAGGATCATCGCTGCGCAGATGGTGGAAACCCGGCCCGACGTCATGTTAGGCGGCGGCGCAGCCGACTTCCTCCCCGGAACGTACGACCGGTCGCACCCGCCCCTGGAGCAGGCGAAGGACGCAGGTTATGAGGTGGTGTTCGACAGCGCCAGCCTGGCTGCTGCGCAGCGATTGCCGCTACTAGGCCTCTTCGCCGGCGACAGCCTCGACTATCACCTGGCCCGCGATCCGGCTCAGCAACCAAGCCTCGCGCAGATGACAGCGAAGGCCATCGAGCTGCTCTCGGCTGCCGCCGACCAAGCCGCGACCGCCACCGCCGCGGGCCGCCTGGGCTTCTTCCTCGTGGTGGAGAACGATCTGATTGACATCGCCTGCCACGACAACGACGCCCTGATTCTGCCAACCGAGGTGACTGCCTTGGACGAGGCGGTGGCAGTGGCCCTGGAGTTTTCCAGGACCGACGGCCGAACTCTGGTACTGGTCACCGCCGATCACGAAACCGGCATGGTTACAGTCGACGAGAGGGGCGAGATCTCGTTCGGCTCCGACGAGCACTCCGCGTGGGAAGTGCCCCTTTTCGCCGAGGGTCCGGGTCAGGACCTCTTCGACGTCGATCTCATTGACAACACCGATATCGCGATGCTCATCGCACAGGCTTTGGGCTTGTACTCAACCTTCGTGGAGACGCCCAGCAACTCAGCGGCGACACCCGCCATCGCAGGCGCAAGGTAGAGAGCGAAAGACGTGCAGGGGCAGCGGCGCGCCCACTGCCCCTGCGGGGTGTGCCTGGCAGATCGATTCCGGGTTAGAAGTCAAAGACCTGGATCTTAGTATCGAACTGGCCGCCTCTGGTGGACCTCACCGTCAGCGTGGCCTCGCCGGAGCCTGAAAGCAGCCAGCTCACGGTCTTGACGCTGCCCTCAGGGTCGAGCTTGCCGGCGAAAGTGCCGATGTCCTGCGACCTCGGGGCGGAGCCTTCAGCGAACGACAGGCCCTCGCCCAGCGTCAGCGCGGCCGTGCCTTCCCTAACCATCTTCACCAGCTTAGCCTGGGTCAGCGCGTCAGGCAGGAAGCCGGTGTTGGCGATGGTGACGGTGAGCAGGGTGTTGCCGTCAGGCTGCTTCTGCAGGGCTACTCCGGTGACCTCCAGCTTCGGCAACGACTTCGCCAGCAGCATGTTGAAGGCGGTCTGCTTGTCAACGGCCTTCGCCAGCAAGCTGCCTGCAGGAGGGTTCTGGTTCCAGAACTTCGGGTTCCAGCCGCCCACCTCCACCTCTCCGAGGTCGGGGTGCTCCACGGGGGTCCAGTCCTGGAAGAGCTTACCCTTGATCTCGTCGATGTTGTCGTTCATCCACAGCTGGTCGTAGATGTCGATCACGCCGTCGCCGTTGTAGTCCTCAACGTAATCCTGCCGGCCCCAGAGCTCGTCGCCGTACCAGATGGCGCCGAACTGGAAGTAGCCGTAGTCGGGGGAGTGGCCGAACAGCGGCCTGCCGCCGCCGTAGTCCTGATACACGTCGCCTGCCCTGGCGTAGCCGCTGAGCTCCTTGCCGTGGGTGTCGAACCACACGTAGTAGGCGGCGTCCTCGGGGAACATCGACTCCTCCGTCCTGCTAGTGGACGGGGGCCTGAGGTGCATTGGCACAGCGGTATCCATGGTCTGCACGATGGAGATGTTGGGGTGCGTCACCATCCAAAGGAACATGGAGCGCATCTCAGGCTCCGACAGCGGGTATTCTCCTGCGCCGCCCTGCGTCCAGCCGTATCCGGTGGCCTCCCTCATGGGCCTCCAGTTCTCCGGGTAGTTGCGGTGCAGGTCCAGGCCGCCGATGCCGTCCTCGTTGATGCGGCCGTCGCCGTCGTTGTCGATGCCTTCGTTCATCACCAGGTAGTCGCCGTTACCGTCGCCTACGCGCACCATGATCCTGCCGGACGGGTCGTTGGGGTCGATGATGTAGTTGCCGTTGCCGGGGCCAACGTACTGCCGCATCTGCCTGATGAAGCCGTCGCCGTCGAGGTCATCGCCGGGGTCCTCATCGCAGACGCCGTCGCCGTCATCGTCGTACGGGCGCACGGTCGAGCGGTTGGTCTGGGCGGTGTTCAGGTACATCTCTGAGCCGTCGGGATTCTCGACGGGCCTGACGTAGTATGCGAAGTTGTCGAGCAGGTAGGTGATCTCGGGGTCCACGCCGTAGCCGGATAGCAGTCTCCAGGCGAACTCAAGAGCGGCGGGACGCGTGGTGACCTCCCCTGAGTGCCGGTTCGCGCCGACGAACATGGCGGGCTTGTGTTCCGCAGGGCCTGTGGCCTTGTTGGTTATGGTCATCTGCCAGATGTCGAGGCCCTCGAAGGACTTGCCGGCGCTGTACACTTCAACCAAGTCTGGCCACTTGGCGGCCCAGTTGTTCATGATGGTGATGATCTCCGCGTACTTGGGGTAGTGGTACTTGTCGAACTCGCCCCACACCAGCGGATGCGTCTCCGGGTAGTCCACCAGCCGCGAGCGGGCGGCCGCCACCGTGACCTCGGGGCTCGTGGCGAAGGCTTGGGCGCTGCCCAGCACCACAAGGGCTGCGAGCAGCATCAGGATGGTCCTTCTCATCGCGCGTCAACCTCCCTACTTTGCATGTGCTGGACCAGGTGTGAGAGGTTTTGACCCGCAACCCCGTGGACCCTCCTGAGATATGCAGAGCATAATCGGTGTATGGAGGTGAGCGGCGGGAAGGCCCGAGGCGGGCCAGCTGCCTTCGAGATCAGGCGCAGGGAGAACGCATGCTCAATGAACCCGTCTCGGATATTATCAGGAATACCCAGAATAACTTAGTGCATGTCAGGGCAGGAACTTCCCAACGAATGAAGAAATGACTGCGATATCAGTTGGGGTTTTATTGAACCCCAACAGGACCGCGAGAGTTTGAAGGATAGGAGGTCTGAAACCGTGAGGAGAATCAGCGCGTGTGTGGCACTAATCGTAGTAGCGATGCTGACAGTCTTGGCTGGCGGGCTGTCGGCGCAGGTCGAGCCCATAAGGATCGGAGTGTACGAACCGATGACCGGCGCAATGGCCGCAGGCGGCCAGATGACATGGGAGGGGATCCTTCTCGCACACGAGATGACCCCTGAAGTGCTGGGGCGCCCGATCAGGCTCTTCCTGGCAGACAACAAGAGCGATCCGGTGGAGTCGGCTAACGCCGTCGCCAAGCTGATCGACCAGGACAAGGTGATCGCCATCATCGGCAGCTACGGCAGCTCCAACTCCATGGCCGGAGGCGACGTTGCCGAGAAGGCCGGCATCCCGATGATAACCGACTCCGCCACGAACCCGCTCGTGACAGAGGGCAAGGATTACATGTTCCGTGCGTGCTTCATCGACCCGTTCCAGGGTGAAGTGATGGCCAAGTACGCGTACGGCGAGGGGATCCGGAAGGTCGCCATCCTTATCGACGTTGCGCAGGACTACTCGGTGGGACTGGCCAACTACTTCGAGGCCACGTTCAAGCAGCTCACCGGCGATGCCAGGTCGGTGGTGGCCAAGGTGGCCTACAACACTGGCGACCAGGACTTCAGCGCTCAGCTGACGCAGGTCATCAACTCCGGTGCTGAGGCACTGTTCGTGCCTGGTTACTTCGGCGACATGGCGCTCGTGGCCAAGCAGCTCAGGGCTCTGGGCTCGAAGATTCTCCTGATGGGCGGCGACGCCATCGACGCTCCGGAGCTCGTGATCATAGGCGGCGAGGCTGCTGAGGGTATCGTCTTCAGCACCTTCTACAGCGCTGAAGCGCCGGCAACCCCTGAGGCTCAGAAGTTCGTCGATGCCTTCAAGGCCAAGTACGGCAAGACCCCCAACGCCAATGGCGCACTGGGCTACGACACATACAACATACTGGTGGACGCGATCCGTCGGGCCGGCTCCGACGATCCCAAGGCGATCAGGGATGCGCTGGCCAACACCGTAGACTTCCCTGCCGTCACAGGCAGCACCACCATTGATGAGAGCGGCAACGCCACCAAGGATGCGGTGCTGCTCCGGGTGGAGGACGGCAAGTTCCGGTACCTGACCACGATCAAGCCGTGAGGTAGCCCGACTCCGATCGATCCCCGTTAGGGGCTCGCAAGCAGAGCAGCCGGCATCCTGGATGTGACCAGGCGCTGTCCGGCTGTTCTGCCTATGCAAGCTGAGGCCATTGGAGGTGTCATCTTGACCTGGGCGGTTTTCGCACAGAACTTGGTGAACGGTCTGTCGCTGGGCAGTCTATATGCGCTGGTGGCGATAGGCTACACCATGGTATACGGAATACTCAGGCTAATAAACTTCGCCCACAGCAATATCTTCATGCTTGGCGCCTACATGCTGTTCTACGCTGACCTGATGTTCAGGCTGCCGTGGTGGCTGTCGTTCGTGATCGCCGTCATAGTCACGGCCATCATGGGAGTCATCGTGGAACGGGCGGCGTATCGTCCGCTGCGCCAGGCTCCCAGGATCTCGGCGCTGATATCGGCCATAGGCGTGGCGTACTTCATTGAGAACCTCGGTCTCGTGGTGTTCGGCGGAAGGCCTAAACCCTTCCCGGTGCCGGCGTTCTTCAGCAAGTCATACCAGCTGGGCTCAGTCTACATGGCCAACATAGCGTGGGTAGTGCCGTTGCTCTCCGGCATCCTGTTGTTTGGACTGATGGTGCTGGTGTACAGGACCAAGGTAGGCCTGGCCATGAGGGCCATTTCCCACGACATGGAGACCTCAAGCCTCATGTCGGTGGACGTGGACCGCATCGTGGCCATCACCTTCGGCGTGGGCTCCGCCCTGGCTGCGGCCGGGGGGATCATGTGGGGCCTGAAGTACCCGCAGATCAACCCGCTGATGGGCACGGTGCCTGGGCTGAAAGCCTTCACCGCCGCGGTGTTGGGAGGCATCGGAAGCATTCCCGGCGCCATGATCGGTGGGATGCTCCTGGGGATGCTGGAGATCATGCTGGTGGCGTCAATGCCGGCGCTGTCGGGCTTCCGCGATGCCTTCGCCTTCTTGGTGCTCATCGTGATCTTGCTCGCTCGGCCCTCTGGCTTGATGGGGCGGGAATACAGGGAGAAGGTGTAATGGATGCAGATACAGCACGATCCGAGACGTGCGCGCCTGAAACTCATATTGACGCTGCTGAGTCTGGCCCTGTCCGCGTTGGCCATCTGGTGGGCCAATAACAACCTCAGCAGCTACTATCTGCGAATACTCAACCTTGCCGGCATCAACGCCATACTGGCCGTGAGCATGAACCTGATCTTCGGCTTCACGGGACTGTTCTCGCTGGGACACGCCGGCTTCATGGCAGTAGGGGCATACACCTGCGCGCTGCTGACGTTGCCCATGCGCTCAAAGCAGACCATCTTCCTGCTTGCCCCACTGGCCTGGCCGTTCAACGCGGTGACGCTTCCGCCGTTCCCGGCGGTGCTCCTGGCGGGGCTGGCGGCTGCAGTCATGGCGTACCTCATCGGTTTGCCCGTGCTGCGCCTTCGCGGCGACTACCTGGGCATCGCCACCCTGGGGTTCGCCGAGATCATCCGAGTGGTGGCAAACAACATACCCACTATCACCAACGGGGCACTGGGCCTGAAAGGCATACCTTCATTCGCCAATAACCTATGGTGGACATGGGGATGGGCTGCGGCGACGGTGTGGGTGACGTCACGGCTGGTCAACTCCGTCTATGGACGCAGCCTGCTGGCTGTGAAAGAGGACGAAGTGGCAGCGGAGATCATGGGCGTCAACCTCACCTACCACAAGATTCTGTCGTACGTGATCGGCTCTGCCTTCGCAGGCGTCGGAGGCGCGCTCATGGGCAGCCTGGTGACGGCCATCAATCCGAAGACATTCGGCTTCATGCTGACCTTCAACATCCTGATAATCGTCGTCGCCGGAGGCCTGGGCAGCATCACGGGATCGGTGATCACCTCGGTGATCTACACAGTGCTCCTGGAGGCGCTGCGGCCGATAGAGTCGGGCTGGAGCATTGGCCCGCTTCACGTACCTGAGATCCCAGGCCTGCGCATGGTGGTGTTCGCCCTGGTGCTGCTGGTGATCATCCTGTTCTACCAGAGAGGTCTGTTCGGAGGGCGCGAGTTCACGTGGGACGGCGTGCTCGACTGGATCGACCGCAAGCGGAATAGGAAGCAGGAGGTGGCAGGATGAGCGAGCGTAGCGAGCTGAGCGTGCAAGACCTCACCATGCGTTTCGGCGGCCTGACGGCGGTTCGCGATTTCAGCCTCGAGCTGGCCAAGGGCGAGCTCGTCGGCTTGATCGGACCCAACGGCGCCGGAAAGACCACTGTGTTCAATGTCATCACCGGCGTGTACCGGCCCACGTCAGGCAAGGTGCTTCTGGACGGCGTGGACATCACCGGCTGGCGGCCTGATAGAGTCTGCAAACAGGGCATAGCTCGGACTTTCCAGAACATCCGCCTCATGAGGAGCCTGAGCGTTCTGGACAACGTCATCGTAGGCCACCGCCTGAGGCTCAAGTCGTCGCTGGGCTCGGCCATCCTTAGAACCCCAGGCTACGTCAGGGAGGAGCGGGAGCTGATCCAAACCTCGCTGGAGCTCCTGGACTCGCTGGGCCTGGTTCATTACAAGGACGTGCCGGCGGGCGGCCTTCCGTACGGCGAGCAGCGCCGGGTGGAGATAGCCCGGGCGCTGGCCACCCGCCCGAGGGTGCTGCTTCTGGATGAGCCCGCGGCGGGGATGAACCCTCAGGAGAGCATGGATTTGTGCGAGTTCATACAGAAGGTGCGCCGGGACTTCAACCTCACCGTGCTCCTGATCGAACACGACATGAGCGTGGTGATGGGGATATGCGAGAGGATAGCGGTGCTGGACCACGGCGAGACCATCGCGTCGGGAGTGCCCGCTGAGATCCAAGCCAACCAGCGTGTGATCGAGGCGTATCTGGGGGTGGGGTACAAGAATGTTGCAGCTAACTGATGTACACGTCCGATACGGCGGCATCCACGCGGCGAAGGGCGTGAGCATGCGCGTGGCCCCAGGCGGCATCGTCACGCTGATAGGCGCTAACGGCGCCGGAAAGAGCACCATCCTGAGGGCCATAGCGGGGCTGGTGCCTCAGCGCACGGGCTCCATCGTGTTCATGGGCAAGGAGATCTCCGGGATGCGCACCCACGACATCGTCAAGCTGGGCCTCACCATGGCGCCGGAGGGCCGCAAGATCTTCCCTAACCTGACGGTCAGGGAGAACCTGGCACTGGGCTCCTACAGCCGCACCGACAAAGCCGCCGTTGCGCAGGATGAGGAGCGGGTGTTCCGTCTGTTCCCCAGGCTGAAGGAGAGGATAAGCCAGCCAGGTGGCACGCTGTCAGGCGGCGAGCAGCAGATGCTAGCGGTGGGCAGGGCCCTGATGTCCCGGCCCAAGCTGCTGATGCTGGACGAACCATCGCTGGGTCTGGCGCCTGTGCTGACCCAGGAGATCTTCGAGATCATCAAGACCATACGCGAGGAAGGCACCACCATCCTGCTGATCGAGCAGAACGCCTTCGGCGCCCTGAGCATCGCCGACTATGGCTACGTGCTGGAAAACGGCAGGATCACCATGGAGGGCCCCGGACAGAAGCTTCTGGGCAATCCGGCGGTGCAGAGGGCCTACCTCGGCGCCAGGGTGGGTGCAGGATAGAGCGCCCACGCCCAGGTGCGATAAGGCGAGCAAGGAGAGGCGACGACACGCGGCCAAGCGGCGCGATCACCGCTTGCGGCCGCCGCGCTTCGCCTCTTTCTCCGCGTACATCGCTTCATCAGCCTCGTGCACGAGGGCGTCTATGTCAGCTCGCATACTTGGAGACCAGACCACCACACCTACACTCACATCGATGCCCGCCGCGATGCGCGCAGACTGGATCCAGGCCCTCGTGGAACGCTTTATCCTGTCGGCGACAGCTTGCGCCTCGTCCAGTCCGGCGCCGGGAAGCAGCACCACGAACTCATCTCCTCCCAGACGGGCCACGGTATCGGTGGGCTTCACGGACGCCGTGAGTATTGACGCGAACTGCTTGAGCACTTCGTCCCCGGCCTGGTGGCCGAAGGTGTCGTTCACCCGCTTGAAGTTGTCGAGATCAGCCATGAGAGTCGCGACGCCGCTTCCACGCTGAGAGGCGGCGTTCATCTCATGCTGCGCCGCCAGGCGGAAGCCGTGCCTGTTGTACACCCCCGTCAGGGGGTCGCGGACGGCGCTGGCTTGTAGCTTGGCGAAGATGGAGTCGAACGGCTGCTTGAGGCCCTTCATGACCACCCCCTGCAGCAGGGCGTTGTATGCTGCCAGCTTCAGGATGTGGCCGACGATGTTGACGACCCCATGGGCGTCGTAACGCGCGGTGAAGCAGAGCTCTGAGCCGACGATGCAGGCAGCCGCCACCATGAGCGACCTGTAGAGAGCGGCGTCCACCTGAGCTCGCCTGGCCCGAAGCAGGACGGCGCCGGTGGCCACCATGGCAATGATGGCGAGCTCGCTCAGGATCCTGAAGCGGGTCGTGCCGACCGGTGGGGCGAAGCAGCTAGGGAATATCTTCCCCACGAAGATCGCCCACAGGAAGAGCGATGCCAGTGCCACTAACCCAGCCAGGATCAGCGGATGCGGTATCCTGCGATTGATGAAGAAGGGCAGCGCCAGGAACGCAAGGCCCGAGAGATAGCGCCCGACGATCCACAGCTGCGCCGAGGTGTTGGGGCATGAGGCCGCGAGCACTTCCATGCCCTGGTAAGACAGTAGATGCAGAAAGTCCAGGGCGGCAATGACCACATGCGCTTGTCCGATAAACAGGAGCAAGTCATCGTTGGTGTAGCGGTAGGTGCACGATGCCAGCACGTAGACGAGGGCCGCCACCACCACGGAGAAGCCCTCCACGGCCGCGTGGAAGAAGAGATAGTTCGTGAGGCCGGCCCACAGCAGCCCCGTCAGCGCCGCAACGTACGTTCCTGTGCGCACCAGCCAGCTAGCGTCGGCACGAACAACAGCTCTGATGAGAGTTCCCTCCCTTCGCTTTTCGAGCCATGCAAGCCATGGTACTCGAACAAGCGTAGGGAGGGAACGTTCGCCGGGTAACGGGTGCCTGATACACTCCATGCTCCTGTGATGGGCGTTGGACCGACCACCGCCATCGCTGCCCAAGCCGACCCACACGTGGGTCGCTCATGCTCTGATGCCCTAGATGCTATGTGCTCTATGCGTTGTCGCCGACGGCCACATGGCCACAGGCCCTGAGGAGCCTGGGAGGCACCACGTCGAGCCTGCACATGTCGGCGTAGGTTTCGCGCTTGGCGATGAGCTCCGCCTGGCCGTTGGCCACCAGCACCGCAGCTGGGCGCGGGTGGCGATTGTAGTTGCTGGCCATGGAGAAGTTGTAGGCGCCGGTGCAGAATACAGCCACGATGTCGCCAACATCCACCCGGGGGAGCGTGATGTCCCAGATCAGCATGTCGCCTGACTCGCAGCAGTTGCCGGCTATCGACACCGTCTCACCCAACGGTTCGTTCATCTTGTTCGCCAGCACGGCATCGTACCTGGCCTGGTATAACGCCACCCTGGGGTTGTCTGCCATGCCCCCGTCAACTGCCACGTAGGTTCTGACCCCTTCGATGTGCTTCACCACGTTGACGGTGTAGAGCGTGGTGCCAGCGTCCCCCACGATGGAGCGGCCTGGCTCAAGCATGAGAACGGGCTGGGGCATGCCGCACCTGATGGCGGCCCCCTTCAGTGCAGGTCCGACGGCGGCAGCCAGCTCCTGTACGCTGATGGGCTCGTCGGAGGGGTTGTAGGCTATGCCCAACCCGCCCCCGAGGTTGAGCTCCTCGATGACGAAGCCGGTTTGGTCCCGGGCCTCGCGGGCGAAGTCCATCATTATGCTCACCGCGTCCACGAAGGGCTCGACGTCGAACACCTGAGACCCGATGTGGCAGTGCAAGCCTGTCAGACGCACGTTGCTCAGGTTCTGGGCGAAGGCCACGGCGCGCATGGCGTCGCCGTTGGGTATCACGATTCCGAACTTGGAGTCGATCTGCCCGGTGCGGATGTAGTCGTGCGTGTGGGCCTCGATGCCGGGCGTCACGCGCAGCATGACGTTGGCTACCTGCCCGCGTGAACGCGCGATGGCGTCGATGAGTCTGAGCTCGTCCAGGCTGTCTGCGACGAACCGGTGCACACCGGCATCCAGCCCCAGCTCCACCTCTGATGGAGTCTTGCTGTTGCCGTGGAAGAAGATCTCGTCGCCGGGGCAGCCTGCCGCCAGGGCAGTGTGCAGCTCGCCGCCGGAGCACACGTCGATAGACAGCCCTTCGTCCATCACGAGTAGGACTATGGCCGTGTTCATGAAGGCCTTGCCTGCATAGATGATGCGGGTTTTCGGGTAGTACTGAGCGAAGCTCTGCACATACTCGCGGCATGCGCGTCTGATACGGGCCTCATCGACCACGTACAATGGAGTGCCGAAACGCTGGGCGAGGGCAACGGCGTCACATCCGCCGATCACCAGGTGCCCCCGGGAATTGGTGTGAATATTCGATAGATACGTCGTCCTTGCTACCTGACCTTCCCCACTGTGACCATCACTCCGATCTGATAAATTATGCGTAGCTTACCATATGTCACAACGTTGCGCAAGAGGCATTTGAGCGCTGCCCGGGGCCAGCCTGCCACCTGCGTTACCGCAGGATCCCGGCCCGCACAAGGCCCACCTTCACCTTGAACTCCATCTTGACCGACGGATACATTTCCTTGAACTCCTCGCGGGACAGGTCCGGCATAGCGGTGCGCACAGCCTGGTACAGCCTGAACGCATCGGAGTTGAGGCCCCGGAGCTTAGCCAGCAGGGCCTCGAGCTTGCGGACCATTTCCTCCTCCAGGGCGGTCTGGACGCGGGTGATGAGGCCGCGTTCCACCAGTGGCACGCGGTAGTCTCCTGAGTCCAGTAGTGAGCCCCTCACCACCATGTCGGCGGTGAACTCCGGCATGCCCTGCGCGCCCCGCTTGGCTCTGACTTTGGTCCTTACAGATGATATGCGCACCATCAGCTGGCGGCCTTCAAAGTCAAAGATCATGGTACCTCCCTGGGTCACGCGTTCTGACACGAAGAAGGCCAGCATCGACTCTTCGGAGTTGAGCTTTCCGACCCGCTTTGCACCGTCGTACACTGCGGCGCCGGCCACCTCTATGCCATCCTTCTCTGGGGTCAGGTTGATGATGGGCAGGAGCATGTCGCCTGACCGGTTGATCAGGGTGACCAGCGCTTTCCACAGCTCCGGCATGTGGTGCGCGTACCCGGCGCCGAGCCTGCTTTGGGCGCGGATGCTGTTGATGAAGTCATGCAGAGTCTTGTCTCCTTTCAGAGGGGCGCTGAGAAGCTCGAAGGCTTGATTCTCGGTGGCAAACACCCTGGGGGTCAGGGGCCCAAACTGAGTGAACGCGCCGGTTGTCAGGGCCCCCATAGTCGCCTCGGGACTGAGGCCGGGGCCGACGGCTATGTAGGCCATGGTGGACAAGTCCATCACCCCCTCCATCCGGCCACGAAGGATCGCGGTGGCCTCCTCTATGAACCTGCCCTCCTCCATCAACACCCTGGGCGGGCGAGGCTCGCCGCCGCCAACGCTAGAACCCGGGCTAGGTTGCCCAAGTGTGGGAATTGATGCCAGCATGGAGAGGGCTACCCCGTCCGGGTCGCCGCCGGAGGGCGGATCGAGCCCGACCACTGAGAAGAACTGGCGGCTGTCGATGTCGATGGCGTCCCAGCAGCCGGAGCATATGAAAGCTAAAGCCGCAGCCAGGGCAAACGCGCCCGCAGCCCTAGCCCTAGCCTTAGCCCTGCCTAGCTTCGTAAACCGCACGGACGCCCCCAGCCACACCGCCGCCCTACTCGCCATTGCCAGCGCCCTCCTTCACACCGCGGAAGCGGGCCGCCAGAGCCAGTGCCGCCGTGAGCAGCACCGCAACCGTGCTCAGCGGCATCCAGATCTTCACCAGCTCGAGAACTGCCGAGAGCCCTCTGAACACATAGGAGACCGCCTGTATCGCCACGGCGGCGAGGACTGCTATGAATCCCCTCGCCCGGCTTCCTGCTGAGGGCCACAGCGCTTCCGTCGTGTCGGCGATGGCATGCACGCACAGGGAGAAGTAGGTAACGGCTGCAATCATCATCACGAACCGGAAGAACACGGTGGTGAGGAGGTCCAGCCGGCGCACGGGGAAGTTGCCGGTGGGCGGGGCGGTCGCCTCGATGAACGACGCGCCGGGGTAAGAGAACAGGGTGACGGCGGGCCATCCGAACACGGCAAGCGGGTAGGCGATGAAAGCGAACATCGCGGCAGTTGCCGCAAGGGTCCCAAGGACCATCGCCTTCGCCGCAGCCTTCGGTCCTCCCTTGAGCGCGGGGCCTGTCAGCATCAGCCCGTGGTAGCCGTGGTACATCCCGATCAGCCCCATACCCAGCGGGAACGCGTGTTCAGTGAAATCAGACCACCGCACGGGGAACAGGTTCGAGAAGTCCAGTTCACCGGGGAACAGCGGCCATATCCAGACGAACAGC
The DNA here is from genome assembly GCA_001513145.1 of Clostridia bacterium DTU025. GTDB lineage: Bacteria > Bacillota > DTU025 > DTU025 > DTU025 > DTU025. The sequence continues at coordinate 32,398 of LFSP01000026.1, read as the reverse complement.
GCGAAGGGCACAATGGGGTAAAGGAGCAGATCCACCACCCGCACCAGGGTCTTTATGCCCAGAAGCCCCACCGTCAGCACCAGCAGTACGTTAACTCCAACCAGCACCTGCATGGGCGTGGCGTGCATCAACGTGGTCGACACGTAATGCGCGAACACGACGATATCGATGAGGGCGCCTCCGAACCAGTAAGACGCGAAGAAAAGCGCTATCACGATGGCCATTGGGCGCCCCACGACCTCGGGTAGGTACTCGCCCAACCGTTTGGTTGGAAACCTGGCGTATAGAGCGTAAGTGGCCCACGCCCCCGGAAACGCTGACAACGCGGCGACGAAAACCAGCACCCAGGAGGACCGGCCGGCCATCTGGTACAGTATCTGCGGCATGAACAGATAGTTGGCACATACGGTCACCTGCATAATGTGCCAGGCCGCTTCCGGCCAGCTCAAGTACTTATCCCGCATTGCGTTTGGCCTTCGCCTCCTCCTGGCGCTGTCGCCTCTCGAGCCTGACTGTCCACGGCTGCGGCAGGCGCACCAGCGTGTCCTTGGCCAGCGCGGTCCACCTCCACGGGGCCAGCGGGGACATGTAAGGGGTGTCGAGCACGTCGATGCTGCACAGGTATATGGCCACCAGCAGCAATGCGCTGACCAGTCCCGTGAGGCCAAGCAGAGCCGCTGCGGCAGTGAACAGGTACTTCGTCAGCCGCCACGACATCTGGTTCTGGTAGCCGGGCAGGGCGAAGGTGCCTATGGCGGTGGCGGCAACCACGATGATCATCACGTTGCTCACCAGCCTCGCCTCCGACGCTGCCGTGCCCAGGATCAGGCCGCCGACCACCGTCGCCGCACCGCCCACGTTCGCCGGCAGCCTCACGCTGGCCTCAGCCAAGAGCTCCAGGGCAAGGTCCATTATGAGCACCTCGATGATGGGCGGATACGGCACTCCCTGCCTGGCCGCCTGGATGCTCATGACGGCGTTGGGCGGCAGTATCCCCGGCGAGAAAGACGACACCACTATGTACAGGGCAGGCGCCATCGTGGCCACCAGCCACCCGATCACCCGCACCAGCCTGAGCAGCAACGACTGTAACGGCAGGTCGTAGCTGTCGGCGCTGGCATGGAGCAGCATAACGAACTGGGCAGGCACGATGAGCGCAAACGGCGAGCTGTCGCAGAGTATCGCGACCCTGCCCTGCAGGATCTCCCCGCACACCCTGTCGGGCCTCTCCGTCGACGCGGCCAGCGGAAACGGGCTCCACACGTGGCCGGTGACGTACTCCCTGAGAAACGCCGTGTCCAGCACGACGGGGGTGTCAGCGCTCTCGAGCCTCCGGACCACCTTGTCCACCATCTCCTCGGAGGCCTTTCCCTTGACGTACACCACCAGCACCTGCGTTCCGGTGTCGGCGCCCAGCACCAGCCGCCTGAACGTGAGGTTCCGGTTGCGTATGCGGTACCTGATCAGGGCCATGTTCTCCTGCAGCGACTCGTTGAAGGCGTCATGAGGCCCCAGCACCGCCGGCTCCGTCGCCGCGGCGCCCACCTTCCTGCCCACATATGTCGACACATCGATGAGATACGGATTGACCCTGTCCTCCACCACCAGCGCTACCTTGCCTTCGGCCACGCCGTCAGCCGCCTCGTTCAGCGACAGCGGCTCCGTGATGCCCCCTACGGTCACGAATTCCATCAGCTGCTCTATGTGGGCAAGGCGCGGCGCAGGAACCCCGCTCAGCGGGCTGATCACAGCCTCCCTGAGCCCCTCAGCGTCCACCATGGTGGTGAGATACACCGCCGCCACGCCGTCCGCCAGGTTGCGGACGCTGAGGTCCGCCGGGCTCCCCATGGCCTCCGCCAGGGCGTCGACGCGCTGGCTGAACCTCATCTCGCGTTCAGCCTCGGCAAGCTCCACCGCCTGGTCCACGCTGCGCACCGGCTGGCTGCGCAGTCTCTCTGGCTTGCGCATGGCATCACCAGTCCGTCTGTCTGTTGCTTCAGATGAAGTGTCGTCTAGCAGTATGCCGCAGGCTGTAGCTGCGTATTACCGCCAGCTTGCAGCTAATGGAAAGGGTCCAGTCTCCAGATGTGGAAATGACAATACAGAACATTTCGTAATCTTAGATGGGGTGAGCGTTGGTGAGTATCGGAGCTTACCGAAACCTGCGGCCCATGGCCGCCACGGTGCTCGCGGCGCTTGTGGCCATCATGGCGGCTGTCAGCGCCGGCGGCCTGGGCTGCGCGTGTTCGGCGGCGTTTCAGCCCCCAGCGCCGCTGCTGGAGGTTTCGGGCCAGGTGGAACTGGTGCTTGGTCTGGCAGCGGGCGACGCGGCTGGCGCGCTTGATCTCAGGCAGCACGTGTCGCTTGACGTGCGGGGCCAGATTGCCCCGAACGTCTCCGTCTCAGGAACTCTTGATAACCTTGAAGACGGCAACCTTCAAGTGCTGGAGCTGGTTCTCGACGGTGACGTGGTGAAAGGGCGGTTCGGCGGGGTTACGTTCTCCTCGGCCACCCCGTACGCCTCATACACGTCGAGACTGAGGGGGGTAGAGGTGCAGACGGAGCTTGCCGGGCTCGACGTTGAGCTGGCCTTCGGCCGCGTGCAGGGCACCATGGCCAGCAAGACCTTTCAGGGCAGCACCGCCCACGAGACCATCACGTTCGTCCGCGACGCCGGCTACGCCCCGGCACCGGTGGCGGACGGCGCGGGGCTGGCCGCGTCCATCGATGGGATGGAGCACTTCATCATGTCAGACGGTCTGGACGACGATTTCATGGGCGTGTGGATCCGTTACGTCGATGCCGCCGGGCCAGGCGCCGAGCGCACGCTCCAGCAGACCCTGCGCCTGTGGAACCTGGGCTACCTATGCGATGACGGTGGGACGGGCGGCGGCGCAGCCGTCGTGGCGGCCGGCGACGGCGTGGCCTTGGACCGCTGGCAGTACGTGGCGTTGTCCGGCGGCGCGGAGGTGCTGGCCCTTCGAACCGAGGCTCGCGACATCATCCGCAGCCACGTGCAGGCCTGGATAGCCAGGTATAACTCTGAGAACCTGCTGTCGGGCGCCGAGGCGAAGAGGTATCCCTTCATCGTCGGCAGCCCCACCGAGGCGGCCTTCCTTGAGGACCTGCTGACTCTGCACGCGAACGTTGTGGCCGGGCTCTCCCACGACGATCCGGGGGCCGTGTTGAACGCGCCGGCCAGCTCGTACGGGAGACGGCGGTTCTACCACCTGGGTCAGGCCGACGTGGTTCCCGGCTCCCTGACGGTGAAAGTGCGCGGGGGAGGGCAGTTCTTCCCTGTTGAGACCGAGGTGTCCCTGGTCTACCAGGTGTTCTATGACGAAGGCGTCATCGAGTTCGATTTCCCTGAACCCTTCTTCGATTCGTACGATGCGGTGCAGGTGGAGTACAGGCACCGGGTGGAGCTGGGCGTCTTGCAGTTGGGGGGACCAGTGGCGTACGGCAGCGAGAAGGTGCATCTCAATGGCGAGCTTCTCCGCCGCGACCACGACTACATCATCGACTACCGGTTCGGAACGGTGGCGCTTCTGCGCCCGATCGGCCCTGACGACGTTCTGCGGGTGGACTACGAGCACGGGAAGGGCGCGTTCGGTGCGGAGGCGGCCTACAAGTCGAGTTTCGTCGGCGGCTCCGCCCGGTGGCAGCCCAGCGACGAGCTGGGGTTCACATTGGAAGTGGCACACTATTCCGACGATGCGAAGTCAATAGCAAGCCCCGACGCATTGCCCGTCATGCCCAACTCCCACACAGTGGTGGGGCTCGCGGCGCGCTACGACGATGGGAGGCTGAGCGCGTCCAGCGACATTGCCGTCAGCCACGACCGGTTCCCCCTGGACGACAACGCAAAGCCCCACGCGGCCAACGCCGTGTCCGCTGTTGCCGCGGCCCGGGACGAGCACGGCATGACGCACTTGATCCTCGGGCATGCCGGCGGGTTCAGCGCCGGCGCCGGCGCGCTGGGCGATTTCAGGAGCTACGGGCTGGGCTCGGGGCTGGCGTCGCCGGGGGTACGGGACGTGTGGTGCTCCGACCGGGCCTGGTTCTTCGCCACCGACGGTGGCCTGTCGGTGGTGCGGCCAAGGCCGGGGCCTGCAGGGCAGAGCCCGTTTGACTTTGCGGATAACTGGAGACTGATCTTGGCATCAGACGGCCAGCCCAGCAACGCGCTGACGGCGGTGGCTGCAACCCCGTGGTCCGTGTGGGTCGGCACCGCAGACAGCGGTGTCGCAGTGTCGCACGTGGACGATCTCGAGTTCTGGACGGTTTACCGCGCGTCTGGCGGCGGCTTGCCGTCTGACCGCGTTCTCGATATCGCCTGGGATCCGCTGGGCGGCTCGGTGCTGGTGGCCACCGATGAAGGGCTCGCATCCTTTGACGGCGTCGTCTTCCGCCGGGAGCTCGAGGGAAAGGTGACTGCCGTAGTGTCAGGTGTCGAGCAGGTGGGCGCCGAGGGCCTGCGCACCTTCGCAGCGGCTGGCGGAGGTGTGTATGCCAAGGAAGCTTCGGGCCGGTGGCGGCTGGTGGCAGGCGCAGAGGAGGTGAGGAAGGCTACGGCGTTGGCGGTATCGGCGGACATCCTCTGGATCGGCACGCAGGACGGGCTGTTCGCCTGGAACGGAGACGAGATCGTTCACGTCGACGGCACCGGAGGATGGTGCGTCACGGCGTTGGGGATAGGGCCTGGCCTGGGCTTCGGCGAGCAGGTGCTGTGGGCCGGCACGGCCGCCCGAGGCGACGAGCTGCTGGTGTTCGAAGTGGCGGCGCCGGACTTGGTTGTGGCGCACGATGGGCGCGACTTGGGGGTCCCCGCCCAGGATCGCCACAGGTACGTCAGTATCCCGCCTGACGGGCATACCGCCACGGGACTTGCGGGCCGCGCCAACGCCACGTACCGGCTTGGCGCCGGCACACTGTACGGCAGCTACGAGGCGGTGGATCCGCTCTTCATGCGGATAGGTCAGACGCCCCGCCTCGGGCTTCAGTCCTGGCGCATAGGCGGCCAGCTGCCCTTCGAGGGCTGGCTGCACTTGGGCGCGGAGCGCTCCTACACCCGCACCCAGGCCTACGATGGGGTTCCGTACAGCGGTGAGGCTCCATCAACGTCAAGGCTGGCCCTGGCAGACCGGATATCGGCCACCATCCAAGTGGGCCCAACGATAGACCTGTCATACACCAGGTCCAAGCTGGACGATGAGGACGATGGCATCTTCGACAGCGAGGAGCGCACCATTGCGCTGGCAGGGCTGCATTCGGCACTCGAAGACAAGCTGTCCGTGGGGGCAGGGTATGAGCACACGGTTGGAGGCGATCTGCTGGCATCCGGCGGCTCTTACGTGCAGACCGTCATCAGGGGCGATGCGGCCCTACGCCTCGATGGCCTGCACGTCACCGCGAGGTTCCGTCGGCCGGCCAAGACCATGGCCCTGGGCAGTGCGGAGGAGCGGACCGTAGGCAGCCAGGAGCTGAGCCTCAACGCGTGGTGGGCCAGGCAGTTGGGGCCGGTGGCACTCGCCGTGAACTACCGCCAAACGAGTCGGCTTGATCTTGCCAGCCAGCAGACCAGTGACGACAGGAAAGCGGACCTCACAGTTGCCGTGCCCGCTGTGCCGGTTCCGGGACACGTCAACGGTTCGCTGACGCCCAGCGCCGTGCTGCGGTGGGAGAGTGTGGAGCCTCACTCAGGGCGTACACGCATGACCATGGGGGTGGAGGCCGGCGTGGATGGCGCCTTCGGACCGATGCGCGTGGCGGCTGGCGCCGGGGCAACCAGGACAGAATACCCAGACAGCCTCAAGACCGCGCTGGACTGCCAGGCCTACATGAGCCTGAGCGGCGCCGTGTCAGAGGCCTTCCTCCCGCAGCTTGACCTGAGGTGGAGGGGGAGCCTCTCCCGCCGGCCTGACCTGGGCGAGGTGACGCTGGAGACGCTCTCGGGCACCGCTCGGGCGGTGTGGCGCCCACAGGATGGCGTGAGCAACGTGACAGCCGCCACGTACAGGTGGATCTCTTCCGCGGCAGGGCGGAAGCACAGCGTCACCGCATCGAACGCCTTCGAAATCGCCGTGAGCCCCAGGCTCACTGCTTCGGTGGAGGCCTCGGTGAGAGGCGCCTCACATACACTGGGGTCCGCAGCGGGGTCAGGTGGGTGGGACGCTTCGGGCCAGCTCAAAGGCGAGCTCAGATACAAGCTGACGCAGGTGTGGTCGTTGGGCGTGTCGGTTGCCTTTGCGGCCAGCGTGTCTGCCGTCGACTTAACCGGGCCGTCTTCCTCGGGGTTGAAGAACGCGTTCGCTCTGGAACTGAACCTCAAGGCATCGCTCTAACTAGTTGTTGACCTCGTTCCAGTGCCACCTTATAATGTCATCAGGCAGTGTCATCGGATGACTTTACAACTCATCATATCTCTTAATTCATATCTCTCTATCGGGTGATTGTGGAGTGAATAAGCCGAGAAAGCGCGCTTCGGAGCGAGTCGCAGCAGGGATTCTCAGGATCATCGAGGAAGGCCAGCTGGAGCCCGGCGCGATGCTTCCATCCATCGATAAGCTTGCAGAGGCCTTCAACGTGGGCGTGGGCACCGTCAGAGAAGCCCTTACCAGCCTGGAGTGCTCGGGCGTGGTGGAGGTGCAACACGGCCGCGGCATTCGCGTCACCAGGCCGAACCCGTCACACCGATTCAGAACCGCTCAATGGCGCGCCCTCGCCAACGGCTTGGGCGTCACGGAGCTGCTTGAGGCTCGGATGGCGGTCGAGACCGCCGTGGCGCGGTTGGCAGCGGAGAGAGCCGGAGAACAGCAGGTCGATGAGCTGTCTGCCCTGGTGTCCGCGATGAGGGCGGCGGCGGCGGCGCGCGACGACGAGAAGCTCCTCGCCGCCGATAAGACTTTCCATCAGCTGATGGCCAAGGCAGGACGCAACAGGCTCCTCGCAGACCTTGTGTCAGCCATTGACGAGCAGTTGGAGTTCGTGGCGGATCGGGGCCGGTTCGCACAGGTTATCGCCGGAATGGTCGGCTTGCACGAGGACCTGGCAAGCGCCATAGGTTCCAGGCAACCTGATAAAGCTGCTGAACTGGTTGGCCAGTATATCTCGCATCTCCTTGACGCCCGCAGGGTTCAGGGTCTGACGATGTACTGTGATGTGCTGGGCAGCGGATCTGCGGGCGGGTCCTTCCACATCATGGGGCAGGGGATAGTGCGGATCATCGGGCAGCACACGTGGCTCAAGCCCCAGGTGCACATCACAGGCGGGGGCGTGGAGAANNGGCGCAGGACCGCCGCATCGTGCTGGGGATCACCCAGGCTGACACGGCGGTGGACGCTTACTATGGCCGCGGCGATTTCGAGTTTCCGCACCAGGACCTCAGGCTCTTGTGTTGCCTGCACTCACTGGAGCTTCAGCTTTCGACTCTGGAGGGCTCCGGCATCGAGTCGCTGCAGGATCTCAGGGGACGTGTGGTTGCCATGGGCTCTCAGGGAGGCGCCACTTCCAGAGTGGCTCGGGCCCTGCTGAGACATGTGGGGCTCGAGCCCGACGTCGATTTCCAAACTCGCATGTATCCTTTCTCCACCGCGGTTGAGATGCTGAGGCGGCGGAAAGTGGATGCCGTGGCGTTCCTGTCCATCGGCCAGAGCCCAGCCCTGCTGGAGCTGGCGTTGGAGGAACCCATCCGGCTTCTGGGGGTTCCGGAGGATGCGGCCAAGGTACTGATGGAGCGACATCCGTACTGGCACCTTGGCACGGTGGAAGCGGGCACGTACCCAGGTCAGGGGGCGCCGGTGCCGAGCATAGGAGTTCCCACCGTGCTGGTGACGCACAAAGACCTTCCTGATTCCGATGCATACGCCATCGTGTCGGCGATAGTCGACCACATCGACGAACTCCAGTCCGTGGTCTACCCGAGCCGCTTCCTCTCAATCCACCATGCTGCTGCCAGTATCGGCATTCCATTCCATCCCGGGGCAGCTGCTCGTTTCTCAGAACTGCTGAGCGATTCAGCCAACGTGTAGTGGAGGGACGTCTGTTGGACATTGCAGTATCCTGTGGTGCTTTCAAAGACTACGGTCCTGATCAGCTAGGTCGGCTCTGCAGCGAATCCGACATTCGACAGGTGGAGCTCTGGGACGACAGCGGGTATTTCGCTGCTGACACCGTGCAGCCTGTCGCAGTCGCCCGCGCCCTTCAAGAGCATGAAGTCACGGTCAAATCTGTACACGCTCCTTTCCTCGCCAACTCCCGCCTCGACGTTTCAGACATCAACGGCTATCTTCGACGCTACCAGCTTTCATGTGAGAAGGCAGCAGCTTGCGGCGCCGCCTATGTTGTGGTTCACCCCGCTGTCGTATGCGATGAGGTCCCTTCAGCAGATGCAGGGGTGCTGGCCATGAAGAACAGCGTTGAGCTGTGGAGATCGCAGACGGCCATTGCGCGGCAAGCAGGCGTTAGAGCCGCCTTCGAGAACCTGCCGCCCTCCGCCGGCTGGCCTTCAGGATGCGTGCCGGCCAGGGTGGCGGAGATCGTGTCTGGTTTGGACGATGAGTGGGCTGGCGTCTGTCTGGACATATCGCACTGCTACACGGTGACTGTGGACCCAGTGGATGCCGTGGGAGACCTGGAGGGCGTCGAGCTATTGGGAATGCACACGTCAGACGGAATCCGGTCATGCGCGCAAGACCGGCATCTTCCGCCTGGTGAAGGCGACACCGATTGGCCAAGGCTGTTCGCCGCGCTCAAGGATATCGGGTTCGCCGGCGCAGTGGTGATGGAAGTGAAGAGCCCCTACTTGGGTGCGGCTCTGCTTCGTGCCATAGGAGAGTTCCTGAAGCGCGCGGAAGGTGGTGGTGCGTAAACGGCGCGCATCAGCAAATCCACTCAGCGATGTCTCGCAAACGCGTAATCTCACCGAGTATCACTAAGGAGGGTTTCGCTTGATGAAGGCAATGTCGAAAGTGGCCCGAATACTAGCTTTCCTGACCGTAGCCATGATGATCGGATCGATGGCTGTGTCGGCCGCAGCTCCCAGGGTAGTGCTGAAGTTCGCTCACGTCATGGCAACCGACCACGCCTATCACCTGATGGCCGAGAAGTTCAAGGAGGAACTGGAGGCGCTCTCAAACGGCCAGGTCGAGGTTCAGATTTTCCCTGCTGGACAGCTGGGCAACGAGCGTGACCTGGTGGAGGGCCTGCAGATCGGTACCATCGATGTGTCCACTGTGACCTCTGCACTGACCGCAGGGTTCGTGCCAGGTTTCCAGGTATTCAGCCTTCCGTTCCTGTTCAGGGACTTCGATCACCTGTTCATGATCATGGATGGCCCCATGGGTGAGCAGCTTGAGCAGGAGATGCTCCAGGCTGGCCTGGTGAAACTGGGGTTCGTCAGCGGTGGTTCAAGGAGCCTGTACTCGCGCGCGCCCATCCGAAGCCTCAGCGACCTCAGGGGCAAGAAGATCCGCACGATGGAGGACCCCATCTACATCGAGCGTGTTTCTGCAGGTGGTGTTCAGGTATCTGCTGGCTAGACCTCTCAGCTGGTCTGAGGAGCTTGCCAGGTACCTCTTCGTGTGGGTGTCGTTGCTGGGTGCCGCAGCTGGGGTCGGAAGCAGCATGAAGCAGGGGCTCGACATCTTGACGCGGTACTTCCCCCAGAAGGTTCAGCGGGTGATCGACATCCTGGTGCGCGCGAGCGTGATCGTTTTCTGCGGCATCCTCGTTTCCAAGGGCATTGAGCTCACCAAGATCGTGCACCTGCAGAAGTCCCCGGCCATGAGATTGCCCATGAGCTGGGTCTACTCAGCGGTGCCGGTATCGGCGGCTCTGATGATATTCATTGCTGTAACTGAGTTCCTTTCCGAACTCGGAAAGGGGGACTAGCCGATGGCTTCCATAGTGCTGTTCGGTTCGTTCGCTCTCATGGTACTTCTGAACACGCCCATTCCGTTCGCTCTCGGTCTGAGTTCGGTAGTGACCCTGTTGTGGCGCGGGGGCGTGACGCTGATGCTGGTGGCTCAGCGCATGATACCCGCCATCGACTCCTTCGCGTTGCTGTCCATCCCTCTTTTCATCTTGGCAGGCGACATCATGAACACCGGCGGGTGCGGAAAACGCCTGGTCAAATTCGCCAACGCGCTGGTGGGACACATCCGCGGCGGCCTTGCCCACGCCAACATCCTGGCCAGCCTCTTCTTCGGGGGGATCTCCGGTTCCGCGTCGGCCGATACCGCTGCCCTTGGAGCCATCTTGATCCCGGCGATGACGGAAGAGGGCTACGACAAGGCCTTCTCCACTGTGGTCACCATAACCTCGTCACCGCTGGGCACCATAATCCCTCCCAGCATCGTGATGGTTCTCTATGGGTGGATGACTGGCGCTCCGGTTCCGAAGCTGTTCGCGGCCGGGTTCATTCCAGGCACGATCATAGGAATCGGCCTGATGGTGCTGTCGTACGTGATCTCGAAGAAGCACGGATATGGCAAGACCTATCCGTTCAGATGGAGCGAGCTCTGGAAGACATTCATCGACTCGCTGCCGGCGCTGCTGATGCCCCTGATCATTCTCGGAGGCATCTTCGGCGGCGTCTTCACGGCCACCGAGGCCGCGGCTGTTGCGGTCATGTACGGGTTAATAGCTGGGTTCTTCATCTACAAGGAACTCAAGCTGAAGGATATCCCAGGAGTGCTTATTCGGTCCTGCCTCACCACCGGCGGAGTGATGCTGCTGATCGCGCTTTCCGCCACTTTCGGCTGGGTGATGTCGTTCGAGCGGATCCCCTTGTTGCTGACGGAGTTCTTCATTAAGTATGTGCCTACGGGCTTTGCGTTCTTGATGGTCGTGATCCTGATATCGCTCATAATCGGGTGTTTCCTTACTCCCACGTCGGCGCAGATCATCATGGTGCCGATACTCTATCCTGTTGCGCTTCGTTTCGGGATCGATCCGATCCACTTCGGATTGGTGCTCATCTGCGCACTGGCCATCGGCCACGTGACGCCGCCAGTGGGCCTCTGCCTGTATATCGGGTCGAGCATCAGCCAGATACCAGTGGCTGGCCTGGTGCGTCCGCTCGTTCCGTTCATACTCGTGATGATCATCACCACCATTCTGATAGCCCTGATTCCGGAGTTGGTCCTCTTCATCCCGAGAGTCGCCTTCTAGGATCGTCGGGCACAGCAAGCACATGAGAACAGCGAGGCTGGAGGCCGAAGGGGCACGCAGTTGCCCTGAGGTTCCGGCCTCTTGCATTCCACATGACGGTCTGCTGCGCCGGTCAGCACCTACGGGGCCATTCTTTCCGGCAGGACATCGGGCCCCGGCCGCGTAAATTACTTACGGCGACACGAAAGGTTGGTGGAGCAGGTGATCGGTAAGCATCGTAATCTAGTGGCAGTTGTCGGCGTGATCGCCGTTGTGTTTTCCGTCGGGGTTCAAGCGGCCGCGGCCTCGAACTCCATCGAGTGGGTGAAGTACGTGGTGTCCGACGGGTCGATGTCATTCCACCACCCGCAGGGTTGGCAGGTGAGCGAGGTGGGCGGCACGATCCTGGCAAACGGCCCCGACGGCGAGCAGCTGTGTCTGTGCGCGCTGCCGTATTATCAGGGATGGGGGCCTGAGCAGCACGCACGCTTCATGGTAGCTGCGCTGCAGGCGCAGAATCCTGGTCTTCAGGTTACTGGATGGAAGACCGATCCCGCAGGTGATGCCGTGTTCCTGGACCTCGCGTACTCCGGCGAGGGCTTCAACTACGTGGGGACAGGGCTGGTAATCGCGGACGCCCTGGCCGAACAGGCGGTGTGGTTCCACTACCTGTGCGCCGAGAGCAAGTACTCGGAAAGCCGCGCGGAGCAGGTGTTCAAGGGCTTCGTGACTTCTCTCGCCGAGGGGGCCTCATCGCAGCCGCCGGGGCGCCTGGCCAGGAACGCGGACGCGTTCGCCTTCGTGGTGGGGTTCGCGCTGGGCTCTCCGCTGAGCATGGCCGAGGAGGAAGTGGTGCTGGCCGAGCTGGAGAGGTATTGGTCTGGGCGTTCTGAAAGCGAGCTGGCCGTGTACGACGAGTACCACGAGATAGTCTCCATAGTAATGAAGATTGGAGACCGACAGCAGCTGGCAGATGTTCAGCGGCTGCTGGGCAACACGGTCAGGCAGTGGCTCCTGGGGAGCGATCCGAACGATCCGGTGGTGCAGGTCATTTGCAGGTACATGCTGGAGCCAGACAGGGTGCTTGCTCCTGGTCCGCCTGCGATGACCGAAGTGGCTGCCACGGCCTACGGAGAGCTCATCGCTTACGCGAGGCTGCTGGCGGAGGATCCGGCTGCGGTGCCGGGAGATATCGATCCCGATGAGGTGGCTGAGATCGTAGCCTTGCTGGTCAGGGACTGGGCCCTGTTCACCGATGCCGTGAGGGAGCAGGTACTCACCGCTCCAGCGGTGTGGACTGCACTGAGAAGGTCCATCATCCGTGGGGACGATGCCCAGCGCCAGGCTGCCCGGAGCATCGTGGCAGGGCTGGCGCCCTATGTGACGCGGCAGAGCCGCGGCGCCGCCAGCGGCGGTGCAAGGAGCACGGTGATGGATTTGGCGCTTTACAACGCCATGGTGCAGGTGCAGGAGACCACGTTCAACCACTGGACCTGGTGCCACGGCTTGAGGGGAGCGCCGACGAGCTTCTAGCAGTGTGATGGTACGCAGATGGTATGCGGGCGGTAGGCGAGGGCGGGGTCGCCTACCGCTTTACCATGCTGATGCAGACCTCGGGGCAGGCGCTCACGCAGAGCCCGCAGCCGTAGCACTTGTCGGCTTCCACGTGGAGCTGGCCGCCGTCGCAGGAGCGGGCCGCAGGGTAGCATACTTCGACACAGAGGCCGCAGTGGGTGCACCGGGCGACATCGGTGTGCTCGATGTAGCGGCCTTTGTCGCAAGGTTCTGACGGGTTCAGGAAGTAGCTGCAGCAACAGTTGCAGCAGTGGCAGATCCCGTCCACCGCGTTGGGATCGCCGCCCGTGTCGCGAAACGGCCTGAACACCAAGTTGCGGACTGCGGCGTACTCGATGACTGCAAGGGCCTCATCCCGGGAGATGGGCCTCGGGTTGCCGAAGGGGCTGTTGGTGAACCAGATGCACACGTCCCGGCGCGATCTTTCGCAGCTTTCGCCGCGGCATCCGCAGTCTGCGAGCCAGATGGTGTCGTACTGGCAGACGAGTTCCACGGCTTCTCCGCGCGTGCACACGAAGTGCGGGCTATAGGCGAGCTCTTGGCCGCTCACGTTCAACGCCTCACTTTTCCGTCATTTCGGAGCTCAGGCACACCGCTCTCGCGGACGCACGCTGAATTCAATCGAAGCGCCGGGTGAACATGTTCTCGCCTTCCACCAGGCTCTCCACGGTGTCGAACCCCAGACGGCGAAGGAGCTCCATCACGTAAGGGTTGTCGATGGGGGTAGGGAAGGCCGCGCGGTCGCCGTATGAGTTTGCGTTCCTGGTGCCGTCCTCGACCGAGAGGATGCGGCGCGGGCCGCCGACGCAGCCTCCAGGGCAGCCCATTCCCTCCAGGAAGTTCGCCGTGATCTTCCCCTCAAGCACATCGTTGAGCAGTGCCTTGCATTCGCGCATGCCGTCTGCCTGTATCGCGCGGAGCGGAATGGGCCGTCCGGGTCGAATCCGGTCCAGGGTTCGTTGCACTGCTCGGCTCACCCCGCCCGTGCGCGCGTAGATCCTCCCCGCCGACGAAGAGTGGTCCCGCAGATCGTCTTCACATCTCTCAGGATCGATACCCATGGCTGTAAACAGGGCCTGAGCTTCCTCGAAGCTGAGCACGTGGTCGACGGCGTCGGCGATGTCGGGCTCCTTGGCCTCCATCTTCTTCGCTATGCAAGGCCCTATGAAGACGGTAACTGCGGTGGGCGAGAGCTTCTTGATGGAGCGCCCGCAGGCGACCATCGGAGAGACGGACGGCGGTATGTGGGGCACCAGGTGGATGTAACGCTTTCGAATCAGCGTGATCCACAGCGGGCAGCAGCAGCTGGTGAGCAGGAAGTCCTTTTCGGTGAGGATATGCCGGTCGAACTCGAAGGCCTCCTTGAGGGTGAGGATGTCGGCGAAAAGCGCCACTTCGATCATGCCGGAGAACCCCATCCGCTTGAAGGCATCGCGTAGCTTGCCGGGGGTTACGGTTGAGCTGAACTGCCCCACGAACGCAGGGGCGATCATGGCATAGACCGGGGCGTCATGATTGCACACCGCGTCGATCACGTTGGCCACGTCGGCTCGGTCAGGGTAGCGGACGCTGTCGCAGTCGACAAGGCGGCGGTGGGTGTCGCGCCGCTCGGGGAAGAACAGGCAGTCGAGGTCGCGGAAGTCGAATTGGTGGGGGCGGATGTGGAGCTGAGGCGCGTTGAGCTGCTCATATATCTGTTGGAAGGATTCCATCTGTGTGTACCCGCGTGCTCCTTCGGCGGCCGAAGCGGGGACGCAAGGATTATGGCGCTCTCCGTGGCCTTCGGTGAGGGACTTCCAACGTAGCCTATCCCAAAGCGACGAAGGTATGCGTCGCGTCGACGAGCGATTTCGCCCATGGGGAGCCGCTTCAGAGGGTCTGGGTTCTTGTCCGAGGGTGGTCAGAAGAGATGTGGACATTCGTGCCCCGACATTGACGGCGTCTGTGCCACGTGGGCTGAGCTAGGCAGGATCGCTTGAATAGACCAAGCATCCAGCAGGCAGCGAGCCGCCGGTATGCAGACCGCCAGATAACCATACCAGCGAGACTCAATGGAGCCACGGTTTCTCAACCATGGAGACCTCAATGACATGGACAAGTCGGCCAACGCCCAAGTGGTTGACGCGGTGATGGCCGCCACGGGAGGCTGGCCTTGCCTGATGGACGGGTTCATCAGGCGCGTGACCGCGCCGGAATGGCAAGGTGTTTTCAACCTGACTGGACTGGCAGAACAGATGGAGGAAGAACTGCTGACGAACAAGGACGGAGTGGCGGATGCGTTCCTGTCGGGATGCGGCATCGACCAGGTGAGGTACGGACAAAGCCTGGTGCAGCTTGCCCTGGAGTTCGGTGACGAGCCGTATGAGGAGCTGTGCGAACTGGCCGCTGGCTTGTCCGATTATCCCGAACTGCAGGATGCCGACCCCGAAGACGTGCGGAGCTCCATGGACGCCCTGGTGCGGTGCGGGGTGCTGGTGGCCGTTGCTCGTCCGGATGCCGAGGGCACGGAGAGCTTCGTGGTGACATGTGATCCTGTCGTGGCAAAGCTGGTGGCGAATAGGTGACAAGTGCGTTTGACCTGATCGTAACGTTGCCGGAGTTCACCTTCAAGCTTGACAGAATCGCAAGAGATCTGGCTGACGGCTACGGCGTGATATGGATCTTGCCGAAGCATGTGTGGGTGGGGACTCTGGTGTCGGCTCTGTCACAACTCCTTGGAGACAGCTGTTTGAGGGGTTGCCGAAGTCGTCGGCCACGCCAGTCACTATCTCACTGCTGGCGCCAGCTCCTCCAGGTACGCCGCCCGCGCGAGCAGGAAATATACAGTCTGCAGGGTGAGGAAGATTCCAGCTGCCGCGACCCCATACTTCCACACCTCCAGCGGCATCATCGGAGTCATGGTCGAATATGCCCGCAGGGCCACCATCTGGTGCGCGAAGGCGGCCGTCCACGGGGTGAAGAACAGCACCGCCATCTCCTGCGTGACCATCTGTTTGATCTCAGCCCACGAAAGGCCCATCCGGCGCAGCGCAACATATCGTGCCTGGTCTTCCTGGATCTCCAGGAAGAACCGGAAATACAGCATCGATCCGGCGGCCAGGAAGAAGAGGAACGCTATGAACATCGCTATGAGCATCGCCATCTGCATGCTGCCCCTCATGCGTGTGTATGCCTGGATCCTGGATAAGTATGGCGCTTCGTAATCTGCCGGAATCGCCCTCATCGCCACCTGCTCGGCACGGACTGCGCCCTTCCAGTTCGACACCTCACAGCTGAACCAAACCCCCTGCTGGCTTGCGGGAAGGCTCCTGACCAGCTCGTCAAAGCGCTGATCGTCGCAGATCAAGGTGAACCGCGCCACCTGGTATCCTGCGATGAGGGTGGTGTCCACCGCGCCTGCCAGCATGAACGACAGATCGATATCGCCTGCCTTCACCACGATGGCCGCGCCGGCCTTGCCTATGCCCAGATCGCCGCCGGGATTCACCATGGCGCGGACCACATCTCCGTAACCCACCGCCACTTCCGGTTTGCCGGTTTGCCGCGCCCAGCGGTTGTAGTCGCTTTCACGCACCACGATGCCGGGCTGGTCCTTCGATACGGCGGGGATCAGCACGCGAACAGCCCGCATCGTGGCTGAATCGACCACGTCCGCCCCGGCCTGAGCCAGCCGCGCCTGAAACTCCGCCGCCACCTGCTCAGCCTGCTCCTCCGCAGGCAGTAGGAACGAGATGGCCCGCACGTGCGAGGCGGTGAGGTTGTCGGGCATGCCGACAAGCGTGTAGACCACTCCCGACGCCGTGAGCACCACCGCGCTCAGTATCGCCACCTGCGCAAGGATGCGGGCGTTGTCTTTCATCTTGAAGACTAGATCCGCGATGGTAAGCAGATTAGTCCTTCGGTAGTAGATCGACTTGCGCCGCTGCAGAGAGCGCAGCACGGCAACGCTTCCCTGGGTGAACAGGATGTGTGTGCCAACGCATACCACGGCCGTGACAGGCAGGAATCCCAGCACCACTCCTATGGGCGGCAGGTTCCACGCCACGATGTAGCCAGCGGCGATGCATGCGATGCCGAAAGCCACAGCAAGCCGCGAGTAGGTGGGCGGGGTTTTCGGCTTGTGGGGAGCCTTGACCAACTGGATCACCTGGTCGACGTTGACCGGCATGATGTTCACCACGCTGACGGCTGTGAAGATCCCGAGATACGCCAGGGCTGTGGTGACCATCGGCTGCACCTGCACCACAAAGCGCAGCGGCTCGGGTGAGGCCAGGATGCGGTCGATAGCCATGACGAACAGCCGTGCGAACAGCGCTCCAAGGCCCAACCCCGCCGTGATGGAGGTTATCCCCACCAGCATGCTCTCGCCGAAAAGAAGCAGGCTCAGTTGCCTCCTCTCCGCGCCCAAGAGCGCCAGCACCCCCAGCTCGCGCTTGCGCGACTTGACGAACGCCGAGTTGGAGTAGAGCGTGAAGAACACCGAGAACGCGACGATCAGGTACTGGCACACCTCGAAGCCCTTGGCGATGGCCTCGGCCCCAGCATAGCGGCCGGCGGCTACGTCTGGCAGGGCCCTGAACGCCGCGAACAGGTAGAAGACCACCACCGCGAACATGCTGCTGGCCAGAAAGCCGAAATAGGTGCGGTGGTTCACGCGCACGTTCCTAGCTGCGAGCCGAAGCAACGTCACTGAACTCACCCCCCAGCAGGCTCAGCGAGTCCAGCACCCTCTGGAAGAAGGCCTGGCGCCCGTCGGCTCCGCGCCAGAGCTCGGAGAAGAGCTTGCCGTCCCTGATGAAGATCACCCTCTGGCAGAAGCTTGCAACGAAAGGATCGTGCGTGACCACCAGGATGGTGGCGCCGTCCTTCTCGTTCAGGTCCTTGAAGGCCTGCATCACGTGGTAGGACGACTTCGAGTCCAGGTTGCCCGTGGGCTCGTCCGCCAGCAGGATCGCTGGACGCGGCGCGATGGCCCGGCCGATGGCGGTGCGCTGCTGCTCGCCGCCGGATATCTCGTAGGTGCGTTTGTCCAGGATGCTCGTGATGCCCAGGCGCCCGGCCACCTCGAGGACGCGGTAGTGAATCTCCCGCGGAGGCACGTTGTCAAGGGCCAGTGGAAGGGCGATGTTTTCCCGCACCGAGAGCGTGTTCAGCAGGTTGAAGTCCTGGAAGACGAAGCCCAGCTGACGCCGGCGGAACCGGGCCAGCTCCGAGCCGTGGAGCTTCATCGGCGAAATCCCGTTTATCTCCACACTGCCCGATGTGGGCGCATCGATGGTGGCGAGGATGTTGAGAAGAGTTGTCTTGCCGCTGCCCGACGGTCCCATCACCCCCACGAACTCGCCCGCATCCACCTCGAGGCTTAGCCCGTTCAGGGCGTGGGTTGCAGCTCCGCCCTTGGGCGAACCGTATATCTTGGTAAGCGCACGTGCTGTCAGCACTGGCATCCTGTAAGTCCCTCCCTGTGCGCTGCGCATTGCGTCCCCGCTTTGTCTGCGCTTTTCGATATCGATTCTACAGGGCGGCCGGCAGGCTCTCCATCTGCCAGTCTTACATTGGAGACTGATAACCTTACATTATCGTAAGGCCGCGGGTTATCGAGGTATTGGAGAAAGCGATGGTGATGGCGGTGCCTTGCCCTGGCTCCGACTCCGCCTTGATGGTGTGCCCAAGCCCCGCGCACACCTTCTTTGCCAGGAACAGGCCCATACCGGTGGACTCCGGTGCCAGGCGGCCGTTGTCGCCGGTGAAGAATGGCTCAAACACTCTGGGCAGGTCGTGGGCGGGAATCCCGATGCCGTTGTCGCGTACGGTGAGGGTGGTGACCGTGGTGGTGCCGGCTGTGGAGAGGTCGCCGGCGGGTTCGGCGGCGCAGTCTATGGTGATCCACACGCGCCCGGCGGCAGCGTCGGGGTCAGTCTTGCCGACGGTCTGCGGCTGCGTGCGCAGGCGCGTGTACTTGATGGCGTTCGAGACCAGCTGATCGACGACGAAGGTGATCCACTTCTCGTCAGTCTCCACAGTTGAGTTAGACGAGTGGCACTCCACCGTCGGGTAGATGGAGTATCTGATGAACTCCTTTCGGTGCTTGTTCACGACGGCGCGCGCCACCTCCAGCAAGTCCACTTGTTGCGGCGCAAGATCCACGGAGAACCGCTCCTGCCTGGCCATGCCCAGCATCATCTCCAGGGCATGCGAGATCCTCTCGGCCTCCTCCTGGATGCTGTCGAACAGCGGTAGCGCCTCGTCGAGGCTGCGGGCCTCTCTCGACTGCTGAACCAGCAGGTCGATCACTGACACCGGGGTCTTCATGCCGTGCACCCAGCGGTTGGTGAAGTCCACACGGAGGCGTTCGCGCTCGTCGCGGGCCAGCGCCTCGGCAGCGTGGGCGGAAAACATCGCCCGGGCGAGGTCGGCCGTGATGCGCTGCTGGGGCGTGCGGGCCGGTGGGAGTGAGGGGATCGCGGCCAGCGGGTCGTCGGCGGCGGCGATCTCGCTGGCGCGACGGCAAAACGGTTGCTGGCGACGGTAGTCCAGAGCCAGTGCCGTTGCGAGGGCCGCCACGTGCAGGACGAAGATGTACGCCGCCGAGCCGGCGGTGAGCGCCGGGCCTCCGGATCGCAGCAGGTCCAGCTGTATCACCGCGACGGCCAGCCCGCCGGCGAGCATGTGGCAGGCGATGAACGCGAAGCGTGCGGCAAGGAATTCGAGGATGCTCATTTCAAGTTTTCCTCTGTAGACGCCCAGCTGGGCACGAGCATGTAGCCGTGGCCGCGGGCGGTCTTGATGCTGCCTCCTGCGCCTATGGACTGCAGCTTCTGCCTGAGCCGCGCGACGTTGACGGTGAGGGTGTTGTCGTCCACGAACTCGACGTCGTCCCAGACGGCCTCAAGGAGACTGTCGCGGGGCACGATCTGTCCGGGGCGGCGAGCAAGGAGGTCGAGGAGGCGGCATTCCTTCGGCGTCAGGAACACCTGGGCGCCGTGGAGCTCGGCGGTGCACTTGGCGCGGTTGATGAAGAGGCCGTGCACTTCGAATATGTCAGGATCTGCTTCGGCTTGAACTGAGTACTCCCCGTAAGCGCGGCGCAGGGCGGCGCGAACCTTGGCGATGACGACCTCAACGGAGAACGGCTTGGTGATGTAATCGTCGCCGCCGTTTTCCAAGGCGAGCACCTGGTCCATGTCGCCGGCGCGAGCGGAGATGAAGATCACCGGCACGTTCGATACAGTGCGTATCTGGCGGCACCAGAAGAAGCCGTCCATGTAGGGCAGGTTGATGTCGAGCAGCACGAGGTGGGGACTGGCCGTCAGGAACTCCGACTTCACGTCGCGGAAGCTCCGGAGCCGCACGACTTCGTAGCCGTACTTCGCGAGGTAGCCGGCGAGTATCTCGGAGATCTTGTCGTCGTCTTCGACTATCATGATGCGGTGCACGGGGTCAACCTCCTCGGCTACATGATAGCACAGCGCGGGGAGGTTCAGTCTCCAGTGGACGCGTTCAAAGGGAAAGACCCGGCGGTGGCGAATGCAGTTGAGGCTGATGAATGACAGAATGCGGTGGTGGCTGAACTGTGTCAGAACATTCGCACATCGGTTGCGTCAGGACTGTGCCCATCTTTCGCGACTTGCCCCATGAGACCTTGCTGAGGCTGTCGGAGGCGGTGAGGCCGCGGGAGTTCGGCAGGGGCGAACTGATAGCCTCGGCAGGCGACTCCATCGACAACATCATGATCGTCGCCGCGGGCAAGCTGAGGATGGTGCACGTGTCGCCATCCGGCAGGGAGCAGATCGTGCGCGAGGTGGGGCCAGGCGAGTTCATTGGCGAGCTGGGCCTGGCCATGTCGGCGCGGTACGACGGGGACGTGGTGGCGGCGGAGGAGACTCTGGCCTGCGTGCTTCCGATATCGGCTGTGCGAGAGGCCATCTCGTCCAGCCCCGAGGCGGCGATGCGGCTCATCGAGGCGCTGGTGCGGAGGCTGGCCCGGGCGGAGCAGGTGGTGGGGGATCTGGGCGCCCGCGACGTGAGCCAGCGGCTGGCGGCTGAGCTGGTTCGGGCGGCGCGGGGCGCGTGCGGGTGCTCCGGATGCTCCGGCAAGGGCGGATCCAACGTGGTGGTGCTGCCGGGGCCATGGTCGGAGATGGCCGCGCGGCTGGGCACGACGCCGGAGAGCTTGAGCCGGAGGCTGCGGGCGCTGGAGGAGGAGGGGCTGATAGCCAGGCCTGCGGGCGGTGAGGCGGAGCTGGAGCGTGACGGCTCGCGGCGCGTGGTGATACTCGACATCGAGCGGCTGGAGGAGATCGCGGGGCTCTAGGCTGGGAGTCGGGCGAGTTCCGAGAGGGCAGACGTTGTTCCGAGCGTGGCGCGCGGCCGGCGCGCTGGAGGGCACTTGACGTAGGTCAATGCGGGCATCGACGCGTACGTGGCACACTGTAGTCGACAGGATGGATTGGATCCTATTTGAAGGGGGTAATCAGATGTCGAACATCCGCAGCGAGATGATAATGCTGTCGAATCTCAACTGCCCAGTGTGCGCAGCCAAACTTGAGACAGCCGTTCGGGGAACGCCAGGAGTGAGCGAGGCCAAGGTGATCTTCGGGGCCGGCAGCCTGAATGTCACGTACGACGCTGACGCCGTGTCGTTCGAGCAGATCGCCGAGATCGTCTCGAAGATGGGCCTCGGGGTGGCCGGGCGCGTGCCCAGGGCGTAGTCGAGGTAGTGGCCATGAACGCGTCTGCCTTCAACTGGTTGATGACTGCCGTCGCGGTGGGGGCCGGCGCCCCCATCGCGCGGGAGGCCTGGAACAAGCTGCGAATGAGGCAGTTCAGCATCGCGCTTCTGGTGGTGCTGGCGTCGATTGGCGCCATCATCATCGGCGAGGCCTGGGAGGCCGCGGTGGTCACGGTGCTCTACGTGGTCGGGGGCTTGCTGGAGTCGCGCACTCTGGCGCGCACGCGGTCGGCGCTGAAGGAGCTTGTGGACTCCATGCCGCGCACGGCCAGGGTGCGTCGGGGCGACGAGGTCGTGGAAGTGTCGGCCTATGAGGTGGCCAGGGGTGACGTGGTGGTGGTGCGGCCCGGAGACCTGGTGCCGGTGGACGGCGAAGTGGTGGCGGGAAGCGCGTCGCTGGATACGTCGTCGGTGACGGGGGAGTCCATGCCCATGGAGGCCGGGGTCGGCACCCAGGTGACCAGCGGCTCGGTTTCGCTGGGAGGGTATCTGGAAGTCCGGGCTGAGCAGGTGGGGGCGGATACCACCTTCAGCCGGCTGGTGTTCCTGGTGGCCGAAGCGGGGGAGCAGAAGCCAAAGGTTCAGCGGACCCTGGACAGGTTCGCGCAGTGGTATACGCCGACGGTGATCGGGGCTGCCGTTATAGTGTATCTGTTCAGCAGGGACGCGCATCTGGCGTTGACGTTCCTCGTGATCTCCTGCCCAGGCGCGCTGGTGGCGGCGGCGCCGGTGGCCATGATAGCTGGTTTGGGTGCGGCCGCCCGGCGCGGCGTGCTGATCAAGGGCGGAGAGCGACTGGAGCGCATCGCGCGCATCGACACCGTGGCCTTCGACAAGACGGGCACTCTGACGATAGGCAGGCCTAGGGTGGTGGCGGTGGAGGCGTTCGAGGGCTCGTCGGAGGCGGAGGTGCTGGCGGCGGCCGCCGCGGCGGAGATGCGGTCGGAGCACCATCTTGCGTCCGCGATACTGGCGAAGGCCGAGGCTGACGGTGTGGGGCCGTTGGCCGCGGTTGACTGGGACCTCAGGCCCGGTCAGGGCGTGGTGGCGTCCACAGAGGGTGGCGAGACCATTGCCGTGGGCAATGCGGCGCTGATGGAGGCCGTGGGGGTCGTGCTCGGCCCTGAGCAGGCTGCGGCGGCGGAGTATCGCGCTGCCCAGGGTGAGACGGTGGCCTTCGTGAGCCTGGCCGGCCGCGCCATCGGGCTGATCGGGATAGCCGACCAGCCCCGGACCGATGCCGCCCAGGCCATAGCTGCCCTGAGGGAGGAAGGGATCCGGAGGATTGTCATGCTGACGGGAGATAACCGGCGCGCCGCGGAGCACGTGGGGAAGGTTCTTGGCATACACTCTGAAGACATCAGGGCTGGGCTTATGCCTGACGAGAAGGTCGAGACCATCCGCGAGCTTCAGGCAAACGGGGCGAGGGTTGCGATGGTCGGAGACGGGATCAACGACGCGCCGTCGCTGGCCACGGCGGACGTGAGCATAGCCATGGGCGCCTCGGCGACGCGGGCCGCCATGGAGGCAGCTGACATCGCCCTGATGAGCAACAACCTGATGAGGATCCCTCAGGCCATAGCGGATTCCCGCAGGATACTTCGCGTGGTGAAGCAGAACGTTGCCCTGGCGGTGGGGGTGGTGGCCTTCCTGCTGGTGGGCGTGCTGGCGGGCAGAGTGCACCTGGCGTCAGGCATGGCGGTGCACGAGGCGAGCATCCTGGCGGTGACGCTCAACGGCATGCGCCTGCTGGGAAGGGGCGGAACGCCCGCGTCCCGTGCATGAAGCATGACGGGCGCGACCCTTCCGAGCTCTTTACGCGTGATCTCGACGGAAGCCTGGGTCATCCGATCTCGGCCTGGAAGGTCGGACTGAAGGCCTGCCCCGGGCTTCCGATGAAGCCTATGAAGCTACCTTCCTCCAATGGGATCTCCCTCCGGCCGTCCATGAGGCTGTCGTAGGCCAGCTCGCCGTATGGGGAGAACGCCAGCACTCTGCACTGGGCCGGGACATCCACCACGAGTGTGCCGCTGGTGGCTAGGCGTCTCCATGGGCTATAGCCATCAGCGTCGACCATGATCTCTTCTCCAGGTGTGAGCGGCTTCGTCAGTGAGGCGTCGGAGAAGAGGTATCCCGTTCCCACCAGCTCTAGCCACATCTCTCCACCGCGATCCGTGATTCGCGGCTCTGCCTGGTCCCTAGCGATGGAGAGCAGCTGCCGCTGGCGACTCCGGTGATCGGCTCGATCCGCTGGGCAAATACTCCGCCTGTGAAGGGATGTAATCTCCGCCTATGTACAGTGCGACGTTCATCGCGTTAGCTGCGGTGTCGAGGTGCACTTTGAAGATGGTGCCGGTGGTGGCGTAGCAGCCTTCATAGGCCAGCAGCTGGAGCAGGGCGCCTGTCCAGAGCGTCTGTCCGAAGCGACAGACGTCCTCGGCGGTGGAGGCGATGCCGCCCGAGCCCAGTAGGTTCGCGTACTCCGAAGGGAGCAGCGTGCCCGTGGCTTCTTCGTAGAGGCGGACACGGTCAGGGTTGCCGTCTTCAAAGTGGCAGCTGGAATTGACCATTCCAAGGGGCTGGAACACGCGGGTTTCCAGGAAATCGGAGTAGCTCATGCCTGAGGCGCGCTGGACGATGGCTTCGGCCAGGGTGAAGCCGTCATTGCAGCGTGGGTTCCGGGCAAACCGGAAGTATGGTTCAGAAGCATGCGCACGGTGATGAGCGTGTGGCGTGGGTGGGCCATTGTGAACTCGGGCAGATGCGCTATCACCGGCTCGTCAAGGCCGATCAGACTGTCGTCGCGGAGCATCAGGATGGCGGCGGCCGCGAACACTTTGCTGATTAAACCTATGTTGAACTGAGTGTGGGTGGATGCAGGAACTTGGTCGCGAGGGTTTGCCATGCCGAATGCCTCGCCGTAGACGATGTCGTCGCCGCCGAGGATGGCTACGGTGGCGGCCGAGGCGCTGGTGGCCAGGGTTTCGAGGATTCGGGTGCGCCACGGTGATGGCGTTGGAGTAAGGGGACGTGGATTGGGCTACGGATTGGGTTGCCTCTGAGGGTGCTGAGGCGGATCACTCCCTTGTGTGGCCCGAGTGCCAGATTACCCGAGGAGTATTCCGCACTTGGTGGGGGGGCCTGCTGGGGCGGGGGCGCGGGCGCCGGCGGTGGCGCCCCGCTAGCTGCCTCCGGGCCGTGGGCGGTGCGGGCCGACCGGCCTAGAACAGCTTCTGCTGCACTTACGCGAGTTCCTCCACTGTTTCCGCCCCGGGTTCGGGCGCCTGCCCGACAAGGATCGGAGATGCAGGATCGTGCATCCGTCGCCGCGCCTGAGCCCTCGCCAGGCTTGCCGTGGCGTAGCAGTACCTGCACCCGTGCAGGCAGGTGTCGTTGGCGCCGATGTCTTTGCTGACGGCGCACAGGCACGCGTCGCGCTGTCCAGGGTCCTTTCGCGAGAGGGGGATGCCCCATAGCTCGTTGAGGAGCCCATCGTCGATGCACTTCCCGGCCTTGATCCCGATGTCCGCCAGGCTCACCGCTTCCGAACAGGACTGGATCTCCATCCCGTGTTCGGACGCAGTCTGCGCCATCCAGGCCAAGAGCTCGCGGCATTCGGTTTCCATGTCCGAGCACTCCTGAAACCGCCATCCCGCTCGCTCCAAGTTCCCAAGGTTTCTTCGGACTTTGGCGTAGTAGTCTGCTAGGCTGACAACCACGCGCGTCGTGGCTCCCTCGAGCGCTGCGGCGAGTCGGCTGAAGGCGCGCCTGTGGTAGGCGATGTCGGTGTTGTTTGAGACGATTATCGGGTCGTACCGCCAGATCACCCTGCGCGGCGTGAGAAGGTCCGCCAGCCTTCGCGCTGTGGCTATACGGTGGTCCAGCGGCGGCACGTGTAGCTCCAGCTCGGCGGGGTAGTCACAGATGGTGTACTGGAAATAGTACCGGTAGCCCGCGGCGTCCAGCTCGTTGAGGTGCCGAACGAGCGGGGCAGGGTTCTTGCTCCAGAACACGATGGCGTCCACGTCACCGGGTAGGAGGGAGACGCGGCTCAACTGCTTGGGGTTGAAGGGATTAGCCACCAGGCAGTAGCCAGCCCTGATCCTGTTCATGAACCACTCGCTGTAGAAAGCCGGGATGTCGGTGCGCCGGCTTGCTGATATGATCAACTTGCATTACCCCCCTTGGCCAGACTCATGCTGCCTGGGCGGCTTTCCGGATCACTCTATAGCTGGTCCGGAACCACCGCTTGGGATTGTACTCATTCAAGATGTTTGCCGGTATCTCGACGTATATCGGGCGACAGATGCAGTCTGCTACATCGAGGATGTCGACGCCTTGGAGCTTGTCGAGCAAGCCATCGACGACGCCGAACAGTGCGTCCTCCGCCCTGTCCATCACGATGACGAATCCGTCATCAGACGCCAGCTTCACAGCGTTTTCGAGGATCCTGAGCTGGTACGCCTTTGCGTACGGTTCAGACAGGATCCAGGGCACGAACACGACGTCGGCTCCGATCCTATTCGCCGGCGAGGTCACATCCGCCTTCACGAACCTGGCCGTGCAATTGCGTATGCCGCACAGCTCGCAGAACCTGGGCACCATCCAGTCGTGATAGCCTTCCCATGTCACGGCCCTATCCACCGAGAATGCTGTGACGCGAGCAGGGATATTGCTCCTGTGAACCAGATCGAGGAGTGCGATGGTTTCGTTGCCGTACGCACCACCCAGGCTCACCATGCGGATATGCGTGCGCGAGTGGAGCCGTTCCGCCAACGCAGGCGTGTTCTCCATGGAGTACTGGGCCATGCACACATGAGCAGCCATGTACCTGAGTATGTACGTGCGGACGAAGTTGTCGCAACCATAGACCGAAGAGTCGTAAGTGCCGTGATAGGTGTCGTGATGGCACCTGACGCAGTCACCTGAGATCCCGTTGACTCCGTTGCGTTGGCACTGGCATACACGTCCCTGCCTTGACAGCCTATCATACACTTCTCGCATGAACGTGGACAGCATGTCTGCCCCTCCTCCGTGTTGATGTGTGAAGCACATGAATTGTAGCAACACGACTCAGTGCCGTTTTGTCACGAACTGTGGAGTGAGGAGGAGAGGTCTCCGCAAGTGGATGAAGCTCGGGTGCCGGCGCGGCAGAGGGTGAAAACAGTCAAGGGCAACGTGCCATCAGTCCCTCAGATGTTCCTTCGCTCTCTGGGGCCGTTCACACGTTCGGATGGCTGTTTGTCTCACTGTCATGGGGCAGAAACGTCGCAGTATGGAGGATTGCATCTGCAATGATCGAGTGATCTTGGTATAGCATCTGTCTCCCATATCGGTGGAGGTGGCTGGGGCCGCGACGAATCTCGATCGTCGTCCATTCGCTGTTCTCTGCCTGGATGCTGTCTCTTCTCTTCGAGGGGCAGATGCTGCAGGAGCTGTGGCGCGCCTCCGCGCTCAGCCCGGATAGCACGGTGTTTGGCGGCGTCGCCGCGATACTTGTGGGGTTGCTCGCTTGCGGCTTCCTGATCAGGACCACCAGCTCCGCATGTGGCCCAACCTGCTGATGATCCTGCTCAACATGACGGCTGTCCATGTGTGTCCCGAGGCGGGGCTGGCACTGTCTATGCTGATGCTCCTGGCCGCGTTCATACTTGCGTTTCGCCTTCCAGCGCATGATCCTGATGCGGGCGCCGTATCGGTGCTTGCCCCCACCGACGAACGTGACCGTCCCTCCGTCGGGAGCGCCCTCACCTTGCTGTGTCTGTTCATCCTTGTGATCACGGTGAACTCGGGGCCGATGTACCAGGTGGTGAACCCGGCCTTCGCCCATCACACGTGGCTGACCAGCTGGTACTGGGCGGTGCCCTACATTGTGGCTGTATACGTTTTGCCTCGTCGTCAATACGCTGATGCTGAGTGCTTTCGGCATATACGATCTCTTCTGGTGGAGCATCCTCGGTGAGATGCTGGATTACTGCGAGAACCCGTCGATGGTGTTCGGTATCGGTCTGTCAGCCAATGTAATGGGCGTACTGCTGGGGGGCGTGATCGCGAAGGCCGTGTTCGCTGCGTCGGTGGAGTCGCAGGTCCTCAACTCCACTTTGCTGGCGTTGACGGTGGTGTGTATCACCTTCGCCCTGCTGCCCCTCTCCACAAACGTCTCTGCCCTCTGCTGAAGAGCCATGCCTACCTGGTGCCATCTGAAGGGGGCCCGACGGGGGAGCAGAGCCAACTGGTCGCTGGACTCGCGATCCATGACAGTCTCTCCGAAAGGGAGCGTCGAGTTGCCGCTCTGCTGCTTCAGAGGATGACCTACAAGATGATCGGCCGCGAGTTGTTTATCAGCGAGAACACGGTGAAGTACTATGTCAAGAACATCTACGCCAAACTCGGCATCGGCAGCCGCGAAGAGCTGATAGACATGGCCATCTCAGGATGCGGCGGCGATGACTCATCCCAGGATGAGTAGGCAGCAGCACGCGCGTGGATACATGCCCCACCCGAACAGGGTGGGGATCTTTCTGCGCGCCGCTCCGCCGTCTCCCCCTTCCACGGAAGATTCACCCGATTCGGGTGATGGCGTGTCGCTAATCAGCTGTTACTCTCGTGATGACACGTTCCTCGGGTTACGCTAGGTCATCTTTGTGGAGGCTGGGGGCCCTGCGGCCTCGTGGCCTAGAAGACGCCCAAGGGACGCCAGGGATCAAGGAACCACGGGAGGCAGCGGCATTGTGAGACTCAGGTCGGTGCCCGTACTCATCCCCGTAGTGGTGGCCGTGTTGATGGTGGCCTTCTGCACTCGGGCGGCCTTATCGCAGAACGCTCTTCAGTCAGAGCGTTTCCTCGGCTACTTCGACGACACCGCTAACCTCAGGTGGGGGGGCGACACCGGCCAGCCTTACTACGATGCCAGTTGCTGGTGGTATCTGCCCAGCGCTCAGGGGGGGTATCTTTGAGGCCACCTTGTACGTAGAGAGCAGGCAAGACGAGAAGCAGCTCGCCTATGCCTTTCAGGCATCGCCCTGGCCAAACGCTTTCGAGAAGCTCATCGAGAGGAAAGGAACCACTGCAAGCACTCCGGGTCCGTTCGCAGAGATGAGACGGGATGGCCCGACACGCGGGTTCATCGAGATCGGGAGGGTCTCCATCACCGTGCCGACGGGATGTCAGTTTCTGCAGACATCAGCGAGTAGGGTGTATATGGCAGCGCCTGTGTTCAATGGAGCAGACACGGTGGTTACGCTCGGGTCAGCGCCTCTTTACGCTGGAGGCGCTGATAGGAAACCCTACTGAGAGTCAAAGACATGTTCTTCCCCAGTCCCTTCGGCGGCACGGTATCATTCACGGGCTACCTTAGGGTTTACGCCGGCGAGCCCTCCGCAGACGATGCTCTGCATATCAAGTATCCTCCAACAGGCGTGTGTGAAGCCGCCGGCCTCAGAGCGACATGGGCTGACGCGGTGGACATTCAATGGGACGCCGCGAACTGGGGTTTCGCGCCCATAGGCAGGTTTACCGTGGATGTTCCCCCCGGTTTCCAGCACGTCAGGTTTGGGACCAAGAGGCAGGCGGCGCTGTGTCGTTCAATGTGTTCTTTGCGTCCAGAGCGACCGAGGGAGAACGCGAAGACCGTGTGGAGGTTGTACGGCCTGAGAACCTGAATGTGGCTGCAGTGAGCGGCAAGGTCACTCCTTTCGATATCCTTGACCTGCACAGGGAGAGTCCGGACCATGGTTACGCGTATGTCGGGACCATGACCGTGACCGTTCCTGAAGGGTAAGACCGCATAGACTTCGGCACCAAGAGTAACAGGGTGTTTCTCAGCCAGATCGTCTACACCAAACCTGGGCAGCCGATCGTCAAGGCCTTTCCACCGACACTGGTGATAGTCCCATCGGTGCCAATCGATGCGGATCTGGCTGCGGAGGCGCAGCCTCCAAGGCAACGCGCTGTACTCGATATTGATACGCTGGACGCGATCCTCCGGGAGTTCTCCTGACAAGAAGGCGTTTAGCGAACTCAGCAACGCAGCTATCTCATCGCCGCTGGCGTACCATCTTCGCTCGATGTCTGTGGCGGCCATGCTGTCGCCTGCCTCGCCGTCATCGTCCGCGGGCTTGGTCCGCTACGAGGCTCGGTTTCAGGTAGAGTGGGTGGGAGGTGTGTTCATTGCGCCCCGAGTTTCGCACGCAACTCGCACATAAACGTTGACGCGGCGGGGAACTCACCCCAGCCGCGTCTATCATAATGCCTGATAAATGGACATATGGTATGGCGCGCCTGGCTGGAATCGAACCAGCGACCCACGGATTAGAAGTCCGTTGCTCTATCCCCTGAGCTACAGGCGCGTGTTGCATCCTGATTATAGCATCATACTGCTGGTGCGTCAAAACAACCGAGCGGACAACATGGGCGCGAAGGCTAGGTTGCGGCCATTGCTGACGCGCTGGCTCGGCCGAGCCAGTTGAGGGGCCAGCAACGGGGCACCCGCGAACCGGGAGCGTACGGCGAGAGCCTGCATTTGCTTCCCGTTCAGGCGCGTTCAACCGGAGTGAAACACGGCGAGCCCGAACGCTTCGGGTGTATTTCGTTCCGGTTGATCCCCGTTGAACCGGGACTGCCGCGGCTGGGCCGGCGCGCAGCCAGCGGTCTGCCTACATCTCTTTGCGCCTGAATATGGCCTGGGCCATGAGCATTGCCGCGAAATACAGCGCCAGGACCACGGCCACGGCGGCGGCGATCTGGCCGGGTTTGGCCTCAAGCACTGCCCGCAGCGCTTCATCGGCACTGATGGAGGAGGAACTCAGCGCCGTGCCTGCCAGGAATCCTCCTCCCCAAAGCACAAGGATGGACATGCGCGCCGCGGCAGCGCCGTACTTGAAGAAGATCACCAATTCCACTGCGGTCACTAGCATGGACACGCACAGCGCCGCTACTATGCCGACTGTGCCTGGCGAGATCTCGGCGATGTAAGGCCCTGCGATCCGGAAGATCAACGCTGAGGCGCATCCCCAGGCCAGGGCGGCCAGGAGAGGTGCGATGAACTTGGACGCAACGACGACATCGGACCTGATTGGTAGAGTCCTCAGGAAAGGGAGGGTGCGGTTCTTCTCTTCCAGCATGGCCGAACCTAGGGCGAAGAAGGGCATGATCAAGCCCGAGTAGGTGATGAGCATCGGCACGACATACGCCAGCGTCCGAGCCGAGCGGGTGATCAGCCCAACAGCCGATATGCCCATGAACAGGGCAGCTGGCACCGCCAGGGAAGAGCGGTTGATGTAGAACTCCTTCCATATGAGGCTAAGCATCGCGTGCGCCTCCCTTCTTCGCATATGTCCAGAGCAGGTCTTCGATGGACGCGTTGCCGTTGCGGGTACGCGCCTCCTCCAGGATGGCTTCGCGCTCGCCGGAGGCCACGACCATCCCGTCTACAAGGAAAGTGATATAGTCAGCCACCCGCTCCAGGTCGGAGGTGATGTGCGTGGAGAACAGCACGGATCGCCGGCCGTCCTGTACGAACTCCATCAGATCCTGCAGGAACTCGCGCCTGACCACTGGATCTAGGCCGCTGGTGGGCTCGTCAAGGATGAGGAGCTCGGGCTCATGGGCCAGCGCCAATGCCATCGACAGCTTCGCGCGAGTCCCTTTGGACAGGGTTTCGATCTTCTTGGAGACGTCTATGTCGTACTTCCGAGCCAGGCTGCGGAACCTCGCCTCGTTCCAGGATGGATACAGGCGGCTGACGAAGCCGACGGTCCACTGGGCGGTCACGCCTTCGTAAAACTCGTGGCTCTCCGACACGTATCCGATCCTCCGCTTGAGTTCGATGTCGCTGTCGGATGCCTGGCGGCCCAACACCGTGATGCTTCCGGAGTCGGGGCGGGCAAGGCTCATGATAAGCCTGATGGTGGTGGTCTTGCCGGCGCCGTTCGGGCCCACCAGTCCCATGATGTAACCTCGGGGTAGCTCAAGGGACACGTCCTTCAGGCTGAACCTAGGATACGACTTGTTCACTCTGACGAGTCTGAGAGCGAGATCACTCAAGACTACCACTCCCGTCGAGCGCCTGGTGGAACAGGCGCGTGATCTGCTGGTCTTCAATGCCGAGCTCGCGGCCTACGCGTACGGCCTCTTCCAGGTGCTCCGCCACCACACGTGACTTGATGCGTTCGATGGTTTCGTGTTGGAGGTCGGCCACGAAGGTGCCCAGGCCGGCGCGGGTGACTATGAGCCCCTCGGCCTCAAGTTCGGAGTAGGCACGTTTGGTCGTGATGACGCTGGCCACCAGATCCGTGGCAAGCTGCCTTATGGAGGGGAGGGGATCGCCTGCCCGAAGTTCGCCAGTGAGGATCTTGGCGCGCAGCTGGTCCACTATCTGCTGATACAGAGGCACTGGGTTGTTCGGCGAGATGCTGAGCTCCATCGGTGGATCACGCCCATCGGTAACGTCACTGTGTATAGCGTCTATACACACTATACTCAGTGCGGCGCGGCGTGTCAATAGGTTTTTGCGATCGGAGGGTGCGACAGGAGGGTTGGAAGGGTGGCGGGGCGGGCTGCGGATGGGGGGCGGCGGCAAGCTGCTCGTTTGTGAGGGGGTCGTTGCCACGAAACCGACACGATTGAGAAGCGATGGCGAAACCGGCCCACACGAATGAGCGTCGTTGCCGGCGGGAGTCTGTCCGGAAGCCCGAGGGCGATTCCGTGCCAAGAGGGCCGCATGATCACAGCTGCTAGAGACTCTGTGGATGCGAGGGCCGTGAGGTTGGGGATCGGGTCAAGTGTCGTTGGAGGCGTGTCGAACCAACAAAATCTCATTCGCGTCGATCTGATTGCGCCAGGTCCTACGCACGCGTGGAACTGGCGCAAATTGGTGCTCACAAATGAGGTTATTGGAGGGTGTGGGGGGAGCCCACCGGCTCGCACGCCGGGAACTACTCG
>LFSP01000010.1:47030-52404 GCA_001513145.1 Clostridia bacterium DTU025 | reverse complement strand
CAGGCCATGGCAACTCTAAGACTGTGAGCTAGGCCCCTACGCGCCGGTTTTTTCAGAGACCTCGCGTCGGATCGGCACGAGAAAGCCCCCGCCAAGCCAGGGCGCGGGCTCTCTCGTGTTGACTTGACGTTCAATGTGTGGGGGCTAGTTCTCTGCTTGTAGGAGTTCGATTGACGACATCCTCTGATCCGTGGATATCGGTAGTGGCGGTGTGGAAGCTGCAACTGCCTCTGGACTTCAGGCCATCGCGGTTCAGCAAATCGCAGCTAGAGATCATACGCAGGCGTGTTCATGCGGGCGCGCCTAGCCCCATGGTTGACGGTGGTGACTGCAGCAGGGGAAAATCCTCTACTTGGAGGATTTCGGAGGGCGAGATCCTCTGATCCGTGGATTTGCCGCCGTGAACTCCACAGATCTGTGGATTCGCTTTCCCGAAGTCCACGTCGCCCAACCATTCGCCGACTCAAGTGCCCACCAACGTCCCGGCGGCCCGCACCCGCGCCCCCCATCCGCGCCGCGCGCCCCAGCTTCGCCCCGCCGTAGCCCCTCAAACCTGCACCCGGGGAATGAAACGATGAAGGAATGAAGACGAGAAAGCCCCCGCCAACCCAAGGCGGGGGCTCCCTCGTGTTGACTTGACGCTTACCCCAGCCTAGCTCCAGACCTAGCTCATGACCAAGGCCAGGATGGCCTTCTGGACGTGCAGACGGTTCTCCGCCTCGTCCCAGAGCGCCGACTGCGGGCCGTCCGCCACTTCGTCGGTGATCTCCTCTCCCCTGTGTGCGGGGAGGCAGTGCATAACGATGGCAGTCGGTTTCGCCATCGCCAGCACCTTCTCGTTCAGCTGGTAGGCTGCAAAGTCGCGAACCCTCTTCTCGCGTTCGGCCTCCTGCCCCATACTGGCCCAGACGTCGGTGTAAAGGATGTCAGCGTTCGCCACGCCTGCCTCGACGTCGTGGACAACTTCGATGCGCGCGCCTGTGATCTGGCCGTCGGCCCTGGCCTGCGCCACCACGTCAGCGTTGGGCTCGTAACCCTTCGGACACACACACGTGACGTGCATTCCAACTTTCGCCCCGCCGAACATCAGCGAGTGCGCCATGTTGTTGCCGTCGCCCACATACGCAAGCTTACGCCCCTTCAGGTCGCCGAATCGCTCGAATCCGGTAAACAGGTCCGCCATCACCTGGCA
Organism: Clostridia bacterium DTU025; assembly: GCA_001513145.1. Taxonomy (GTDB): domain Bacteria; phylum Bacillota; class DTU025; order DTU025; family DTU025; genus DTU025. The sequence continues at coordinate 51,212 of LFSP01000010.1, read as the reverse complement.
CGGATGCAGCAAGTCTGTGAGCCCGTTGATCACCGGGATGGTCCCGTACTTCGCAAGCTCGATGACGTCGGAGTGAGCGAACGTGCGGATCATGAGCCCGTCCAGATACCTGGAAAGCACCCTGGCAGTGTCAGCGATGGTCTCCCCTCTCTTGAGCTGAAGGTCGTTGGCGTTGAGGAACAGACCGTAGCCGCCCAGCTGCCATATGGCGACCTCGAACGAGATCCTCGTTCGAGTAGAGGGCTTCAAGAAGATCATTCCCAGGGTCTTGCCCTTGAGGAGCGGATGAGGTATTCCCGCCTTCTGCTCCTCCTTGAGCACACGGGTGAGCTCCATGACCCTCAAGATCTCCTCTGTGGTGAAATCGTGAATAGAGATGAAACTCCTTCCCGAGAAGCTGCGCCCCAGCTCGTCATGGATGAGTTGGGTGGCTCTAGTCATCTGTACACCGCCTTCCATTGTCCATCAGTACACAGTTGCTGCCTGTGGCGGTGGTGGCACGGACACGGGAAGAGCTTCTCGCCCCGCATACCACCACAGCCCTGGCGCCCCGCGCCAGACGGGACAGCCGTGAGGCGAACCCCTTGAACGAAGCTGCCAGGCTGTCGGGAGCGTAAACGGTGGTCACTCCCGGAGTGCCGATGGCGAAAACCATCAGCGCAGCGCCCGTGAAGAAGCCGGTGGCTCTCACCTTGGCCGAAGTGACATCCCGAGGCCCGTCCACCAGCAGCGACCGGCCTTCCACCCGGGCGCACGCGCCCATGCGCCTGAGCTCGTCCGCAAATGGGTACGGCCAGTCAGAGCCGGGGTCCGCGATCACGCTGACGCCACGTGCGCGACACATCAGCGCCGCGAAGAGAGGTTGCAGACAGGCAGGAAAGCCCGGATAGGCCGTGGACCGCACCTTCAGCGCCGAAAGCGGCCGGAGCTTGTCCCATCCAGTCTCCACCCAGTCAGATCCGCGCGCCACCGAGGCGCCTGCCTCCACGAACTTCGACAGCACGGCCTCTAGATGAGACGGAATGACATCGGTCACCCTCACCCTCCCCCCGCACGACAGAGCCGCGCCAAGAAGAAGGGATGCCTCGATCCTGTCCGGTATAACGCTGTACGATACCGGCCGCAGCTCACGCACGCCCGCCACCCTGATGGTGGCTGAGCCCGCCCCTCTCACGTCCGCCCCCATGAGCCCGAGCATGTTCGCCACGTCCACCACCTCGGGATCCAGGGCTGCGTTCTCGATGACCGTGACCCCCACCGCCAGCGCGGCCGCGGTCATCAGCGTAGTCGTGGCCTCCGCCCTGGGCACGTCCAGGTATATGCGGGCGCCCCTGAGGGGCTTCGCCTTCGCCACGACGTAGCCATGCTCCACCCTGACCTCTGCGTCCATGGCCCTCAGGCCCTTGATGAGTTGCTGAAGCGGAAGGTGATCGATGCCGCCTGTTCTGGGCAGAGCGATGCGGGCTTCGCCCCACTTGGCCAGCAGCGGCCCGAGAAGCAGCATCGACGCGTCGAGTTCCGCGCACAGGCTGTACTCGGGCTCCGGGTGCAGCGAGTTCCTGGTCTCCACCTCGATGGCGCCACCCAGCGTTCTGCGCACGCCGAGGCCCATGGAGCGCAACACCGCCTCCATGTGCCTGACCTCGCCGCAGTCGGGCGGATTCTCTATGGTGGTGGAACCGCCGGCCAGAAGGGCCGCCGCCATCGCCGCCAGACACGCGCTGGAGCTCGCCGGCGCAGACACGGCTCCATCTAGGCCCGCGACTCCGCGGACGCACACATGCACGGGCGTTCCCTCCGAGGCCTTGGGCTGCCTGCCCTCATACATCTTTGTATTCTGCATTGGCCCCAATAGTCCTCCGTCGCGGCACCTGCCCCGGCAGCTACTCTGGCGCCTCCGTTAGCTCCTATAGCGCACCATTGACGTGTTGCGCCGCAGCGGCCCTTCCAGGTCGAGGTGGCCCGTGAGGGCGCCGATGGGCTTGCCCTCCACAAGTATGGTCACGGCGCGAACGAAAGGCAGTTCAGTCAGGGTGTTTACTATTGAATAGACTGTCATCTCCTCAGCCGAGCTTCCGCCCCAGTGGTTGGTGATGAACTCGGCGCTGAAGTCCAGCACCGCCACCTCGCCCTCGATCCTGATGCTCCTGACCACAGTGCCGCTGGGGATGGTTGGGTGCAGGATGCTGTCCTTGCCAGGCCCGGAGATCAGCGCCGCAAGCACCGCATCCACCGCCTTTGCCGGAGCCATGGCTGTCAGGCCAGGGATCTGCCTGGTCTCCGGCATCAGCGAGCCGTCCAGGTTGGTGGGCCCCCCAAAGTAGAGAACCACAGAGTCTTGGCCAGCTGCCGCCTCCGCCGATACGCGCTGCACCGTGCCCCAAGTCTGGCCCGCATCGGCCTGGGTAGCCGTCTCCATGAAGTATGCCACTAAGCCCTGGTAGATAGCCTCAGCCACACGAACGCGGTAGGAGGCGTCTGCCAGCAGGCGCTCCTCCCTGGGATTTGACAGGAACCCCACCTCCACCAGGGCGGCCGGCGCCTTCACGGCGTGGAGCAGGTATATGTCCACCGGGCGGGCCTTTCTGGTGTTGGGGCCCAGGAGCTCCACGAGCTTCGTCTGGATGTGGACAGCAAGGAGGCGTCCTTGGTCGGAGCCGGGGTTGTAGAAAACCTGGGCACCTGACCACTGTGGTTCGGGGAAGCTGTTGGAATGGATGGTGATGAAAACGTCGGGGTTCGCCTGGTTCACCAGGGCGGCCCTGCGCCTGAGGTCCTCGAGTTTTCGGGAGCCCGACACGCGCTCGCCGTCGCCGATGAGATCGGTGTCGTCAGTGCGGGTCATCACAGTGTGCACTGCGGAGCGGCCCAGAAACTTCTGAAGTTCCAGCGCTATGTGGAGGTTCACGTGCTTTTCGATGAGCCCTGACTTGCCCTTGGCGCCGGAGTCCGGCCCGCCGTGGCCGGCGTCGATGGCCACTACGCGCCCGCTCACGGCGTCACGGGCTGATGACGAGACAACCAGATTCGATGACAGCACTTCCACGGTTTCACGGCCCGCCACCAGGGCAAAGGCAGCCGCCAGCGTGAGCAGCGCCACCACAGCCAAGGTCCTATCCAGCGCCAGCACAACCACGCGAATCCGTCGTCTCACGGCTGCCTCCCAGCGTCGGGGCTCGGCCGAATACGTCCCCGACACTCAGAGACTATGCCCCGGCGAGCCGGCTGATTCCCGCGACAGGCTGCAGGTTCTCGGGCTGTGCCTCTCGCCTTCCTTCCCTGGAGACTGGACGGCCCGCTACCTGCGGACGCTCCTGATCACCCGGAAGCCGCCGCCCTTCTCCGGCTCGTCGGTATTGCCGAAGACCGCATCCATGTACTTCCGCAATGAGGCGGCGCCCTGCCGCGTGCGGACCACGAGGAAGAGCTCGCCGCCTGGTACTAGGTGCGCGTGGGCCCAGTCTATCATGGAGCGCAGCACGCTCCGGCCGGCCCGGATGGGCGGGTTCGTGACTATGACGTCGAACGTGCGCTCGCCGACGGCCTCTGCGAAGTCTCCACATACCACCTCCGCGTTGGCGATGCCGTTGGCGGCCAGGTTCTGCCGGGCGAGGTCACACGCACGCTGATTGATGTCAACCATCGTCACGTGCGCATCGGGCTCCAGCGCCCCCAGAACGATGCCGATAGGGCCGTAGCCGCAGCCCAGGTCCAGCACGCGTTGGCCCGGCCTGATGCGCACCGTGAGCGCCTTCAGGAGCTCGCGGGTTCCCCTGTCGATGCGGTCCTTGGAGAACACCCCAGCGTCGGTGGCGAAGACGAGGTTGCGGCCTGCGACCTCGTATCTCACCTCGCCAGGGCGATGAGCGGAACTTGGATCGGCGGTGTAGTAGTGTTCAGTCAGGGCGATCCCCTCCTACTGTCGGGCGCGCCTGCGCGAGCGCCGGGACGGAAGCGCGGGCGCCTGCGGAAGTCTACTTCCACACCCGCCTGTTAGTTCCCTGCGCTCATCTATCCTTGCGTTGTCGCGCCTTCGCTTATGCGTGAAGTGGCGCCACATAGGCGGTCAGCGTCCACCAGCGCGAAAGGCCAGCCTTCCCCAGCGCGAAAGAGTGCCCGCCGCCCGCCCTGGCCGCCGGAGCCGACCCATGGGTAGGTCGCTTTGGCGGACCTTCGACCCGC
>LFSP01000010.1:41825-47004 GCA_001513145.1 Clostridia bacterium DTU025 | reverse complement strand
GCCACGCGAAACCGACCCGACGGTGTGTCGCCGCTACAGAGTCAGAGTCCCCTCGGACGTGGGGATCAGCTGGAGGATGCTCTCCTCTCGGCCGTTCTCCACATTGATGTACACGTAGAACTCGTCGCCAAAGGACGTGCCACGGAATTCCCAGCACACTGCCTCAGGCGTGTCCACGGTCTCGATGGGGATCACGGCCAGCCTCGGCTCGGCTTGCACCTCCAGCGCTGGGCTCAAGAGCTCCCGTGCCTCCGCCGCGGATATCTTGGCCTTCGGTATGGTGCGCTCCCGATGCGACATCAGGTAGCTCAAGGCGTCAAATGACAGGATGTCACCGCTGTCGAGCGCCACCTTCACCTTGATCATATCAGGGTAGACCAGAGCCCCCTGTTGCACCCCGACGAAGGGGATCGTCGCTACCCCACCCACCTGCGACGCGAAGGTGGGTTGCATCTCGCCGAATCCTGACTCAGACAGGAACTCCCTCGCGCGGGCCACGGCCTGCTCAAGGTCGAGCTTCTCCTGGCCGATGTCCCTGGCTATGTTCATCAGCACCACCTTGCCGCCCTTGCGGCTCACGTCCACCACGGCGTCAGGGCGGCCGCTGTTCTTCGGCGCTTCCAACCTCACGCGATAGGCCGGTATCTTGCCGCGGATCTCGTCCTCCACGGTGGTGGAATAGCCGGAGGCGTCGAAGGGCACGAAGCGCTTGGCCACCTCCACTGCTTCCGCAGGGCTCACGTCAGGCCCACTGATTCCCGCAGGTTCCCTGTCCTCGACGTGGTCCGAGAAGGGACCATCGTATATCAGGGTGGGGAAATGCTGCACCTGCTCGTCCACGCGGGTCAGCCCGTCGGTCACCACGTTTCCGCCGGCCTTGCCTGAAGCCGTGCGAGCGTCGGCCTGCCTTGCCACCTGAAGCCAGCGGATGTCCCCTGTCACGGCGCTGGTCAGCATCTTGGATAGCCCTTCCGACAGCTCACGGGCTTGCTGTTTCATGGTGGCGAGACGCGTCCAGTCTTCCTCGGTCATCTCCTGCTGGTTGGCGGTTTTCCGCGCGGTGACGAAGGCAAAATCTCCCACCTGGGTGAGGAAGGCCGAAGTTCTCAGCAGCAGCTCCTGTGTGACTGGGAGGCTGTTCAGGTTCGCCTGGGCATCACCAGCCTGCTTCCACACGTCCGACAGTGCGCCCACCCGAAGCCTCGGGGACCCAGTGGCAAGGCTCTTTGCCAGCGCTACCTGAACGTTGTCCACGTTGCTCACCAGCTCGAAGAAGGCCTGGGTGTACCTGTTCTCAACCGCCACTTCGAGCCTCTGCCGCGCCCTCCACTGGGCGTATGCGAACGCGAGGCTACCGATGGTGAGAAGCACCAGAAACCCCGACAGGTAGTTCGGCCTGCGCGCCTGGCGCGTGCTGCGTGTATCACCCGTTTCTTCCGACACTGTACTTCCCCCTCTCTATCTCGCGAACACGTGGCTGCCTATGCGCACAGCGATCTGCCTGCTCCATATCCAGCCTGACACAGGTTTCGATGGGTTCCAGAAGAAGAGGCAGCCGTAAGTGGGATCGTAGCCGTTGATGGCATCCCGAGCAGCGGCGTACGCCGCCGAGCTGGGGCTGCGGCGCCATATCAGGCCGTTCGTCACCGACTCGAACGCGTGTGGCTGGAAAACCACTCCTGACAGCGTGTTTGGAAACTGCCGGCTCTTTACCCGGTTCATTATCACCGCGGCCACGGCTACTTGCCCTTGGTACGGCTCTCCTTCGGCCTCCGCCGCAACTACCCTGGCCAGCAGGTCCACCTGTCCGCCTCTGACTTGTGCGTCGCCTTCGCCCCGAAACGCTAAGAGCAGCATAGCCCCGGCGGCGCACAGAGTCACCAGCGCTATGACGAGCTTCGTCCTTCTCATCTTGCGAACACGTGCCTTCCTATCTGCGTTACTATTCTTCTGGTCCAGATCCAGCTGGATACGGGCTTGTACGGGTTCCAGAAGAAAATGCAGCCGTACGTCGGGTCGTAGCCGTTCAGGGCATCCCTGGCCGCGGCGTACGCGGTGGCTGTGGGCGTTCTGCGCCACACCAGCCCGTTACTGACTGACTCCAGCGCGCGGGGCTGGAATATGACGCCTGACAAAGTCTTCGGGAACCTAGGGTTCTTGACGCGATTCAGCAGCACGGCGGCTACCGCCACCTGGCCTCTGTAGGGTTCACCCTGGGCCTCTGCGGCCACCACCCTCGCCAGCAGTTCCAGATTTGACGTCCACGACGCCACTGGCCGGGACGGAGCCCAGCTGGCGGCCCTGTTAGGAACAGAATAGCCGAAGCCCAGAGCCCTCCAAGTGGCTGGCCCCACTTTCCCGTCAGCCACGAGGCCGTTACGCCGCTGAAACTCTATGATGGCCCTGTAGGTCTGGGCGCCGTATATTCCGTCAACCGGACCCTTAAGGTAGCCCCACTCCGAGAGCTTCCATTGCACAAGCCTCACCGACTGGCCACGCCATCCCCACGTCAGCGTGGGCCTGGTCTGGGCGCTGACTCCCTGCGGAGCCGCCAGGAGCACTAACGTGGCGAGAGCGCACCCCACCGCCAGAGGCCTCAGTCGTCGGATGATGGACATGTTCGCCTTCACCTCGATTCTGTCCACGCGTTATCGCTCTCCACACGTATTGTCCCAGTTTGGTCTCGACCGTATGCGCTGCCCAGACCTGCGCAGCCTTTGAGCAGGACCCGCCACCACGCTGGTGATCGAAGCACAATCCACGACTGCAAATCCTCGGCAAGCATGTGCAGGAATACCTGAAAAGCTGTCAAAATCATCTCGTGTACCACCGCCACGATCAGGTTTGGCTCGGTACTCGAACCCACAACAGACTGGAGGCTGTGTGCATGACCAGAAGGTGGATAGGGTTCCTGTGTGTCGCCCTAGCAGTCATAGCGCTGACTGCATGCCCTGTCCAGGCTGACCAGGCAGCTCCTGCTGCCGTTTCTGACGCCACCTACATAGAGTTCATCCTGGACGCATCCATCAGCATGACCGCCAGAATTGGCAGGGATACGCGGCTTTCGATAGCTAAGTCGGTCATGGAAAAGCTCATAGACGATCTTCCCGACGACCCAAACCTGTACCTGGCTCTAAGGATCTACGGGGCTGAGATCGACCCCTCGCTGAAGCCGTGCGACGACAGCGTCTTGGTTCAGCCCTTCGCCCCAGCCAGCCAAGCTAAGAAGAACATGATCGACCGGATCAGGTCCATGCAGGCGAAAGGCATGACGCCCATCGCTAAGTCGCTGGAGCTTGCGGCGAACGACTTCCCGGTGAAGCAGGGCGCGCGCAATATCGTTATCCTGGTCACCGACGGAGAAGAGAGCTGCGGCGGTGACCCGTGCGCCGTATCCGCCCGGCTGCAGCAGCAAGGCTTGATCCTGAAGCCCTATGTTGTCGGCTTTGCTCTCACAGACAAGCAGGCTGAACTCGTGAAGTGCATCGGCGAGTTCTACCAGGCATCCGATACCGACAGCCTCCTAACGGCACTGACCACCGCGGTCAAGCAGGCCATCCAGCCGGCAACCATCGAGATCCAGGCGGTGGCCGGCAACACCGACGTCACGGAAAGGGCCCGCATCACGGTGAGGGACGGTAGCGGACAACCGGTGCCCACCACGCTGACCCCAACATTCCCGCGGCGCGTCAGGGCAACCGTGGACGAAGGCGAGTACTACGTCAGCGGCGAGCTGGTTGAGGGCTCGATGGTTCTCCGCGCTCCGGAAGTGCGGGTATCCGCCAAGTCGGGCGAGCTCTCGCAGGTGCGGCTGGACTTCGGATCCCTCGAGGGCAGGGTGATCCTTCGCGCGTACGCCTCAGGCGTTGACGTCAGTGCCGACGTGGATGTGCAGGTGCTCGCCGGAGGAACACTGATGCGGAATCCGTTTTCCGGGATGCCGCTCACGGCCGCGTTGCCTGCAGGCGCGTACACTTTCATCGTGCTCCACAGGCAGTACGAGTCGCTCAGGGCTGTTGTACCGGTTACCGTCGTGGCCGGCGTTGACACACCGGTCAACGTGAACCTTGGAGACCTGCCTGCCGGCATCAGCGTCGGAGTGACTTTCATGGGCAAGAGCGTTGCCAACGCTTGTAGAGTGTCAATTGCCGATGCCCGGGCCACCGCCCAGCTGTCGTACAACTCTGGCTCCGACAGCTTCGAGGGCCCGGCTTCGCCTGGCACGTACGACATCCGAGTGACGTACGCCGGCGTGGTGCAGGCTGAGAAGACAGTGCGCGGAGTGGCCGTAGAGGGCGGCAGGACCACGCGAGTCATGGTGGAGCTGGACGACATCCTGGGCGTGCTGAGGGCCCGGGTGGTTGCAGGTACCAGCGACGTCACGATCGAGGCAGGCGTCACAGCGTCAGGTGCTCCTGGCAGAGTGTCTCTGCCTGTTGTGGGACTCGCGCGGGAGGCCATCGTGCTTCCTGGCGGATACGCGGCCACCGCAGAGTACAGAGGGATCACCAGTGACCCGAAGGAAGCCTACGTGCAACCGGGCAAGGTCACCGAGATTGAGCTGGAAGTGATGATCCCCGGCAGGATAGTGCTCTTCCCCACCATCGGCGGACGTGAGCAGACTTCCATGTCAGGGATGAGCGCGTCGGCTGTTCAGAACGGGATGGAGGTCGCGAGTTTCACGGCCGTGGTTGACGCGCTGGAGGCCAGAGTGGAACCTGGAACCTACAGCGTCGTTGCCAGGACCACGCGGCCATACCGGCAGGAGGTCACCATCGACAACGTGGCGGTGGCCTCAGGCGCCACCGTGACTCTGAACGTGGACTTCAAGCCCGGCAACACCCTGATAATCAAAGTGGTGTCGGAGGGCAAGCCCTTCAACGAGGCCGCCGTTAAGCTGTATACCAGCGGCTCGACAGATTGGGATTACGTCGACCGCGTGTCCGACGGAGTGTGGCAGGTCGTGCTGCCTGACGGCCTGTACGACATCACCGTGGAGCCTCAGATAAGCGGCATGAGGGCCCAGCGCGTCACCGGGATAGAGCTGGCCGGCGGCGTCACGGTCGAGAAGACCGTCGATGTATCCGGCACCGGTCTGCTCAGAGTCATGCTCCTGAGTGGTGGCAAACCCTTCAACGACGCCTCGGTGCGCGTCTACTTCAACGGCGGCAGCGATTGG
>LFSP01000010.1:0-41684 GCA_001513145.1 Clostridia bacterium DTU025 | reverse complement strand
GAAGTAAGCCCCAATATCAGCGGCATGGAGCCCAAGCGCGTGCGCGGCATCGTCGTCGCCGGTGGCGCCACCGTAGAGCACACCATCGACATGGGCGGCGCCGGACTGCTCAGGATCAAGGTGCTGAGTGACGGCAAGCCGTATGACGACGCCTCCGTGCAGGTCCACTTCAACGGAGGCACCGACTGGGACTACATGGAGCACGTCTCACCGGGCACCTGGGAGCTCAAGGTACCAGAAGGCACGCACGACGTTCAGGTGAGTCCTTACACCGGTGGCATGGAGCACAAGCGCCTGCGGGGCATCAACGTTCCCAGCGGCGCTACCATCGAGCAGACCATCGACATCGGCGGTACCGCACTGCTCAGGTTGATCCTCCTCAACGACGGCAGGCCGGTCGAGAACGCCTACATCTCAGTGATCTTCGGTGGCTCTGACGATTGGGATTCGATGAGTCAGGTGTCCCCGGGAGTGTTCGAGCTCACGGTGCCTCAGGGCACGCACGACATCCAGATAGAGCCTTACGTTGAGGGCCACACGAGAAGAACGATCCGCGGCGTTCAGGTTGCAGGCGGCACCGTAGAGAGAACCGTCGACCTGGGAGGCGTTCCGACCCTTAGGGTGATCGTCACGGCCAACGGCCAACCCACCTCCGAGGCCACCGTTGAACTGTTCACTGCGGACGAGGAGTGGCTGGGAACGCTTGCGGAAGTCTCAACCGGCCGGTTTGAAATGAAAGTGCCTGCTGGCAGTTACATGATCATGGCCATCCCGACCATGGCAGGGTTCTTGCCAGGCACCATCGAGTCCCTGGAGGTGCCTGCGGGCGTTCCCGTGGTGGAAGCCAGGCTGGACCTGCCAACGTTCCCTTGGTCCTTCTAGGAGGCTAACAGGCAGTTGACCCCGGCCCTGTGCGCCGGCGGCGGACCGAAAGGCCCGCCGCCGGCGTTTCGTTATGTTCGTGCAGGCCGTTGGGACATACTACCGTGGAACCGTCCAATACAAGCGTGGAGGAGCGTGGAACTACATGGACAACCGCATCAAGTGTTCCGTAAGCAACTGCGTATACTGGCAGAAGGGGAACGACTGCACGGCTCAGCAGATCCTGGTGACCTCTGACGCCAACGCCTCGTCAGTCCACGACGTGTCGCTGCTGTCATCAGCCACCACGCCGGCCGGCCACAGTTCTGACACCTGTTGCAAGACCTTCAAAGATAAGGGCGGCACCTCCGGGATCACAGGGTCGTATCACGGCAGCGGCGGAACCAGCATGTAGTCAGTCAGAAAGCATTCCCGGCCCTGGCGTCGCCGGCGCCGACGCCAGGGCCACCCCACGTATGATACGGGAGGGTCGAACCGTGCAGTCTGACATCAGTGCACCCAGAGGAATCAAGTGGTACCAGTGGCACAGGGACGCCTTCGAGCTGGCGGAGGCACGGGGAGTGCCGGTGCTCCTCTCAATCTCGGCTAGCTGGTGCCACTGGTGCCACGTTCTGGACTCAGAAGCCTTCAGCGATCCGGAAGTGGTATCCGTCATCAACTCGGACTACGTTCCCATCCGCGTCGACACGGACGTGCGCCCTGACGTGAACGCAATGTACAACATGGGCGGATGGCCCACGGTGGCGCTTCTCGACCACGACGGGCGCATTCTAAGCGGTGCCACGTATCTGCCGGCTCCGCGCATGCTGGAGTGGCTGCAGCGCACGTCATCCACGTACCCGCTGCGCACGGTGGGCCGCGAGAAGCCCCGGCCCTCCAGGGTAGCCCCCCGGGGCCTCACCGATTTCACCCCCAACCTGAAACCCCGATCCGACCTCCTCTCGTGGATCGAAGACGCGTACGACGAGACCTACGGCGGGTTCGGCACGGAGCCAAAGTTCCCGATGTTCGACTGCCTCGCGCTCATCGCCAGCGAGTACGACGCCACAGGCGAGGCGCGGTGGCGGAACATGCTCCTCTCCACCCTCGCCTCGATGACCGGCGGTGGGACCTACGACCGCGTGGAAGGCGGTCTGTTCCGGTACTCCACGACGCGCGACTGGAGCGTCCCGCACTTCGAGAAGATGCTGCTCGACAACGCCCTTCTCCTTTCGATCTGTGGGCAGGCATACCGAGCCACCTCCGAGCCCTGGCTCGTGAGCGTCGCCGAAAACACAGTCTCATACATGAACAACACGCTCTTCATGGACATTCCAGGCGTCTTCGCAGGCTCCCAGGACGCCGACGATACCTACTACCGCCTTCAGACCCCGGAGCTTCGGGCACGCTCGGCGTCTCCCAGGATCGACCGCCGCGTCTACTCGGACTGGAACAGCATCGCCGGCGGAGCCCTCATAACCTGCGGCGCGGCCATGGATAAGCCCGCCTGGGTACAACATGGGCTGGCCGTGCTGAGGAACATCCACGACCTCTGCTTCGATCCGGTACATGGCATGGGCCACGTGTGGGAAGGCGAACCCGGAATATGGGGTCTGGCACACGATCTCATTGCCCATGGCGCCGCCTGCCTCCACGCCTTCGACGCCACCGACGAGCCGATGTGGAAGGAGCGAAGCCTCCTCCTGGCATCAAGGATCGTCTCCACCCACGGAAACCAGGGGCTGGTGTCAAGGCTGCCCACCCCGGACGATCCTCCAGGGTTCGAAAGGCCCGTTCGCGACTTCCACGAGAACGCCTATGGCGCCATGTGGCTCACCCGCGCCGCGCAGCTGGCCGACTCGCCCCATGACGCTGCGGCCCTGCGCTCCTCCGCCCTGGAGTGTCTGGCGGTATGCCACCGCCTCTATCCTCGCTACGGCATCCACGGCGCCGCTTACGGGCTGGCGCTGGAGAGGTACCTCGACGCGCACGCAACTGCCGCCGAGTCCGGCCTCCCCCATGGCATCCAATGTGAAGGAGGGGTATGCAGGCCTGGCGACCGACCAGCTTACGACCACGGCCCTTGAAACCTGGCACCCATAGTCTATAATGGGAATTGCGCCGAACCGTGCTGCTTTGAGCGAATCGGGGGATAGTGAGTTGAAGCGTTTCAAGCATCTTCGCGGCTTCCTACGCAAGCACCTCTGGCGGTACGCCCTGGGGGTGCTGTGTTTGTTGGCAGTGGACGTGCTTCAGCTCATCATTCCCCGCCTGCTCGCCAACGTCACCGACTCGCTGGCTTACGGCCAGCTGACGCCGGCAGGGCTGAAGCGTCACGTCTTCCTTCTCCTCGGCCTGGCCAGCGCCATCGCCGCGGGCCGCTTCCTCTGGCGCATCTTCATCAACGGCGCCGCGCGGAAGGCCGACTTTTGCCTCAGGAACAAGCTCTTCGCGCACCTTGAGAAGCTTCCCGCGAGCTATTTCAACCACCACAAGACAGGCGACCTTATGGCCCACGCCACCAACGACATCCCAGCCGTGCGCCAGGCCATGGGGCAGGGCCTGATGCTGTTCGTAGACGCGATTTTCATGACCGCAGCCACACTCTTCGCGCTTCTCAGAACCGTCCCGCTGAAGCTCGCTGCCGTTAGTCTGCTTCCCTTCCCCTTCCTGGCGGCAGGTACGGCACTCCTCAGCAGGCTGGCTGGCATCAGACACCGCCGCGTCCACGAGGCCTTCGCGCGTCTCACCGACAGGGCCCAGGAGAACATCTCGGGGATCCGGGTGGTTAAATCCTTCGCCCAGGAGCGGGCCGAGATCACGCGCTTCGTCGCCACTGCCAGAGAAAACGTGGCCGAAAACATGGGACTGACGCGCGTGTGGGGCCTCATGGAGCCCATGGCCACCCTCGCCTCCCTGGTAGGCTTCGCGCTGGTGCTCGGCTTCGGCGGCGCCATGATCATCCGCGGCGAGATATCCCTGGGCGACTTCGTCGCCTGCACCAGCTACCTGGCGATGCTGACGTGGCCCATGATCGCCATGGGGTGGGTCATCAACGTGGTTCAGAGGGGCTTCGCAGGCCTCGACAGGCTCAACGCCATCCTCGACGAGGTTCCCGAGGTCCGCGACGAGCCCGGCGCCATCGACCTTCCGGCGGCCCTCGGCGACATAGAAGTCAGGAACCTCACGTTCCGCTACGCACCCGACCTCCCCCCTGCTCTTGACGGCGTCTCGTTCCACTTGCGCCCCGGCGAGATTCTGGCGGTGGTGGGTCGCACCGGGTGCGGCAAGTCTACACTGATGGGTATCCTGACAAGGCAGTACAACCCACCGAGAGGTACAGTCTTCATTGACGGCATTGATATCCTGGATATCTCGCTGCATAGCCTCAGGAGCCACATCGGCCTTGCGCCGCAGGAGGCGTTCCTCTTCTCCACCAGCATAGCCCACAACATTTCCTTTGGAGACGGGACCTACGGCCGGGACCAGATAGCCGCCGCAGCCGAGATGGCCCAGGTGAAAGACGACATCGAGGCCTTCCCGGACGGCTTCGACACCGTCGTCGGTGAGCGCGGAGTCACGCTATCAGGCGGGCAGAGGCAGCGGGTGTGCATCGCCCGAGCCCTCATCCGCAACCCCGCCATACTGCTTCTTGACGACTGCCTGTCCGCTGTTGACACCCAGACCGAAGCCAGAATACTCGCGCAGCTCCGCGAGTACATGAAAGGCCGCACGTGCGTGATATCGTCGCACAGGATCTCCGCAGTGAAACACGCAGACCACATCATCGTGCTGGACGACGGGAAGCTCGTAGAGCAGGGCACACACGAGTCCCTGCTGGCGGCCGGAGGGCTGTACGCCGACATGTACGAGAGGCAGCTCTTGGAAGAGGAGCTTGAGAGCAGAGCATGAGCCAACAGAGCGAGGAGATCATCGGAAAAGCATACGACGCCCGGCTGATGCGGCGGCTGCTGGCATACGCCCGCCCGTACGCCACCGGGTTCGCCCTGGCCTTCGTGCTGCTGATGGCGGTGGCCGGCATCGAGCTGGTGCGCCCTTACGTGATCAAGCTGGCCATCGACGACCACCTCTCGGGTCCGCCTCAGTGGGGGGTGGCGATGGCCCCCGAGCGCGTTCCTGATGCGGTGCCGGCGCGGGTGCAGGTCACGTGGAACGAGCAGGTACTCGTCGCCGCGCACTACCTGCCGGACCGATTCGACACCGACCAGCCGGGCATCGACGTGATCCATGTCGCGGACCATCCCGACGCCCAGGAGGCCTTCCGCCGGCAGAACGCCGCGCAGGTGGGCCGCCTGGCGATGCTCCTGGTGGCCGCCAGCGCCGTGGCGTTCGGCCTCAACTACGGGCAGAACATCCTGCTGCATCACCTGGGCCAGAACATCGTGCTCACCATCAGGGGCGACCTCTTTTCGCACCTTCAGCGCATGGACCTCGCCTTCTTCGACAGAAACCCCGTGGGCAGGCTGGTCACAAGGCTCACTAACGACACCGAGAACCTAAGCCACATGTACAGTCACGTGCTGGTGAGCCTCTTCAAGGACGTCCTGATGCTGGTGGGGATAGTCGTGGTGATGTTCCGGCTCAACGCGGAGCTGGCGCTGGTATCGATGACCACCCTGCCTCTCATAGCCGTGGCCACGGTGATGTTTCGAACCAAAGCTCGCGCCGCGTACCGGAGGGTGCGCACGGCGCTGGCCCGCATCAACGCCGAGCTGAACGAGAACATCACGGGCATGCGCATCGTTCAGGTGTTCAACAGGGAGCAGCACAAGTACACAGAGTTCGAAGCCACCAACAAGGAGTATTACCGGGCCGGGGTAGGCGAGATGATGGTGTACGCGGTGTTCAGGCCGCTGACGGAGTTCGTCGGCACGCTCGCCCTGGCGCTGCTGGTGTGGTACGGTGGCCTCAGGGTGCTGGGTGGGAGGATGCCCTTCGGGCTGGTGTATGCGTTCATCAACTATGTAGACATGTTCTTCGGACCCATCAACGCCCTGACGGAGAAGTACAACACCCTCCAGGCGGCCATGGCCTCGTCGGAAAGGATATTCCAGCTCCTAGACACGCCTGCCAAGGTCGAAGACGCCCCTGACGCCGTCAGCCTCGAGAAGGTGGAGGGCAGGATCGAGTTCAAGAACGTGTGGTTCGCGTACAACGGCGAGGACTGGGTGCTCAGGGACGTGAGCTTCACTATAGAGCCTGGGGAGACTGTGGCCTTCGTCGGGGCCACCGGCGCCGGCAAGACGTCCATCATCAGCCTGATCAACCGGTTCTACGACGTCCAGAGGGGCGAGATACTGCTGGACGGCGTCAACGTCAAGCGCCTGCGCCTTGAGGACCTCAGGAGGAGCATCGCCACGGTGTTACAGGACGTGTTCCTGTTCACCGGGGACATCCGCGATAACATCAGGCTGGGCAACGAAGAGATATCCGACGAGCGCATAGCGGAGGTCGCAAGGCTGGTCAACGCAGATTACTTCATCAGGCGCCTGCCAAACGGCTACGACGAGCCGGTCACCGAACGCGGATCGACGCTGTCAGCCGGCCAGCGCCAGCTCCTGGCCTTCGCCAGGGCCCTGGCCTTCGACCCCGCCATCCTGGTGTTGGACGAGGCCACGTCCAACATCGACACCGAAACAGAAATGCTGATCCAGGACGCCCTACCGCGGCTGATCGCCGGTCGGACAACCATCGTTGTGGCCCACAGGCTCTCCACAGTGCAGCACGCCGACAAGATCATCGTGCTGCACAAAGGCAAGATCCGCGAGATCGGCAGCCACCAGGAGCTTCTCGCGAAGCGCGGCTTCTACTACGACCTGTACAGGCTGCAGTACGAGAAAAAGGAGGCCGGAGTCGCTTCCGGCGCCTCCGGCCCCCGGATCACCTCGCTGGGCTGAACCTGAAGTTGACTATGTCACCGTCACGCATGACGTAGTCCCTTCCCTCGAGCCTGAACACCCCAGCAGCCCTGGCGGCTGCGTACGATCCCACCTGCATGAGATCGTCGTACGACACGATCTCGGCCCTGATGAAGCCTCTCTCGATATCGGAGTGTATGGCGGCGGCGGCCTGCCGGGCCGTGAGGCCCCGCCGGATGGGCCAGGCTCTCACCTCGTCCTCACCCACGGTGAGGAAGGATATCAGGCCCAGGCTCCCGTAGACCGCCTCTGACAGCTGCTCGATCCCCGTGCGGGATATGCCGTACTCCTTAATGAAGACCTCTCGGTCCTCCTCCGGCAGCTCCGCGATTTCCGATTCTATCTTGGCACAGAGGGTCACCAGCAGGACCCCGCGCTCGCGGCACCACTCCTCCATCGCAGCGCGCCTGGGGTAGTCTCCGGCGGCGTACTGCTCCTCATCCACGTTCACCGCCACCACCATGGGCTTCACGGATAGCAACCCGTACCCCCTGAGGCTGGCCAGCTCCTCCCCGGAAAGGCCCAGCTGCCGTATGCCGAGCCCCTGGCCTAAGCCCTGGCACAGCCTGGTCATGAGCTCAAGCTCGGACTCCTCGTCGGCACTTCGACGCCGCTGTGCGCTGAGCCGTTCCTTTCTGCCCTCGGCCACGACCATGTCCGCCAAGATCAGATCATCTGCCAGCGAAGATACCGCCGCCACGGGATCGGCATCGCCCTCCAGAGGCGACGTGAAAGCCCTCACGACCACCAGCAGCGCATCGCAGTTTCGCATGTTGTTGGTGAGCACCGTCAACGCCCTGGAATGCGCCCGCGGATCGGCGTCGTCGGCGCCGTTCGACTGCCCCAGCGACATGCCCGCGACGTCCACGACCTCGATCTGCGCGTACGTGACCTTCCTGGGCTTGAACATGCCCGCAAGCACCTGGATGCGCCTGTCGGGCACTCGAGCGATCCCTATTGCCGAATCCTGCCTGCCACCTCCGGCTCCAGCCGCTCCGGTCAGCAGCTTGAACAAGGTTGTCTTCCCTGAGCCGGGCATCCCAACGATTCCTACTCGCAACGGGATGCACCTTCCGCGGCGTTCTTCTCCAGGGACTTCGGGTCCCACGGGTACTGGATCCATCCAGCGATCTCGGCCGCGTAGTAATCCGGGCGGACGTCCGCGTAAGCCGAATGCGTCGGCTTGTAATGCAAGACCGCCGTCACCGGCTCGCCGCCAACCATCCTGACCCTCTCGCACACGGCCACGATGGTTCGGCCAGAGTCCCACACGTCGTCCACCACCAGGATTCGCTTCCCGGTCAGCTGCGGATCGGGAGGGAACTGAAGGAACACGGGCTTGTCAAGGGTTTCCCCGTCGCCGACGTAGAACATTACGGCAGCACTCATCACGTTTCTCTGACCCACCCGTTCCGACAGAAGGGCTGCCGGCACCATTCCGCCTCTGGTGATGCAGAGTATGGCGTCGAACTTGCCTTCGATCCTCTTGTACAGGATGTCAACCAGTCTTTCGATGTCGTCCCACGTAAGATACGTCCTCTCCAGGTGCGATCACTCCTTACGCCATATATCATCCGCCGCTCAAGGTTTGGGCGGATGGAAACACGACCCTCCGATGAACTCCCGCATTATGGAGTTCGGGGGCACACCGTCTGCAGAGACGGGAATGATGTACTTGAGGAATTTGCGCAGTCGCTTGGCTTCCACGTACTCCGGCTGTTCAGGCTGGATGTCCTCCAGGAGAGGCTCGGCGTGGGGCCTCAGCGCCGCCAGCTCGTACGCAAGGGCGGTGTTGACCATGATGTCAGCCGACTCCTGGAAGGGGAATATGTTGCTCTCCTCCCCCGCGCGAACCCTCGGCCACCTGCGGAGGGTCTCCACCGCGCTGTGGCCGCGGAACAGGTGGTCCCTCACCAGCCTCCTGAGGATGCGCACATCGGTAGTGGGAATCCTGTTGTGGTCGTCGATGTTGAGGTGCGTCAGCGCCGACACGTAGATCTTGTACTTCCTGCCCATGGGTATCGACGCGGTGAGCCTGTCATTGAGGCCGTGTATCCCCTCGATGATCAGCATCTGGTCGCGTCCGAGACGGATGGTTCTGCCCACTGACCTCCGTCTGCCAGCGACGAAGTCGTACACCGGCATCTCCACTTCCTCTCCCTGAACCAGCCTGACCAGGTGGTCGTTGAAAAGCGCGAGATCGATCGCGTCCAGCGATTCGAAGTCGTGCTCGCCATCTTCCGCCCTGGGGGTCATAGCCCTGTCGACGAAGTAGTCGTCAAGGGATATGGGCACCGGATTCAGGCCGTTCACCCTGAGCTGCACCAGGAGCCGCTGAGCGAACGTTGTCTTCCCCGATGCCGAGGGCCCCGCGATGAGCACAACCTTGATCCTATCTCTGTCAGCGGAGATGGCGTCGGAGATCTGCGCGATCTTCTTCTCGTGAAGCGCCTCGACTGTCTGTATCAGCGCGTCCAGGTCTCCCTGTTCGATCACGGCGTTGAGGGACGCGATGTCGGTGACGCCGATGAGCCTTCCCCACCGTTCCGACTCGTAGTACACGGTGGCGAGCTTCCCCTGCTCCACGTACTCGGGGATCTCGAGAGGCGAATGAATCGTAGGGAACTCCAGTATGAAGCCTGGCAGGTAGTGCCTGAGCCTGAAGCTCTTGAGGTAGCCAGTGCTGGGCGCCATGTAGCCGTAGTAGTAATCGCTGAGCCAGCCGCACTGGTAGATGTTAACATAGTCGGAAGTTCTGTACTTCAGCAGGCGCACCTTGTCCTGTTGCCCATCTGCCCTGAACAGCTCGATGGCATCGCCCAACAGCATCCGCTTCCTCACGATGGGCTTGTTGGCCTCGACGATCTCACGCATCCTCTCCTCGATGCTGCGCACATGCGCCTCGGTAAGGGGTTTGCGCCACTTGATCTCGCCGTAAAGCCCGTTGGAAAGCGAGTGCTTTATCAGCACCCGGCAGCCTTGGAGCACCTCCCGTGCCGCCATGACCAACACGAGGATGCCTGTACGCCGGTAGAATCTCATCCCGTCCTCGGTGCCCAGGTCGATGAACTTCACGCCGGCGCTCTCGTGCAGCTTCCACGTGAGCTCCCGGAGCTCAGTGTCGACCTTCGCACCGATGACCGGCCATCGGCAACCGTGCGGCACTGACCTGGCGATGCTCTCCAGGGTGGAACCCTTTGGTACCCCGTGCTCGCTGCCGTCGGGCAGGGTGACAACGACGGTGCCCGAAGCATCAGCCATGACTGCCATCCCCCTCAACGATAACCACTGTGGTAACGACTATCATACCGCAACGGTGCCTAGTATTCCAGCGCCTTGCCGGCTTCACCATCTGGCGAGGGATCCGGTGACCAGCGCCCTTCGGAACGCCGCGTTGAAGAGGGATACTCCACATGCAAGGTACGCCGCACTCACCGCGACCGCAGTGCCGGCGCGCCACGCCGGCAAGGCTCCGGCCGACGGAGCACCGCAGGCTGCCGAGATCGGCCCCAGCCAGGCCGTGAACGGGAAGAGCATCGCAGCTATGCTGTCTGAAAGCCGCGAAGCTGGCACGAGCGCCGTGGCGAGAAGACCCATGGAGGCGAGGTTGATCAGGGGCACTATTCCACGGTTCAGCAGCGCCACAGCGCCCACGGCGAAACCCACCCCGAGCATCCCCAGGCGCATCAAGGCTATGGGCAGCAATGCTCGCGCCGGAGGCAGGGGGATGTGCACTCCGGTGATGGCTTTACAGGCTGCAAGCATCGCCGCCATGACCGGCACGAACAGCGCGGCCGCCGCGGCGTCTCTTGCCGCCGCCAGGCGCCACAGCGGATGCCTGGACATGCAGAGCTGCGGCAACACCGCCGCCCCAGGCTCCTCCGTGACCATCCGCGCCACAGTCTGCACAGCACCGATGGAGAAGAAGGCCAGCGCGAACCTGTTGGCAAACTCGGCGCCGCCGGCTGAGGCGCGCTCAGCCGATGCCACCGCCACGCACAGGAACACCAAGGCGGCTGCGTTCTCCGCGATGAACTCAAGCGGACCTGTTGCCCTTTTCTGCAACTCCGCTACGATCTCCGACGCGACCAACGATACCATCGTCATCGCCTCCGGCCACCAGTTTCAAGTAGGCCCTCTCCAAGCATGGCTCCTCCCTCGTTACCGATTCGATCTCCAGGCCCGCCCCATGTAGGATGCCAATGACCTCATAGAAGGCGCGCTCCGAGTCAACCTCCAGCTGCATCGATGCGTGGTGGCCGGCGGCGCTGGCGTAAGCCGAGCAGCACCTGACGGTCGCCACCGAGGACAGAGCCCTTCTCAGCTCCGCGCTGACGGCGCCCCTGACGGCGATGCGGTACGCCCTGGCGGCGAACATCGTCAGAAGCCGTTTCACGCTGCCGTATGCCATCACGCGACCCTGCGCCAGCACGCACACATCGTGGCACACGCTCTGCGCAACGTCCATCTGGTGGGTGCTGAGTATGACACACTTGCCTTCCTCCTCGGCCAGCATCCTCATGGCTGATCTCAGTTCCAGCGAAGACGGCACGTCCAGGCCCACTGTGGGCTCGTCCAGGAGCAGCACGTCGGGCTCCATGGCCAGGGCGCACGCCAAGACCGCCTTCTGCTGAGTGCCGAGGGACAGCCGGTAAACCGGGGCATCCGCGTACTGGGCAGCGCCGAAACGGCTGAGCCACTGCCTGCCCCTCTTCACCGCCCCTTTCGGGCATCCCCTGGCCGACGCGAAGTACCGGATATTCTGCACCGGAGTGAGGCGCGGGTATAGCGCCCTCGCCCTGTCCAGAACCACCGCCACCCTCGCGACCGCCTCTTGCCTGGCGCGCCGCATGCACCGCCCGCATATCCGTATCCGCCCTCGCGTCGGCGACACCAGGCCGGCCAGCATGCCGATGGTGGTGCTCTTGCCGGCCCCGTTGGGCCCCAGCAGCCCCAGCACAGTGCCGGGCCTCACGTCAAGGTCAAGGTCAGCCACGGCCACGCGCCGCTCCTGCCGGCGCCTTCCAGGATACACCTTGGTCACGCCCTCCGCCCTGACCGCCGATTCAGCCACGTCGATCTCCCCTCCCTGAGGCATAACCCATCGGCGCTCACCGCACACCACCGCCCCTTCCTGAAGCCTCAAGGTCGTCACGGTACGCGCCAGACTCCGGCCAAGTCAAGGTTACCCCAGGCGGCTCCTTGAGAACATCGCCCACCTGGGCGATATTCGCCAACCCCGGGCATGGCCTGTCGCAGGCCCGCGCGAGGTGGCGGGAGGATGTGGCCTGACGTCAGCCGCCCCACGGACCCGCTACCCCGGTGCCCCGCTGCCTTTCACTGATAGATCTTGCAATTTCAGACGGCTAATGATAGTCTAGTGTTGGCTGTTGTTCAAGCGCGCCTTATCCAAGAGTGCCGACTTGACCAAGAGCTCAATTACCTAAGCAAAGGAGCGCGATTCAAGTTGGCATTCCAGGACAAGGCTTTGGTCTGCAGGGATTGCGGACAGGAGTTTGTGTTCACCGCCGGCGAGCAGCAGTTCTACGTGGATCACGGTTTCCAGAACGAGCCCTCCAGGTGCCCCGATTGCAGGCGCGCCCGCAGGGCCAATCAGGCAGCTGGCGGCGCCCGCACCATGCACGAGGTTGTCTGCTCGGCCTGCGGCCAGACCTGCACCGTGCCGTTCGTTCCCAGCGGCGACAGGCCGGTTTACTGCAGCGAGTGCTTTGCGACCCACAGAAGCGCACGCAGATAGCCCTAGCTTGCAGGCTGGCAGCGTCTGACGTGGCTGCAAGAGCCCGATAGAGCACGAGGGAGCCCCTGCCGACTGGCAGGGGCTTTTTCTATCTATCTCTATCCACGTGATCGTCAAAGAGAGCTTGCGACGACCCACCGGAGGGTCGCTTCTCGGCGACAACGACCCACCCATGGGCCGTTTACACGGGAAGTGCTCCGTCGCTGCCTCGGCCCGGACGCGGGAGCTGAACGCGGTAGCCGGCGACGCTACTGGGTCTCCTGCGCCCACAGCCTGGCAAGATTCACCGCGACCTCAGCCGCCTTCTCCATCCACTGAACGCACGCCCATTCGCGCCTGCTGTGGGCGTCGCCGCCTCCGGTGAAGATGTTGGGAGTCAGCACCCCGTTGAAGGTCATACGCGCCCCGTCGGTGCCGCCCCGGATGGGCTTGATCACAGGCCGTATTCCCGCCATCTCCATGGCCCTCAGGGCCATCTTGACGACCCTCGGATCCTTGTTCAGTTCCGCCTTCATGTTGCGGTAGCCCATGCTCCCATCCCACCTTACGCTGGCCCCGGGGTAGCGCTCCTGGATGGCAGCCAGAGTCCGCACCAGCGCCGCCTCCTTCGCCTCGAGGAAACCCTGGTCGAAGTCGCGCAGGATCATCTTGATCTTCACCTGCTCGACGTTGCCCTCGATGTCGGTGGGATGTATGAACCCCTCGCGCTCGGACGTGGTCTCAGGCCGCCAGCCCGCCGGGATGCTGGCTAGCACCTCGCCCGCAAGGTGCAGCGCGTTCACCATCTTGCCCCTGGCGCTGCCGGGGTGGACCGACCGTCCCGCTATCGTCACGGTCCCGTTCACCGCGTTGAAGGTCTCGTCCGAAAGCTCTCCCAGCTCGCCGCCGTCGAAGGTGTAGGCTATCTTCGCCTTGAAACGGTCGTAAGGGAACTTAAGCACGCCCTTGCCCGTCTCCTCGTCCGGCGTGAAACACACCCACACGTCTGGCCTAGGGATGGAGGCATCGTTGACCAGGATGGCCAGCGCCCGCATGATATCGGCGATGCCCGCCTTGTCGTCGGCGCCCAGGAGCGTGGAACCGTCGGACGTGACGATGTCGCAGCCCACCGCGCCGGCCAGCGCCGGACTGTCCGCCGGATCCAGCACCACGCCGTTGCCCACCTGGATCGGACCCCCGCCGTACGAGCGGTGGAGAACGGGCGTCACCCCGGAACCCGGGATCCCGCTCACCGTGTCGATGTGCGCTACTAAGCCAATGGGAGGGCCCGTCACTCCTGGGCTCGCCGGGAGCCTTCCCAGCACGAAGCAGTGCTCGTCAAGTTCCACATCCTCGAGCCTCATCGCCTCAAGCTCCGCTTCGAGCATCCGGGCGAGGTCCCACTGCTGCGGCGTGCTGGGCGTCTCGTCGCTCAGCTCGGAGCTGGTAGTATCCACCTGCACGTACCGCATGAACTTGTCCGCCACGCTCTCGTTGATAAGGGTCTTAGCGTCCATGAGCATCCTCCTTACCACACCGACGGCCGCAGCACCTGCTCGACGATGTTCCGAGCGCAGCCGGCGAGTTCCAAAGGCTTCGACACCGTGCCGCGGCTCACAGCATCTTCGTATATGATGAGCCCGCCCGCGCGTTCAACTTTCACCTTGACGGACCTCAGGTGCTCGTCGGAGTTGCCTCCGCCGTGGGTGGCGAACACAGCCACACGCCTGCCGATGGCGTCGGGCATGCTATCCAAGAACGTGTTCAGCTCCGCGGACGGCCGCCCCGCATGCACCGGACCGGCTATCAGCACCAGGTCATATCCCATAAGCGACCTGGGCAGCTCCGTTCGGAGCTTAACGCCCCTCCGTCTGAGAGCCGCCCAGCAAGCTCCCAGGATCGACAGGGGACGCTCGGCTTCCAGCCGCACGTACGTGGTGAGGTGGTTCCGCGCCTCCAGCTCCGCCCCGATGGCTTTCATGAGGCTGTGGGTAACACCTGAGCGCGAGTGGTAGATGAGCAGCACTCTCATGGGATTACCCCCTTTTCATGTGGCTAGGTCCTGAACTCCACGATGTCCCCGTCGGCCAGTACGTAATCCCTTGGCACCGGCTGCCCGTCAAACCGAGCCGAGCCCCACACACGGGCGGCCTTCATGTTCCTGTGAAGATCCTTATGTATCGCTCTGGCCAAGTCGTCCACCGTGCTGCCTTCCTTCAGCACGAAGGGAGCTTCAAGGTCGGGCTGCCTGCCCGGGGGCTTGGAGTAAACCCTGATCACTCCCAGCCTCAGAAACACGTTCCGCGGCAGCAGGTCCATTCCCTGCATGGTCTGGGATGACACCGGCTGGATATGCAGGTCAGGAAAGACCTCCGCCAACAGCTCGGCGTTGCCTGCGGCTCCAGCCAAATCCACTTTGGTGGCGAGAACGTCCAGGAACTGGCCGTCCCGGGTGGCCCGGCCCTCCCGCAAGAGGCCGACGCACTCCTCAAGCATGTCAAGGCAGTCGTCGCTGGAGGCATCGATGGTAACGAGGAGTCCGTCGCCCCCACGCAGAGCAGCGGCCATGGCAGGCGGGAACGTGTCAGGCGTGATGGGCGGGGTGTCCACCAGCTGGATGAGAACGTTCTCATGCTTCATCATGCCGGGAACCGGGGCCGAGGTGGCGAAGGGGTAGTCCGCCACCACCACCTTGGCGCTGGTCAGCGCAGCCACCACCGACGACTTGCCGCTGTTCGGCGGGCCGACCACAAACACCTGGCCGGCCCCTTCCCTCTCCACTCGGTACGGATCGGCCTTGCCTTTCTTGGCCGCCCTCGCGGCCTCATCTCTGAGCTTCGCGATGCGACGCTTGATGTCGGCCTGCATCTTCTCGGTGCCCTTGTGCTTCGGGATGCTCCGCAGCATCTCCTCGAGGGCAGCCAGCTTCTCCTGTTGCGTCTTAGCTCGCCTGTACGCCTCCTCCGCCTCCAGGTACTGCGGGGTGAGGTTGGCGGGCATGCGCGCTCCCTCCTTGTCAGGAATGCATCACCATGGCGCTGAGGGCCGGTACGAACACTGCCGATCCTTCGGCACCGGCCACCGTGAAAGCCGCGGGATCCAGGGGTTCAGTGCCAGCCATCTGATCCCCCACCACCACCTCCCAGCGCCTCATGCCAGGAAGCTCCACGTTCACGCCATGGCGACGGGCGTTGTATATCACCACGATGTCATCCCAGGTGTCGCCGGCGATCCGGCCGTCTATCCTGAAAGCCACAAGGCCGGGCTCAACCCGAAGGAAACTCAGGGCCGCGCGTACCTGGTCAGCGCTGGACATCCTGAAGGCCGGATGCTCCTTCCGGAGCCTGATCAGCCCCTTCACATAGTCGAACACATGCCTGTACTTGGCCTTGCGCCGCCAGTTGAAGGCGTTGACCGCATCCCCCGACCTGTAACTGTTGCAGTCCCCTCCTTTGGTACGGAGCATCTCAGCTCCGCCCTCCATGAAGGGTATGCCCTGGCTCGTCAGCACCATGGCGTGAGCCAGCATAGCCATGCGCACCCTCGTCAACCTGCTGTCCTCGGGGCACGTCTTGCCCATCTTATCCCACAGGGTCAGGTTGTCGTGGCACGAGACGTAGTTCACCGTCTCCGCGGGCGACTCGGCGTGCCCGCACAGAACGGAGTTGTAGTTGATGCCCCCCACAACCCCCAGGGCAACCTGCGACTCCACTCCGCTGGCACCCTGAACGAACCCGGGCACAGTGCCGTCGTTGTCGCCTTTCACGGCGTTGCGGAACACGTCGTTGAACACCGCTATCCCGGTGCCCCTCTGCTTGCCCGCGGTGAACATCCTAGCCGGATCAAGCCCCGAAGGCCCTCCAGCCCAGGGCTCGCCGTAGATAAGCAGGCTCGGCTCTAGCGCCCACAGCTCAGCGGCTATTTGCCGCATCGTATGCTCATCGATGAGCGCCATCAGATCGAACCTGAACCCGTCCACATGATACTCCTCGACCCAGTATCGCAACGAGTCAAGTATGAGCTTGCGGGCCATCGGCCGTTCCGTAGCGATCTCGTTTCCGCACCCCGACCCGTTGGCCAGCCTGCCCCCTGCGCACGTCCGATAGTAGTAGCCTGGAGCCATCATGTTCAGCGGGTTGTCGGCCACCGTGTACGTGTGGTTGTACACAACGTCCATCACCACGCGCAGGCCGGCGCGGTGCAGTGCCTGAACCATCCGCTTGAATTCGGTGATGCGCGCGGTGGGGCTGTCAGGGAACAGCGAGTACGACCCCTCCGGCACGAAGTAGTGGTACGGGTCGTAGCCCCAGTTGTACGCCGAAGGGTCCTTCTCGTCTATCGAGGCGAAGTCC
Organism: Clostridia bacterium DTU025; assembly: GCA_001513145.1. Classification (GTDB taxonomy): domain Bacteria; phylum Bacillota; class DTU025; order DTU025; family DTU025; genus DTU025. The sequence goes on along the minus strand of LFSP01000010.1, from coordinate 24,795 downwards.
TGCACCGGCATGAGATGGACATGGGTGACACCGAGCTCCACCAGGTGGTCAAGCCCTGTAGGCTGCCCATCACATAGGGCGCCCCTCGCCGCAAGACCAAGGTACTTGCCGCCGAAAGGTATCCCCGATTCAGGCAATATAGAAAAGTCGCGCACGTGCAGCTCGTATATCACAGCGTCCGTCGCCCTGTCGAAAGGCGGACGCGTGTCACCCTTCCATCCCGGTGGATCCGTCGAGTCCAGGTCCACCACCACCGACCTGCGACCATTGGCGATCAGCGCCCTCGCATACGGGTCCGCCGCCTCGACCACCGTCGAGCCGTGCCTTGCCCTGTACGTGTAGGCCTTCCCCGCCAGATCGCCCTTTGCCTCGGCCATCCACACCCCGTCGCCTATGGGGCGCATCGCCGTCTCGCGGCCATCCGTATCGTCCGGCGACTCGTACACCACCACCGAAACGCCGCAAGCCAACGGGGAGAACACGCGGAATGAAGTGGAGCTGGGAGTGTAAGTGGCGCCGAGGTCATCACCGGGGTAGTACAGCTCGAGAACGTTCTGACCCACGGCTGCCGCGCTCTGCGCTCCTATGCTCATCTTTCGCACCCACCTTCCGCTAAACCCTGTCTAGCTGCATCATAGATGCGTACAGTCATGATACAGCATACGCTTCAGGCCTGTAAACAAGCCACTCCCAGCTTCCGCCAGTCGCTACCCGAGAAGTCTCGCCAGCTCTTCCAAGGTATCTTCAAACACCCTAAGCGCTCTCAGCATTGGGTTCGGAGTGGTCATATCCACGCCGGCGCGCTTCAGCAACTCCAGCGGGTAATCGCTGCTGCCTCCCTTGAGGAAGCTTATGTACCTCTCCTGCGCCTGTCTACCCTCGCTGATCAGCGCGTCGGCGATGGCCACCGCCGCCGAGAACCCTGTGGCGTACTGGTACACGTAGTACGCCGTGTAGAAATGGGGTATCCTCGCCCACTCCACGGATATCTCGTCGTCGATCACCATCTCGGGCCCAAAGTAATCCACGTTCAGCTGTCGGTACATCTCGCTGAGCGATTCCGGCGTAAGCGCCATGCCAGCCTCGTGCATCTCGTGGGCGCGCCGCTCGAACTCGGCGAACATCGTCTGCCTGAACACCGTACCCCTGAACGACTCTAGGAAGTAGTTGAGCAGGTACATCCTGCGCCGCCTGTCCTCAATGGTCTTCAGCAGGTGCTTGAGCAAGAGCACCTCGTTGACGGTGGACGCCACTTCAGCCACGAAGATGGGGGTGTCAGCGTACACGAAAGGCTGGGTCTTCCATGAGTAGTAGAAGTGCATCGCGTGGCCCAGCTCGTGCGCGAGGGTGAACATGTCATTGAAGGTGTCGTTCCAGTTGAGCAGCACGTAAGGGTGGGCGTCGTACACGCCCCACGAGTACGCGCCGGAGGTCTTACCGCGGCTCTCCACCACGTCCACCCAGCCGGAGTCGAGCCCCTTCACCATCTCGCCGATGTAGTCCTCGCCCAGCGGGGCGAGACCCTCCACCACCGCCGCCTTGGCCTTCTCGTAGCTGACCTTCCAGTCCACCTCGGGCACGATGGGCACATACACGTCGTACATGTGCAGCTCGTCCACGCCCAGCGCCCGCTTCCTGAGCGACACGTACCTGTGCATAAGGTGCAGGTTGTCCCTGACGGCCTTCACCAGGTTGTCGTACACCGCCACCGGGATGTTGAACCGATCAAGGGCTGCCGTTATGGAATCCGGGTACCTTCTCACCCTCGCCACGAACGCGTCGTCCTTCACCGACGCAGCGTAGCACGCGGCGATGGTGTTCGCCAGCGATCTATATGACGAGTACAGCGCGGTGAACGCGTCCTTCCTCACCCTCCTGTCCCTGCTCTCCACGAGCGCCAGGTACCGGCCCTTCGTGACCTCCACCTTGTTGCCGTGCTCATCCTCTATGCTGGGGAAGGTGATGTCCGCGTTGTTCAACATGGTGAATACCGACCGGACGCTGGCGCCCACCTCGTTGGCCATGGCCACTATCCGTTCCTCGGCAGCTGACAGCGTGTGCGGCCGCCTCCGCGTTATGTCATGCAGGTCATGCCTGTAGACGCCCAGCTGAGGAAGCTCCGACATGTAGCCATCGAGAACGTCCTCTGGGATCTCCAGCACCTCGGGCTCGAAGAACGCCGCCGCAGACTGCGCCTGCACCGCCAGGCTGGTCGCCCGGTCCGCCATGGCCTGGTACTTGGGGTTGGCGTTGTCCTCGTCGCGTCTCATCCTGCTGTACGTGTACAGCTTCTCCACCAGCTCGGCCAGCTGGTCGCGGAGCGAAAGGGCTTCGAAGAGCCTATGGGCGCTCTGGCCCAGAGTCCCTGACATGGCCACAAGCTTCGGAATGGTCTCCGCCGCCCTGGCCATGTCGGCCTCCCACGCCTCGTCTGTGGCGTAGATATCTTCCAGTCTCCACTTGAGGTGATCCGGAACGTCGGCGCGGCCAGGCAGTGCCGACGCGGAACGCGCTTCCGACATTGGCGCACCATCCTCCTTCAATTCTCCGGTATCGTGCCGCCCTGCGGCGGACGCTCCTCCGGCACCAGCCTGCGCCGGCGCCATCTGCCCGACCGGTAGTACGCGTAGCTGGCGATGACGCTGAACACCGGGCTCGACGCCATGCCGATCCACACTCCTACGGCACCCAGATCCGTGCGGGCCAGCACCTTCACCAGCGGCACGCGCACCGCCCACAGGCCCGCCAAGGTGATGAACAGCGTAGGGAGGGTATCGCCGGCGCCGCGCAGCACGCCCATGAACACGAAGTTGGCCGCAAACGGCACCCACGCCATGCTAAGCCACCTGAGGTAACCAGCACCGGCAGCCAGCACCGCCGCATCGTCAGTGAACACCGACAACACAACTTTCGGCACCAACTGAGCCACAGCCGCCGCCACAGCCGCTATGGAGCAACCCAAGATCAGCGCCCACCTGACGATCAGCGGCACCCTCTCGTACCTGTTAGCCCCTATGTTCTGACCGACCAGCGCGGTAACCGCCAGGCTCACGCTCATCGACGGCATGAAAGCGAACTGTTCGATCCTGGAACCTGCACCCGCCCCGGCCACCACCACGCTGCCAAAGGAGTTCACCGTGGACATCACCGCCATCATGCCAAGCGACACCAGCATCTGCTGGGCGCCTGCGGGCAGGCCGATCCTGACGGTGGTGGCGGTGAGCTTGCCGTCGAACCTCACCAGGTCCCTCAGATGGCTGGCCACGCCTAGCTTTCCAAGCATGTGCTGCACGGCCAGTACCGCAGAGAGCGTCTGGCTTATCACCGTCGCCCACGCCGCGCCGGCCACCCCCATGGACGGGAACGGACCGATGCCGAAGATCATCAGCGGGTCAAGCACTATGTTGGTGAGCGTGGCTGCTGCCAGGAACGTCATGGGCGAGCGCGAGTCGCCGAGCCCGCGCAGTATCGCGCTGCTGACGTTGTAGATGAGCGTAGGTATGAGGCCAAGCATGTAGATCCCCAGGTACGTCGCTGCCTCATCCATGATGTTCACCGGCGCCCTGAGCAGCCGTAGCATGGGCCAGCGCACCAGGTATCCGAGGACAGCCAGGACGATGCCGGCTGCAGTCATCACGGTCATGGAGTTGGCTATCGTGAGGCTCACCATCTGATTGTCCTTCGCCCCGTAGTACTGCGACACGAGAGTGGTGGTGGCCATGGTGAGGCCCGCCACCAGCGCCACGAGGGCGAATATTATGGGAAACCCCACCGACACCGCGGCAAGGGAATCGGGCCCTAGGAACCTGCCCACCCAGATACTGTCCACCGTGTTGTATGCGGCTTGCAGCAGGTTGCCGAGGAACATCGGCATGGCGAACCTGATGAGATGGCGTGGAATGCTTCCCGTGGTGAAGTCGGTTATGCCTCTAGTCTGCATACGCGCGTACGTTCTCCTTCCAGCGACCCGCTCTAGTCCCCCTCCACCCTCGGGCTCTTCCTGCCCATAACCGCATCGGCCAGGTTCACCGCAAGATCGCCCACTCGCTCCAGGGTGTTCATGATCTCCACGAAGATCACGCCTGCAGGTGGCACGCAGACGCCCTCGTTGAGCCTGGCGATGTGGTTGTTACGGAGGGATTCGGTGAGCGCGTCAAGCTCCGGATGTACATTATACACTTCCATGGCAGCGTCGGGGTTGTGCTCTCCGAGAGCCACGATCCCGGTGGCTACCATACCCTCCGCCATCTCGAACACCTGCTTGATCTCTTCCAGGGCCACATCTGACAGGGGTATCCTCTCTTCAGACCGCTCGTACGCATACTTCATCAGCTGCTCCGCGCAGTCGGCGATGCGCTCCACATCCCCGGCCACGTGCATGAGCCCTGCGAGACGCTGAGATTGAGCCTGGGTGAGTCTTCCGGAGGACACCATCTGCGACAAGTACAGTGCCACCTGGCGGCTCACCCTGTCGACGATCTCCTCCATGGACGCGAGCTCACGGTCGAGCTCGCGGGAAAACGGCTCGAGGAATGAGCGACGCGCGTACGACAACATCTTCTGGGCTATCTCGGCTAGGCGAGCCAGCTCCTTCACGGCCAGGTCAAGCGCGACGCCAGGCGTGCCCAGGACGTGCCAGTCCAGATACCTCGGAGCCGCCTCCTCGATGATGTCCGCACCAGGGACAAGCCTGGTGGCCAGCCTCTCAAGCAGTCCTGCGCTGGGAAACAGAACCAGGGTGGTGGCAACGTTGAACAGGGTGTGGGCGTTGGCGATCTGGCGCTGGATGTGCGCGCCGGGCGACATCGCGGCGATGGCCCGCGCGAAAGGCCCGAGCAAGATGATGAAGATGGCAGCGCCCAGCACATTGAAGAGAAGGTGCACCACGGCCGTGCGCTTGGCGGTGCGGTTCGCCCCCACTGACGCCAGTATTGCAGTGACACACGTCCCGATGTTGTTGCCGAACAGCATCGGGATCGCCACGTTCAGGGTTATCACGTCAGGCGAGGCAGCCGCCACGGCCATGAGGATGCCCACCGTCGCGGAGCTGCTCTGGATGACCACAGTCATCACTAGCCCTAGAATCACTCCCAGCACCGGGTTCCTCCCAAAGGTGTGCATGGCCTGGGCGAAGGCAGGGCTGTGCCTCAGCGGCACCACGGCGCCGCTCATCACCGAAAGGCCCAGGAAGAGCAGACCGAAGCCGAGCAGCACTTCGCCTGCGTTTTTCCACATACGCCGCCTTGACGCCATGACAACGAGAAAACCCAGGCCTATGGCGGGAAGTGCGTAGTCTGCCAGGTCGAACGCTATGAGCTGCGCGGTGACGGTGGTGCCTATGTTGGCCCCCATTATCACGCCGATGGCCTGGCGCAGCGTCATCAGGCCTGCGTTGACGAAGCCCACTAGCATGACCGTGGTGGCGCTGCTGCTCTGGATGACGGCTGTGACGGCGGCTCCAACCACAACGCCCCTAAGCAGCGTCGACGTGAGAGCCGACAGCACGCTTCTTATCCTGTCCCCCGCCGCCCGGCGCAGCCCCTCACCCAGCAGCGTCATGCCGTACAAGAAAAGACCAAGGCCCCCAAGGAGCCCGAAAACCATATCTCTCGCCATCTGCATCACTCGCTCAGGACTTTGTTGATGAAGATCTCGACCAGCTCCGGATCGAACTGCGCGCCGGCGTTCCTCCGGAGCTCTTCGATGGCCTCCGCCTCGGGCAACGCAGGACGGTACACTCGCTCGCTGGTCATGGCGTCCCACGCATCGCAGATGCACAGTATCCTTGCCCATAGCGAGATCTCGGTGCCCTTCTTCCCCAGAGGATATCCTGCGCCGTCGTACCTCTCGTGATGCTCCAGGATGGCACGGTAATCGCGCTCGCTGTAGATCTTGTCCATGCCGCGGATGAGCTCAGCTCCCCACTCGCTGTGCATCTTCACGGCATCGAACTCCGACGGCGTCAGCGCCGACGGCTTCGTCAGTATCTCGTTGGGCACGTTGATCTTCCCGAGGTCGTGCAAACGCGCGATGTACTCGAGCCGCTCCACATCGGCCCTGGGCAGCCTGCAGTGCTCGGCGAGCCTGCGAGCCAGCTCCGCCACGCGCTCCGAGTGGCCGGCGGTGTAGTGGTCTTTCGAGTCGATAATGCGGGCGAGGGCGAGGTTGATCTGTTCCGCGTTCTCCTTCTGGACCATCGCCCAATGGGTGTAGTGCTTATTGTAGATGAAGAACGCCTGGGTGACGGCGAATGGGAGAAGGCCGCCCAGCTCGTACATGGCCGCCCCCATCAGCCCCATCACCACCGACGGTAGCGTGGAGTACACTGACCCGAACACGATGCTTGGCTCCAGCCTCAGCCTGAAGGACGGCCGGGAAAGCACAATCTGGAGGTTCACTATGAGGCCGGACGTGATGACCCACGTCATCCCTGCAGCAGCGGAGGCCAGGAGGAAGACAGGGTCGCCGAAGTTCAACGGATCATGGGGGTAGACTAGTTTGAACGCACCCCATGCGGCGAACGCGCTCAAGGCGGTTACGGCCCTGTTGCCGATGAACTTCAGCAGCGCCCCGAGGGGAGGGTTGTTCTCCTGCATTATGCGGAACTCCTGGGCGCTCATGCTCCCCAGAGCTGCCACCAGGGCGGCGGAGCCGGGATCGTACTTCATCAGGAGCACAAACACCACAGGGAAAACCATCACCACCACGGTGCGCCTCAAGTTGATGACTGATAGCGACGAAATCCAGAGCATTCCGACGCACACGATGGCGGTGGGAAGAGGCACCGCCCATGTGGACGTTTGCGCGATCAGGGCTGCGGATGCTGCTATGAGGAGTGCTATGTATAAGTCGTGTAGCAGGCGCATGAGGCGCACTAGATCCCACCTCCGGATCTATGGGACGGTGTGCGAGAAGGACATCAAAAGATCCCGCCGCAGCGACTAACGCCCAGTAGAGAACGGGCCCTACCTCCCGACTACTTCATGAGGAAAGTATCACCCGCGAGCGCCACGACCGACATCAGGACGGTCAGAGCGGCGGTGATCAGCCCTACCAGCGTGAACTTCTTCACTGGCGTCACCTCCTAGAAAGTGGTAGAACTTCCGGAGGCTCAGCTCAGCTTATGATCTCATCTCCCGCTGCGACGGGAACTCTGATATATCACAGCGACACCACAGGTTTCAGAAGCACCTCGAACTGTCTGTTGAGCGCGTGCAGTATCGATCTGGCAACCGTGGTGGGCAGATCGTCCCGATGGAACGCCGCCCCCACGTAGCGCTGTCGCGTGCCTGAGGCGGAGTCGACCACTGTGACCTCGGCGATCACCTTGTCGCCATGGGGCTGGCAGTTGGCCTGCACGCGCACGGCCTCGCCGGCCATCTGCTGTACCGCATCGACGGTGGCCGCCCTAACCAGGTCGCAGATCTCATGCTCGTGGGCGTATCCCGATGCGTTTCCCACATAGGAGCAACCCGAGTGTTCCAGCACCACCCTGGCGCTCATGGAACCTCTGGGTCCGTACTCCAGCGCCACGCTGGCCAGCACTGGACGACGGATGACGCGTGTGCCACCGAGATCTCCCTTCTCCGCCTCGCCCTGGACCTGGGCGATGCTCACCTTTCGATAGTCGATCCTCTCCCCCGTGTCAAGAAGGTAAATGGTCTCGATATCCTTCTTGAGGCGTTTGATGCCGTCCTGGTCGAGACGCTGGTTGACCATGACGTGAATCTCATCGCCGTCGGCACCTTCAACTATCCTTGCCATGACCACGTTGGGCAGGAGTCGGAGGTGCTCCTGCGCCACGGCGATTTTCAGCTCACGGTCCCGATCCATTCAGTCACCTCCGAACCGCACGACAACAGTGGCGATAATGACGAAATTAACGACTACATTTTGCATTTCAATTCTACCAGAAGACGATAATCCCTTCAAAGCTGCGCCGACATTGGGGTATAATTGCCTAAACACACGTTTGGCAGGGACTAGTATGTTACAGATGGAGACTAGCCCGGCAAGATCCGACAGACCCTCGGCCTTGCTGGGCATCACTCTTGCTACCGCTCTGTGGGGCCTCTCCTTTGTGAGCACCAAGGCACTGCTGAGAACCCTCTTGCCGGTTCAGGTGGCCTTCATGCGCCACGTGATAGCCTCTGTAGCGACCCTGGCCGTGGCAGTGGCGACGCGCCAGTCCCTCAAGGTTCGCCCATCTGACATGCCGAGGATGCTGGCTGCGTCCATCATAGGCATCCCCGTCTACTTCTACTTCGAGAACACCGGACTCCTCTATCTGCCTGCCGCCACCGCGTCGATGATAACGGCGTCCACTCCGGCCATCACCGCCGTAATGGAGACCTTGTATCGGGGCAAGCGGCTTCCAGCCTGGGGCTGGATGGGAATCCTCGTGAGCGCCGCAGGGGTGGCGCTGGTGGTGAGGGCGGGCGCCATGGAGGCGGCCGCGTCGCGCGCGGGAATGGACTACTTCCTCAAGGGCGCGTTGATGCTGCTGCTCTCGTCGCTGTCCTGGGCGGTATACACCATCGTGAACCGGCCCATCATCGCGCGATACAGCGTGTTCACCGTGAATTCGTACCAGGTGCCCGCCGCCACACTGGTGCTGGCGGCGGCATCCTGGCTTACAGGCAAACCGACTCCGTGGGCCGATTCGCTGCGGGCGCCGAACGTGCTCCTGAACCTTCTCTACCTGGGCGTCGCCTGCTCCGCCCTGTCGTACGGCCTGTACCTCCACGCCCTCAGGGCGCTGGGCTCCACCACCGTCTCGAGCTTCATCAACCTTGTTCCCGTCTTCGGCGTGCTCGGAAGCGCCGCGCTGCTGGGCGAGCCGCTGTCAGCCGTACAGCTGGCCGGCGGCGTGCTGGTGATATCGGGGATCTTCATCGTTGACGCCAGTCAACGCGCCACGGCCAGTACAGGCTCGTAGAAATCCTCCGACACAAGCCTCCTGCACCTCTCGCCGCCCGCGCCCCGGGTTTCTGCCCACACCCTCACGCGGTAGCCCGAGGCGCCTGCATGCACGATCTCCCCGCCGGCAAGGGGTGCGCCTGCCACCGGCCTTCCTGTGTATCCCGGCTCGCCTGCAGGCCTGGGCGGCACCACCTCCACCACTTCCGATACCAGCTGTACCTTTTCAGGCTCTTCGGCCCCCTCTATCCACACCGCAAGCTCGGAGCCGGCACCGATCACCTGCGCCCTCACCGTCACCGGGAAGCTCCAGGGGTTCCTCCACCTGAGATCCAGGGAGCCGTACGATACCGTGGCGTCAAGTCCCATCGGCAGGTACGGCACTGGCCTGGAGTGCGGGTGCCGCTCCAGGATCTCCATGCCCGAAAGCAGCGCCGCGTTATACAGCGTGGACGACACCTGGCAGATCCCCCCGGCCAGGCCTGCCTCGCTCCGCCCGTCCACTATCACCCTGGCGGGCTTGTATCCGGCCTCCTCGGTGCGCCGGCCCAGGTTTGCGTTGAACGAGAACTCCTCCCCCGGCCCGACCACGGCGCCGTCAAGGATCCTGGCCGCCAGCGCCACGTTGTCGGTTCGGCTCCTCTGCTCCTGCACAAGGGGCGTGACGCACCTTCCCATCACCACGGCGCCTCCATCGACCCCAGGGGGCCCCGCTCCTCGGTCGCCGCGCCCGCCGGGATCGTCGCCCGAGCCGAGCTCGCCGGTGGCCAGGCCGGCAGGCGCACCGCCCCCAGCCCTAGACGGCGGCCAGGGAGTCGTGGCGGCGGTGAAGGCCAGCGCCGCAAAGGCCACAGCCAGCGCCGTGACTACGATGCCCGTCCGATGCAGGCGCCCCGGCGCTCCGGTCATCGCGGCACCACCCTTATTCGTGCGCTGGCGCCGCGGGCGTGCTGGTCAGGGTAGTACATCGACCACGCGGTGGTGGGCATCACCAGGTAGTCGCCGGGCCGCTCCGGCACCATCACGTACTCGTACACCCGCTCCTCCCCTTTGGGGATGGAACCTGCGAACACCACCACGCGGTTGTCGCGCACCTCTTTGCGACTGTACCAATACGTCCAGGAGTACGGATCGTCGAAGCCGTCCGACACCTCGAACCCCGAAGGGAGGGGGTCCTCGAAGGCCATGTACTCAAGGTTCTGATTGGCCCTTATGCGCACGCGCACCAGCACCTCCTGCCCCGCTCTCACCGCGTGGGAATCGCCCAAGGGCAGGGTTGCGGGGTTGCCGCGCTCGTCCGCAGGCGTGGTGCGGTCTATCAGGAGGTACTCGCGGATGATCTGGGCGCTCTCGCCGGACGCGTCGACGTGCTGGGCCGCTCGGTGCCACTGTGCCTCCACCGCGAAATAAGCCCTGCCCCCGTCTGACTGGATGCGCACGGTGTTTCGCCCCTGCCTGAGCTTGGCCGCGTCGATGTTCACTCTGGTGGCGCCGGCCACCTTGACGCTGCTCAGCCGCTCGCCGTTGACGAACACGGTTACAGTGGGCGCGCCGGAATCCCCCCGTTCGCCGGTGTAGTCCACGAACTTGGCCAGCGCCATCACCGCCGCGGCGGAGTGCCTTGTGGATTGCCACCACGCGCCCTGTCGCGCGTTGGCCAGATGCCGCGCTGCCTCGCTGGCCAGCTCCCGGTCAGCGCCGGTTGACGCGAGCGCCATCAGCGCCCACGCCGTGGACTCCGCCGACTCGCTCCTCCAGGGTCTATCGGGATCCTCGGTCCTCCAGACGGCCTGCCCGTCGCCGCGCACAGCCTGGGCCGCAAGCTTCCCCACAGCGTGTGCCGCCAGCTCCGCATCACCCAGGGCGTGCGCGGCCAGCGCCACGAAGGCGGTGGCCTGAGCGTCGGTGACCCTCTCCGCCAGGCCTTCAAGGGCCTTAACCCCATCGCCGGCGAGCGCCCCGTGCAGCGCCAGCGCGTACGCGGCGAAAGCCTGGTCGCGCTGGTTGATCAGCTGTGACACGACCGACCCCAGGTAGTCCACTGCCCGCCGTGCGCTGCCCTCGGCAACGTCGTATCCCGCCTGCCTGGCTACGGCGTAGCCGTAGAGCACGTACGACGTCATCCAGGGATCGCTACTGTCGTACTCCCACCAGCCGAAGCCCCCGTCATCGTGCTGGTGCCGGTAGAGCCTGGCAAGACCATCGTTCACCATCTTCGAGAGCTCTTCGTCGCTGCGAGGCGACGGCACTCCCAGCTTCCTCTGGACCTCCTGCGCCACAAGATCCGGCAGGAAGGCGCTCATGGTTTGCTCCACGCACCCGTACGGGTACGCCACCAGCTGCTCCAGCGCCTCGGCTACCAGCCCCAGGTAACCTGGAGACAGGTCCACCCACGCGCCCACCGATCCAGGCACCAGCGCCTCGGGCAGCTCCAGACTTACCTCTGCTCCGGCGCCATCCGTCTCTCCGGCCATGGTGGCGCCGCCGGGCTCACCGAAGGGGTTCACCGGCACCCGCATCTCCACGCCGTCAGTGGTGAACCACGACCTGACCCGCGCCGACAGCACCACCTCTCCCACCGCCCGCGGCCTGATGGTCCACTCCACGGTGGCGCTGCCGAACGCCGGCACGGTCACGTACCGCTTTGCGGGCCCGTCTATGTCTGCGCCCTGCGCCTGCAGCGTCACCGACACCCTCCGGCTGCTTGCGGTGTCGTTATGCACCACGCCGGCCACGGAACCGCTGTCTCCAAGTGTATAGAACCTGGGGAGCCCAAGCCTCACGGCGAGCGGCAGCGATACCTTCACCTTGGCGACGGCCTGCCCCACCAGGGTGTCGCGGGAGTGCGCCCGCACCGTGGCGCGCCAGGTGGTGAGGCTGTCAGGGATCTTCAGCTTGATCACGGCGCGGCCGTTGGCGTCGGTGACCACCGACGGCAGCCACGTGGCGGTGTCGGGGAAGTACTTCCTGTCGGACTGCGCCCCGCCCTCCTTGTCGGCCCCGCCGTAGTACGTCACGGGGAACGAGTTCTCCGTGGTCACCGCCTGATAGCGCCTGCCGTGGAAGAACTGCGTGATGTCGGGGGTGGAGTCTGCCCTCACTGCGAACACGGCCTCGTCTACCAGGGCGAATGACAGCTCAGCGCTGACTGGCTCCCCTTTCGCGTCGCGGGCGCTGATGGTGAACGTGGCGGTCTCCCCAGGGCGATACTCAGCCTTGTTTGGGCTTATCTCCACCACGAGGGACGTATCTGGGTCATCCACGGCAATCTCGCGGGAGGCGGTCTGCATCACGCCGTCGCTCACCGCGGTTGCCGACACCCAGGTGTTCGGCGCGTACTCCGGCTTTATCTCTACATCTATAGACGCTGAGCCGTCACGCATGGGCACAACCTGGGCGAATCTGAGCTCTCTGTCCTCCACGGTCACGAGCACGGATTCCAGCTCCGATGGGCCAGATACCACCACTCGTGCCGTATCGCCTATGCTGTACCGCTCCCTGTCGACCACCAGCACCATGTCGGAACGCTCCGAGCGCACGCCGCCCTCGCGGCTGGAGGCCCATATCCACGTGGAGGCCTCCACGCGGTTGCCGCGCTCGTCGGTGCCGGACGCCAGTATGATGTACTCCCCCGCCTCAGGCACCGTCACGCCCACGGCGGCCTCGCCGCGGGCCGAAGTCGAGACGTCCATACGCGACACGGGGGTGTCGGTGTAACCGTCCTTGTGCCACCTTCGGCGCAAGACGTCCAGGGCCAGCTGGCGGCTGGCGGGAGAGCCATCGGAAGTCACCGTCAGCACCTTCACGGAAAACTCCTGGTTGGGCGAGACAATCCAGCGGTCGGCGACAACCTGGGCGTCGAAGGTGCCGCCTGCCACCAGGACGCTTCCGGAGCCGGAGGCTACCTTGCCGGTGGAATCCGTGACATCGGCCACCAGCATGTACACGTAGTTGCCGTCGCCGTATGACGACAGCGGAGCCTTGAAGCTGAGGTGCACCTTTCCGGAGGAGTCGGTGCGCGCCGTGCCGGAGGTCACGAACTCCTGCCAGTAGAGCTCCTGCCCCTGGTAGTAGCCGTAATACTCGTGGCGGAAGCCGCCGGCGGCCGATGCGCCGAGGTCACCCAAGAAGCCGGTGCGCTGCCGGTACACCCTGTAGTCTACCTGCGCGTCCTGCACTGGGGAGCCGAAATAGTACACCGCTGATACCTCGGATTCCAGCGCGTCGCCGGCGATGTAGCGGTCCCGGTCGAACCTCACCTCCACGGACCACTCGGGCTTGCGGTACTCGGCCACGTCGAAGCTGGACCAGTGCTGCTCCCCGTCGACGCTGACCGCGATGGAGTACCTGCCCAGCGCCGGCTCGTCGGCGAGGACCAGAGAGCCATCGAAAGAGCCCCAGCTGCTCAGGGGCAGCTGCTGGCGGTATATACGGTTGCCCTTGGAGTCGGTGACTTCCACATCAACGGTGGAGCCTTCGGGGATGGAGTAGCCCGGATCCAGGATCCGTCTGACGATGCCCTTGAAGCTCACGGTGTTGCCCGGCCTGTATATGGGCCTGTCGGTGTATACGTAAGCCGCGTGCTGCCTAGAGTCGAACCAGTGATACGAGCTGGCCACCTGCACCTCTTGGCCGCGGACGCCTATGATCACCGCAGACGACGAGGGGCTGGATGCGGCCGCGCGCCACAGGCCGTCGCTTCCGGTGGTTCCGGCGAGCCTAACCGGGCCTGGCGCGGCCTCGGCAGGCTCCTGCCATCCACTGGGATAGAGAGACGCCTTCACCTCGACGCCAGCCACCGGGGCGCCTGTGAGGATATCGACGGCGTGCACCAGGAGGGCACTGGCGGACTGCTTCGTCACAAGCCCGAACGCCGACACGGTGAACCACACCGGATAAGCGGATCGGATCCCTGAAGACCGCGGGAGCGCCACGTAACAGCCGGGAGGCAGTGGGTCAAGCACCACCGAACTGACGGCCGGCTTCCCTGCCCTGTCGATGGGCACCGAGACGCTCTTTGCCAGCTGACGCCCGGGAAGCTTCGCGACGTCCATGTTCCAGAAGCCCTCCTGGCCGGCCTCTGAGAAGTAGGAGGCGCCATCGAAGGAGTACACATCAACCCACAGGGACTTGAGGCCCTGCCCGCGCACGCCTATCTCGGGCTTCTGGGTTGGATGGTAGGTTCGTGCAGTGGCGAAGAGCCAAGCCTGCGTCTGGGTTGCCCCCTGTGCCAGCGGGGCCGCCGCCAGCATGATGACGCAAGTCACCGCGAGGGCCGCGAGGGCGGCCACAGATATGTGAGACACTCTGAACGTTCTCGGCACTGACGAGCTCAAAGCTATTACCTCCAACTGCCTGGCGGCAGCCTAATGTCGTATCTCAAGCGAGGCGCCGAACTTGACCGTTTGGAACCGATACGCTTCGTATGGAGACCCCTCGGGGATCCCAGCCTCTGCCAGGGCCCAGCTGAGCTGCTTGGCGTGGGTCAGGGCCTCGCCTGGCAGTATCACGCCTGTGCGCTGGCCCGCCCTGACGAAGATGCCGAAGGCCGCGGGATCCCACATGTCGCCCCGCTGTGCGCGCTCGATCCTCCCCACGATGGACACCGCAAGCTCGATCCCATCGAGCTCTGCCGGATCCAGCGGAGACCTCCTCAGGTCGCGCGCGGCCGCCATCGCCGCGAAGTGGCCGATCTCCCTGGCGATACTGCTGGTGGTTGGCCACATGGAGCCCACGCACGCCCTGACCTTGTTCTGCGACAGGGCGGTAACGAAGGCGCCGGCGCTGGCTGAGGTTAGGACTCGCAGCGCTTCGGCAGCGTGGTCGGGCAACACGTCCTGCAGAAGCCCGTGGGGTTCGGGTATCGTGGTGCCCAGCACCGACGCCTCAAGGCTCACCCGGGCGAGGCTCAGCACCGCAGCCTCCAGATATGGCCCCTGCCCAGCAAGGGCCTGCAGCTGCGTCAGGACGTCGGCGGTACCTGAAGGCGCGTTCTGTACGGGCTGGCTCGACACCTGACCAGGGATGCCTGGGCCGGCTTGGCCGGCTACCCCTTCGGGCGCCTCATCGCCAGGCGCCTGACGAGGGAGCGCATCAACGACGGGCGCGCCCGGGTGAGAAGCAGCCTGAGGCATAACCAGCCCGAGCAGCGTTCCCCACGCGCACGCCACCGCAGCCAAGGCCGCCATCGTCAACAGCACCATCGTCGCGAACCTCACGATCCTGGCGGACGCGATCATCCTCATCTAGCCGCAAACCCTCCACTTCCCCGTCGGTCGCACTATTCTACAATGGTCTAGACGAATCCTACCCTGCCTGTGCGCCAAGGGAACTGCTGGCATCCACGACGGCTCGGTATCCAGGGCCATCGCTGCAAGGGTGAGCGCTAGGAAGCCACCGCATCGAGCCGCGGGCCCAAAGGCCGGTTCGAGAGCATGGATGGCGACGAGGGTATGCCTCAAATGGCACCTACTTGGGCACGCGGTGGGGCGACTCATGGGTGGGTTGCTTTCGCCGCAAGCGTCAAATCAGCACGAGAAAGCCTCCGCGCTGGCTTGGAGGGGGCTCTCTCGTGTTGACTTGACGCTCACACGCTCCGATAATCTGGGCGCCATGTCGCAATAATAGACCTGTGGGAACGGGCGCGGTCGGCCCCGACACTGCGGCAGGCTGGTTGTCTGCGTTCAAGTATAAGAGTTGCACTCTTGATATAACTTTCTTATGTTCAGCCTATAGGAATCTTGACACAGAAGTACATACGTCCTATAATGGCAATGCAAGCCTATGAAACCAGGGGTGAGTTCAGTTGAGGCTACACGGCCCTGATGAGCCGGTGTACACCATTGGGGTCGCCGCTCGCCTGCTCGGTGTGAGCCCTCAAACCCTGAGGGCCATTGAGAGGGAGGGGCTGCTTGAGCCTGCCAGAACCGAGGCGAACATCAGGTTGTATTCAGAGAACGACCTGTTGTTGCTGAAGCGCATCTGCTTCCTCGTTCGTGAGGAGGGCGTGAACTTCCGCGGGGTCCGGCTGATCCTGGAGATGGAGTCTAGGGGTGGCCGTACATCGGTGAGCGTGGAAGAGACGATAGTGAATGGAGATATCGAAAGGCGAAATCGCAGGTAAACATGAGTTTGTGCTTTGGCTGCACACACGCTTCATCATGTACCGTGCAGTCGAGGTCTTTGAGGGGGAGAACAACGCATGGGTAAAGTGGTAGGTATCGACCTTGGAACCACCAACTCCGTCATCGCTGTGATGGAGGGCGGCGAGCCTAAGGTCATCGTCAACGCGGAAGGGTCCAGGCTCACGCCGTCAGTGGTGGGATTCGCAAAGTCCGGCGAGCGCCTCGTCGGCCAGCTGGCCCGCAGGCAGGCGGTGCTTAACCCGGAGAACACCGTATTCTCCATCAAGCGGTTCATGGGCCGCAACCTCTCCGAGGTGCAGGATGAGCGGTCCAGGGTTCCCTACAGGGTGAAGGCCGCCGAAAACGACGGGATAAAGATCGACGTGCCCGCAACTGGCAAGGACTACGTGCCGGAAGAGATCTCCGCGATGATCCTTCAGAAGCTAAAGACGGACGCGGAGAAGTACCTCGGCGAGAAGGTGACCAAGGCCGTCATCACGGTGCCTGCGTATTTCAACGACTCCCAGAGGCAGGCCACCAAGAACGCAGGCCGGATAGCTGGCCTGGAGGTCCTCAGGATAATCAACGAGCCCACAGCGGCAGCGCTGGCGTATGGGCTCGATAGGAAGAAGAACGAGACCATCCTGGTGTGGGACCTGGGAGGCGGCACGTTCGACGTCTCGATACTTGAGGTTGGAGACGGAGTGTTTGAAGTCAAGTCCACCGCAGGCGACACGCACTTGGGTGGCGACGACTACGACCAGAGGATCGTGGACTACATCGCCAGCGAGTTCATGAGGGACCAGGGCATCGACCTCAAGCGTGACCGCCAGGCTCTACAGCGCCTGATCGAGGCGGCTGAAAAGGCCAAGATCGAGCTGTCGTCGGTGTACGAGACAACGATAAGCCTGCCGTTCATCACGGCGGACCAAACCGGGCCGAAGCATCTCGAGATGAAGCTTACCCGTGCCAAGTTCGAGGAGCTCACCGACGACCTCACCCGCAGGTGCACCGGCCCGTTCAACCAGGCGCTGAGCGACGCGAAGCTGCGTGTTGAGGACATCGACTCAGTGATCCTAGTGGGCGGCGCCACGAGGATGCCTGTCATCCAGGAGCTTATCAAGAGGCTCACCGGCAAGGAGCCTCACCGGGGAGTGAACCCCGACGAGGTGGTGGCCATTGGCGCTGCGATCCAAGGCGGCGTGTTGGCAGGAGAGGTCAAGGACATCGTGCTGCTGGACGTCACTCCCCTCTCGCTGGGCATCGAGACCCTCGGCGGCATCACGACTAAGCTGATCGAGAGGAACACCACGATACCCACGCGCAAGAGCCAGGTATTCACGACTGCTGCGGACGGCCAGACCGCCGTGGACATCCACGTGCTGCAGGGTGAGCGCGAGTTCGCCAGGGACAACCGCACCCTGGGAAGGTTCCGACTGGAAGGCATACCTCCGGCGCCACGGGGAGTGCCTCAGATAGAGGTCACGTTCGACATCGACGCCAACGGCATCGTGAACGTGAGCGCCAAGGACCTCGGCACCGGCAAGGAACAGCGCATCACGATCACCGCTTCAACGCAGCTTTCCAAGGACGAGGTGGAGAAACTGGTTCGCGAGGCCGAACGGGCGGCTGACGAGGATAGGAGGCGCCGCGAGGAGATCGAGCTGAAGAACGCTGCAGACAGCCTCGTATACGCCACCGAGAAGACTCTCCGCGAGATGGGCGACAAGATATCAGCCGCCGACCGCGAGAAGGTCGAGGCCGAACTGGCCAAACTGAAGAAGGCCATGGCTGACAACGACATGGACCAGATTCGCAGGTTCATGGAGGACGTGCGTCAGGCCTCATACAAGATGTCTGAGGAGCTCTACAAGAACGTCGGTTCGTCGGGTGCCCAAGGCGGCGGAGGGCAGCAGTCTCAGGGCGAGGCTGGCGGCCCCAGGCGCGACGACGACGTCATAGACGCTGACTTCAGGACGATGGACAACTAACCGGTCTACAAGAACGAGAATGATCACGGATGGAGGGATACGCTGATGACGCTGATGAACTGGGATCCGTGGCGTGATCTCGCCGACATCCGTTCCATCTACAACAGGGTGTTCGGCGAGGGGCTCTGGCCGCGCCTGCCCGGCGACGCCCAGCTTGGCGCTGCAAGCTGGTACATGCCGGTGGACGTGGCCGAGACCGCCGACAAGTACGTGCTGAAGGCTGAGATGCCCGGCATGCGCGCTGAGGACATCGAGGTCACCGTCACCGAAAGCCAGGTGACCATAAAGGGGCGCCGTGACGAGTCGCGAGAGGAGAAAGGCGTGAACTACGTGCGCTCGGAGCGCCGGTTCGGCACCTTCTCCCGCACCGTCTCCCTGGGCGTTCCCGTGGACGCCAACAAGGTGGACGCGAGCTACCGCGATGGGGTGCTCGAGATTCACCTGCCCAAGGTCCAGTCGACCGTGCCCAAGCAGATCACGATAAGGACCGAGTAGGCAGGATAGGCCAACGTGTAGCAACTGGCTGACTGGATCCCCCGGCGTGCGCGGCGCCGGCGACGCCGGCACCGCGTGGTGCCGGGGGTTTCATACGGCCTCACAAAACAAACACAGAGCGGCGGTGTATCAGATGACTGACGAGAGAGAGCGTTGCCGAACCAGTGGCCAGCACGTCGAGTGTGGATCCTTGGGCGAGGCTGCGTGCAGGCCCGCTACCGACGAGGGCGAAAGTGGGAGCGTGAACTCGGTGGCCGCGCTTCATGAGAGACTGGCACAGGCGGAGGCCAAGGCCGCAGAGAACTGGGACCTGTACCTGCGCGCCAGGGCTGAGCTGGAGAACTTCCAGAAACGTACGGCCCGGGACCTGGCCTTCAACATAAGGTGCGGCATACGCGACCTGGTGCTGGACATTCTGGTGGTCGTTGACGACCTGGAACGAGCCTTAGGCTGCGAGCACGACCAGGCGTCGATGCGGGAGGGCGTGGAGATCATCACGCGCAAGCTCCTGGACGTGCTGGCCCGCCATGGGGTGAAGCCCATAGAGGCGGTGGGGCAGCCGTTCGACCCCAGGCTGCATGATGCCGTGAGCGGACGGGAGGACGAGACCGTGGCGGTACATACCGTCGTGCAGGAGCTGCGCCGGGGCTACACGTTCGAGGAAGACGTGCTGCGGCCTACACTGGCCGTGGTGGCCATTCCCAAGCACGAAGAGGGGCAATAGTCGGCCTGTAAGTGCGGCGGCGCGACGACGTCGGGGGGAATGAGCATGGAGTTCAAGGACTATTACAAGACCCTGGGCGTGAGTAAGTCCGCGAGCGACAAGGAGATAAAGGCCGCCTACAGAAAGCTGGCGCGGAAGTACCATCCCGACATGAACCCCGGAGATAAATCGGCTGAGGAGCGTTTCAAGGAGATCTCCGAGGCTTACGAGGTGCTGTCGGATCCCCAGAAGCGCAAGCGCTACGACGAGCTGGGGTCTAACTGGGATTTCTACAGCCGTACCGCCGAGTCGCAGGGCCGGAGGCAGACGGTTTACACCTTCGGCGACGTCGGCGATTTCTCGGAGTTCTTCCGTCACTTCTTCGGCGATTTCGATCTGGGAGGCGGTCTTGGGGGCGGCCTCGGGGGCGACCCCGGCGATGGCCTGGGCGGCTTCGGAGGCAGCCTGGGAGGCAGATGGTTCAGAGTGGGCACTCGGCGCGCCGGGGCGTCAGCAGCCGCCCTGGACCTGGACGTGGAAGAGGAGCTTGAGATCGGCCTGGAGGAGGCTTTCAGCGGCAGCCAGCGCCAGCTCAACCTGTCGGATGGCTCAGGCTCCCAGGAACGGGTCGTTCTCACCATACCCAAAGGCGTCCGCGACGGCGCGAAGCTGCGCATGTCCGGCAAGGGAAGGTCGTCGGGCGGGCGTCGGGGCGACCTGTACTTCCGCATCAAGATACGCCCGCACCCCAGCTTCGAGCTGAGGGACGGGGTGCTGCACTCCACGCTTCAGGTGCCACTCACCCACGCCGTGCTAGGCGGCGAGGTACGCTTCACCAACCTCGATGGCGAGGTTATCATGGTGAAGATCCCGCCCGAGACCCAGAACGGCGCCACGCTGCGCCTGCGCGGCAAGGGCATGCCTTCTCAGGCCGGCGAGCGTGGCGACCTGATGGTTCGCGTGGAAGTGGTCCTGCCCATGGCCCTTACTGAGCGAGAGAAGGAGCTGTTCAGGGAGCTGGCCGCAGCGAGGGGCAGCGTGAGTTGACAAGGCTTGGGCGGACTATGGATGAACCATGGTGAACGATTGACGGATCACGGGCAAACCAACCAATGCCTTGCCTTGCTGAGGTAACGACAGAGGAGGCTCGATGCCATGAGGTTCGAGAAGCTAACGATAAAGTCGCAAGAGGCTCTGGCTCGAGCTCAGAGCCTGGCCCGCGAGCATCAGCACCAGAGCATAGAGCCCTTGCACGTATTATTCGCCCTATTGGAACAGGAAGATGGGGTCGCCAGGCCGATACTGGAGAAGCTGGGGGCGCGGGCGACGGCGCTGTCGAGCGATGTCGAAGACGCCCTCAGTAAGCTGCCCAAGGTGTACGGGCAGGAGCCCGGGCAGTATCTCTCGCAGGGCGCCTCGGCGATGCTGGATGAAGCCGGCTCCGAGGCCGACCGCCTGCGCGACGACTACGTCAGCGTCGAACACCTGCTCCTGGCCATGGCGACCAGGGACGACGATGCCGGCAGGCTGTTGAAGTCTCACGGCGCCACGCGGGACGGGATCTACCGCGCCCTGGCCGAAGTTCGGGGCAGTAGCCGCGTGACCGACCAGAACCCAGAGGAGAAGTACCAGGCTCTCGCCAGGTACTGCCGCGACCTCACCGCGCTGGCCCGCAAGGGCGCGCTGGATCCTGTGATCGGCCGCGACGACGAGGTACGCCGTGTCATACAGGTTCTTTCAAGGCGCACCAAGAATAACCCGGTTCTCATCGGCGAACCGGGCGTCGGTAAGACTGCTATCGTGGAGGGGCTTGCCCAGCGTATCGTCGCAGGAGACGTGCCTGAAAGCCTCAAGAACAAGCAGGTGATGGCCCTTGACCTGGGAGCCCTGATCGCAGGCACGAAGTACCGCGGGGAGTTCGAGGACAGGCTCAAGGCGGTGCTCCGCGAGATCCAGGACGCTGACGGCGAGATAGTGCTGTTCATAGACGAGTTGCACACGCTGGTGGGCGCCGGCGCCGCGGAAGGCGCCATGGATGCCTCGAACATGCTTAAGCCCGCCCTGGCCAGGGGAGAGCTGAGGGCGGTTGGCGCCACCACCCTCGATGAATACAGGAAGCACATCGAGAAGGACGCCGCGCTGGAACGCCGGTTTCAGCCGGTGCTGGTGGACGAGCCCACCGTGGAGCAGACCATCGGGATACTCCGGGGGATCAAGGAGAGGTACGAGGTGCACCACGGCGTGCGCATCAAGGACTCGGCGCTGGTGGCGGCGGCGGTGCTTTCCAACAGGTACATCTCCGACAGGTTCCTGCCTGACAAGGCCATCGACCTTGTGGACGAAGCCGCTTCCAAACTGCGCATGGAGATCGACTCCATGCCTGCGGAGATCGATGAGGTGGAGCGGCGCATCGTGCAGCTGGAGATAGAGCGCCACGCGCTGGAAAAGGAGGACGACCCGGCGACCAGGGAGCGTCTCGAGAAGCTCCAGGCTGAGCTGGCCGAGTTGCGAGAGAAGTCCGCGGCGATGAAGGCCCACTGGCAGAACGAGAAGGAGACCATCGCGAAGATCAGGCAGATCAAGCAGAGGATCGAGGAGGCCAAGGTGGAAGAGCAGGCGGCCGAGCGCGCCGGCAACCTGGGGCGGGCAGCGGAACTACGCTACGGAGTGCAGCTGAGCCTGTCAAAGGAGCTGGAGGAGGCCCAGGCGAGGATAGCCGAGCTCACAAGGGAGAGGCGCTACCTCAAGGAAGAGGTTGACGAGGAGGACATCGCCGAGATAGTGGCCAAATGGACCGGCATCCCCCTGGCGCGCCTGATGGAAGGCGAAACCCAGCGCCTCCTTCGCATGGAGGAGCTGCTCACGAAGCGGGTTGTCGGGCAGGACGAGGCCATCAGGGCGGTGTCGGACGCCGTGAGACGTGCGCGTTCCGGCCTATCGGATCCGAACAGGCCCATCGGGTCCTTCCTGTTCCTGGGGCCAACAGGTGTGGGCAAGACCGAGCTGGCCCGGGCGCTGGCGGAGTTCATGTTTGACGACGAGCGCGCCATGGTCAGGATCGACATGTCGGAATACCAGGAGCGGCACACGGTGGCCCGCCTAATAGGGGCGCCGCCGGGATACGTCGGCTACGACGAAGGCGGACAGCTGACGGAGGCGGTGAGGCGCAAGCCTTACAGCGTGATACTGCTGGACGAGATCGAGAAGGCCCACCCCGAGGTGTTCAACGTGCTGCTGCAGCTGCTTGACGACGGAAGGCTCACTGACGGCCGCGGCCGCACCGTTGACTTCAGGAACACCGTAGTGATAATGACTTCCAACCTGGGCAGCCAGGCCATCATGGAGCTGGCCGGCAACAGGGAGAGAATACACGACACCGTGATGGAAGTGCTGAAGCAGCACTTTAGGCCGGAGTTCCTAAACAGGATAGACGAGGTGCTCATCTTCAACAGCCTGGGCGAGGGCGAGATAAGGAAGATCGTCGCGATCCAGCTGGGCCGGGTGAGCCAGCGCATCGCGGAGAAGGGCTATGCCATGAAGTGGGGCAACGACGTCGCCGATTACTTGGCCGCGGCTGGCTTCGACCCGGTGTACGGGGCGCGCCCGCTCAAGCGCGCGATCCAGCGCGAGCTGGAAAACCCGCTGGCCATGCAGATACTGGAGGGCAAGTTCAACCCTGGAGACGTAATCCAGGTGAAGGTGTCCCGTGACGGCGGATCACTGGAGTTCGAAGCGGCGTAGCAAGCGTAAACGTCCAACGTGAGCGTCAGACCAACGCTGGACAGCCCCGTTGCGGCTCCCCAGGCCGACCCACGGGTAGGTCGATGTCACGCAAAACCGACCTACCGGTGGGTCGCCCCCCCGCCACCTGCCTCCGGGGGAGTCGTGCGTTGGCACGCCTCGTGCGCATGTCCCAATCGCACATCGTACGAAACTGGTAAGATGTGAAGCCGGCACTGAGGCGCCGGCTTCCTCCTTCAACTCCCACACCCGGGCCGCGGCGGGGGCGGAGCGCTTCGCGTGCAATCGGCCAGTGGGTCGGTCGTTGTCGCCGACCGCTCTTCGCCCCGTCCCGCCCCCATTGCAAACCCATCCCAGCCCAATCTCAGCCCCATCCCGAAGAGCCTACTCCTCCCGGACCAGCCCCGGGTGGGTCAGCACCACCTCCACCTGTACCTCCACGTCCACCTCCGGCAACAGCTGGTACCATCTCTCCCCTACTCCCGACTGCCAAACCTTGTAGAGACGTCTGTACACAGCGTTGCCAAGCTGCAGGAAATCGGAGCCGTACTCCACCGACTTAGCCAGAGCCTTTAGGATGTCCTCGCGCATGGCCTGAGCTATGCGCGAGCGCACGCTGCGGTTGAACTCCTCCTCCGACATCCTCTGTCCGCCCGCCTTCTGGCCTATCAGGCCTTCCATCCCACCCTCTCCGCCTCCGCCTTCGCGAGACACCTTCGCCTCCACGTAGCCCTGGGCCGCCACCTGTATCAGCACTGACACCCTTTCACCGTCGAAGGACGGGATCACTTTCGCTGTGGTCCTCTCCACGAGGATGCTGAGCCCACCTCCTCGAGGCGAATCCACGTGAAACGATGCCGCGATCGCTGCACCCAGCACGTAATTCGTTCCCCGCGACGCGTGGCCATCGATGAAGCCCATCATCCGCTCACCGCGAAACACGGCACCGCCTATGTGCTCCGCCGGCGCCTTCGGCGGTTGCTTCCCTTGACGGCTCCCTGCGTCGACCTGGCCGCCACCGTTGCCGCTTGTCTCGTCTCCGGCCCCGCTCGACTCCTGTCCTCCATCCCCCTCGCCTTCCTCGTCCACCTTCAGCACTGGGAGTATCAGGTCGCTTCCGGGTCTGCGAAGGCCGATGGCCAGGGTGAGCAAGTCAGCCGCCGCCGGCGACGGGTCCACAGTCTGCGGCTTCGTGAGCATCCGGCGAATGGAGAGCGCGGGGATGGGATCCACGGGAAACTCCGATTCCATCAGCGTCCTCAGGTCTCCATCGACTACCGCGGTGCTCACATTAAGGCGCATCTCCGGGTTGCGGGACATGTAGTCCACAACCGGACCGATGCCCTCTCTCGCCAGCCTCTCGGACACCAGGAGCACCTCCGCATGCGAGAGCGAGATGTTGCGGCTCAGCCCAGGAGAGATCGCGGCAACTGCTTCAGCCGGGGAATGGCCTTTGCCGGAGTACGCCCAAAACGGCTGGGTGGGGGTGCCCTGCGTCGTCTGCGACCCGCTTCCTCCCGCAGCCGACGGGTTGGCGAACTGTACCCATGCGATGTACTGTCCTTCGTCGTCCAGGTCGAAGCCGACAGCGAGACCGTACAGCAGATCGTTGGGCTCCCGGCTGTCCCAACACCCTGAGGCCGATGCAGCCAGGGCCAACAACACTAGCGCCACGGCCGCCCTCATGGCCTTAATCGCGCGGCCAGCCCCTGCCCCCGCGCCACCATCGCCCCTCATCGGCTCTCGTCCCTGCCTGCGCCCTCCCCCATGGCCCGTCGCACCAGATGCGCCCCCCACATCAGCGCATAGGGGACCCCTCCCA
>LFSP01000037.1:192279-199862 GCA_001513145.1 Clostridia bacterium DTU025 | reverse complement strand
CACGCCGCTGAGGATCTCGGCGCAGCGCGCCTGGGCGCGGCGGATGATTCCTTCCAGCGTTGCTCTCGTGGCGTCATCCAGCGGCTGCATCGGCAGGGGGGGGTGGCCCGCCGTAGTGCCCGAGGATCTCGAGGGCTGCCTTGAGCCCCGGCACGTTGAACCTGCTGGTGACTGCACGGTTCGCCTCCAAGAGGGCCTGCTGCAGCTGACGCGCCAAGTCGAGCTTTCCCGCCTCGAACAGCTCAATGATGGCCGCGCACTCGTCCGGGAACACGTTCGCCACCGCTGCTGTGGCACCGACGCCGCCCATCACCAACGTGGGCAAGAGGTAGCTACCTGAACCGGCGAACACCGCGAAGCCCGGTGCGGCCCCCGCGATTATCTCCGAGATCTGCACGATGTCGCCGGAGCTGTCCTTCAAGCCAACGATGTTGGGATGAGACGACAGCTGCACCGGAGTCTCGATCCCGAGGTTGAGACCGGTGTTGCCCGGCATGTTGTAGAGGATCACCGGCACGGGGCAAGCATCGGCCACCGCCCGGTAGTGGTCCCGCAGGATAGGCCCGGTCATCGCGACCTCATAGAAGTGGGGAGGGAGCACCAACACCGCGTCGGCGCCGGCTGCGGCCGCGGCCTTGGCAAGCTTCATGGTGTGCCCTGTGGTCTCCATGCCCACGCCGGCGACCACCGTCTTCCTGCCTGCGCACTGCCGCACCACAGCCTCCACCATCTGCGCCCGCTCGTCGAAGTCGAGGTACCCCGCCTCGCCGTTGGAGCCCAGCACCACAAGGCCTGCAAGCTTCGTGGCGCACCACCAGGCGACGTTGTCTTTCAACGCCGCCCAATCGATGCTACCGTCACTCGCAAAAGGAGTTGGGATGGGCGCGAACACGCCTCTGAACTTCGGTTGTGCGCTGTTCATCTCAGATCCTCCCAAAGCAATCGATCATAGCCTCCATGCACACGTTCTACATGCGAGGCGGTTACCCTGCCGCCTCTTGGGCGGTGACTCGGGCGTGAACCGCTCTTCCAGCGGCCATCGGCGCGACTTGCAATGCTGGAAGTGGCAAGAACCTTCCACGCCGCAGACAGGATAACCGCTTTCAGTCTCGAATAAGACCACTTGGGTCACTTGCCAGAGGAGAGCAGCTTACTGACGGAAGGTGAGAGATTTGCAAGAGTTCCTTACCACCGTAGGCCAGTACGTCGTCGAATACTGGCGCAACTTCGTGATGTTCGGAATCGGCGGGGTGCTGATCTACCTTGCGGTAAAGAAAGAGTACGAACCCACCTTGCTATTGCCCATCGGTTTTGCCGCCATCCTTACCAACATTCCAGGCTCGTCGGCCGTGGGGGAACACGGTTTCCTGACGGTGCTCTACAATGCAGGCATAGAGAACGAGTTGTTCCCGATCCTCATTTTCATCGCAGTAGGCGCGATGATAGACTTCGCTCCTCTGCTGAGCCGCCCGTTCATGCTGTTCTTCGGAGCTGCGGCGCAGTTCGGCATCTTCGCCACCCTGATGGCAGCCCTGTACCTGGGCAAGCTCAGCAAGTATGCCAGCTTCATACCCGCTTTCACCCTCAAGCAGGCGGCGTCGATCGGCATCATCGGCGCTGCGGACGGACCAACGTCCATATACGTGGCGCGGCTGTTCGCCCCGGAATTGCTGGGTCCCATCACGGTGGCAGCGTACTCGTACATGTCGCTGGTCCCGCTGATTCAGCCGCCCATCATCAAGATGCTCACCACCAAGGAGGAACGCCGCATCCACATGGAGTTCCAGGAGGTTAAGGTGAGCAAGACCGTGAGGATCCTCTTCCCGATAGTGGTCACCCTGGTCGCGGGGATCGTGGCGCCCATCAGCGTGGGCCTCATCGGCTCGCTGATGCTGGGCAACCTGATCAGGGAAGCCGGCGTCGTCGAGAGGCTGTCGAAGTCGGCTCAGAACGAGCTCGCCAACGTGACCACCCTGTTCTTGGGCGTCGCCATAGGCTCCACCATGGTTGCCGACAGGTTTCTCCAGCCCAGCACGCTGTTTATCATCGCCATGGGCCTGGTGGCCTTCATCTTCGACACCGCTGGCGGCGTGCTCTTCGCGAAACTGATCAACCTGTTCCTTAAGCGGAAGGTCAACCCGATGATCGGCGCGGCAGGCATCTCCGCTTTCCCGATGTCGGCGCGGGTCATCCACAAGCTCGGGATCGAGGAGGACCCCACCAACTACCTGCTGATGCACGCCATCGGAGCGAACGTGGCGGGGCAGGTGGGTTCCATCATAGCCGGCGCCATGATCCTGGCTCTCATACATTAACTTGGAGACTGGCGCACCGTTCGGCTTGGAGGGAGCATATAACATGAATCACATCGCTGAAGGTTGGCGTGTTAGCACAGTAGGACTGCTGTCCGTTTTCGGCGTGCTCCTGCTGTTCTACGCGATCCTTAACGTGCTGATGGCTCTGTTCCCGCACAGGGAAGAAGAGTAGTCTCGACAGGTCTATCCTGGCTGGCCCGGCGCGGCTTCGCCACAGTGCGGCAGCGGGGACAGCAGTTTGGCGGCAGTCTGGCGCGAACAGCCCTTGACGCCCTGCCTGTGCCGTGGTATTATCGCGGTGTGGCGTTCCTCGATAGCTCAGCGGTAGAGCAACCGGCTGTTAACCGGTGGGTCGCAGGTTCGAATCCTGCTCGAGGAGCCATTCGTTTTCGCCAGAAGAAGCTGCGCACAGAGCGAGCTTGCACGACCGTCGGACACGCTCCGGCGGTCTTTTGCGTCGAAGGGCATATTCTCTAGCGTGAGGGCTCTCATATAGGACAGCTGTGACAGATGCTTACACGAGCATGTGAGAGGTGGAATGGTGCATGTGTGGGATTGTCGGATACATCGGCCCAGACCAGGCCGCTGACGTGCTCCTTGCGGGGCTGAGGCGGCTGGCGTATCGGGGCTACGATTCAGCAGGGATCACCGTCGTCGGCGATGAGGCCTTGCGAACGGTGAAACGCGCGGGGAAACTGGACCGCCTTGAGGCCGCCGTGCGCGAGACTCCTCTTGTCGGCACTATCGGGATCGGGCACACCCGCTGGGCCACGCACGGTGCGCCCACGGAGACCAACGCCCATCCGCACTCCGACTGTACTGGACGCATCTCCATCGTGCACAACGGTATCATCGAGAACTACCAGGCCCTCAAGGCGGAACTGGAGGCCCAGGGCCACGTGTTCACGTCAGATACCGACACAGAGGTGCTGGCGCACCTGATCGAGAGGGAATTCAAAGGGGACCTTGCCGAGGCGGTGAGGAACGCGCTGCGGCTGGTGGAGGGATCTTACGCCATGGCGGTGGTGAGCCAGGATGCGCCAGGCGTTCTGGTCGTGGCGCGGCAGCACAGTCCGCTGATAATCGGGCACGGTCCGGACGCCTACTACGTGGCGTCGGACGTGCCGGCGCTGCTGCATCGAACCAGGCGAGTCACCTACCTGAATGACGGCGATATCGCCAGGCTGACGCGGGACGGCGTGAGCCTGTGGGGCAAGGACGGCTCGCCGCGGGCGCCCCAGATCGTGACCATCACGTGGGACGTGTCCGCCGCGGAGAAAGGCGGCTACAGGCACTTCATGGCCAAGGAGATGCACGAGCAGCCGTCAGCCCTCGTCGATACGCTGCGAGGGAGGCTGCCCGCCAGCGACCAAGCCGCAATCCTATCCGAACTGGAGATGACCCGAGAGGAGCTGCAGAAGGTCGGCCAGGTGATCCTGATAGGCTGCGGCACCGCGTACCACGCGTGCCTCGTGGGCGAGTTCGCCTTGGAGGAGCTGGCAGGAGTGCCCGCCAGGGCGGCCATGGCGTCGGAGCTGCGTTACCGCGACGCTCTGATCACACGGGACACCCTCGCCGTCGTCATCAGCCAGTCAGGAGAGACAGCGGACACCCTAGCCGCGATGAATAGGGTCAAGGAGATGGGCGCACGGGTGCTGGCCATCACCAACGTCGTGGGCAGCTCGGTGGACCGTGCGGCCGACAAGGCCATACACACCAACGCCGGGCCTGAGATAGCGGTGGCCTCCACCAAGGCGTACACGACACAGCTTTCCATGCTCTTCATGCTGGCGCTTGCCTTCGGCGAGGCCCGCGGTCACCTGGTGCCGGAAAGGGCCCGCGAGCTTCGGGCGGCGATGCGCAACCTGCCTGAGCAGGCAGCGCAGGCGCTTGCCCAGGAGGACGTCGTCAACGCCTGCGCCTCGCGGTTCCGCGGGGCGCACGGTGCGCTGTTCCTCGGGCGGGGCGCGAATTATCCAACAGCCCTCGAAGGCGCGCTCAAGCTGAAAGAGGTCAGCTACATCCATGCCCAGGGCTATGCCGCAGGCGAGATGAAGCACGGTCCCATCGCCCTGGTCACTCCGGAATGTCCCACGGTGGCCGTGGCTGTGCCGGGCCGGGTGTACGACAAGATGCTCTCCAACATGCAGGAGGTGCGGGCCCGCGGCGGACCCATCATCGCCGTGGGAGTTGAGGGTGACCATGACCTGGAATCTTACGCCGATGCCGTGATCCGCGTCCCTCGAACGGAGGAGGTGTTCAGTCCGCTGCTCGCGGTCCTGCCTCTGCAGCTGCTGGCGTACGCG
Organism: Clostridia bacterium DTU025; assembly: GCA_001513145.1. GTDB lineage: Bacteria > Bacillota > DTU025 > DTU025 > DTU025 > DTU025. Next base: position 195,241 of record LFSP01000037.1, on the reverse strand, counting down.
TGCGCCGTTGATCGCGGACTCGACGTGGACCAGCCTCGCAACCTCGCCAAGAGCGTGACGGTGGAGTAACCGGCGACATAACGAACAGGCTCCGGCGGCGCTTTTCGGCGCGATGCCGGAGCCTGTCTCATGCATATGGCGCTCTGCAGGCCTTAGCTTAGTAGTCCATCCCGCCTCCCGGAGGATAGGGCGGAGTGGTCTCCTTCTTGGGCACGTCGGCGATGATCGCCTCGGTGGTCAGCAACATGGAGGCGATGGACGCGGCGTTCTGCAGCGCAGACCTGGTGACCTTCACAGGGTCGACGATTCCGGCCTCGATCAGGTCGCAGTACTCGCCGGTGAGGGCGTTCAGCCCGAAGCCCAGCTTGTTCTCGGCCTTGATCCGCTCCACGACCACGGAGCCTTCCAGGCCGGCGTTGTTGGCGATGGTCCGGAGGGGCTCCTCCAGAGCGCGCTTGATGATATCGACGCCGGTCTTCTCGTCGCCAGTGGCGTCCAGGGAGTCGAGCTTCGATATCATCGCGATGAGCGATACGCCGCCGCCTGCTACGATGCCTTCCTCAACCGCTGCCCTGGTAGCCGACAGGGCGTCCTCGATCCGGTGCTTCTTCTCCTTGAGCTCGGTCTCGGTGGCAGCGCCCACCTTGATGATGGCCACGCCGCCGGCCAGCTTCGCGAGGCGCTCCTGCAGCTTCTCGCGGTCGTAGTCAGAATCGGACTCCTCGATCTGACGGCGGATCTGGTTTATCCTGCCCTCAATGGCTTCCTTGCTGCCCTTGCCCTCGATGATCGTGGTGCGCTCCTTGCTGACCTTGACCGTCTTGGCCTGGCCCAGCTGGTGAAGCTCGACCTTCTCAAGCTTGGAGCCGGTCTCCTCTGACACGACCTGCCCGCTGGTGAGGATCGCGATGTCCTCCAGCATGGCCTTACGCCTGTCGCCGAAGCCCGGGGCCTTCACGGCGCACACCGCAAGGATGCCGCGCAGCTTGTTCAGGACCAGGGTCGCCAGGGCCTCTCCCTCAACGTCCTCGGCGATGATCAGGAGCGGCCGGCCTGCCCGGGCCACCTTCTCCAGCACGGGAAGGAGGTCCTGTACGTTGGATATCTTCTTTTCGTGGATGAGGATGAAGGGATCTTCCAGAACGGCTTCCATGGTCTCGGTGTTGGTGGCGAAGTAGGCGGAAATGTAGCCCTTGTCGAACTCCATTCCCTCCACCTGCTCGACCGTGGTGTCGATGGTCTTGGACTCCTCAACGGTGATGACGCCATCCTTGCCCACCTTGTCCATGGCCTCGGCGATCCACTGGCCGATGGTCTCATCGTTTCCGGACACCGCAGCCACGTGGGCGATATCCCTCTTGCCCTCCACAGGGATGGCGATCTTGTGGAGCTCCTCAACCACCAGGGCAACCGCCCGATCGATGCCGCGCTTCAGGAACATCGGGTTGGCGCCGGCGGTGACGTTGCGCAGTCCCTCGTTGACGATGACCTGGGCCAGAACCGTGGCCGTGGTGGTGCCGTCACCGGTGATGTCGTTGGTCTTGGACGCCACTTCGCGGCAGAGCTGGGCTCCCATGTTCTCGTAAGGATCCTCGAGCTCGATCTCCTTAGCAACGGTCACGCCGTCCTTGGTGATGACGGGCGATCCGAACTTCCGCTCCAACACTACGTTGCGGCCCTTGGGCCCCAACGTGACCTTAACTGCGTTCGCGACTGCATCGACGCCCCTCTTCAGGGCGGCGCGGGCTTCCTCTTGGTATGCCAACTGCTTTGCAGCCATTACTGGTTGACCTCCCTTTTTATGTAAACTCCGAAGCAAGTCTTGTGATCGCTACTTCACTGCTTCACTGCAAGAATGTCGGACTCGCGGAGGATAAGGTATTCGACACCATCCACCTTGACCTCGGTGCCGCCGTACTTGGCGAAGATAACCTTGTCGCCTACCTTCACGTCAACCGGGATACGCTTGGCGCCGGACTCGTCCCACTTGCCGGGCCCCACCGCCACCACTTCGCCCCACTGGGGACGCTCCTTGGCGGTGTCAGGAAGGAGAATTCCTCCCGCCGTGCGCTCTTCTTCGACGTCAGGCTTTACGATGACCCTGTCGCCACAAGGCCTAAGCATTGTTGACTGCCTCCTTTATGCCTCTTCTTGCTGCATCGTTAGCACTCGTCAGCAGTGAGTGCTAACAGAACCATGGCTATGATACACACGCCTATTCAGGATTGTCAAGGGCTGTGGTAGAATTCTTTCCGGCGAAGGAGATTCTATGCTTTCTCTGAGTACGGTGACTCCGCCCCTTCTCGGGGATAATCTCCGAGTGAGAGCAACGCTTGGAGGTTTGAGATGGTCGACATATTGAGGCTAGCCGCGGTGTCAATCCTGCCGGGCGTGCTGTGGGTGGCATATTTCCGCAGCAAGGACGTCTACGACCCGGAGCCCACCGGGCTTCTGGTACGCACCTTTCTGACGGGCGCGTTGATGATAATCCCAGCGGGGATAATCGAGGCGCCGTTTCGCCGCATCATCCTCAACCCGCCGAGCCTGGGTGCGCTCCTCTTGACGTCCATCTTCGCCGTAGGCTTCGTGGAGGAGTACCTCAAGTACTGGGTGGTCAGGAGGCTGGTGTACAGCCACGACGAGTTCAACGAGCCCGTGGACGGGGTGGTGTACGCCCTTACAGCAGGCCTGGGGTTCGCAGCCTTCGAGAACGTGCTTTACACCATGTCGTACGGCCTGTCAGTTGGGATCACCCGCGGTGTCGTCACGTCCATAGTGCACGCCTCGTTCTCCGGCATCATCGGGTTCGCCATGGGCACAGCCAAATTCGCCCCAGAGTCGGTGCGGGAGATCACCATATGGCGAAGCATAGTCACGGCGTCGGTACTGCATGGCCTGTACGACTTCCTGCTGATCACAGAGATGATGAGCTTCCCGTTGCTGGTGGGCGTGGTGCTGTTCC
>LFSP01000037.1:0-192238 GCA_001513145.1 Clostridia bacterium DTU025 | reverse complement strand
GGTCGCCCTGGGCTCATCACTGTTCGTCCAGGGCTGATGACGGCGCACCCTGCGGGCCTGACGCCGTGGAGCCGGAGAAGTCGCAGGCTGACTCCGCTGGCGCACGGAGCCGCCTTCCAGCAGGGAATGGCGACGTCGACGGCGAAACCTAATCCTTGTGGTAGAATGAGTAAGGCTTATCCTTTGCGTTGCGAGCATTGAGGGGGTATACACGGTGTCCGGCCATTCGAAGTGGGCTAACATCAAGCATAAGAAGGCCAAGGCAGACGCCCAGCGCGGCGCTGCGTTCACCAAGGTCTCGAGGGAGATCGCCGTTGCGGTGAAGCAGGGCGGCGCTGATCCCGAGGCCAACTTCCGCCTGCGCATGGCGATACAGGCTGCCAGGGCGGTGAACATGCCCAACGAGAGCATACAGCGGGCGATAAAGCGGGCGTCAGGTGAGGGAGACGCCGAGAACTACGAGGAGGTCGTGTACGAGGGGTACGGACCCCACGGCGTAGCTCTCATGGTTGAGGCCACCACGGACAACCGCAATCGCACCGCGTCTGACGTTCGCTACTTGTTCTCGCGGCACGGCGGTAACCTGGGCGAGTCGGGTTGCGTGAGCTGGATGTTCCAACGCAAAGGTGAGATCACCGTCAAGGCGGAAACGTTCACGCAGGGCGGCGAGGACGAGATGATGCTCATCGCCTTGGAGGCCGGGGCCGAGGACCTGAAGCTGGAGGACGGCTCCTACGTGATCACCACGTCAGTGGAGGAGCTTGACGGCGTTCGCAGGAACCTGGAGGCCGCAGGCGTGCAGGTGGAATCCGCAAGCCTGGTGAGGGTACCCACCAACGTCGTCACCCTGGGCCTGAACGAGGCCAGGTCCATCCTCAAGCTCGTGGACGCCCTGGACGATCACGACGACGTGCAGAACGTTTTCGGAAACTTCGACATACCAGATGAGGTGCTGGAGCAGCTGGAGCAGGAGAACTGACAGGTGAGTTCCGCTTGCGCCGCATAGGACATTTCCGCGGCCACGCGCTCCGGCCCGTGGCCGCTTTGCATTGCCTGAACGCCACCGCGAGCTCCGCGCTCTGCCGGGCAGGGCCGCGGGGCCACAGCCAGAAGGGACGTGTTCACGTGCTGGTGCTGGGGATCGATCCGGGCACAGCCATCACAGGGTTCGGACTGGTGAGCGATGAAGGCGGGGGGCTCAGGTGCGTCGGGATGGGATGCATCCGCACCGCCGCCCACACGCCCCTGCCGGAAAGGCTGACCACGATACACAGCAAGCTCTCGGCGCTCATCGCCCGGCACCGCCCGGACTGCGTCGCCATCGAGCAGCTGTTCTTCAACACCAACGCCACCAGCGCCCTGGCGGTGGGGCACGCCAGAGGGGTGGCGTTGCTGGCAGCGTGCCAGGCGGGGCTACCGGTGAGCGAGTACACCCCCCTGCAGGTGAAGCTGGCGGTGGCAGGCTACGGGAAGGCCGACAAGAAGCAGATGCAGAGCATGGTGCGGCTTCTTCTGGGCCTTGACTCCGAGCCCAGGCCTGACGACGTGGCGGACGCCCTGGCCATAGCCATCTGTCACATCAACAGCGCGCCGTACCACGTGATGATGTCGCGGAACGTATGGGGTGATGCGCAGTGATCAGTCAGCTCAAAGGCAAGTTCATCGGCTATGACAAGGACGCCATGGTCATCGAGGTGGGCGGCATCGGGTTCAGGGTGTGGGCATCCGCCGGGGCCAAGTCTCTGGTGGGCGAGGTCGGCGACGAGGTGCGGCTGTTCACCACGATGGTGGTTAGGGAGGATTCGCTCTCGCTTTACGGGTTCGAGTCCGTGGACGAGCGGGAGCTTTTCGACGTGCTCTGCGATGTCAAGGGGATAGGCCCGAAGACGGCTCTTTCGATCCTGTCGGCGCTGAGCTTCGAGACCATCGTCGCCGCTGTGAACGCAGGCGATATAGCCACCCTGGCTTCGGCTCCGGGGGTAGGCAGGCGTACCGCCGAGCGTCTGGCCGTGGAGCTACGCGACAGGGTGCGCAGGTTCGGCCTGCCTGCATCGGCCGAACAAGTGCCGTCCGCGTGGACGGTGGGCTCGCCTGAGGGCGATGCCATAAGCGGCCTGATGGCTCTGGGATACTCCGCCATGGAGGCCGAGCGGGCGGTGAGAGCCGCCGTCGTCGCGGGCTACAGGGGTAGCGCCGCGGAGATAATCCGTGCGTCCTTGGCCCGGTTGGGCCCTTCTGAATGAACGAGGTGTGATCCATGGAAGACAGAGAAGCCAGATTCATTGCCCCCGACCGAACCGATGAGGACGCCCGTGCCGAGCTGAGCCTCAGGCCCAAGCGGCTTTCGGAGTTCATCGGGCAGGAGAGGGTGAAGGAGAGCCTCGCCATCTTCATCGAGGCGGCCCGGGCAAGGCGGGAGTGCCTCGATCACGTGCTGCTGTACGGCCCGCCTGGCCTGGGCAAGACCACCCTTGCGGGCATCGTGGCCAACGAGATGGGAGTGAGGCTACGCGTCACGTCGGGGCCAGCCATAGAGCGCGCGGGCGACCTGGCCGCCATCCTCACCAACCTCTCCGCCGGCGACGTGCTGTTCATAGACGAGATCCACCGCCTCAACCGCGTGGTGGAAGAGGTGCTGTATCCTGCCATGGAGGACTACGCCCTGGACATCGTCATCGGAAAGGGGCCGTCCGCCAGGTCCATCAGGATCGACCTGCCCAGGTTCACGCTGATAGGGGCCACGACCCGAACCGGACTGATATCGTCCCCGCTTCGGGAGAGGTTCGGCGTGATCCACAGAATGGAGTTCTACACCGTTGACGAGCTCACCACCATAGTGCTAAAGTCCGCGGAGCGTCTGGGGGTCAAGGTGGAGCCAGCTGGTGCCAGGGAGATAGCCAGGCGGTCGCGGGGCACGCCCAGGGTGGCCAACAGGATGCTCAGACGGGTGCGGGACTACGCGCAGGTCAGGGCCGACGGCGTGGTCACGGAAGAGGTGGCCGCGGAGGCCCTGAGCATGCTTGACGTTGACCACTTGGGCCTCGACAGGCTTGACCGGCGGATCCTTGCCACCATAATCGACAAGTTCAACGGGGGCCCGGTGGGGGTGGACACCGTGGCCGCGTCCGTGAACGAGGAGCGCGACACCATCGAGGACGTGTACGAGCCGTACCTGATGCAGCTGGGCTTCATTGAGCGCACGCCCCGCGGGCGCGTGGCCACTGTCAGGGCTTACGAGCACATGGACAGGCCCATGCCTTCAAGCCGCCGCGACTTCCGCGACGACGGGCAGGGGGTGCTGCTGTGAAGATCATGCTGCACTCATGCTGCGGGCCATGCACCACCTACAGCCTGGAGCATCTTAGGCAGCAGGGCCATGAGGTGAAGGGGATCTTCTTCAACCCCAATATCCACCCGTACACCGAGTTCCGCAGGCGTCTGGAGGCTTTTGCAGGCTTCTGTGCGCAGGCCGGTCATGAGGCGCAGATCGTGGACGAGTACGGGCTGCGCCAGTTCCTTGCTGCCGTCGCCGGCGACATCGACGCACGGTGCGCCGTCTGCTATGAGATGCGCCTGCGACGTGCCGCACAGCATGCCGTACAGGAGGGGTGCGATGCCTTCACCACCACGCTCACCATCAGCCCGTACCAGAACCACGATCTCATCAGGGCCGTGGGTGGGAAGGTGGCGGACGACTGCGGCATCGAGTTCAAGTACTTCGATTTTCGCCAGGGCTACCGCGATAGCATTGAGATGTCCCGGCGGATGAACCTGTACAGGCAACCGTATTGCGGCTGCATCTTCAGCGAGGAGGAGCGTTACCTCAGGGCTAGGCCGCGGCGGAAAGTATAGTCACTTTCAGGGCTGGGAAGCGTAATTACGTGGCCAGGCCCGGATATCGGGAGGACAGGCACATGGCCATGGTCGGGTGCGAGGGCATCGTGCTCAGGGTGCGAGACTTCAACGAGGCGGACCGCATCCTGACTATCCTGTCGCCCACAGAGGGGAAGTTCGAGGCTGTGGCCAGGGGCGCCCGCCGGCCGCGCAGCGGCTTGGCCGGCACCGCCCAACTCTTCACCAGGGCCAACATGATGCTGTTTCGGGGCAGGAGCATCGACACTCTCTCCAGCGCTGAAGTGGTCAGCAGCCACTCGCGCATCAGGTCCGACCTGGTCTCCATGGCCTATGGATCGTACGTCGCCGAGCTTGCCGATGCCATGACCGCTGAGAGGCAGCCCGATGATCAGGTGTACTCCCTGGTATGCGCCACCTTTGCGGCCCTGGATAGAAGGGAAGCGCCTGCCGCCATCATTGCCCTGGGATTCGAGGTGAAGTTCCTCTCGCTGATAGGTTTCAAGCCGGAGGTGGCGGCGTGCGTGTCGTGCCGAGCGCCTGAGGCTGAAACCGCATGGTTCGGGCCGGCGGCCGGCGGGCTTCTGTGCGATCGATGCAGGCGCACGGACGCCGGAGCAGTGCCGATGGACCGCGATGGCCGGAGGCTGCTTCGGGCATTGATGGCGCGTCCGTATGCCCGGCTGTGCGACGTGGACGATTCGATCCGGGGCTACGGCGCTGTCGCAGACGGAATGCGTCAGTACGTGGATCTGAGGGTGGAGCGCAGGCTTCGGACACTTGAGTTCATCAACCACGTAACTTCGATGGGTCGGGAGGATGCAGCGAGCAGTGAAGGTAGACTTGGACCGGATTGACAGGCTCCGCGAGCGGGTGGACCTCACATATGAGGAGGCGGCATCGTACCTTGAGGCTGCCGGGGGCGACCTGGTACAGGCGCTGATAATGGCCGAGAGGGACATGTGCGGGGGCAAGTCTGCGAGGGGTGCCGCAGGATTCGTGCCGGACAGTGACGTGGTGGAGGAGGGCCAGTCTTCACTGGGAAAACTCGCGGATGGGATCAAGGAACTGTGGAACCACGGAGCCAGCATGCGAGTGGTGGTGGAACGCGACGGCGACAAGCTGGCCAACCTGCCGATAGTGGCAGGGGTCATCGGAGCTGTGGTGGCGCCGCAGCTTGCAGCGATAGGCGCCATGGCGGCGCTGGCCACCGGTTGCACGGTAAGGGTGGAAACAAGGTAATCGCATGGGTTTGACACCCATCGCAGCGTACGCTATCCTATTGAATGCGTGCACCGGGTGCTTCGGGAATCCAGCCTCTCGTCCCCAGAGCCTTAGGGGCGGAGGCTTTTTTCGTAGAGGGGGCCCAGGCGTGAGCGCGGTCCACAAGCTGTTTACCTCCGCTCTGCCCAGGGCGGCCAGGGCCTACCAGCGATACTTCGTGTTCACGTTCATACTGTTCGTGACTTGTATCGTGGTGGGGTTCACGGGATACACCCCGGCGGCTGATGGTTCAGTGCCCTGGGCTTTGAAAGGCGTCGCCGACCTCACCAGGCGGATTGAGAACGGGGCTCTGTGGAGCCGCGCTCTCGAGTTGTTCCTGAACAACCTGAAGGCCATCGCGCTGTCGATAGCCTTTGGATGGATCCTGGGAATAGTGCCACTGATCAGCTGCGGCCTAAACGGCGTGATCATCGGGATGGGCGCCAAGATGGTGATGGTCCGAAGCGGCTGGAGCCTGGGGATGGTGGTGCTGTCGTTCCTGCCCCACGGCGTGTTGGAGATCCCGGCATTCATCGCCGGGCAGGCCATCGGTCTGAGGATAGGCTTTCTGGCACCTCTCGTGTGGAGGGGCAGGACGGGTCCTGATGACCTCGGCAGAACCATAGCCGAGAGCGTCACGCTCCTTGCTTTCAGCATCGTGCCCATGTTGGCTCTGGCGGCGCTCTTGGAGCTCACGCTGACTCCGGCGGTGATCCGCGCCATATCGCCAGGTTTTCCGTCAGTCATGCCCTAGTCTGCCCGATTTGGGAGGGAACGTGCTTGGACTTTCAAGATCTCATATTGACTCTGGAGCAGTTCTGGGCCGAGCGAGGCGTCACGATCCAGCAGCCCTACGTGGTGGAGGTTGGCGCCGGCACCATGAGCCCGCATACTTTCCTGCGGGTGCTCGGCCCCAAGCCGTGGAACGTTGCCTACGTGCAGCCGTCCAGGAGACCGGCTGACGGCAGGTACGGCGACAACCCGAACCGCCTGTTCCAGCACCACCAGTACCAGGTAATTCTCAAACCCAGCCCTGACGACGTTCAGGAGGTGTACCTGGAGAGCCTCGCCAGGATCGGCTTCGATCCCGCGGATCACGACATCAGGTTCGTCGAGGACAACTGGGAGGCTCCGACCCTTGGCGCCTGGGGCACTGGCTGGGAAGTGTGGCTTGACGGCATGGAGATAACGCAGTTCACCTACTTCCAGCAGGTGGGCGGCATCGATGTGAAGCCCGTCAGCGCAGAGATCACGTACGGGCTGGAGCGGATCGCCATGTACCTGCAGGGCGTGAACAACGTGTACGACGTGAGATGGGTCGGCGACCTGACGTACGGCGACGTGTTCCGTCGGGCGGAATACGAGTTCTCCAAGTACTCTTTCGAGGTGGCCGACATCCCCACCCTGAAGAGTTCCTTCGAGAGCTACGAGGTGGAGGCCTCCCGCGCCCTGGAGGCCGGGCTCATCCTGCCTGCGTACGACTACGTCCTCAAGTGCTCGCACTCGTTCAACGTGCTGGACGCCAGGGGCGCCTTCGGCGCGGCCCAACGCGCGGAATACATGGGCAGGGTGCGGACGATGGCGCGGAAGGTGGCCGTGGCCTGGGTGAAGAGGGAGAGAGAGGAGGCGGCGCAAGATGCGGAAGACGCAGCAGCAAAGGCTTGATACATCGCGTGACACGGAAGCTGCCGGCGCCGCAGCGGCCCAGAGCCTGTCAGGCTGGGACGCCGTGTTAGAGATAGGCACCGAGGAGATGCCCGCAAGGTTCGCGGCAGGGCTGATCCGACAGGCTGAGGAGGGCTGCTACAGGCTGCTGGCTGACGCCCACGTGGAGTCAGGTGGGGTCAAGTGCTATACCACCCCCCGCCGGATCATCGTGGCCATCACCGGCCTTGCGCCGAAGCAAGCTCCCCTTGAGGTGGAGCTCAGAGGGCCTGCTGCCCGCATCGCCTACGACGCGGAGGGAAAGCCCACGCGCGCCCTGGAGGGGTTCGCACGTTCGGCCGGCGTGAGCGTGGATTCGGTGGAGCGCCGAACCACCGAGGCGGGGGAGTATGTGTTTGCCAGGAAGACCGAGGAGGGCAGGCCGACCATAGAGGTGCTGGCGGAGATATTCCCCAAGCTCATCGACGCCTTCAGCTTCCCCAAGGCCATGAGATGGGGCAGCAACGATTTCCGGTTTGGCAGGCCGATACGCTGGATCCTAGCGCTGATGGGCGAGGACATGGTGGAGTTCAGCTACCACAACATAGCCAGCGGCAGGGTTACGTACGGCCACAGGACGCTGGCGCCTGGCCCGGCGGTGGTGCCGTCATCGTGGGATCTCCCGAGGGTGCTTGAGGCTGCGGGGGTCGTCTACGACCCGGCGCGGCGCGCGGAGCGCATCGTGGAGGAGGCCCGGAGCCTCGCGGAGGGCCTGGGCGGGCAGCCTGTCATCTCCGACGAGCTCCTGGACGAAGTGGTGAACCTGGTGGAGTGGCCCACGGCGTTCTCAGGGCGGTTCGACGCCAGGTACCTTGAGCTTCCGGAGCCCTGCGTCACCACGCCCATGGTTAACCACCAGCGGTACTTCCCTGTGCGCGACGCCGGCGGGCGCCTGATGAACGCCTTCATCGGCGTGCGCAACGGTGGCACCAGGAGCATCGACGTCGTGCGCGCCGGAAACGAGAGGGTGCTGGCGGCAAGGTTGGCAGACGCCGAGTTCTTCTTCAAGGAAGACATGGCGGTGCCCCTGATGGCCAGGGTCGACGAGCTCAAAGGCGTCATGTTCCAGGAGAAGCTGGGCTCCATGTACGACAAGGCCCTGCGCATCGGCAAGCTCGCGAGCGAGCTGGTGGGCGGCACGCCCATGGCGGCTCTGGTGGACGTCGCTGCGCTCATGGCCAAGGCTGACCTGGTCACGTCCATGGTGCGGGAGTTCACCGAGCTTCAGGGAGTGATGGGGCGGGAATACGCCCTGCGGCAGGGAGTTGAGCCCGTGGTGGCTGAGGCCATATTCGAGCACTATCTGCCGAGGTTCGCCGACGACCGGGTGCCGGAATCGCCCCTGGGGGCTGCCCTGTCGGTGGCGGACAAGGTCGACAGCATCGTGGGGTATTTCGGCATAGGGATGATCCCTTCGGGTTCCGCAGACCCCTACGCCCTGCGCAGGCAGGCCGCAGGGGTGCTGGGTGTGTACGGAAAGGCTCGGTATGTCTTGGGTCTGGACGCCCTGGTGGCCCGCGCGGCAGAGCTTTACGCCGATTCCGGGGTGCTGGCGCCGGACCAGGTGGATTCGGTGGTTGGCCAGGTGATGGAGTTCATCGGCACCAGGCTCAGGGTGGCCATGGAGGAGGCCGGCATCAGGTACGACATCGCTGATGCCGCCATAGCCGCCGGGATAGGCAGGCCAGCATGCACGTGGGAACGGGCATGGGCGGTTACGCAAGTTGCACACGAGCCCTGGTTCGCCGCCCTTGCGACTGCAGCCTCCAGGGTGCGTAACATCGCCGCGCACGCCGAGACCGCACAGTTCACGCCGAGCCTCTTCGAGGAGAGGGCGGAGCACGCGCTCTACAAGGCCATGCACGACCTGGAATCGGAGATCCGCACTTCAGTGGACAGCCGAAGGTCCGGGTTCGTCGACAGGAAAGCCTACGTGTCGGCACTGGAGCGCATGAGCCTGATAGTGCCGCCCATCAACCAGTACTTCGACGCCGTGCTGGTGATGGCCAAAGACCAGAAGTTGCGCTCAAACCGTCTGGGCATGCTAAAGGCGCTGCACTCGGTGCTGTCGCTGGTGGTGGACCTGAGCAAGATCGTGTTCGCGTCGGCGTCGGAGTGAGGGGCGGATGCGGAAGCGCAGGCAGCGAGCTAGCCGCCGCGGATCTCACAGGATTCGATGGTTTCCGTGAAGCGCTTGAAGCGTCGTCGGTCTCAGAGTAGAATGTTATGCGATACGCGTGTTTGAAATTGAAGGACTAGGAGGATGCAAATGGCGAACAAGCAGATACCGAAGTTTGTTTACTATTTCGGCGGAGGCAAGGCCGAGGGCAATGAGAACATGAAGAACCTCCTCGGCGGCAAGGGCGCGAACCTCGCAGAAATGGTGAACCTGGGCATCCCTGTTCCCCCTGGCTTTACCATTACCACGGAAGTGTGCACGGCTTATTACGAGAACAACGGCCAGTGGCCGGAGGGCCTTGAGGAGCAGGTCAAGGAGAACCTCGCCAAGCTGGAATCCGAGATGGGCCAGAAGTTCGGCGACCCGTCCAACCCGCTCCTGGTGTCGGTGAGGTCGGGCGCCAGGGTGTCGATGCCGGGCATGATGGACACCGTCCTCAACCTGGGATTGAACGATGCCGTGGCAGAGGGAATGATCAAGAAGACCGGCAATCCGCGGTTCGTTTGGGACAGCTTCCGTCGGTTCGTACATATGTACTCCGACGTGGTTCTGGGAGCTCCACACGAGGAGTTCGAGAAGGCCATCGCTGCCATGAAGGAGAAGCGAGGCGTCACCCTTGACTCGGAGCTCGTCGCCGAGGACCTCAAGGAGCTGGCTCACCAGTACATGGAGATCGCCCGCGAGACCACGGGCAAGGTGTTTCCTGAGGATCCGTGGGAGCAGCTGAAGGGCGCCATCAACGCGGTGTTCGGCTCCTGGAACTCAAAGCGCGCCATCACTTACCGCAAGATCCACGGCATCCCCCACGACTGGGGCACCGCAGTCAACGTGCAGGCCATGGTGTTCGGCAACATGGGCGAGACCTCCGGCACCGGAGTGGCGTTCACCCGCGACCCGGCCACCGGCGAGAACGTCTTCTACGGCGAGTACCTCATGAACGCCCAGGGAGAGGACGTTGTGGCCGGCATCCGCACGCCCGTGCCCATCAGCCAGCTCAAGGCGGATATGCCGGAGATCTACGCGCAGCTTGAGTCCATCTACAAGAAGCTCGAGCAGCATTACAAGGACATGCAGGATATCGAGTTCACCATCCAGGAAGGCCGCCTCTTCATGCTGCAGACCCGCACAGGCAAGCGCACTGGACCGGCTGCAGTTCGCATGGCCGTGGAGATGGTGGAGGAAGGGCTCATCGACGAGAAGACCGCAGTGATGCGCGTTCAGCCCAGCGCCTTGGACCAGCTGCTCCATCCGATGATCGACCCCAAGGCCAAGGTGGAAGTGCTGGCAAAAGGCCTGCCTGCATCGCCTGGAGCCGCAGTCGGCAGGGTCGTGTTCACCGCCGAGGCTGCCGAGGAGTGGGCCGCCCGTGGCGAGCAGGTCATCCTTGTGAGAACCGAGACGTCGCCTGAGGACATCGGCGGCATGCACGCGGCGCAGGGCATCCTGACCGCCCGCGGAGGCATGACCTCCCACGCCGCCGTGGTGGCAAGGGGCATGGGCAAGTGCTGCGTGGCAGGCTGCGGAGCAGTGATCATCAACGAGCATCAGCGCACGATGACCATCAGCGGAGCACAGTTCGCGGAGGGCGACTGGATCACCCTCAACGGTTCCACCGGCGAAGTCATCAAGGGCAAGGCTCCGCTGGTTCAGCCGAGCCTCACCGGCAACTTCGGCAAGCTCATGGAGATGGCTGACAGCATCCGGACCATGAAGGTGCGCACCAACGCCGACACCCCCGTCGACGCCAGGCAGGCCAGGCAGTTCGGGGCCGAGGGCATAGGGCTGTGCCGTACCGAGCACATGTTCTTCGCGGAGGATCGCATCAGGGCGATGCGCGAGATGATCCTGGCCGACACCGAGCAGGAGAGGCGCGCTGCTTTGGCTAAGCTCCTGCCTTTCCAGAAGGCGGACTTCGTCGGCATCTTCCGTGAGATGGCCGGGCTGCCGGTGACCGTGAGGCTGCTGGACCCGCCGCTGCATGAGTTCCTGCCCAAGCCGGAGCAGACGAAGCAGATAGCTGAGCTCGCGAACGACCTGGGCGTGTCCGAAGCGAAGATCCGCGAGCGCATCGAGGCGCTGCACGAGCTCAACCCGATGCTGGGCTTCAGAGGCTGTCGTCTGGGCGTCGTGTACTCCGAGATCTACGAGATGCAGGTCAAGGCGATATTCGAGGCTGCGTGCGAGCTGACGCGCGAGGGCGTCCAGGTGCTGCCTGAGGTGATGATCCCTCTGGTAGGTACCACTGGCGAGATGCAGATGATCCGGGACTACATCGTTAGGATAGCCGACGAGACCATAGCGCAGTACGGCGTTGAGCTGAAGTACCTGGTGGGCACCATGATCGAGGTGCCGAGGGCAGCGCTGATCGCCGACAAGATCGCTGAGGATGCCGAGTTCTTCTCGTTCGGCACCAACGACCTGACGCAGATGACCTTCGGCTACAGCCGCGACGATGCCGGAAGGTTCCTCGACGCTTACCTGCAGGCCAACGTGCTGCCCGCGGATCCCTTCCAGTCGCTGGACCAGGAGGGCGTGGGTCAGCTGGTGGAGCTCGGCACGAAGCTGGGCCGAACCACCAGGCCCGACCTGAAGGTGGGCGTGTGCGGAGAGCACGGCGGGGACCCGGATTCGGTGGACTTCTTCCACCGCGCAGGCCTGGACTACGTGAGCTGCTCGCCGTTTAGGGTGCCCATAGCACGTCTTGCGGCGGCCCAAGCTGAGCTCAGGAACCCCAGGAGGAAGTAACGACTCGAAGTGGAATTATCCATAGCGGGTCAGCTTGCGACCCACTCGGCGTCGAAAGGCGCCGTGTGGGTCGCTTGACGCACAGGCGGCATTCGTCGTCACAACGTGAGACTGTTGGGGGCGATGGCATGAACGTCAGGCAGCGGATCGAGGCTGAGGAGGACGCCAGGCTTTTACCTTACGCCGCCAGGGCATCGCGCTCACGCGGGCGGGAGCGGCCAGAGGAAGAGGACGAGTTCCGCACGTGCTTCCAGCGGGACCGTGACAGGGTACTTCACTGCAAGGCCTTCCGTCGGCTGAAGCACAAGACACAGGTGTTCTACGCGCCGGAGGGCGACCATTACCGTTCCAGGCTCACGCACACCCTGGAGGTGAGCCAGATCGCCCGCACCATCGCCCGTGCCCTCAGGCTCAACGAGGATCTGACCGAGGCCATCGCGCTGGCCCATGACCTGGGGCACACCCCGTTCGGCCATTCCGGTGAGGCGGCTCTGAACGCCGTGCTTTCCGAGGGATTCCGCCACAACGAGCAGAGCCTGAGGGTGGTGGAGCACGTTGAGCGGCGAAACGGTAGGCCTGAACGAGGCCTGAACCTCACGTGGGAGGTGCGCAACGGCATCCTGTGCCATTCCGCCGATTGGCCGGAGCAGGCCGCAACGCTGGAGGGGCAGGTGGTGCGGCTGGCAGACAAGATAGCCTACATCAACCACGACGTGGACGACGCCGTGAGGGCGGGGATAATCACTGAGGAAATGATCCCCGAGATCGCCAGGGAAGTGCTGGGAGCCACCAGGCCGGAGCGGTTGAACACGCTCGTGGGCGACATCATCGAGCAGAGCATGGACAAGCCCTGCATAGCCCAGAGCCCAGACGTGGCAGAAGCTATGGCGGCTCTGAGGTCGTTCATGTTCGAGATGGTATACGTGGGTTCCGCCGCCAAGGCTGAAGCCGAGAAGGCCGAGCGGCTGCTGATCCAGCTTTTCAAGCACTATGTAGACCATCCTGACGAGCTTGAGAGCGACTCGGGCGAGGGTCCGCTGCATCCTGACGATGTGGTGCGCGTCGCCGTAGACTATGTGGCAGGGATGACAGACCGGTTCGCCATGAAGCAGTGGACGCGCAGGTTCGTGCCGGCGCCGTGGAGCGTCTACTAGGCCCAAGACATGCAGGGGAAACCGCATAGATGGCGAATGTTGCGGAATATTAAGGACAATGCTCCATCATCATTTCGCCGTACCAAACATTCCGGCGAATAGAAGGGAATTTCGATCCTGGGTAGAATTACGGAATGCACCGGTGCAGGGTAGCTAACGGTCCGGACGTCCTCGCTTCCGCAGGATCTAGGATTCGGAAGCGGGGTTTTGTTTCGACGGCCCGTCCGGAGCTCAAGATGAGATGCTCCCGTGTTTTAGCAGGAAAATCTGTGGCGTCGCAGAACACTACCCCAACAGGGGTTGGTTGCCTTGACAGCTCGATACAAAGATGAGACCGTTGCCAGGGTGCGAGACGCCTCTGACATCGTCCAGGTGGTGTCAGAGTACGTGCAGCTCAAGAAGGTCGGCAACAGGTTCGTCGGGCTCTGTCCGTTCCACAGCGAACGCACTCCATCGTTCAGCGTGTCCAAGGACAGGCAGCTGTTCTACTGCTTCGGTTGCCATGCTGGGGGAAACGTGTTCTCCTTCGTCATGAGGATCGAGGGGCTGACATTTCCCGAGGCCGTGGAACGCCTGGCTGCGCGGGCCGGGCTCGACATCTCATCGGACTTGGAGACGGAAGAGGACCGTGCCGCCCGCGAACGCCGACAGAGAGCTTTCGAGGCAAACCAGCTGGCCATGGCGTATTACTGTCACGTGCTGAACCGCAGCACCTCGGCGCAGGCTCGAGCCGCCCGAGACTATCTTCTGGGCCGAGGCATCGATCGCGCCGTTGCGGAGCGGTTCAACATCGGCCTCACCCCTGCCGGCTGGGACGGCCTGGTGAAAGCCCTGTCTGCAAAGGGCATATCCCGTGAGACCCTCGTGGAGTGCGGGCTGGCGCTGGTGGACGATGGATCGGGGAGGATCTTCGATCGGTTCAGGAACAGGGTGATGTTCCCCATCATCAACGTATGGGGCAGGGTCATAGGCTTCGGGGGCCGCTCGTACGACGGCACGAACCCCAAGTACCTGAACAGCCCGGAGTCGCTGGTGTTCAGCAAGAGACGCAACCTGTACGGATTGAACCTGGCCGCCGACTCCATTAAGAGCTCCGGGCGGGCCATCCTGGTGGAGGGCTACATCGACGTGGTCTCGCTGATGAAGGCAGGAGTGCCCAACGTAGTAGCGACGTTAGGCACAGCACTCACCGTGGAGCAGGCCAGGCTGATCGCGAGATACGCCAGCGAGCTAGTGCTGTTCTACGACGGCGACGACGCCGGCTTCGCGGCCACGGCGAAGGCTGTTGAGGTGGCCCAGTCAGTGGGACTTGCAGTGAGAGTGGCGCCGCTTCCCGGCGGCCATGACCCGGACAGTTTCGCAAGGCAGGAAGGCCCCGAAGCCGTGAAGGCGCTGCTGGACGACGCGGAGCCGTTCGCCTCATACAGGATACGCAGGATACTGCAGGGCACTGACCTTTCCAGCATCGAGAGCCGCGTCAAGGCCGCCGACCAGGTGGCTGAAACCCTGGCTTCTGTATCTGATGATGTGGAGAGAGCAGAATACCTGCGTGAGGTATGTGAGAAGCTCGGGGTGGACCCGCAGGTTCTGTCTGCAGCGGTGCGAAGACTGGTCGCAGCCGCCAGAGACCGACAGCGGGTGCCGTCTGTGCGCTTGAAGCGCGAGGCTTTCAGGCCGGTGGATAGCTCCCCGCTGGCCAGCAAGGCATACTTTGAGGTTGAGCGGTGGCTGCTGCTTCTGGCTTTGACGGATGCCGAGGCCGCGGCTCGGATAGCGGATGCTGTCGGCGAGAACCCGCTGTCCACGTCCCCCAACGCGAAGCTGATGGACATCGTGTTGCAGGCTCGTTCGGAGGGCAAACATATTGATGCCGCAAGTCTCGTTGACGCTGCCGGGCCGGAGCTGGCCGGGTACGTGTCTGAACTGGTGGGTTCGGAGGACGCCTTCGACCTGGATGAAGGCGCCGTGGATAGAGCCTTGGATCTCCTGCGGCGAAGGCGCATGCAGGTGCGTCTCGCCGAGATAGACGCCGAGATCAAGCAAGCGGAATCGGCTGGAGCAGTTGAAAGGATCAAGGCATTGTTGAAAGAACAGGTCGAGCTCAGGCAAGCGCTCGGCCGTGACATAGCACTCTACTAGCGGCAGGCGGCACAGGGCATCGGTGGCCGTTACACGGCGGTTCGGAAGGTGAGGAGATCATGTCGAAGGAATTGAGCGCGCCCGAGCTGAAAGATCTCGTGGCAAGAGGCAGCAAGAGAGGAAGTCTTAGCAGCCGTGAGATCATGGACGCGTTGCAGGACGTCGAACTCACGCCGGATCAAATAGAAGATGTGCTGGACACCCTCGACGAGTCAGGAGTGGATATCGTCGACGTTCCTGACGAGGGTCCGGTTTCCCCTGCCGAGCACGGGGAGGCAGCGCAGGACCACGCCGAGGTGGACATAGATCGGTCTATCCCTGAGGGAATCGCCATCGACGACCCGGTGCGCATGTACCTGAAGGAGATAGGTCGTGTGCCGCTGCTCACCGCCGAGGAAGAAGTGGAGCTTGCCAAACGCATCGAACAGGGCGACGAGGAGGCCAAGCGCAGGCTCACCGAAGCCAATCTCAGGCTGGTGGTGAGCATAGCCAAGAGATACGTCGGCCGCGGCATGCTTCTCCTCGACCTCATACAAGAGGGCAATCTCGGATTGCTCAAAGCCGTCGAGAAGTTCGACTACCAGAAGGGCTTCAAGTTCAGCACCTATGCCACGTGGTGGATACGGCAGGCCATCACCAGGGCCATAGCGGACCAGGCACGCACGATACGCATCCCCGTGCACATGGTGGAGACCATCAACAAGCTCGTCCGCGTGCAGCGGCAACTCCTGCAGGAGCTTGGCCGCGAACCCAGCGCCGAGGAGATAGCCGAGGCCATGGGCCAGCCCGTGGAGCGCGTGCGGGAGATCATGAAGGTGGCCCAGGAGCCTGTGTCATTGGAGACCCCCATCGGCGAGGAAGAGGACTCCCACCTCGGCGATTTCATCGAGGACGAGGACGCCCAGGCGCCGCCAGACGCCGCATCCTTCACGCTGCTCAAGGAACAGCTCCAGGACGTGCTGGACACCCTAGCTGAGAGGGAAGCCAAAGTGCTCAGGCTGCGATTCGGCATCGACGATGGCAGGGCTCGAACCTTGGAGGAGGTCGGCCAGGAATTCGGGGTGACCAGAGAGAGGATACGACAGATCGAGGCCAAGGCCCTGAGGAAGCTGCGTCATCCAAACCGGAGCAAGAAACTCAAGGATTTCCTTGAGTAAACCTGCGGAAATACGATCTAGGTGATCATCGAATAGGCGCCTGTTATGCAGGCGCTTTTCTTGTTTCCTGGAACAGTGCGACATACCTTAGGTCGATGTTGAAATGCCCCGAACTAGATGGGAGAGACACGGAAGTTTTAGGAAGGAATAGCTTGAGACTTGTCGTAATCGTGGAAGCAGACAGATATGGCGTGCTGTGGCCCGGAGGTACCTGGCTGGCTCGAGGGAGTTGGCCAGGTATCTGCAATGAGAGAGGGATTCGAAGATATTGGACGAGACTCGAGCAACATGTTGGGCCCCCGAATGAGGTGTCGTCAGATCCGATTGCTTGGGGGAGAAGAGATGGGCGATCGCGCGAGAACGAGTTTGATAGTGGCGTGGATAGCCGCAACCATCATCGTGGCCTCCTTGCCTGCGTTATGTAGCCAACTGTCCCCTATGCAGTTGGTGCCTTTGCTGGACTTGTCTCCATACGAGCTTCATAGTGAGCCAGTTGCCGGAGGCGTACCCATGCATGAAGAGAACGGGCAGTACGGCTGGGGCAATCAGACTCCCACACGGCCAGTGACATGGGTGTCCAGCCCGAACCGCGAGGAGTCGACAGAAGTGCAAGCTCCTCCGAACAAGACGATGCCCTCTACTTCCATACCCACTGACTCTGTGCAGCTCAAGCTCAACCGTGGTGGAACGAACACCGGGACAGAACCGGCGACCCGCGCACTTCAGGAGCTTGCTATGGTGAGACGATCAGGCGGCGGCTGTACCATCATCGCCACAGCGCTGACTGTACCCGGGATAGCGGTGAAGGAGTTCGCCTATCCGGAGGGCCAGGCTGCCCTCCCGCACTTCTCGGCCACAGTCGGCAAGAGACTCGATTGGCTGGTAGAGATCAGGATAGAGAACCACATGAGCGGCACAGAGTGGGTTAGTTTTTCGGTCAGTATAGACTTCGGGCCCGGCTTTGAGGTGGACATGGAAAGCGCGCCTTCCGTCACCTTTCCAGAAACACCTGGTGGTTCCGGGCAGAACGCGCTTGAGGTGACACAGGGCTCAAAGCCTGGGGAGCCAACACACGTCCACTGGAAGTGGCAGCACCAAGGCAAGCACGGATCGAAGTTTTCGTGTGGATCGGAAGCGCACATGGTACTTAAGGTCACTGCCACATCTTTGAGCACCAGCAGTCTGCCCGCTGTATTTTGTGACGGCATCGCGTTTTCTTTCAGTCCAGAGGGTAAGCCAGCATCCGTGAGGCTCGACCCTATCTACGTGCGGATGGATGAAGATCACGCCACCGTGCTGTTGGGCCCTCCGGAGGTTCACTGGTACGTCCTCGGGCCTGGCACGTTTGCGGCACTTGCCGCGGAGGTGTCCGTATCAGGTACCCAGCCGCTTTACATCAACTTCAGCGGATTCGACGATCTCGTGCCTACGACGGGTGCTCCAAGTGTAATAAGGGTATGGTATAGCTTCAGCGCAGATCTTCCTGAGCCAGAGTCACCCCTGTGGGTGCCTGCGGAGGGCTTGGCCAACTTAGGCGATGGCAGGGTGCCCAGGAGTCTTGATCCCGCCGTGCCGATGCGTATGTGGATCAAGATACACATCAGCGAATCCACCCTGTCTGCTGACTATGAGAATCGGGGGGTGATCACTTTCACAGCCAGCAATCTGTGACGTTTGTGCCGCTTCAGTGTGGCCGTCTACTTGTCGACGCTTGGCCGTGTTGAGACCGGTTCTCTTCACAGGCGGGTGCCAGACACCAACCTTACATCTTGGGAGGCGTGAACGTATGAAAAGGCTCTTGGTATTCATGACACTGCTTGCCCTTGCGTTGGCGTGGGTTGCACCCACAACTGCTGCTGGTACTACAATCACAATGCCGAGGATCACCCAGGAGAACTACAACGAAGGAGAGGACCTACCTGACGATGCGGAGCTGTTCTACCAGTGGTTTGAAAAGGGCGAGGATGGCAATTGGATTAGGCGAAAGCGGGACGATGCAGATAAGGGAAACGCGCGTCTATATGTCTCTGGAGAAAACTCTGGCAACTGTAATGCTGCCGAGTGGACGATCGATGTCATCAATCACGCTTCGGTCGCGCATTGGTGCGAATGGCAAATAAACAACACTAGATTTGACTGGAGAATACTGAAACCCGGAGAGTACGCCGGTGATGGGCTGAGGTTGGAGGTTTGGAGCAACGGGCCCGTCAGCGTAAAGGCCAGCTTCGCCGAGGACATGCCCTACCAGAACTGGGCCGACATAGTAGGTGAGGATGGCTCGATTGATGCACCCACCATAGATGTCTTCTACGCATGGTCAGGCAAGCAAGTCTTGATGCCAGAAGATATGGATGACCTGGATTGGAAAACGCCAAGTGAATTCACGGAAACCGTGCCCCTCTCCTTTACACTCCGCGATGACGGGTGGTATTCCATGGTGCGTCTCTGCACCAAGCTGGTTGTCGGGCGCGACGATCTGTCATGTGAGTACGAGAATACTGGACAGATTTTGCTGATAGTCGAAAACCAGAAGAAGTGGGTCGCCGAAGAAGTCAACGGAGGCAACGGCGACGACAATGGTTGCGCTTAGTGACCGTGGTGACCTATCCTAAGGCGACGATGACAATGACACGATTGCGAGGGCGACCAGTTGGCCGCCCTCGCTGAGCAGAAGGAGAGATGCTTACATGCTATCGCTGCACTACCTCCGTGGGGCTGGTATTACGTCCACAAGGATCGCTCTTGCCGTTGTGATGTTAGTGCTCGCGTCGCCTTACACGATTGCACAGACCGGTTTTTCCTTTGCGCCCATGCTGATCACCTTGAGCCTAGCGCCTGGTGGCAGTACTGTGCGTAACATTGTGGTGAACAACGCGGACGGCGTGAGAGCAGCTGAGTTCTTGGTCTACCTAGCTGACATTACTCAGGGGCCGGATGGGGAATACTCCGTGGTTCCAGCAGGCAGTACGTCAAGATCAGCTGTGCCGTGGATCAAGCTTTCGAACCAAAGGATCCGGGTTAACCCGGGGCAGACGTTCGAGGTCGGCGTAGCTATTACCGTGCCCAGAGGCGCTCTCGGAGGTAGGTACGCGGCCGTGGTACTTGAACTCGTTGAGGATACCGTAAGAAGCCAAGGCGCAGTGGCATCAAGTGTGCTTATCCCCAGAGTCGTCGTGCCCGTGGAGATAAGTGTTCAGGCTCCGGCAGTGAGGAGATCCCTGGCCGTCACCGCATTCAGTGCGCAGACGGGTAGTGAAAACACGCAGCTCAGATCTAGTTACGGTCAGAACGCTCTGATGCTGTCGGCGGAAGTGTCAAATGATGGGGACACTCACGTCTTCGCTCGCGGTAGCTTGATCATCCGGGATAACGCAGGTCGGAGGTTGAGACAGATTCCGCTCGGGGGCGGAAGAGGGATAGTGTTACCCGGCGCGTCCGTTGCACTCACGTCTGTGTTGCCCTCAGGCCTGCCTCCAGGGGACTACCTAGGTGACATCTATGTTGACTACGGAGGAATAATGCCAGCCAGGGCTAGAGTGGCCTTTACCGTGTCAACGGGTGGAAGCCAATCGCAGGAGATTCAGAGCTTCGGTACCGTCGCGCCGCTTGTCGTTAACGAGCAGGTACTGCACCTCAACTATCCCGCGGGCGCTACAGCGGCGAAGGCGCTAGTTCTGGAGAACAAATCGGACAAGCCCATGCTCGTCGAGGCGCGGGCTGTACCGTTCCGATATGACTCAGAGGGTGAACTCGTGATTGGCGATGACCAGCCGTCGGTCGGCAGCTGTGCCGACTGGATCGAGCTACGTCCCTCAGTTTTCGAGGTCAAACCGAGATCCAGACAGGTTGTCCGTACTGTGATAAGCATCCCCAAGGACGCTGCTGGCGGATACTACGCAAGCCTGGAGTTCACCGGAAGTCCTGTAGAGGAAGACTGGGGACCTGCAGAAACGAAATGGGCTAGCACGGTGGGAACCCTTATCTTCTTGATCGTGGGAAAGGAGACCCAGGTAGCTGCCGATATCTTGTGTGTAGACGCAATGGACAGTGGCAATGAGCTCGGGTGGGCCTTTGAAGCGGTGTTCGCGAACACTGGAACCATCCACGTGAAGCCCAGTGTGTTCGTAGCTATCAGGAGGCATGTGTTGCCCCAGAGCAGCGAAGGGTTGGAATACGTCGGGCAGGGGTGGTGGGAACTCGTGAATAGCGCTAATCTTGGCGAGGTCGCCACCTACGTCTTGCCCGGGGGGACTAGGACTCTGAGAGTTGAGTATCCAGCGCGCTTGGAACCGGGAAGATACCGAGTTGAGTATACGGTTGCGTACGGTGGGGAGGCACCCCTCTTAGGCACGACGGAATTCATCGTGGAACCCTGACCACTGTGGCAAGCGCATGATGGTAGTGTTCCCATGTATTGGAGGTGTTCGTATGGTTGAGGCCTATAGGCGCTCGCGCCGCCGCAAGACCAGTATCATAGCCCTGATTTTGATCGCCACCTTGGTAACACTTGTACCGCCGTCCACTGCGAACGAGATCCTTGTCACTAACGTATTTGACAGCACCGACTTGAGCAGTGTTCTCCGGGATGTTTCTGCCCAAACAGGGGTGAACATCATCGCAGAACCGGCGGTCCAAGGGTGGGTTACTCTGGAGCTTTTCGACGTCCCTCTCGAGAAGGCGCTTGAGATGATACTTACTCCACTAGGTTACACCTTTGTAAAGGTTGACGACTATTATGTGGTCGGCTCCGCCGACGTAGCCAGCCCCATATTCCCGTTGCTGTCCAGAACCGAGGTTGTCAAGCTGAACTACATCGGTGCAGATCGAGCGGCGAACCAGCTGTCAGACCACTTCAAGGCCAATGTGAAGGTGAACACCGTTGAAAACACTGTTACGATAACCGGGACTGAGGCCCAAGTAGCGAGGATCAAGGCTGACCTTGCCCTACTCGATCAGCCGTCTCCTCAGGTAGTGCTTGAGGCTGTTGTGATGGAGGTTACAGTCGACGCCGGCAACTCCCTGCGAGCTGACTGGCGGTATGAAGGCAAGTCCGGCCCTAGCGACCCAGGCATGCCAGGTTCCGGTTTCATCGACTTCGTGTCGGGGATTTGGGGTGGCAAGATAAGCCTTACAGGAGGCCTGCACCAGGCACTGGCATCAATCAAGTTCCTAGTAGATTCAGGCAAGGCTCGGATTCATGCCTCTCCGCGTCTCGCGGCTCTCGACGGTGAGTCTGCAGAGATCTTCTTGGGGAAGGACAGGTACTACCTCGTGACTACTTCCAATGGCGCAGCGACCACATCGAGTCGACTTGAGTCGATTCGCACCGGGATATCACTCAAGTTCACTCCGAGGGTGGCTGCGGATGGACAGGTGTTCCTGAAGATCCAACCTGAAGTGTCGGATGCGGTGGAAGGGCCAGATGGATTGCCGCTGGTGAGTACGAGGAGAGCGTCCACCACCGTATTGGTGCGCGATGGCGAGACTTTGGTGATCGGCGGGCTGAAGCTGGAATCAGAGTACGAAAGCGAGAGCAAAGTCCCGATCCTCGGTGATTTACCTGTGTTGGGTCTGCTGTTCAGCAGTACGAAGAAAGAATCGGTGGAGACGGAAACGGTAATCCTCATCAGCCCGAAGATACTATACCCTGGCCAGCCGGCGGAGGTGAGGGACGATGACAGCCTGCACTAGGTCTCCTTACGACCGCAAGGTGTCAACACCGTGGCTACTGGTGGCGATCGCTGCGACCATGTTGGCTCTCACGGCTTCCGCAAGCGCACGAGTTCCTGCCACATGTGATGCCAGAGCCCTGGGTATGGGCCTTACATATGTGGGCGTGCTCGGCGCACCAACGCCTGGATGCACAAATCCCGCAGCATACGGGTTTGATGTGGACGAGACAGCAGCCTTGTCCGGCGTCGCCGCGGTTCCAGGTGATGGGCCGAGTTCCGCCTTCGTAGGTCTCCGCGATGTTGACCGCGGACTGGGGGCAGGCGGATTCGCGTTCACTTATCGCCGTAATCCGAAAGACAACGGGTGTGCGGGTGCCATGAGGGGCGTCTATCAGCTGGGGAAGGCGGTGAGCCAGTGGCTGTCGGTGGGGATGGGGATCGGGCTCTCCAGAGCGGACGACGATCGGCCAGTCCTGACCACGGAAGCTGGAGCGGTGCTGAAACTCGGGGCGTTTCGGATTGGGGCTCAAGTATCCAGCATGAGTGCCACGTGTTTCGGCGATGGTGAGATTGACACTGAGTTCAGCCCGTCAGTCTCGGTTGGGGTAGCCCTGCAGACTCCTGGAGGGTTAACCATCGCGGCGGATGTCCACGATCTTTGGTCATCAAGCGAAGAGGCTCAAAGGTGGTATTCAGCAGGGGCGGAGCTGTGGCTCAAGGAGAAGGTAGCGCTGAGGGCGGGAGTCATACTTGATGGCGAGCCGGGAGAGATGCGAGCGTCGTACTCTGGCGGCGTAGGGTTCAACGCCGGCAGAGCAACGCTGGATTACGCTGTGATGGGCGGCGGCGACCGGCCGTTGGCACACTGCATCGGAGCCAGCGCGTCGTTCTGAAGGGCTGGATGGACTGAATAGGATTGCGGCGAGGCACCTGACTCGGTCATGTAGGATCCGTCAGGTGTTTCCGTTGAGTGGACATATTCTCAGGCCCACGACCATAGTCTGATGACGAAGTGGTACGTGCCCATTCATACATGATTGGGGGGCCTGATGTGCAATGAAGAGACTGGTTCTGCTGTTGTGCGTCATGGTGGTGGTAACGGTCTCGGCTGAGGCAGCAGCGCAGCTTCCCGGCTCACCGTTGCCGGCAGGTGCTGTGGAGGTGGAGCACTGGGAGTTCGACGACGGCGAGTGGGTGTTCTTCGCGGACTCCATGGTTGGTGCCAACGCCAGGGCGTGGAGAAGCGGGGGCGCCGTGGGCAGCTGCAACAGGGCGAGCTGGACCGTGGAGTTCACTGTCCACGCCGCGCTGGCCCAGTGGGTGAACTGGAGCGTCACCGGAACAAGGTGGGACTGGCGAGTGCTGAAGCCAGGCGACTATGCCACCGACTGCATCGGGTTCTGGGTTCAGAGCAATAACGCGGTCCTCATAGACTACGAGGGCTTCAGCGATCTAACCCGCACTTCGCCTGGTGGGGTAAAGCAGACTATCGACACTTATTACAGCTACGGCGATTCCATCGTGACGGCTATGGCTAACGGCTGGGTAAGGGCGTACGATTTGAACGACTGTGACGACATCATCGGGGACGTGGCTGCGCTGCATACCGGATGGAGCACGAAGCTGTATAACAGGATCGTGGTGGACGTCTGGAACAGCTCAGGGGAGTACGAGGATACAGCCGTGGTGACTCTGAGTTTGGTGAACCAGCAGCCGTGGGTTGCCGATGCCGGAGGGTGGACCGGGGCGCAGTGACGACGTGACACTGGAACGCACGGAATCTTTCAGGAGGTGTACCGCCCAGGCACATAGTAATCCATAGGGCGAAAGCGGGCACAGCCCGTTCAGATACCTGACATGGCCTTCGCGCCTGTCAGGTATCTGCGTTAATTGGGCCTGTCGAGAGAAGACGGTCAAAGCCTGCTAAACGATGGGACAAGCTTTGAGTTGGCACAGGAGGTGATCATGTTCGTATTCCAGCGCACTTCAGTTCCGCGATTATTACCTGTTCATCCTTGATTGGGGGCTGATCATCTGTGAAAAAGGCGATCATTGCATGGTGCGTTCTGTTACTGTTGCTGGTCCCTGCCGCGGTCAGCGCGCAGTTGGCCGGGGCACCGCTTCCGGCCGGGGCGGTGCGGGTGGAGGCGTGGCAACTGAAGGACGGAAGGCTGGCGACTGAGGCGGAGTGCGAAGTCGGCATCAACGTGCAGGTTTGGAGAAGTGGAGGCGCCGCTGGTAGCTGCAACAGGGGCACCTGGACGGTGGACTTCACGAATCACGCCTCGCTGGCTCAGTGGTCCACCTGGAGCGTCACGGGGACGCGGTGGGACTGGAGGGTGCTCAAGCCTGGGGACTACGCTGCCAACTGCATGAGCTTCACCATTCAGAGTAACAGCGCTGTCCTCATCGACTATGAGGGCTTTGGAGACTTGACCAGCCTGACGCCGGGAGGTGTCAAGCAGACCATCGACACTTACTACGGCTACGGTCCGAGCATCGAAGCGGCCATCGACAACGGTTGGGTAAGGTCGTTCGACCTGAATGACAGCGACGACATCATCGCCGACTCTGCGGTGCTTCACTCCGGATGGACCACCAAGCTGTTCACCAGGATCGTCGTGGACGTCTGGAACAGCTCTGGCGAGTACGAGGACACAGCCACCGTCACCCTGAGCCTTATCAACCAGCAGCCTTGGGTTGCTGATGACGGCGGCTGGGCGATGCGGTAGACGTGGAGGAGGGGCGGTCTGCGGGCTGCCCCTTTCGGCACCGGAAAAGGGGGAAGGCCTCGATGCCAGCTTGGCGACGGGTGACTTCGGCCGCGCTCGTCAGTCTTGCAGTGATAATAGGGAATTGCGGCGGCGCATGCGCCCAGATGACGGTGAGCTTCGCTCCGATGCTGACGGAACTGACGTTGGCTCCGGGGTCGTCTGGCCAGTTCACAGTGATGTTGAGGAACGACAGCGCAGACAAGACCGTGGAGTGTTCGATTTACGCCGCCGACATTCAGCAGCGGCCTGACGGGCAGTACCGCCTGGCGGAGGCTGGCGGGTCGGCGTATTCAGCGGTGCCCTTCATCCAGCTCTCGGCCGATAGGGCCGAGGTAGGCCCCGGTGAGGTGCACACCGTCGTCGCCACCGTTACGGTGCCGTGGGGAGTATCGGGGGGCCGGTACGCCGCGGTGGTGTTTGAACTGGAGCCTGAGGCGAGGGCGGACCAGTCCGGCGCGGCGTCGACGGCCGTGGTGCAGAGGCTCATGTCGGTGGTGGAGGTGACGATACCTGGGCGGCAGACGCAGAGCCGCCTGGACATCGTGGGCTTCTCGGCGCTGGGGGCGGAGCAGAGGCCGTCGTTCGCAAGGCAATACGGCCCCGATATTATGGCGCTGGAGGCCAGCGTGAGGAACTCGGGGGAGGTGCACGTGTTCGCCAGGGGCACTTTCGTGCTGCGCGATGCGTCAGGCAGGCGCCTGCTGGAGACTCCCATCGGGGGAGGCAGGGGCATAGTGCTGCCGGGCGCCACGGTGAGTTTGGCCACGATACTGCCGAGAGGCCTCGCCCCTGGCGGCTACGTGGCGGATATCTCCGTGAGCTACGGCGGGGCTAGGCGGGCAACGGCCAGGGTGCCGTTTACGGTTGACTCCGTCGGGGACGTGGTGGTGGGTGGGACAGGTGAGACGGCCGGCGGCGGGCAGATGGCGGCGATCGCCTCTCTTTCGGTCAGTCCGGCGGAGCTTGAACTGAGCTACATGGCCGGCGCGACCATCACGAGGACGCTGACGGTGGAGAACCTCTCTGACCAGTCCATACAGGTTGAGGTGCGCGTGGCGGCCTTGGCCGTTGACGGCCAGGCGGCGTCCGCGCCCAGCTGCGAGGGGTGGATTCAGCTGTGGCCCGAGAGGTTCGCCGTTGCGCCTGGCGCCCGGCAGACGGTTCAGATGATACTCTCGATCCCGGAAGGGGAGTGGGGCGGGCGTTACGCTAGCATCCTGTTGGACGCGCAGCCTATGGGAGATGGGCAGTCGTGGTCGGTCCAGACTGGGAGCCAGGTGTACCTGTGTGTGGGAAGGGACGTTCCCTTGGAGGCGGAGTTGGGCAGAGTGGAGTTCGAGGATTCAGGGCCCACCGCGGGCACCGTGGCCGGCGTCGTGCTGGCCAACACCGGTGCTGCGCACTTCAGGCCGCGCACGACGGTTCAGCTGATGGCGGAATCTGAAGGTACAGGGTCATGGGTTATGGTGGGCTCGATGGAGCTGTCAGATGAGGCGGAACCGCTGCTGCCCGGGGCGACTCGCGCGCTGCTGGCGCCGCTGCCCAGCGGCCTAGAGCCCGGACGCTACCAGGTGAGGTTTCTCGTGGAGTGCGAGGCGGGCCGCGTGCTTACAGCAGAGGGCGAGCTGACGGTGGAGTCGGCGAATGGGGGCGAGAGCAATGGATAGGCAGGTAGGTTGTGGAGTGCGGAGGGGCGGTGCATGGCGCGCGGCCGTGCTCGGGGCGCTGGGTATGGCGCTGGTGCTACTCTTGACGTCCAGCGCGTGGGGCGCCGGCCGAGAGGGCCCCTTGGTGAGCAATGTGTTCGACGACGAGAACGTCCTGAACGTGCTTCGCTACATCTCCGCCCAGACCGGATGCAGCATCCTGGCTGAGCCGTCAGTTCAGGGCTGGGTGACGTTGACGCTCAAGGCAGTTCCGCTGGAGCGGGCCCTGGATATGATCGTCACGCCCCTGGGATACGCATGGGTCAAGGTGGACGACTATTACATCGTCGGCTCGGCTGACGTGAGAAATCCGTCGTACTCCCTGTTTGTCGACGTGGAAGTGGTGAAGCTCGCTTACGTCAAGGCGGAGGTCGCGGCCAAGCTGCTGTCGGAGCACTTCGCCTCCAGCGTGAAGGTGAACCCGGCTGCCAACTCCCTGGTTATCACCGGCACCAGGCGCACCGTGGAGCGAGTGAAGTCCTTCCTGAAGCGGATCGACGTCCCGCCGGCGCAGGTGGTGGTGGAGGTGGCCCTGGTGGAGATGCCGACTCCGGTCGGGGCGAACACCACTGCCAGAGACGTGGAGGCGATGGTCAACGTAGGTAGGTCCCAGGTGCTGACAACGGCGAGGCTGCTGGCGACCGACGGCGAGGCGGGGGAGGTGAGCCTCACCCTGGAGCGGCCTTTGGGGGAGGGCACGCCCGGGGGATTGCGGGCCACAGTCACTCTGCTCTTGAGGGTGACGCCAAGGGTGTCGGAGGGCGGGCAGATCATGCTGAGCATCGATGCGGACCTTTCGGAAGTGACGCAGGCCGGTGGCGGCGTATCGTCCACAACCAGGCACCGCGTGAGCACCACCGCCCTGACGCTGGATGGGTGCGCCGTCTTGGCTGGGGCCTTTTCTACAGGGACCGCCGAAGAACGATCTAGCACGGCTCTCCTGGTGAGGGCGGAGACAGTCTCCAGTGAAAGCGAAGACTCTATAGAGGAATCCGCACATCCGCCGCGAATCCCCATGCTGCAGAGTTGAAGCCCAGGGGTGATTCCTATATGGTGCGGAGAACGGTGTTCTTGGTCGTGGCTGCGGCAGTGCTTGCAGCATGCGCTTTTCCGGTGGCATGCGCCGGCAGCTATGCGGCTGACGAGAGGCGGTCCATAGCGACCCAGATATGGGAAGACATCAAGCTCAGATACAGTTACTTCCATGACAAGGGTATGAACTGGGACGAGGTCGGCCGCGTGTACATCGGCGCGGCCGAGGCGGCGGAGTCGGATCGCCAGTTCTTCGCGGCCATAGCGGGAATGGTGAGGGAGCTCAGGGACGGGCACTCCTACGTGTATGAGTACCCGCAACCTCTGGGCGGTTCGCACGGGTCTCCCGCGGTGGAGCTGGCCCTGATCGAGGGCAGGCCCGTCGTGGTGGGCGTGGCGGAAGGCTCCGACGCCGAGGGCCTGGGCGTGGCAGTGGGGATGGAGGTGCTCCGGGTCGACGGTATGGACGCGGGCCAGCTTCTAAGGGAGCTGGAGGGCGGGGTGACTGCGTCAACGCCGTGGTCGGCCAGGGCCATCGCCGCGAGGGCGCTGCTCGCTGGTCCGCTGGATCAGGACGTAGAGGTGGAGCTGGGGGACGGAGGCGGAAGCGTGCTGCGGG
Organism: Clostridia bacterium DTU025; assembly: GCA_001513145.1. GTDB lineage: Bacteria > Bacillota > DTU025 > DTU025 > DTU025 > DTU025. The sequence continues at coordinate 164,242 of LFSP01000037.1, read as the reverse complement.
TGCGGCTTGCGCGGAGGTCGGGCACGCGACGGAAAGTCGACCCGATCGGCGCCGCGGTGCTGGACGGGAACATCGGGTACATCCGGCTGGCATCGTTCTCCTTCGGGGTGCTGGGCCTTGGTTCGGCGAAGGAGTTCAGGAAGGCGTTCGACGCGGCGATGGAGGTCGTCAGGGGCTGCCGGGCCCTGATAATCGACGTGCGCGGCAACGGCGGCGGCGATGACCGGCTGGCAGGCGCATGTGCCGGGCGGCTCCTCAGCGAGGCCACGGACTTTCCCAGGTTCCAGTTTCGCGTGGTGACGCTGGGTAAGGGCTGGTTCACGCCGGTGTTCCGCCGGAGCGTGGCGCCGAGAGGGTTGTGGCAGTTCCGCGGTCCGATGGTGCTCTGCATCGACGAGCAGGTCTTCAGCTCGGCAGAGCACTTCGTTGCAGGTCTGCACGATTCGGGAAGGGCCGTAACGGTGGGGCAGACGACGGCGGGATCAAGCGGGAACCCCGTGAGCCGTGAGGTGGCTGGCTTCAAGTATCAGATCTCCAGATGGAGGGAGTACCGTACCACCGGCGAGCTTATCGAGGGAAGAGGAGTTCCGGCTGACGTTGAGGTTGCGCCCACACTGGCGGGAGTGCTCGCCGGGCGAGACGAAGTGCTCGAGAAGGCCGTTGAGGTGGCCATCAACATGAGTGAAATTTATCTGCGCTGACTCTTGACATCCTGCCTGGTTGGGATGTAGGATTCGAGAAAGAAAGCAGGTTACTCTTTAATCTCGGTCCCGTGAGGCCGGAAAGAGTGTCAGACGCACGATCGTGTACACTTCTGTCCGGCGTGACAGAAGTGTTTTTTCGTGCCTCGGCGAGAGTAACCGGAAGCGAAGGGGGAAACAGCCTTGTCGAACACTAAGGACCACCAGCTTGTCGGTTATCTACCTGATGACACCCCTCCATTCTGGAAACTCGTGTTTTTCGCGCTTCAGCAGGTAGTCGTCATGTTCCCGGCCACAGTGATGGTGGCGCTACTCACCGGATTCCACGTATCCACCACGATCTTCGCCTCAGGTTTGGCAACTCTCGGATTCATCCTCGTCACCAAGGGCAGGATCCCGCTGTACTACGGCTCGAGCTTCTCGTACATCGCCGCCGTCACCGCGGTCACCGGCGTGAAGGCCTTCGGCGAGATAGCCCCTGACATCGCCATCTCTCAGGCCCAGTGCGGCATCGTTGCGTCGGGGCTAATGTCCATTCTGGCGGGCGCGATCATCAACAAGAGTGGGCGCGACAAGATCGAGCGGGTACTGCCGCCAGTGGTTACCGGCAGCGTAGCGGTGGTCATCGGAATCGCGTTGGCTGGAGCCGCCATGGATCAGGCGGCGGGCAACTGGACCCTCTCCATAGTGACGCTTCTGGCCACCATCCTCTTCTCGGTGTACCTCCGCGGAACGCTGGGGCAGCTTCCGGTACTGCTGGGCGTGGGCGTGGGCTACCTGGTCAGCGCCGTGACGGGCGCGGTGGATTACAGCGCCATCACTGAGGCTGCCGCGTTCAGCCTGCCGCACTTCACGTTTCCCAAGTGGAGCCCTGCGGCCATACTGGCCATCATGCCTGTGGCCATAGCGACCATCCCTGAGTCTACGGCGCATCTGTATCAGATCGACCTGTACGTTAACAACCTCGCGAAGAAGCTGGGGCGCAAGAAGACGTATCCCATCGCCGATCTGCTGGGGAGCAACCTCATCGGCGACGGGCTGGCCGACATAATCGCAGGGTTGATAGGCGGCCCTGCAGGCACCAACTACGGCGAGAACAACAGTGTGATGGCGATCACCCGCAACTTCTCCGTTCCCGTGCTGGGGCTGGCGGCGGTGATCGCGATGGTGCTCTCGCTCTTCGGCAAGCTGGCAGGGGTCGTGAACTCGGTGCCCGCAGCGGTGATAGGCGGCGTCTCGGTCTACCTGTTCGGGGTCATCGGTGTGCAGGGAGTGGCGTTGATGATGTCTGAGAAGGTGGACCTCTTCTCTGCGCGGAACCTGGCCGTGGCGGCGACGATACTGATCATAGGGATCGGCGGAAGCTTCGCCTTCCCCAACGGCATGATCCCCATGGGCGGCGCGCAGCTTCCCGCCATAGCCACGGCGGCCGTGTTCGGAATTGTCCTGAACCTTGTGTTCGAGTTCTTCCCGCCCAAGCAGAACGGGGCTGCGGAAGAGTAAACACCGAGGCGGCAGCTGGACCAGCTGCAGATGCCGGTGCGCGCAGGAACGTCCCAGAGGACGTTGTTGGCGCAAGCTCTGGCATCGAGCGGAGAACGCAAGACGGTTTGAAGCCGTTCTCGGTTGTGTTGGGCGAGACAACCCGGGCAGCTGAGGCAGCCCGGGTTGTCTGATTTGTGAAAGCTTATTGACCTACGCAGCGGTGTTGTAGTATATTACAGTATGCAAGTTGATTCCTCGATAGCTCAGCGGTAGAGCAACCGGCTGTTAACCGGTGGGTCGCAGGTTCGAATCCTGCTCGAGGAGCCATGGGCCCATAGCTCAGCGGTAGAGCGGTCGGCTCATAACCGATTGGTCCCAGGTTCGAATCCTGGTGGGCCCACCATAGTATCCTGCATTGGGGGCGGACGGATGTCCGCTTTTTGCCTTTCATCCAGTAATTGACGCAGGCGGACACAGGATTTTCGCGCCCGGTGCAGAATATAGACAACAGTACGTCAGTAACAGTTATGTGAGACTCCGTCTGAGCACTGGAGGCGAAACGCGCGGTGAAACGGAGATGCGAGATCTGCGGCAAGGCGATCCCGAAGGAACGACTCGAAGCGCTTCCCGACACCAGGCGGTGCATCGAATGTGCCAGGACCAACGGAACCGATTATTCGCCGAGACGAACCGAGGTAGGTATGGACATCGATACCTACAAGGATCTGCTGGGAGCCGTCAGAAGTTGACCTTAGGTATGCCGCATGTTACGATACATCCTGCATGGACGCAAGTAGGCTGAGTGGTCGCGGGCGGCTGTATTGGCTGCCTGAGGAAAGTCCGAGCTCCACAGGGCAGGGTGCTGGGTAACACCCAGTGGAGGCGACTCCAAGGAAAGTGCCACAGAAATCAAACCGCCCGTCTATGGCGGGTAAGGATGAAACGGTGCGGTAAGAGCGCACCAGCGCGCAGGCGACTGTGCGGCTAGGCAAACCCCACCCGGAGCAAGACCAAGTAGGAGAGGCACAGGGCGGCCCGTCCTTCTCTCGGGTTAGGTCGCTGGAGGCCCACGGCAACGTGGGTCCAAGATAGATGACCGCTCTCGACAGAACTCGGCTTATAGGCCTGCTTGCGTCCATTTCATATGCGTTCACATGCGTTCGTATGCGGCTTCATCCCATCGCATGTGAGGGACCGCGCCTGACCGATGGGTCAGTTTTTTTGTGTACCGACGGCCGCTTGGAGCTGGCCCCCGTTGACACCGAAGTTACAGGCGTGATATACGGTACTAGAGGGCCAGAGGGCTCAAGGCTTCGCGCCTTACGACGCACGCGACGGGAGGAATGTGCATGACAAAGTGGGTCTGCTTGGTCTGCGGCTACATCTATGATCCTGCAATAGGGGACCCTGAGAACGGCATTGAACCTGGAACGGCCTTCGAAGATTTGCCTGACAGCTGGGTTTGCCCTGAGTGCGGAGTTGGGAAAGACAACTTCGAAGAGGTATAACCCGACATTTGTTGGAGGTGCTGATTGGTGCGTAAGAAGCTCCAAGGAACCAAGACTTTCAATAACATCATGGCTGCTTTCTCCGGCGAGTCCATGGCGCGGAACAAGTACGACTTGTGGGCCGAGATAGCCAGGCGCGAGGGATATGAGCAGATAGCCGACCTCTTCGAGGAGACGGCCGCCAACGAGAAGGCCCACGCGAGGCGCTTACTCAGCCTGATCGGGCTCGATGAGGGCACCGCGGCTTACCTGGCGCAGGCTGCAGACGGCGAGCGCTACGAGCACACCCAGATGTATCCAGAGTTCGAGCGGATCGCCAAGGAAGAGGGATTTGACGACGTCGCCGAGGTCTTCCACGAGATCGCGGAGGTGGAGGAGTATCACGAGGAGCGTTTCCTGGCCCTCAAGGCCAACATCGAGCAGGGGAAGGTGTTCAAGAGGGACGAGGTCGTCGAGTGGAAGTGCCGCAACTGCGGTTACATCCACAAGGGCACCGAGCCGCCGAAGAACTGCCCTGCCTGCGGTTATCCCCAGAACTACTATGAGCTGAGGGCCAAGAACTGGTAGTGGATCCGTTACATAAGGTTCGCCGAGGGGAGGTCATCGTGTGAAGTTGTTCAGATGCGGTGTGTGCGGGTACGTACACGACGGCGATGAAGCTCCTGACAAGTGCCCCAAGTGTGGCGCCCCTAAGGACAAGTTCACGGTCATCGATGATTCCGAGTCTGAGCTGATCAAGAGGTCGAGGTTCACCAACGACCTTCACTGCAAGCTGATCACGCTGATGGGCGAGGTCATTGAGCTGGCAGAGGCTGGCCTCGAGGACGCGCTCGATCCTCCGTGCGTCGCCCTGTTCAAGTACGCCAAGGAGCAGGCGTGGATCATCAGGCAGGCGTCGAGAGCCGAGATCCGTGGGCACATGAATAAAGGTAAGTGGGGCTAATACCCGGTTGTAGACGACAAGTGGCGGGGCCTGGTGGACAGGCTCCGCCATGGTTGTTTTTTCTTGTTCTTCGATCGCATATGCGAACGGATTCGGGCAATCATAAGTGTCGAGGTCAGCGATGACTGAGCCGATGCAGGTAAGGAACCTGCTGAAGATCAGTACAGGTGGGCCAACTTGTTGCGGCGGCTGAAGGGTCGTCGAGGCAGGGAAACTCATCTGTATTGGTCGAGGCCAGATCGCCGCACGGGCGACCGCATGGTGCCGCAGTCGAGAGATTGCGGTATGATGCCTAAGTCCGGGCGTCGGTCGAGCAAAGGTTGTTGTAGTCCGTGTAATGGCTGTTCAGTGCCGCAAGTCCGGTATTGGATGGTCACGTAACGGGGTGCAGCAGCCGGAGCCAGGTCGTCGCTGACCGTGTTTTTTCCACGTTTGCGCCATGAGATGATGTGGGCGACAGGCGGGTGGGCTAGCATAACCGCGTTCTGGCTAGGCAGACTACTAGCAGGGGAGGGATACAGGTGAAAGCAACGGGCATCGTGAGAAGAATAGACGACCTGGGAAGAGTAGTGATACCAAAGGAGATACGCAGAAATCTTCGCATCCGCGAGGGAGACCCTCTCGAGATCTTTACAGACCGTGAAGGCGAGGTCATCCTAAAGAAGTACTCGCCAGTGGCAGACCTGGGCAGATTCGCGCAGGAGTACGCTGAATCCCTGACCGAAGGCACGGGCCACGCGGTGCTCATATGCGACCAGGACGAGGTGGTAGCTGCCGCCGGCCTTCCTGACAAGAGGGTAGTGGAGCAGCCCATCACGGAGCACGTGGAGGAGGTGATGAGGAACCGCAAGACATACCTCTCAAACTCCCCTAACGACAGGCCCCCTGTGGAAGGCATCGAGTTCGCGAGCCAGGTGGTGGCGCCCATCATCGTGGAGGGAGACATTGCAGGTGCCGTGGTGCTCCTGTCGCGCGACATGACACCCATGGGTGACATGGAGATCAAGATGGCGGAGACCGCTGCGGGGTTTCTAGCCAAGCAGCTGGGCCAATGACCCACAGATGATCGATTAGTTGCGGGGTTGGTCGAGGCCTCCACAGAATGCCCGGCCTTACGCGAGACAAAGCGTATCGGATTCGGCGCAGTTCGGCACAGGGCGACAGCTCCTCACGGAATACCACGACGGCTCCGAGGAAGGACGTTGTTCCGCGCCGGCGAAACACCTTTCGAGTCGAATCGGAGGGGGGCCACGACGTGCAGCTGACGCAGATCAAGGGAGTGCTGGTGGCCACGGTGGTGATGGACGAGCACGAAGCCGCCGCCTTGGGGGGCATGAGCGAGCGAGATCTGCTTCGCGCCGTGAAGCGCACGGTCGGGTCGGTCATACCTGAGCACCTGATCCGCGACGTCATGGTGGGCAGGTCAGGCAACGTCCTGGAGGTTGCGTTCTCTCTCTAGCCGCCTCAAACCGCCGGCTGTCTGCCCTTTGCGCTGGCGGAGCCTGGCCCCAACTGGCCACAACCGGAGGTGGACATCGCCTCGGGGTGCTGGTATAATGCGTGATGGAAGCGAAAAACAATACAGTGCCGATCCGCTAGGGGAGCCTATCCACGGCTGAGAGCGGGTGGACGTCGTCCACCCGAAACCCTCGAACCTGATCGCGCGGGTGTCATGCCCGCCCTGGGTAATACCAGCGTAGGGAAGCGGTCAAGCCTTTGGGGGCTGCGGATCACTATGTGGTCAGCAGCTCCCTTTTTGCCCGTCAAGCGGCCGGCGCGAGGAGGCAACGTCGATGAACAGAAGCGCGCGAACCAGTTCACAGCCGGGAATGGCAACGTTCCTGGCGGAGGTCGGGGTTGCTGCAGCCCTGTCCTTCATCTTGAGTCGTCTTAAGGTGTATCAGATGCCGCAGGGCGGCTCCGTCTCCCTGGAGGCGCTGCCCGTACTCTACGTGGCGTTCATGCGCGGTGCGAAGCAGGGCGTCGCGGCCGGGTTCGTCACCGGCATCCTGCAGATGCTGCTGGGCGGCTACGTGATGCACCCGATCCAGGCCATGCTGGACTATCCCATAGCGTCCCTGGTGGTGGGCCTGGCACCGATCTTCGCGGTGAGCCGTGGCACGCTTGGCGTCATAATCGGCACCATCGGAGCGTTCGCCCTGCAGCTCATCTCGTTCACCCTTTCAGGCGCCGTCTTCTTCGCGGAGTATGCTCCGGAGGGCGTGTCTCCCTGGGCATACTCAGTAGGTTACAACGCTTCGTACCTGGTGCCCGAACTCATCATCTCGGCAATCGTCATAGCTTACCTGGTAAGCCGCAGCTCGGTCGCTCGCGGAAGCGCGAGACATCGTGGCTGAACTAGTCGGTTTGGCGCCTTTGAGCCCAGGCTGGCCGGCGGCGCTCACCGGTTGACTCGCAGCCTGCCCTGTGTTAGAGTGGGCGTAGTCTAACATGGAGAAAGGCTATGACGGGGAGGAGTAGGCAGGAGAGCCAGGCTCTCAGAGAGCGGAGGCAAGGTGAAAGCTCCGCGCCGGCGCCTGCACGAAGATCGCCCCCGAGCTTCGGGCTGAAAGGCAACGACTAGGCTGCGACGTTTGCCCGGCGTTAACGGGCGTCCTTTGAGTGGGTTGTGCACTGCAACAAGCTGCGGCTGTAGATGCTGTGCTCAGCCAAAAGGGTGGTACCGCGAGCTTGCCCCTCGTCCCTTGTGGACGAGGGGCATTCGAGTTCATGGGATATCATGTGTATACGCGCCGATGCAGGGAGGAGTCTACGATAATGTTCAAGAAGGTCGACCCGTCGATGGATTTTCCCCGGCTGGAGCAGGAGATCCTGGATCGGTGGCGCCGCGAGAAGGTGTTCGAGGAGAGCGTGACCAGGCGAAAGGGGGCCCCGAAGTTCGTGTTCTTCGAGGGACCTCCCACCGCCAACGGCCTGCCCCATCCGGGCCACGTCGAGACCAGGGCGATGAAGGACGTGGTGCTCCGCTACAAGACGATGAAGGGCTTCTATGTGCCGCGCAAGGCCGGGTGGGACACCCACGGTCTGCCTGTGGAGCTGGAGGTCGAGAAGGAACTGGGCATCAGCGGCAAGCCGCAGATCGAGGAGTTCGGCGTCGAGGAGTTCATCAAGCGCTGCAAGGCCTCAGTCTTCAAGTATGAGCAGGAGTGGAGGCGCATGACCGAGCGCCTAGGCTTCTGGCTGGACATGGACGACCCGTACATCACTTACCACGACACGTACATTGAGTCCGTGTGGTGGGCGGTGAAGACCATATACGAGAAGGGCCTTCTGTACCGCGGTCACAAGGTGGTTCCGTACTGCCCCAGGTGCGGCACGGCGCTGTCAAGCCACGAGGTGGCACAGGGCTACCGGGAGGTGACGGATCCCTCCCTCTACGTGCGGTTCCCCGTACGCGGGCAAGAGAAGGCTTTCTTTCTGGCTTGGACCACCACGCCGTGGACGCTGCCGTCCAACGCTGCGCTGGCCGTGTCGGCTGACGCGGAATACGCCTACGTCAGGGCCGGCGACGAGACGCTGATCATGGCGAAGGAGCTGGTGGAGGGCGTGGTTTCCGAGCCCTGCTCCATCGAGCGGGTGGTGAAAGGCTCCGAACTGGTGGGGGCGGAGTACGAGCCGCTGTTCGCTTTCGTGGAGCCCGAGGAGCCGGCGTGGCGGGTTGTGGCCGCAGACTTCGTCAGCCTTGAGGACGGCACGGGCATCGTGCACATAGCGCCGGCTTTTGGCGAGGACGACATGCGCGTCGGCGTCGAGAACGGCCTGCCCGTCATCCAGCTGGTGAACGCGGAGGGCAGGTTCGACGAGAGGGTGCCGCAGTGGGCCGGCATGTTCGTCAAGGAAGCCGATCCGCTGATCATGAAGGACCTGGAGAGCCGCGGGCTGATCTTCAAGGTTGCCCAGTGTGAGCACACCTATCCCTTCTGCTGGCGGTGCGACACGCCGCTTCTGTACTACGCCAGGGCGTCGTGGTTCATCAAGATGTCCAGCCTCAGGGAGCAGCTTCTGGCCAACAACTCCGAGATCAGTTGGTACCCTGAGTACATCCGCGACGGCAGGTTCGGCAACTTCCTTGATAACGTTGTAGACTGGGCCGTCAGCCGCGAGAGGTACTGGGGCACTCCGCTACCCATCTGGATCTGCGAAGACTGCCGGCACCAGCACGTGGTGGGTAGCGTCGCGGAGCTGCGCGGCATGGCGCGGACCCTGCCCGAACATTTCGAGCTCCACAGGCCGTACATCGACCAGGCGGTGCTGACCTGCCCCGAGTGCGGAGGCGACATGCGCCGGGTTCCCGAGGTGATGGACTGCTGGTTCGATTCGGGCTCGATGCCCTTCGCCCAGTGGCACTACCCGTTCGAGAACCAGAAGCTGTTTGAGGAGTCGTTCCCGGCCGATTTCATAACCGAGGCGGTGGACCAGACCAGGGGTTGGTTCTACACGCTGCTTGCCATCTCCACGCTGCTCTTCGGGAGGGCCCCCTTCAAGAACTGCGTGGTGTTGGGCCTGGTGGTCGACGAAGAGGGCCTGAAGATGAGCAAGAGCAAGGGCAATGTCATCGACGTGTGGGGCCTGTTCAACAAGCAGGGCGCCGACGCCGTGCGTTGGTACCTGTACACCGTGAACGCGCCGTGGACGCCGAAGCGTTTCTACCAGGAAGGCGTTACTGAGGCGATGAGGCGGTTCATGGGAACGCTGTGGAACGTGTACTCGTTCTACGTGCTCTACGCCAACCTCGATGGCTTCGACCCAGGCGAGCACCATGTGCCGCTAGAGCAGCGGCCGCTCATCGACAGGTGGCTGCTCTCGCGCCTCTCGCGGCTGTGCACACAGGTAACGGAGCTCATGGACGCGTACGACATAACTGCCGCTGCCCGCAGGATCGAGCAGTTCGTCGACGAGCTCTCCAACTGGTATGTGCGGCGCAACCGCCGCCGCTACTGGGGCAGCGAGATGTCAATGGACAAGGAGGCCGCTTACCTCACGCTCCACGAGGCGCTGGTTACAGTGGCGAAGCTGGCGGCGCCGTTCACGCCGTTCATCGCGGAGGAGATCTTCAGCAACCTGGAGCAGGGCAGGGGCAGCGTGCACCTGCAGGACTACCCGGCCGGGGATCCGGCAGTGGTTGACCTCGAGCTGGAGCAGGCGATGGACCTGGCGCGGCAGGTGGTGTACCTCGGCAGGGCCGCGCGCAACGCGGTGAACATCAAGAATCGACAGCCGCTGTCCAAGATAGTGGTGGCCCTCAGTGGCGGGGCCCGTGACGCGGTGGGGAGCCTCGAGGACGTTATCATGGACGAGCTCAACGTCAAGGCTGTGGAATACGCCGACGACATGGGCGAGTTCGTATCATACAAGGTAAAGCCCAAGTTTGACGTGCTAGGGCCCAAGTATGGGCGCATGATGAAGGGGATTGCAGCCGCCCTGGCGGTAGCCGCCCCGGAGGAAGTGGCCAGGGCTGTGCTGGCCGGATCCGAGTATCGGCTGACGCTGGAGGACGGCTCCACGGTGGCGCTGCTGCCGGAGGAGGTCGTCGTGGAGACCATGGCGGCAGAGGGCTTCTGCGTGCAGTCGGAGAACAGCGTTGCGGTGGCCCTGGACACCACCATCACCGAGGAGCTGCGGATGGAGGGCTTCGCCCGCGAGCTGGTGAACAAGATCCAGACCTCCAGGAAAGAGGCTGGGTTCGAGGTGTCCGACAGGATCCACACGGTGCTGGAAGGCGAGGGCGACGCCATCAGGGCCGCGGAGGCTTTCCGCGATCGCATCATGGCCGAAACGCTCAGCCTCAGCCTGAGCTTCGGGGAAGCCTGCGGCGAGTTCGTGAAGGAATGGGATGTAAACGGCGAGAGGGTGGCGATCGGTGTTGCACGGGCGCGCTGACCTGCACTGCCACACCACGGCGTCTGACGGCACCTTCACCCCTGAGCAGCTGGTACAGGAGGCGGCGAGGCGAGGACTCGCCGCCATCGCCGTTACCGACCACGACTCAGTGGACGGCGTTGAGGCGTCGCTGGACGCCGGGGACAGCCTGGGGGTTACGGTGGTGGGTGGGGTGGAGATCTCCACGGACGTGGATGATGGAGAGATTCACGTGCTGGGCTACTTCGTGGACGTGCACCATGAGCCTTTCCTCAAGCTCCTCTATGAGCAGCGCGAGAGCAGGCTACGCCGGGTGGAGCTGATGCTGGAAAAGCTTGCGCGGCTCGGAGTGAACCTGGAGATCTCGGACGTGCTGGCCGTTGCGGAACCGGGCGCATCAGTAGGCCGGCCGCACGTCGCCTCGGCCATGATACGTGGCGGCTACGTCACTTCGTGGGACGAAGCCTTCTCCAGGTACATAGGCAGGAGGGCGCCGGCGTACGTGCCCAGGTCCAAGCTGACGCCGCACGAAGCCGTGCAGGCGATACTGGAGGCGGGCGGAGTGCCGGTGATGGCCCATCCGGGTCTGGTCAACAATGACCACATGATCCCTTCGCTGGTGGAGTCGGGCCTCAAGGGCATAGAGGTGGTGTACCCCGACCACAGCCCTGCGCAGCAGCGACACTACCAGGCATTGGCGAGGCAGTACGGGTTGGTTGCCACGGGCGGATCTGACTGCCACGGTCCACGGAGCAAGTCAGGGGTGATGCTGGGCACGTCAACGGTGGACGTGTCAGTGGTGGAGGAACTGAGACGGCAGGCGGTGCAGTGATAAGTGAAACGCCCCCGGCAGAGCCGGGGGCGAGCCACATTACAGCGCACGGGTGACTTTGCCAGAACGGAGGCACCTGGTGCAGACGGTGATCCTTCGTGGACTGCCGTCAACAACCGCCCGGACCTTCTGGAGGTTCGGAAGCCACCGGCGCCGGGTCTTGACCTCTGAGTGGCTTACGTTGTTGCCAGATCTCGGGGTCTTACCGCATACTGCACACATCTTGGGCATGCGAATTCCTCCTCGACAGCGCCTCTGAGAGCACAACGTAAATACTATCATATGCGGGCAGACTACGCAAGGTAGCCACAAGAAGGAATAACTAAGGGCGACAGAGAATACAAGAGAATCGCCTAGCGTTGCAGTGTTGGAGGTCTGGAGATGGGCAAGTCCATTCTCACACAGCTGGGCCGCATCACCATATCGGATGACGTGATTGCGTCAGTTGCCGGCATGGCGGCGACCGAGTGTTACGGCTTGGTAGGCATGGCGTCTCGCACTCTTACTGACGGCATAGCCGAGCTTCTCGGGTACGATAATCTCGCCCGGGGCGTCGAAGTGGACGCGAGGGATGACGGTCTCAGAATAAACCTATATATTATTGTCGAATACGGAACAAGGATAACCGAAGTGGCCCACAACGTCATGGACACGGTGAAGTACGTGTTGGAGAAAGCCACGGGGTTACCAGTTGCAGAGATCAACGTTACAGTGCACGGTGTTCGAGTCGGTGCACGCAGAAAGGAAAAGCGCAGCTGATGGCAGGAGAGGAGCGCAGCCAGCAGGCTCGCGTCGAGGTGATGGACGGCTCTGGCCTAAAGACCGCGTTCGCCTCCGGAGTGGCTTGGCTGGGAAACAATAAGAGTCTGGTAGATTCGCTCAACGTGTTCCCAGTACCCGATGGAGATACGGGTACGAACATGTACCTTACGGTCTCGTCGGCGCTGAAGGAAGCGCAGAAATCGAATTCGAATGACATCGGCGTCGTGGCTGACGCCATCTCCCTTGGCGCCCTCATGGGGGCCAGGGGCAACTCCGGCGTAATCTTCTCGCAGCTCATGAGGGGGTTCGCCAAGCGTCTTCAGGGCATGAAGACTGCGGGTCCCACCGACATCGCCGCCGCCTTCGTGGAGGCCGCCAACATGGCGTACAAGGCGGTGATCAAGCCCGTTGAGGGGACCATCCTCACCGTAGCCCGGATGACAGCCCGCGGATGCGTGCAGGCAGGAAGGCAGCACGCCGACGTCGTGGGCGTGCTAGAGGAGGGCCTTCGCCAGGGTCAGATCACGTTGGAGCGCACCCCGGAGATGCTGCCGACGCTGAAGGAAGCTGGCGTCGTCGACGCAGGAGGCAAGGGTTTCCTCATCTTCCTTGAGGGGTTTGTGGGAGCCCTCAAGGGCGAGCCAGCGTTTGAGCCGGGGGAACTGCCCCAGGAGCGTCCGGCCGGCGTAGCCGCGGCGGCAGCAGCTTCATCCGCTCCGGCCGCACGCGCTTCGGTGGCGGTGACCCCGGAGGCTAGAAGTGCCAGGGAACACATAGAGTTCAAGTATTGCACCGAGTTCATCGTCAAAGGTGCGCACCTTGATCCGGACGCAATAAAGGCCGCGGTGCTGGGGGCCGTGGAGGGCGATTCAGCGCTGATCGTAGGCAATAGCCAGGCCGTTAAGGTGCACATCCACACCAACTCCCCCGGCAAGGTGCTGGAGACCTGCCTGGTTTACGGGTCGCTTCATGAGATCGACATCAACAACATGGAGGACCAACACGAGGAGTTCGAGGCCAAGGCGGGGTCGGCGGCGGAGGCCGGCGTAGTAGGAGGCGACCCGGCGGGCGACGGAAGCGGCTCGTCCGGGGCTGGCCAGGGCACCGCGGCTGAGGCGCAGGAAAGGCCCAGGAAACCCCTGGGCGTTGTGGCTGTGGCGGCAGGCGATGGGTTCGACGAGATCCTGCGCAGCCTGGGCGTGGACGTGGTGGTCACAGGTGGCCAGACCATGAACCCCAGCATCCAGGATATCGCGGAGGCGGCCAAGGCGGCCAACGCCGACAACGTCATCGTGCTGCCCAACAACAGTAACGTGCTATTGACGGCAGGCAAGGCGTCTGAGGTGCCCGACACGTCTGACATCAGGATCGGCGTCGTGCCGACGAAGACGGTACCTCAGGGCGTTGCCGCGCTCTTGGCGCTGAACCCCAGTCTTTCTATGGAAGAGAACATCGAGCGCATGACAGAGGTGGCCGGAAAGGTAAAGACCGGCGAAGTGACGTACGCGGTTCGGGATTCCTCGTTCAATGGATGGGTAATCAAGGAGGGGGACACCATAGGCCTCTTCGACGGCGACCTCAGGGCGGTGGGTGAGAGCCGCCACCAGGTGGTCGAGGAGCTGATGGCGGCCATGTACTCTGAGAACGATGAAGTGGCCACGGTTTTCTACGGCGCAGACGTGACCGAAGAAGAGGCCAACGACATCGTGGCGAGGCTACAGGAGGCCTATCCCAATCTTGAGTTCGAGGTCTGCTACGGCGGACAGCCTCTGTACTACTATCTGATTTCACTGGAATGAGGAGTGAACGCCATGGGCAGGATCGCTCTGGTCACTGACAGCACCTCCGATATACGCAAGAGCGTTGCACAGGACAAGGGGATCATCATCATCCCCCTGACTGTGCACTTTGGAGACGAAAGCTACCTCGACGGGGTCGAGATCGACAGCAAGGAGTTCTTCCGCAAGCTGCGTGCGGCTTCCGTCATGCCAAAGACGAGCCAGCCGTCGCCCGCTGACTTCATCAGGGTGTATGAGTCGCTGCTAACCGACTACGATCACATCTTCTCGATACACATATCTACGAAGATGAGCGGCACCCTACAGAGCGCCAGCATCGCGGCTAACACCATCGGGTCGTCCAAGATCGAGGTGATCGACTCGGAGAACGTGTCGCTAGGTCTGGGACTGATAGTGATGGCAGCGGCCGAGGCCATCGACAAGGGCCTGTCGGTAGAGGACATCAGGAAGGTCGTTGAGCACGCGAAGGCCAACTACGGGCTATACTTCACCCTGGATACCCTGGAGTACCTCCAGAAGAACGGCAGGATAGGCAAGGCAACGGCCTTCATCGGGAGCCTGTTGTCGGTCAAGCCCATCCTGACGGTGCGTAACGGCGAGATCGACGCCGTAGAGAGGGTGCGCGGCGCGAGCAGGGTGTACCCCAGGATCCTGGAGCTGATGCATGAGGCGATCCCTGAAGGGCAGGAGATCGACTTGATAGTGCTACACGCCGACGACGAGCCCCGTGGGGAGCAGTGGCTGGCCGACGTGAAGTCCAGGTTCAACGTGAGGAACAGCTGGCTGGTGGAGTGCGGGCCCATCGTGGGGACACATGCAGGCCCGGGCACCATGTCTGTGGCGTGGCGCCCTGTGAGCGAGCTGTTGAAATGAGGGTCATCGCCGGTTCCGCAGGGGGACGACGCCTGAAGACCGTTCCGGGCATGTCAGCCCGGCCAACGTCTGACAGGGTGAGGGAGGCCCTCTTCTCCATCCTCGGCGAAAGGCCCAGCGGTGCCAGAGTGCTTGACCTTTTCGCGGGCGCAGGCACCCTGGGGATCGAAAGCCTATCAAGGGGAGCGGCGCGGTGCGTGTTCGTCGACACGGACCGTGCCGCTTGTCGCGTGATACGCGAGAACCTCGAGAGCCTTGGGTTTGCTGGCTCGGCCCTGGTGCTATGCAGGAAGGCCAGCACGGTGCTGCGCAGCCCGGACAGCAGGGTCATGCAGTGGGGTCCGTTTGACCTGGTGTTCGCCGATCCCCCGTACGGGCTGGGAGTATGGGGTCAGCTTCTCGAGGACGCGGCGATGTCGCCGGCGATATCCCGAGACGCGCTCATCGTGGTGGAGCACTCATCAAGGACCGAGAGCGCTCCTGTGCCCGACGGGATGGAGCTCATCAGGCAGAGCACGTACGGTGACACCGGTATCAGCTTCTACCAGTTCACGAGGTGATGTACATGACAGTGGCCATCTGCCCTGGTACCTTCGACCCGGTCACCAATGGACACCTGGACGTGATTGAGAGGGCTGCGAGCATTTTCGACACTGTGATAGTATCTATTCTGGTGAACTCAGAAAAGCGCACATTGTTCACCACTGATGAGCGCCTCGAGATGCTCCGGATGGCCTGCGGTCACCTGCCCAACGTGTCAGTGGACCACTTCGAAGGCCTGCTGGTGGATTACGTGCGGGCCCGTGGCGCCCACGTGGTGGTTCGAGGCCTCAGGGCCGTGTCGGACTTCGAATACGAGCTGACCATGGCCCTGATGAACAGGAAGCTGGATCCCACCGTCGAGACCATGTACATAATGGCGTCACAGGAGTATTCCTTCTTGAGCTCCAGCATCGTCAAGGAGGTTGCCAGACTGGGCGGCGACATCCGGTGCATGGTGCCTGCGGCGCTCGCGGACCGGATCATCGCCAGATGCAAGGGAGAGGGTTAGCGGTGACACAGTATTCCGTGCTTGAGTGTTTGGACAAGATGGAGCGCCTGCTCGAGACGGGCACCAGGATCCCCTTCAGCTCCAAGCGGGCGGTGGACGCCGTCGAGATCCTGGACCTCATCGACCGCATCAGGGCAGTGCTGCAGGAACAGGCGCGGCGCTCCCAGGCGGTGGCAGGCGCCGAGAGCGCAGCGGCCAAGAGCGAAGTCTCGCCTTCGTCCACGGCCAGGGAGAGCCGGAAGCTGCAGCCGGACGAGGCCGCGGCCAGGGAACGCGCCGCTGAGCTCATCGCTGAGGCTCAGGCTGAGGCGGAGCAGATCCGTGCCGGTGCCAGGGAGTACGCGGAGTCGACTCTGCAGGTGCTGCATGAGACCCTCGACCGCACCTCGGCGGTGGTGAAAAACGGTATAGAGGAGCTCAGGCGCAGGAGCGCGCGACAGGCATAGTGAGCGTCGAACCAGCGGGAGACAGGCGTCTGACCCCGGCCGGGCGGGGCCGCCCAAGCCGACCCATGGGTGGGTCGCTTGTGCAGGGCTTCGACCCGCCGGCGGGTCGTTGTCACGCCAGCGCCGTGGCGCCGGCTACCCCCCCTCAACTCCCGCGCCGGGCCCAAGGCGGTGCGGAGCGCTTCCCGTGTAAACGACGCGTGGGTGGGTCGTTGCCACCGAATAGCGACCCACCCGGCGGGGCACCGCAACCGTTCTTTGACACCTACGACGGATAGGCACTGGCTATCGGCGCCTGTGCTGCGTCGGACGGGGGTGAGCCACGGTCGCCGTGCCGACGGCGGCCAGTCCCAGGAGGCCCATGACCACTGCAGCCGATGCCAGTGACCTCGCCATGTTCCACATGAAGCCCGGCTGGAAGGCGAGCACCCCCTCAGGCAGTGCGGAGGCACCGAGGATGGCGGGGGACAGGATCAGGAGTGCCTTGGTGACGGCTGCGGCCAGGGCCGCGTGAAGGAGCCTCGCGGAAAGATATGGCTTCATGCGTACGTCGGTGCCGTGCAGCATGGCAGCTACCTGAGCGAACACGCTCAGCCCGCTCCAGGCTATTATGGCGCTGGCGGCTATGGCCCTCTGCGACAGCGGCGCCGCGGCCCGGCTGGCGATCTCAGTTCCCAGGGTGATCTCGAACGTGCCGCTCATGAGGGACGGGATTATGGCTGTGCTCATCTTCAGGGGCGAGAGCACCCACCGAACGGCGGTGGCCGCCAGATGGGTCACGCCGGCCACGTCCAGCACCCTCACCACCACGGAGAATAGCATGATACAGCCTCCTATTAGCAGCAAGGTTGCTACTGAATCCCTTACCGAATCGCCGAAGATCTGGCCGAAAGAGCGCCCATCCTGGTGGCGGGCGGTGTAAAGCGCGTGCGCGGCGCGGGCAAGGAGCGGTTCGCGGCTGCGCCGGCCGGCCTCAGCTGAGCTGCTTTCCGGATCCCTGTGGCCGTAGAACTTCAGCAGGAGGCCAACGATGACCGCGGATATGTAGTGCGATGCGGCGAGCGTGGCGCCGAGCGAGGGCATGCGGAACATCCCTACTGCAACCGCCCCCACCATGAATAGAGGGTCAGCGGTGTTCGTGAACGACACCAGCCTTTCCGCCTCCACCCTTGAGCACATCCCCTCCCTGCGGAGCCTTGCCGTGATGCGTGCGCCGATGGGATAGCCCGACGCAAGCCCCATGGCGAAGGCGAAGGCTCCGACTCCCGGCACCCCGAAGAGCGGCCGCATCAGCGGCTCCAGGAGCGCGCCGATGTAGTGTACAACTCCCAATCCCATCAGCACGTCACATAGTATGAAGAAGGGCAAGAGCGCAGGGAATACTATCTCCCACCATACCCGCAGCCCTTCCAGGGACGCTGCGAAGGACACCTCGGGCATGAGCATGACGGCCAACGTGATGGCTGACGCGACGGCTGCAACCAGATATGCGCTTCTGCGAGTAGGCTCAGCGAGCGGAGGCAACGGCGATCACACGTCCTTTCAGGGTGAACTCAAGCCTTCAGGTGATCTATATTTGACGTGAGCCGAGCCTATGCTGAAGGAAATGCGCGGAGGGAGTAGAATACCACGTCTGGTGAGCTTTGACCTACGAAGGGAGCCTCTTGGCATGGGATTACGGAGTAGAGCAGCGTCATCTCTTGCGGTACTGGCCTTTGCGTGTTTGCTTGTGATTGTGGCCGCTTTCCCTGGGTTTGGTGCGAGCCAGGTACTGAGGAAGGGTGACCGCGGTGAGGTTGTGTGCGAGCTGCAGGAGTACCTGTCTATTGCGGGGTACTACTCCGGTAAAGTCGACGGCATCTTCGGAAACGAGACTGAACAGGCCGTGCTGAGGTTCCAGAAGGAGGCATCCCTGGAGGCAGACGGGATAGTCGGCCCGCGCACATGGAGCGCGCTGATGGACGCCTGCTCCTCCGCGGTGCGGAAGTACGTGGTGGTGCCCGGCGACACCCTCTACGGCATCGCCCGACGCCACGGATGCACCGTTCGGGAGATCGCCGAAGCGTCGGGGCTATCGCAGCCCGACCGCATCAAGCCTGGCCAGGAGCTCCTCATCCCGGTGCAGGGCGCTGCTTCCCGTTCGGCCTCAAGCAGGGGAGGAGCGGAGCTGGTGAGCTGGTCGGAGGCAAGGAACGTCTTCACTCACAGGGCCACCATCATCGATGTGAAGACTGGCCTCTCCTTCCAGGTCCAGCGCCGCGGGGGCCACAACCATGCGGACGCGGAGCCCCTCACCCGCGAGGACACCGCCACCATGAAGCGAATCTACGGCGGCACGTGGAGCTGGGAGCGGCGCGCGGTGGTGGTGGTGGCAGGTGGGAGGCGCATGGCCGCCTCCATCAACGGCATGCCCCACGGCGGAGAGGCCATAGCTGACAACGGCTTCCCCGGCCATTTCTGCGTGCACTTCCTTGGAAGTCGCACCCACGGCAGCAACTCCGTAGACGCAGCGCATCAGAACATGGTGCGGGCCGCAGTGGGCAAGTGACCTCGCGGCTGAGCCGCAAGGCCGGCAGGGCGCCAACAGACGTAGGGTGTCAAGACGTGGCGTCAGCCATGTCTTTGTTTTGAACTGGAGGAGGTATTACCGTATGAAGATTCTGGTGATCAACTGTGGCAGCTCGTCGCTGAAGTACCAGCTGTTCGACATGGACAAGGAGGTGTGCATGGCCAAGGGCAACGTGGAGCGGGTCGGCAGTCCCGACGCCTTCATCGTGCACCGGCCCGAGGGGCGCGACAAGATCACGTACAACGTTGAGGCCAAGGACCACGAGGAGGCCCTAAAGCACGTGTTCGCCGCCCTCACCGACGCCGAGATCGGCGTAATCTCTGACCTTTCCGAGGTCTCGGCGGTGGGGCACCGGGTGGTGCACGGCGGAGAGAAGTTCGCCGGTTCGGTGCTTATCGACGACGAAGTCATGAAGGCTCTGGACGAGTGCCAGGACCTTGCGCCCCTGCACAACCCTCCGAACATCATGGGCGTTCAGGCTTGCCGCCGTCTCATGCCGAACCTGCCCATGGTGGGCGTGTTCGATACGGCGTTTCATCAGACGATGCCCAGGGAAGCCTACATGTACGCCCTACCTTACGAGCTGTACAGGAAGTACGGCGTCAGGCGCTACGGGTTCCACGGCACGTCTCACAGATACGTGTCAGCCCGGGCGGCGCAGGTACTCAGCAGGCCCAAGGAGGAGTTGTGCGTAGTCACATGCCACTTGGGCAACGGCTCGAGCCTTGCCGCAGTGAAACACGGGATCTCCATCGATACCACCATGGGGTTCACTCCGCTCGAGGGCGTGCCCATGGGCACCAGGAGCGGAGATATCGATCCGGCCATAGTCTCTTTTCTCTGTGAGAAGCTGGAGAAGTCACCGGCGGAGGTGGTGCTGGGCTACCTCAACAAGAAGTCTGGCGTGCTTGGGCTGTCTGGAGGAGCATCCAACGACTTCCGCGACCTAGAACAGGCTGCTCTCGACGGAAACGAGCTGGCGCAGCTGGCGCTGGACGTCTTCGCCTACAGGGTGGCGAAGTACATCGGGGCGTACGCAGTGGCCATGGGCGCCCTTGACGCGATCGTGTTCACCGCTGGCATAGGCGAGAACTCCCCCGAGATGCGCGAGCGAATCTGCAAGAGGCTGGGCGTCTTCGGTGTGGAGCTGGACCCAGAGAAGAACCAGGTGCGAGGGGTGGAACAGGTGATCTCCACGCCTGCGTCCCGCGTGGCGGTGCTGTGCATCCCCACCAACGAGGAGATCACGATAGCACGAGACACCGCGGAGATCGTGAAGGCCGCCGGAGCAGTCTCATAGAACGGGGTGTATCCACTTGGCCTTTTCATTCAGTGTGGAGAGCCTTCGTCTCGAGAAAGGCAGCAGCATGCCTTTGGAGCTCGAGGGCACGTTGGACCCCATCGATCTTACCAGGAGTGAGATGAAGTTCCCAGGACCTGTGAGGTTCGAGGGGCAGGCCACTAACGCAGGAAAGCACATCCTTGTGACCGGCACGGCCCAGGCGGAGTCGGTGCTCACCTGCGACCGATGCCTGGAGGAGTACTCGATGCCCCTCACGGTGGAGCTGCTCGAGACCTTCTACCGTGTGGACGAGGCGCCCGCCAAGGAAGTGCTGGACGACGACGCGAGGCCGTACGGCTTGGACGACGAAATAGACCTGCGCGAGTCGATAGAGCAGGGCTTCCTGCTACAGTTGCCTATCAAGCTCCTGTGCAGCGAGGAATGCAAGGGTCTGTGCCCCCAGTGCGGGGCGGATCGGAACAAGGCGTCGTGCCAGTGCCCGCCTCAGGACGACTGGGGCCTGGGACTGTTGCTGCGCGACTTGAAGGAGTAGGCCAGGAGGCGAGGCCAACAGGGCGAGCGACGTGTGCCCCTTGCCTGGGGGACGCGCAAGTAGTAAAATGTGAAAGCTTGAGTCATTGAACAGGGGGTGTAAAGGTCTGGCCTGCGAGGCGATGAGCCCGCGGCTTGACCGAGGCTATGGGTAATCCGAAGCAGAAGTTTGGGAAGTCCCGTACCCGCAAGCGCCGCGCGAACTGGAAGGCCGAGCCGGTGGCGACTGTAGAGTGCCCGCAGTGCAAGAAGCCGAGGCTTCCCCACACTGCATGCCCGGAATGTGGTCACTACCGCGGCCGCGCGGCCGTTGCGGTGTCAGAGTAAACGTGGCTATGAAAGCTTGTTGAGCGGATTCGTCCGAGCGTGGCGTCGTTCGGTTGAACCCGCTCTAAGCTTTTGTTGGGGGGTGCGCGTTCAGCAATGATAATCGCAGTGGACGCCATGGGCGGTGACTACGGTCCGCTTGAGGCGGTGCCGGGAGCCGTCGAAGCCCTCAGGCGCTGCAGTGCACGCATTGCCCTCGTGGGAGACGAGGCGGTGATCGCGAAGGAGCTCTCGAGCCTCGGGATCGGGGCCGACCTTGGGCAGCGGATCAGCGTCGTCCACGCATCCGAGTCCATCACCATGGATGAGGATCCCCTCACGGCGGTGAGGCACAAGCGCGACTCCTCCATAGTGGTGGGAGCCAGACTGGTTCGGGAGGGCAGGGCTGCCGCTCTGGTCAGCGCCGGCAGCACCGGGGCGCTGGTGGCAGCGGGGCCGCTGGTGGTGGGCAGGATCCCCGGCATAGCCAGGCCTGCTCTGGCCACGCCTGTGCCGACGTTGAAGAGGCCGTGCCTGTTTCTGGACGTCGGGGCGAACCCGGAGTGCAAGCCCGAACACCTGCTGCAGTTCGCCGCATTGGGAAGCGCTTACGCGGCTGCGCTCTTCGGCATCCAGCGCCCCAGCGTGGGGCTGCTTTCCAACGGCACCGAGCCAAGCAAGGGCACCGCGGTGCATCGTCAGGCTTTCGAGCTCCTGTCGAAGTCAGGATTGGACTTCGTCGGCAACATTGAGGCCAGAACCATCCAAAGCGGCGACGTGGACGTCATCGTGTCAGATGGCTTCACGGGGAACGTCGCCCTCAAGCTCATGGAGGGGCTGGGGCAGGCGGTGTTTCAGATGATCCGCCAGGAGGTGGAGCGCAACTTCCGCGCCAAGATGGGAGCGCTGCTTCTGAAACCCGCCCTGAAGAGCGTGAAGGCTCGGATGGACTATTCTGAGTACGGCGGCGCACCGCTGTTGGGCCTTGCCGGGCTGGTGGTGAAAGCCCACGGCAGCTCCAGCAGGAAGGCGTTCGCCAGCGCCATCGCCGTCACGGCCAGGCTGGTCGAAGCCGGCGTGGTTCAGAGCATGAAGCGGGCGGCTGCCCAGTTCAGGGCGGAGAATGCAGGAGGCGGCGAGACCGGCGGCTCTTGAAGCCCCTGCTGGCCTTGAGTTACACTGTCGTTGAACAACGCACATGGAGGTGCCGGTAATGACCGAGGCAGAGATCCTGGCCAAAGTGCGCGAGATCGTCGCCGATAAGCTTGGCATACCTGAGGAGGACGTGACTCCAGACGCCAGCTTCGTGGACGACCTTGGAGCCGACTCACTCTATCTCACGGAGATCGTCTACGAGCTGGAAGAGGAGTTCAACATGAGAGTATCGGAGGACGACTTCGACCAGCTTCGCACAGTGGGGCAGGCTGTGTCGTACATAGCCGAGCGTGTGCGCTGAAGGCGTCGGATACGAGTTCTCCAGGCCGGAGCTGCTTGAACAAGCCCTGACCCACAGTTCCTACAGCTCGGAGCACGGACTGGGCCGGCATGCCTCCAACGAACGCCTGGAGTACCTTGGCGATGCCGTGCTGAAGGCGGTGGTGGCGGAGGCGCTGATGCGGATGATGCCCGACGCCTCCGAGGGAGCTATGTCGAAGGTCAGCGCGCAAGTGCTGAGCGGCCGCACCCTTGCTCGCGTCGCTAGGAGGCTGCGACTCGGCGATATGCTGAGGCTCAGCCACGGCGAGGAGCTGAGCGGTGGACGAAATAAGCGGCGCAACCTGGCTGGCGCGATGGAGGCCGTGATAGGGGCGGTGTTCATCGACGGAGGCTTCGACGCTGCGCGCGGCTTCATCATGCGATGGATGGAGCGGGAGATAGCGCAGGCGATATCCGAGCCGCTTGCTGACTACAAGACAGCCCTGCAGGAGCGTGTTCAGGCAGGCGGAGCCGGGACCGTGTCGTACACCACGCTGTCTGTGGAGGGCCCGCCGCATGCGCCTGTGTTCACCGTTCAGGCCGTCATCAATGGCCGCCCAGCGTCGATAGGCGTCGGATCCAGCCGGCGCGATGCCGAGCAGAACGCCGCCAGGGCAGCTTTGGAATCCCTTGAGTCTCTGGAGTCTCTCGAGTAGCGCCATGTCGTAGCGGCAATCCACCAAGCGTCACGCCGGGCCGGCCATGTCCGGCCCGGCTTTTTGGGAGGTTCGGCGTTGTACCTGAAAAAGATGTCGATGTACGGGTTCAAGTCCTTTGCCGGCCGTGTGGAGCTTGAGTTCAAGCAGGGCATAGCCGGCATCGTGGGCCCCAATGGCGTTGGAAAGAGCAACATTTCCGATGCCATCAGATGGGCCATGGGCGAGCAGAGCCCGCGCATCCTCAGAGGATCGCGGATGCAGGACGTGATCTTCTCCGGCGCCGCTGGCAGGCGGCCGTTGGGCTACGCCGAGGTCGTGCTGGTGTTCGACAACTCCGATCATTTTCTCAATGTAGACTATGACGAGGTCACCGTCGCACGAAGGGTGTATAGGTCCGGCGAATCCGAGTACCTGCTCAACGGCGTGCAGTGCCGTCTGCGGGACGTGCAAGACCTATTCTCCGGCACGGGCCTGGGCCGAGAGGCGTACTCCGTTGTGGAGCAGGGGAAAATAGACGCTGTGCTATCGGCCCGGCCGGAGGACAGGCGGGCGGTGTTCGACGAGGCTGCCGGGATCACCAAGTACCGCCTTCGCAAGAGGGACGCCGAGCGCCGGCTGGTGGAGGTAAGAGCTGATCAGCTCAGGGTGAGCGATGTCGCCGCCGAGATCGCGCGGCAGCTCCCTGTGTTGCGCGCGCAGGCGGACCAGGCGGTGGCCTGGCGAGGGCTGTCGGACGAACTGCGTCAGCTGGAGCTGGACCTACTCTGCCATGACCTCGCCAGGGCGAACGCTGCGCGCACCGAGGCGCAGCGCCAGATAGAGGCCATGACCGATCGGATACACGCGGCGGCGGCGTCGTGCGCCCAGGCGGAGGCCGCTGCGGAGGCTGCCCGAGTGGCCGCGGCTGACGCAGAGAGCCGCGCCGACGCGCTTCATTCCGCCCTGGGCGAGGCGAGGGCAGAGGCTGAGCGCCGGGCAGGCATGTATCAGCTGGCCAGGGAGCGACTGGAGGCCGCCACGCAGCGCTGCACAGAACTGGAGTCGGAACTTGAGGACGCAAAGGTACAGCTGGCCGAAGCCGAGGGGCAGCGCGTACAAGCGACGGAGGCTTTCGCCGAGTGCCGGGCGGAGCACGAGGCCGCGCAGGCGGAGATGGCTCAGGTCAGGGTGGAGGCCTCCAGGGCCAGGCAGGAGAGGGAGGCGGCGGAGTCAGCCCTGGACCAGGCGAAAGCCAGGCTCTTTGAGGTGCTCTCCACCTGCGCCGACCTGAGGTCGGCCAAGGCGGCCCGCGAGGCGGAGGCCCGAAACAGGCAGGCCCGGGCGGAACGCCTTACACTGCAGGTGCAGACCAAGCAGGCGGAGCTCGCTGAGCTGGAGCGGGCGGGGTCAGCCGCCGCGGTAGCGGTGGCTGACGCCAAGCGCCGCATCGACGAGGCGGCGGCTCACCACCGATCATGCCTGGACAAGCACCAACAGGCTCAGGCCCGAATGAGGGCGGCGGAGGCGGCGGTGAGCAGGTGCAACGCGATGCTCGCATCGCTGGAGGCATCCTACAGCAGCCTGGCTGCGATCCAGCGCGACTACGAGGGGTACGGCCGCGCAGTGCGGACTCTGCTTGCGGACGACTCCTGGAAGAAGGCGGGCCTCTTGGGGGCGGTGGCGGAGCTCGTCACGGCGCCGAAGGAGTATGAGGCTGCCATAGAGGCTGCGCTGGGGTCAGCGGTCCAGAACATCGTGGCGTCCACCGCTGACGTGGCCAGACGCGCCGTGGAGGAGCTGAAGCGCCAGAGGGCGGGCAGGGCCACCTTCCTTCCCCTGGACATCCTGCGCCCACAGCGTGCTGCGGCGTCGGAGATCCCAGGCTTCGGGCAAGGGCGAGGGCAGGCATATGCCAGCGGAGTTGTGGGGCTAGCGGCGGACCTAGTGCAAGCCGATCCCGCCTACCGCAAAGTCGTGGACTACCTGCTGGGCAGGGTTCTGGTGGTGGACACGCTGGAGTCAGGCATCCGGCTTGCGCGGGCGGGGTGCCGTCTGCGCATGGCCACGCTAGATGGTGACCTCATATCGGGAGCTGGCGCCATCACCGGAGGAGAGCGCAACGACAGGCAGTCAGGGCTAATAGGAAGAGTCAGAAGGCTTAAGGAGCTCGGAGAGGAGCTCCAGCAGGCAAGGACTCAAGCTGCGGAAGCTGCGGCGGAGCGTGAGAGGACGCAGGTGGCTCTGCAGGCGTCGCAGAAGGCTGTCGCCGATGCGGAGGACGCCGTGGCCGCAGCGCGCAATGCCCAAGCTGAGGCCGCACGGCGCCTGGAGACGGTAACGCTGCAGGCTGCGGCTGTGAGGGAGGCGCTCTCAGATCTCCAGCTGGAGCTGGACCAGTTGTCCGGCGAGGCGGCTGCTGCCGTCTTGGAGGACATCGACAGCGCCTTGGCAGCGTCAGCCGAGAGGCAGAAGGAACTGGAATCTGAGGTGGCCCGGCTGACGGAGCTCACCGCCAGGCAACGTCGGCTGGAGGACGAGTGCTCCAGACTGAACGCGGCCGCTTCGGGCCGTCTGGCTGCTGCGGTGGAGAGACTGTCATCGAGCCGTGCGGATCTCGCCAGGGCGGAAAGGCGCCTAGCCGAGCGCGGCGCCAATGTGGCCAGGCTTCAGGCTGAGCTCGCCGCCGCCCGCGAGGATCTGGCGCGCCTGGAGTCAGAGGTGGCTGAGGCGGAGGCGGCCGCGGCGGTAGCGGCGGCGCGTTACGAGGAGGACAGAGACAGGCTCGACCATGCCCTGGCTGCGAGGGCCGAAGCGACTCAGGCCGCCGCCACGGCCGAGCGGGAAGTGAGGTCGGCCCGAAGGGCTGAGTCGTCCCTGGCCGAGAAGCTGCGTGAAGCCAGCGTGGAGGAGGCCAGGCGTGCGGCGGAGTTCGAGTCCGCCCGTGAGCGCCTTGAGGACGCATACGACATGGATGTGCAGGCCGCCCTGAACCGTCCGCCGTCGGCGTTGAACCGAGACGACATGTGTGAGCGGATCGATGCTCTGCGTGCCGAGATGGAGGCGATGGGGCCCATAAACCACACCGCTCCGGAGGAGGCGGCCGCCCTTGGAGAGCGATACCAGTTCCTCACCGCGCAGCTTCAGGACCTGGAGGAGGCGCAGGAGTCCCTTATCCAGGTTATCCGCGAATGCGACAGAGCGTGCACAGAGCAGTTCCATGCCACTTTCGAGCAGCTCAGGGTGGAGTTCAGCGACATATTCACTGAGATCTTCGGAGGAGGCACCGCAGACCTGGTGCTGGAGGACCCGTCGCGTTCGCTGGAATGCGGCATCGAGATCGTCTGCCAGCCGCCTGGGAAGCGCCTGACCCGGATGTCGCTGCTTTCAGGCGGGGAGAAGTCGCTGGTTGCGATCGCGCTTCTCTTTGCGATAATGCGCGTGAAGCCCAGTCCGGTTTGCGTGTTCGACGAGATAGACGCAGCCCTGGATGAAGCCAACCTCGCTAGGTTCGTCGAGATGCTGAGGTCAATAGCACGGACAGTTCAGGTCATAATCGTCACTCACAGGAAGAGAACCATGGAGTGCGCCGACGTGCTGTACGGCGTCACCATGGAGGAGCAGGGCGTATCGAAGGTGTTCAGCCTGGTCGCGCCCTCACATTAGCGTAGGTACATTAGCGTAGGCTAAGCGGAGGTAGTCCCATGTCGCCGTCGTTGTTTTCTGCAATCCGTGCCGGGCTAACAAAGACGAGGGAGGCCCTTATAGGCAAGATCGAGCAGGTTTTCACTGGGAAGGCCCGCATCGACGAGGAGGCCCTGGAAGAGCTCGAGGCAGTTCTCATCCAGTCGGACCTTGGCGTGAAGGCCACTGAGTCCATCATGGAAGCGTTGCGGAAGAGGGCCGAGGAGGGGCAGCCCGTTGACTCCAACACGGCTACAGGCCTTATCGAGGAGGAGATACTGCGCATCCTCGGGGCCGACAGCCTGCGTCCCGAGCTTGCCAAGGCTGAGCAGGGTCCCACTGTCATCATGATGGTAGGGGTGAACGGCACCGGGAAAACCACGTCGGCGGGGAAGATTGCGTCGATGCTGAGCAAGGGGGGGCACGGCGTGATGCTGGCTGCGGCGGACACCTTCAGGGCGGCCGCCATAGAGCAGCTGGAGGTGTGGGGACGGCGGGTCGGAGCCCCGGTCATTAAGCACCAAGAAGGTTCGGATCCGGCAGCGGTGGCCTTCGATGCGTTCGAAGCCGCTAGAGCCCGGGGCGTCGACTATCTCATCGTGGACACCGCGGGGAGGCTCCACACCAAGAGCAACCTCATGGAGGAGCTGAAGAAGATCAAGCGGGTGCTGGGGCGGGCCGGAACCGGCGCTCCCCACGAGGTATTGCTGGTGGTGGACGCTACCACCGGGCAGAACGCCATAGCTCAGGCCAGGGTGTTCAATGAGGCGGTGGAGCTCACAGGCATCGTGCTGACTAAGCTGGACGGCACTGCCAGGGGCGGGATAGTTGTGGCGATATGCAGCGAGTTCGGCATACCTGTCAAGTACGTGGGCGTAGGCGAGGGCGTGGACGATCTGAGGCCCTTCGATCCCAGGGAGTTTGCATCGAGCTTGGTCTCGCACTAGTGGGTGGCGTGCCGGCACAACAGAGGCGGCGTCGCGGGGCCAAGGGTAGGACCAACGACAGAGGGCTCGGCCGGGGGAGCTAGGCATAAGGACAGGTGCGAGCGAGGTTCTCCTCTTTTTCGTGGCGCAGAGGCGGGTGTGCTCCTACGTAGAGAGGAGCACACCCGCCTCGCCGCTCAATGCGGGGGGAAAACCCCCACCGAAGGTGGGCTTCGGCACTTGCCACAATGCGAGTGGTTGATCGCAGATCCCGATGGCTCAGAGGTTGAGGCTCCCCCTCGGCTAGAAGCGGTGGGCCAGCGAGGCGTGTTCAGGAGGCGCGGTCGCTGCGCCTTTCGGATCGCCGTGTTCCTCTCTTTGGAGGAGCAAGTCGAGGAGTGCCCCTCCGTTTGGAGGAGCAAGCCGCAGAGTGCTCCTCGAAGTGTAGGAGAATCGCCTGTGGAGATCAGTCTTGGGGCCTGCCGCCAACGCAGCCGGCGATCACAAGGTCCCATGGACCGGAAGTGACAGATCGAACCCCAGCTAGAAGCGGTGGGCCAGCGAGGCGTGCTCAGGAGGCGCAGTCGCTGCGCCTTTCGGATCGCCGTGTTCCTCTCTTTGGAGGGGCAAGTCGAGGAGTGCCCCTCCGTTTGGAGGAGCAAGCCGCAGAGTGCTCCTCGAAGTGTAGGAGAATCGCCTGTGCAGATCAGTGTTGGGGCCTGCCGCCAACGGGGGCGGCGATCACAAGGTCCCATGGACCGGAAGCGACAGATCAAACCTCCAGCTAGAAGCGCTGGCCCAGCGAGGCGTGTTCATGCGACGTGACCACCGCACTTCTCGGATCGCCGTATTCCTCGTTCTAGAGGAGCAAGTCGAGGGGTGCTCCTCCGTATGTAGGAGCAAGCCCTAAGCTGCTCCTCGATCGGGAGGCGAAGTGCTCAGCCTGGTTTCCGTGATGGGAAAACTGGTCACAACGCTACACCTGCCACCGCGCCGTCTCGTCGCCGCGCCTCCACCGTAATACCAGCGCTACCAGCACTCCGCTTCAGTCAACGTACTCCCCTTGACACCACCGTACCACCGGGGTATACTGTCACTTACGATGTAAAGGCCTGCGCCTTAACACCAATCCGGGTGTGTGGAGGTGCGTGCTGCATGCTGGAGAAGATGCTGCGCATGAGCGCGCTCCTGGACAGGTACAGCGTGTTGCTCACCGACAAGCAGCGGGAGATCGCCACCGACTACTTCCTGAACGACCTGTCGCTCGGCGAGATAGCGGAAGCTCAGGGGATCTCCCGGCAGGCGGTGTATGACACGCTGGTAAGGGCGGAGCGCGCGATGGAGGGCTACGAGGCTCAGTTCGGGCTTGTCGCCCGCAGCGAGGAGCTTCATCGTCGTCTTGCTAACTCCGCCGCCCGTCTACGTGAGGCCCGTGATCACCTGGCCAAGGGTAACTGCGCGCAGGCCGGGGCTGTGCTGGAGAGCGTCGAGGAGGCGCTTGAAGGGCTGCTTTCAGAGCCGGACCTCCTGTAGGTGCGGGCCGCGCAGCGGAAGCCCGTGAACTAGGTGAACAGAAGGCAGGTGAGTGCCGGTGTTCGAGAACCTCTCGGCAAAGCTTCAGGGCGTTTTCAAGAATCTCAGGAACCGGGGCAAGCTCACGGAGAAGGACGTGGACCTTGCGCTGAAAGAGGTTCGTATGGCTCTGTTGGAGGCCGATGTCAACTTCAAGGTCGTGAAGGACTTTGTAGCCCGTGTCCGCGCAAGGGCGGTGGGCGAGGAAGTGTTGGCAAGCCTCACCCCTGCGCAGCAGGTCATCAAGATCGTCCACGAAGAGCTCACCGACTTGATGGGCGGGCAGTCTTCGAAGATCACTTTCGCGCCGAAACCCCCGACCCTGATCATGCTGGTGGGGCTGCAGGGGTCGGGCAAGACCACCACCTGCGGCAAACTCGCCGCCCTCTTGAGGAGGCAGGGCAGGAAGCCGCTCCTTGCGGCGGCGGACGTCTACCGGCCCGCAGCCATCAGACAGTTGCAGGTGCTTGGCTCCCAGCTGAACATCGAGGTCTTCACCCTGGGCGATAAGGTCGACCCGGCCGACATTGCGGCTGGAGCGATGGAGAGGGCGAAGTCCTTCGGCTACGACACTGTGATCCTTGACACGGCCGGACGCCTTCACATAGATGACGAGATGATGGTGGAGCTGGAGCGGATACGAGCCAGGGTCTTACCGCATGAGGTCTTGCTGGTAGTAGATGCCATGACCGGGCAGGACGCCGTCAATGTGGCCACCACGTTCAACCAGCGGATGGGCATCGATGGCGTGGTCCTGACGAAGTTGGACGGCGACGCCAGGGGCGGCGCGGCGCTGTCGGTGAGGGCAGTGACGGGCAAGCCCATCAAGTTCGTGGCCACCGGCGAGAAGCTCGACGCTTTGGAGCAGTTCCATCCCGACAGGATGTCATCGCGCATCCTGGGCATGGGCGACGTGCTCACCATCATCGAGCGGGCGCAGGAGGCTTTCGACGCCGAGCAGGCCCGCAAGATGGAGGAGAAGCTCCGCAAGCAGCAGTTCACGCTGGAGGACTTCCTCAATCAGCTGCAGGATGTGCGGAAGATGGGTCCGCTGGACCAGCTCTTGGGCATGATTCCGGGCCTGGGCAAGGCCAAGGCCCTGAAGGACCTGCAGGTCAGCGAGAAGGAGCTCGGCAAGGTCGAGGCGATAATCAGGTCGATGACTCCGGAGGAGCGGAGGAACCCGTCCATGATCGACGGGTCGCGCAAGAGGCGGATCGCCGCGGGCAGCGGCACGAAGGTGCAGGACGTAAATGCGCTCCTCAAGCAGTTCGAGCAGACCAGGAAGATGATCAAGCAGATCAGCGACGCGTCAAGGCGCAGAGGGCCCCTGGGAAAGATGCCTTTCATGCCATGAACAACACTTCGGAGGTGCATTCAACAACATGGCCGTTCGTATCAGACTTATGAGAACAGGTGCGAAGAAGCAGCCCAGCTACCGTCTGGTGGTAGCCGACTCCCGTTCGCCCAGGGATGGGCGGTTCATTGATGTAGTGGGTCACTACAACCCCAGAACCGAGCCGGCGGAGCTAGTGGTGAACGTGGAGAAGACTGTCGACTGGATTCGAAAGGGAGCTCAGCCATCTGACACGGCAAAGGATCTTCTGGTTAAGGCAGGCGTGATGGACGCCCTGAAGAAGGACGCAGCCGGTGGGGCCGATGGCAAGTAGCCGGCGGAATCGGGTAGAGCTCAGTTCTTTGGTATCGTATATGGCCGCCAACCTGGTAGACCAGCCGGAAATGGTCAGAGTGAAGCAGATCGATGCGGACGGGTCCGTGATCCTCGAGGTTAGGGTGGCTCCCGACGATATGGGTAAGGTCATCGGCAGACACGGGCGCGTAGCCAGGGCCATGCGGACGGTTGTCAAGGCCATAGCGGCGCGCCAGGGAAAAAAGGCCACTGTTGAGATAGTGGAGTGAGCGCATAGCCATGGACGACCTGGTCGTTGTGGGTACCGTCGTAGGCGTGCACGGTGTGAAGGGCGAGCTCAAGGTGGCGCCGGCCAACGGCGACCCGCACAGGTTTCGCCACGTGCAATGGGTGATGGTGCAGGCGGGGGCCGCCCCGGCATGGAAGGCCGCCGTGGAGTGGCAGAAAGCCAACGTGTCTAAGGGCCTCGCCATAGTGAAGCTGGAAGAAGTGGCCGACGCAGGCGCGGCGGAGCGGCTGAGAGGCGCCGAGCTGATGGTGCCCGCAAGCACCCTGCCGCAACTGCCTGAGGGCGAGTACTACCACTTCATGCTGGTGGGACTGGACTGCTACGACCAGGAAGGGAACCTGCTGGGGCAGGTCATCGAGGTGCTGGACCGCCCCGCCAACGATGTGTTGGTGGTGGAAGCGGCAGATGGCGGTCCCGAATATCTGGTGCCGATGGTCAAGAGCTACGTGGTGGACATCGACCTGGAGAACCGTCGAGTGGTTGTAGAGCGTCGGCCAGGGTTGAGGTGATCCCGCTATGCGCATTGATGTGCTCACCATTTTCCCCGGCATGTTCCACGGCCCCATGTCGGAGAGCATGATCGGCAGGGCGCAGGAGAAGGGCCTGGTGGAGCTGAGGATACATGACATCCGCGACTTCACGCAGGATAAGCACAGGTGTGTGGACGACTACCCCTTCGGCGGCGGCCCCGGCATGGTGATGATGGCCGAGCCCGTATGGGCGGCGGTGCAGAGCGTGCTGCCGAAGGAAGGTGCTGAAGGTACCGAGGGTGCCGAGGGCGCCGGGGGCGGCACGGCCAGGGTGATCCTGACGACCCCTGCCGGGAAGAGGTTCTCCCAAGAGATGGCCAGGGAGTTCGCGCAAGAGGAGCACCTGATCATAGTGTGTGGCCATTACGAGGGAATCGACGAGCGAGTCAGCGGCATCTTCACGGACGAGGTATCCATCGGAGACTACGTCCTGACCGGTGGCGAGTTGCCGGCCATGGTGATAGTGGACGCCACTGTCCGCCTGATACCCGGGGTTCTGGGGGATGCAGACAGCGCCACGGAGGATTCATTCTGGAACGGGATCCTGGACTACCCGCACTACACGAGGCCCCGAAACTGGAGGGGCATGGAGGTGCCGGAGGTGCTGCTTTCAGGCGATCACGAGCGTATCAGGGTGTGGCGGCGCACGGAGGCGCTTAGGCGGACCCTGCTTCGCAGGCCGGACCTTCTGGAGACTGCTGAGCTGACAGACGAAGATAAGCGCATTCTCAAGTCCATCATGAGGAGTGAACAGCAGTGAACATCATCGATAGAATAGAAGCCGAACAGTTGCGTCAGGACATTCCTGAGTTCGGCCCTGGCGACACCGTCAGGGTGCACGTGAAAGTCGTGGAAGGCAACCGCGAACGCATCCAGGTGTTCGAGGGCACTGTCATCTCCCGGCGCGGCAAGGGCGTCAGCGAGACGTTTACCGTGCGCAAGCTCTCCGGCGGCGTGGGCGTGGAAAGGGTCTTCCCTCTTCATTCGCCCAAGATCGAGAGGATCGAAGTGGCGCGGCAGGGCAGAGTGCGTAGGGCTAAGCTGTACTACCTCCGCGGCCGTGTGGGCAAGCGGGCAAAGGTCCGCGAGCGCAAGCGCGAAGTCGCGACCCAGTAACAAAGCAACGCCGAGGGGAAACAGACTGCAGGATCGCAGGTCCCGACTCGTCCGGTGGTGAGATGCTCATCACCGGCGGCGTCGCGTACCGGTGAACCTCTGTGATGCCGAAAGGAGGGTTCGAGTTGGCCCAGTCGTGGTATCCAGGGCACATGGCCAAAGCCGAGGCGGAGCTGGCGGCCATGTTGAAGCTCATCGACGTGGTCATCGAGATAGTAGACAGCCGTGCGCCGACGGCCACGTCGAACCCGGCTCTGGCGGTGATAGCGGGCAGACTGCCGTTGGTGGTGGCCCTGAACAAGGCTGACCTGGCAGATGAGGCGACTACGGAGGCCTGGAGACGGCACGTTCGGGCCGCCGGCGGGATCGCCGTCGCCACCAACAGCCAGACTGGGGCAGGGATCCAGGCGGCGATGCGCGCGGCGGTCACTGCCGCCAGGTCCGGCTCGAGCCGGTCCGGCCGAGGCGGCGGAAGCGGCAAGGGTGGCGGGCTGCGAAGGAGGTTTCGGTCGGCCGTGGTCGGCATGCCGAACGTGGGCAAGTCGTCCTTCATCAACAGGGTGTCGCGCCGCGCTGGCGCCAGGGTGGGAGACAAGCCAGGCGTTACCCGCGCCAAGCAGTGGATCGTGGTAGGCCCCGACCTGGAGCTTCTGGACACCCCTGGCATCATGCCCACCCGCGTTGACGATCAAGCGACGTGGATGAAGCTGTGCGCACTCGGGTGCGTCGACGACACGCTGTTCGACGCTGAGGAGGTGTGTCGATGGCTCTTCCCGGTGTTGGATGAGGCGGGGTACCGCGGCTTCAGGGAGAAGTACTCTGTGCAGGATGACCTGAGCGACCCCCACGTCATCCTGGAGGCTGTGGGGAAGGCGCGGGGGCTTCTGGCGCCTGGCGGGGCTGTTGACACTGCCAGGGCTGCGCTGATTTTCCTCAGAGAGCTGCGCGGCGGAAAGCTCGGGAGGATCACGTTGGAACGGCCAGGTGGGGAGCGATGAGCCGCCTGGCAAACAATGCCGAGAGAGCCCCGCGGGCCGAGAGGGCCTACAGAGCAGAGTTCGATGAGGCTGTGCGCGACGGTCGCTGCATACACGTTGCCGGGGTGGACGAGGCTGGGCGGGGCCCGCTGGCCGGGCCTGTGGTAGCCGCTGCGGTGATCCTCCCGGCAGGGCTATGCCTGCCTGAGGTGAACGATAGTAAGCGGTTGACGCCAGCCGTGCGGGCCAGGCTCTCCGCCGTCATAAGGGAACAGGCCTTGGCCTGGAACCTGGGGATGGCGGAGCCCGGTGAGATCGACGCGCTGAATATCCGCCGGGCAACCCTCACGGCCATGGTCAGGGCGGTGCGGGGGTTGAGGATCGCGCCTGACCTGGTCCTGGTGGACGGGCGCGACACCATCGACGTGGGTGCAAGGTGCATCGCGGTGGTGGGCGGAGACTGCCGCAGCCAGTGCGTGGCCGCGGCGTCAATCCTGGCAAAGGTGACCAGGGATGAGCTCATGACGGAGATGGACAGACTCTACCCGGGTTACGGATTCGCCCAGCACAAAGGGTATCCCACGCCCCAGCACCTGGAGGCGCTGAGGCGCCTGGGGCCTTGCAGTATCCACCGGTTGACGTTCAGAGGGGTGGGGTGAGATCGCCCGAAAGGGCGATTTTGTCGTCTGTGGGCAGGAATTCAACACTCTTTGGCAGAATGATGGTTCACATGGCAATTACCGGTGGTACTGGTGGTGTACATGGGAAGCCGGGTGACGCAATTGGCCGGGGCCTTGGGCGAGGCGCTGGCTGCCAAGCATCTTGAGGCCGCGGGGTTTCAGATCCTGGGGAGGAACCTGAAGCTGGCAGGCTGCGAGGTGGACATCCTGGCGCGCCAAGGTGACGCCTTGGTGGTGGTGGAGGTCAAAACGAGGCTCTCCTCGGCCTTCGGAAGCCCCATCGAGCAGATCACGCCGGCCAAAGCCGAGAGGCTCTCCAGGGCCGCGCGGCTTGCGGCCATCAAGTGGGGCTTCGCATCGGTGCGCGTGGACGTCGTGGGCATACGCGCCCGCGGAGTATCCGAGCGGAGGCTCATAGGGGTCGAGCTCGTCCACGTTCCCAACATCACCGGGTAGCCGGAGATGGCGGTGCATCGGCGGTGCTTGGGCGAGCGTGGGGCTGCGCGGTGAAGGGTGTGGCTGGCCTCATGGTCGCAGTGGAGTGCGACCATCACCGTGGCCTTCCGTGCGTTGAGATCGTGGGCCTTCCTGATGCCAGCGTGAGGGAGGCCACCAGCAGGATACGGCCGGCTCTCCGCAACGCCGGTTTCCAGTTCCCCCTGGCGCGGCTCACCATTAACCTCTCACCGGCCTGGCAGCACAAGCTCGGAGTGGGCCTTGACCTGCCGATGGCCGTCTCAGTGCTGGCGGCTTCGGGGCAACTTCCCGCCGGTGCCACAGAACGATGCGCCCTGGTGGGAGAGCTCGCCCTGGACGGCAGGGTGATGCCGGTGAAGGGCGTCATCCCCGCCTGCATAGCCGCGGCATCGGCCGGTCTGAGCCACGTGGTGGTCCCGGCGGCCAACTGCCGGGAGGCGTGTCTCGTGCCTGGCGTCACGGTGGTGCCTGTTGCCGACCTGGTGCAGGCGGTGCGGTTTCTGAGGTCGGGGCAGATGCCGCGTCTGCCTGAGCCAGCGGGCCCCGGCGCCGGCGATCCGGCGCCGGAAGCTTCGACCGAACCGATGCTGGACGTCGCGCACGTATTGGGTCAGGATGCGGCGGTGCGCGCCATGGAGGTTGCCATCGCCGGCGGGCACCACGTTCTTCTGGTGGGTCCGCCGGGCACAGGCAAGACCATGCTGGCGTCGTGCGCGGCAGATGTGATGCCTCCCCTTTCCGACAGCGAGTGGCTGGCCACAGCCTCCATCCGAAGCATCGCCGGTGAGGACGTCGCCAGCGTGTGCTCCCGCCGCAGGCCCTTCAGGCAGCCCAACCACACCACCACCGTCGCAGGCATGTTGGGCGGAGGCGTGCCTCCAGTGCCAGGCGAAGTGACCCTGGCGCACACGGGCATCCTTTTCCTTGACGAGCTCGCGCAGTTCGCGCCAGCCGTGATCCGGTCATTGGCCGAGCCCATGGAGAAGCGCGTCGTAAGGCTCATGAGGGCAGGCTCCGCCGTGTCGTATCCCGCTGATTTCATCATGGTGGCCTGCGCGAACCCGTGTCCGTGCGGTATGCACGGTTACAGGCCGGAGGAGTGCACGTGCAGCCCGTCAACCCTGGCCTCTTACCGCCGCCGTCTTGGCGGGCCCACCGCCGACAGGATCGATATCCGCGTGGAGGTGCCCAGGCGCGAGTCGGCTCGGCTCACGGTGGTCTCGGCCAGCCGAACGACCGAGGCCGTGCGCAGGCGGATCGAGTCTGCCCGGGCGATACAGGCTGAGCGGTACGGCCGCGAGGGAGCTACCAACTCCCACGTGGCGCCTGGCCAGGTTCGGCGCCTGCTGAGCTCCGGCAGGCATGCGGCCGCGCTCCTTTCCAGTGCTGTCGACCGATTCGGCATGTCAGTCAGGGCATACCACAGCATGATCAAGGTGGCGCGAACCATCGCCGACCTCGACGGTTCATCGGAGATCCGCGAGGAACACGTGTTGGAGGCCTTGGGATACCGCGCCACGTTTTTCGGAGGGGTGGAACGTTGAGCCACAAGCTGGGGATACATATCCGGTGGAGCGACGTTCGGCCGCCTGAGGGCGACGAGTTCGCGGCCTGGGTGTTCTGGAACATGGCTCCTGGCATGGGCCCCAGGCATTTCCTGTACATGTTGCAGGAGCACGGGAGTGCACTGGAGTTCTTCAACATGCTGAAGGCAGGTACGGCGAGGCCCACCTGGCTTCCTGACTCCGCCTTCTCCTGGGCGATGCGGCATGACGACGCGGTCGCTGCAGGCCGGGAGGAGCTTCGGAAAGCCTCAGCGCACCGGGCACACGTGGTCACCCTGGGCTCTGAGTTCTACCCTGAGCTACTGGTTCACCTGCCCGATGCCCCGCCTATCCTGTACATGGCCGGGCGTAAACCGCCGCAGTCGCCTGTGTGGATCAGCATGGTCGGCTCCCGCAGGGCCTCAGAGTACGGCGTATCGGTGGCGTGGCGCTTCGCGTACGAGCTGGCCCGTGCCGGCGCCGCCATCGTGAGCGGCCTCGCCCGTGGCATTGACGCCGCTTCACATCGTGGGGCTATCGCCGCAGGAGGCTACACCGCGGGGGTGCTTGGGTGCGGGATAGGTGCTCCGATGACGGTGCGCCTTTCCGGCATCGTGAGGGAAGTGATGGCCTCAGGCTGTGTGATATCGACGTTTCCCATCGGGTTTCCGGCCTCCAGCGGCACGTTCCCCGCACGCAACAGGGTGATAAGCGGCATGTCCGCTGCGTGCATACTGGTGGAGGCGGCGGAGGTCAGCGGTGCGCTAATCACGGCCACGCTGGCGCTGCACCAGAACCGCTTCGTCTACGTGGTTCCCGGCGACATCACCCGCCATACCGCCAGGGGGCCGGTGGGCCTGATGGCCGAGGGTGCGTGCCCCATATTCTCTGTCGACAAGGTCATCAGCGACCTGACGGACATCGGCCATCAGCTGAAGCGCCCCGAGCCCTACGCTCACGGCCGACGTCCCGGCTACCGCCCCGGCCAACGAGAGCTCAGCCATGACGATGCGCTGGTGTACGAGGCCGTGGGCGACGGGACAAGCTTCGAGGATGTGCAGGCGGCCACGGGACTGCCTGCAAAGCGAGTATTCGCCAGCCTGTCCAAACTCGAGCTTATCGGCCTTGTGGTGAGGCTAGAGGGGCTCAGGTTCAGCCGGCGTCCAGGTTGACCAGGTATGTGGGCTGGGTTACACTGTTTACGACACTCTGTGTTGGAGGTATTTGGATGGGGAACACCCTCGTGATAGTGGAGTCGCCCACTAAGGTCAAGACTCTCTCTAAGTTTCTTGGACGCAAGTACAGCGTGAAGGCATCGTACGGGCACGTGCGGGATCTTCCCAAGAGCACCCTGGGGGTGAATGTGGAGGACGGATACGCGCCCAAGTACATAAACATCCGTGGCAAGGGCAGCGTCATCAAGGAGCTGAGGGAGGCGGCTAAGAAAGCCGACAAGGTGCTCCTCGCCACAGACCCTGACAGAGAAGGCGAAGCTATATCCTGGCATCTTGCTCATATCCTCAAGCTCGACCCCGAAGCCCCGTGCCGGATCGAGTTCAACGAGATAACTGAGTCGGCGGTGAAGTCGGCTCTGGCCTCGGCGCGTCCCATCGACATGAACAGGGTAGACGCCCAGCAGGCAAGGCGCGTCCTTGACAGGCTGGTGGGATACAACCTAAGTCCGTTCCTATGGAGAAAGGTCCGGAGGGGCCTTTCCGCCGGGCGCGTTCAGTCGTCGGCCCTCAAGCTCATCGCAGACAGGGAGCGGGAGATACAGGCGTTCGTCCCGCAGGAGTACTGGACCCTCTCTGCGGTGTTGGCCCCGACAGCCCGCGGCCGCAAGTTCCGCGCTCGATACGTCACCTCCACGAACAAGAAGCTCAGCGCGGAAGAGGTGCAGGCCATCGTCGAAAGCCTCAAGGACTCCAGCTACACTGTGAGGTCCGTCAGCGTCAAGGAGCAGGCCCGGCGCCCGGCGCCGCCGTTCACCACCAGCACCCTCCAACAGGAGGCCTTCAGGAGGCTGGGCTTCTCCGCGCGCCGTACCATGAAGGTGGCGCAGGAGCTCTACGAGGGAGTGAACGTGGCGGGCGAGGGCCATGTGGGCCTGATCACCTACATGAGAACCGACTCGTTCAGGGTGGCCGCGGAGGCGCAGGCTGCGGCGCGCAGTTTCGCCGTTGACCACTACAAGTTCGATAACGGTCCCGCTGTGCCCGAAAGGCCCAGGGCATACCGGGCCAGGAGGGGCTCCCAGGACGCCCACGAGGCCATTCGCCCCACTGACATCAGGCGCACCCCCGAGTCCCTGGCAGGTAGCCTAACCCGCGACCAGCTGAGGCTCTATAGGCTGATCTGGCTGAGGTTCCTGGCCAGTCAGATGTCGGATGCGCTGTTCGATGCCATCACCGTGGATATACAGGCTGGAGACCACCTGTTCCGGGCCACCGGCAGCGTGATGAAGTTCCCAGGCTTCACGGCAGTGTACACCGAGGAGCGCGACGAGGATTCCGAAGATGATGCCGAGCAGCGCCTGCCGGAGCTGGCTGAAGGGCAGGCCCTGCACCTTGTGGAGCTTTCGCCTGAGCAGCACTTCACCCAGCCTCCACCGCGGTATACCGAGGCCAGCCTGGTGAAGGTGCTTGAGGAGAACGGCATCGGCAGGCCCAGCACGTACGCGCCTATCATCGAGACGCTGCGAAAGCGTGACTATGCCACGCTTGAGAACAAGCGCTTCAAGCCCACTGCGGTGGGACTGGCGGTGTGCGACCTCTTGGCCCAGTACTTCCCATCGGTGGTGGACCTGAAGTTCACCGCCAAGATCGAGGACCAGCTGGACAAGGTGGCCGAGGGCTCGTCCAACTGGGTCGAGGTCACGGACTCCTTCTACAAGCCACTGGCTGCTGCGCTGGCCGCCGCCGACGTTGAGGCGGAGCGCGTGGTCATCGCCGACGAGCCCACCGACGAGGTATGCCCCGAGTGCGGGCAGGCGAACCTGGTGATCAAGAGCGGGCGTTACGGCAAGTTCATCGCCTGCCCCAGGTATCCCCACTGCACCTACAGGCGCAGCATCGCCAATAAGGTGAACGCCGTCTGCCCCAAGTGCGGAGGCGACATCCTCGAACGGCGATCCAAGAGGGGGCGCAGGTTCTATGGGTGCGCCAACTACCCGCAGTGCGACTTCGCGTCCTGGAATCCGCCTTCCGGGGTGGCGTGCCCGAAATGCGGCAGCTTCACCACGGCCTCCAAGGTGAAGGCCGGCACGCAGTACACCTGCGCCAATCCCGAGTGCGCACACCGCTGGGTCGACGAGGCCGGAGGCGAGGGCAGGTGAGCGCCGCCAGCGCCGTCACGGTGATCGGCGCCGGGCTGGCCGGCTCGGAGGCTGCGTGGCAGGTAGCCCAGGCGGGCATCGACGTCACACTGGTGGAGATGAGGCCGCAGGCGACCACGCCGGCCCACTCCACTGGACATTTCGCGGAGCTGGTGTGCAGCAACTCGCTGGGTTCCGACAGGGAAGAGACCGCCCCTGGCCTGTTGAAGGGCGAGATGCGCGCCCTGGGGTCGCTGGTGCTTCAGTGCGCTACCCGCTGGCGGGTGCCTGCCGGGCAGGCGCTGGCAGTTGACAGGCACCGGTTCTCGGCGTGCATCACCGCGGCGCTTGAGGCGCATCCGAGGGTAAGCGTGGTTCGCAGGGAGGCTACCGAGATCCCGAAGGAGGGGATAGTGGTGGTGGCCACAGGGCCGCTGACCTCCGAGAGCCTCTCGAGGCATCTTGCGGACCTCCTCGGCGAAGAGCACCTGTTCTTCTTCGACGCCGCGTCGCCGATAATCGAGGCCGATTCGGTGGACTGGTCCGTAGCCTTCTGGGCTTCGCGGTACGGGCGTGGTGAGGCGGATTACGCCAACTGCCCCATGGACCGGGAGGATTACCTGGCCTTTTGCGAGGCCCTTGTGAAGGCGGAACGGGTGCCGCTTCACGGGTTCGAGAGCATGAAGCTGTTCGAGGCGTGCATGCCCGTGGAGGAGCTGGCAGGCCGCGGGGTTGATACGCTTCGTTACGGGCCTCTGAAGCCGGTTGGCCTGTTGGACCCGCGTACGGGCCAGCGTCCTTACGCCGTGGCGCAGCTCCGAAAGGAGAACAGGGAGGGCACGCTTCTGAACCTGGTGGGCTTCCAGACCAGGCTGACGTGGCCCGAGCAGAGGAAGGTCTTCCGCATGATCCCAGGGCTACAGAACGCCGAGTTCGTGCGGTACGGTGTCATGCACAGGAACACCTACATCAACGGGCCGGCTCACCTCCTTCCCACCCTGCAACTGAAGCGGGATGGCCGCATCCTGTTCGCAGGGCAGATCACCGGGGTCGAGGGGTACATGGAGTCCGCGGCCACCGGCATCGTGGCCGGGATCAACGCGGCCAGGCTGGCCACCGGGCGCGGGCCCGTTGTGTGGCCGCCCGGTTGCTGCCTGGGGGCGTTGTGCCAGCACGCGTCGTCGCCTCCGCCTGCAGGCGACTATCAGCCAAAGGGCATGAGCTTCGGCCTGCTTCCGCCCTGTCTGGAAGCGAAACGAAAGGAAGAGAGGCGCCGCTGCCAGATCCAGCTGGCCCAGGTCAGTTTCAGCGAGACGCTGAAGCGCCTGCGGTAGGCGGTGGGCGGCAAGGAAGTAGCGGCCCGATATCAGTTCGTGCCTGGTTGCGTCAGAGGGGGTGCCGCAGTTGAGCGACATAGACGGCTTCATTCATTACTTGAGGAGCGAGCGGGCCCTGTCGCCGAGAACCGTGGACTCTTACGGCAGGGACGTCTCGCAGTTTCTGAGCTTCTGCGAGTACCTTGGCATCCCCGCTGACGAACCATGTCGGATAAGCCAGTCGACGCTCAGGAAATACCTGGCGTCGCTGCAGGCGAGGGGGGCCGCCCAGTCCAGCATAGCCAGGAGGCTCAGCGCGGTGAGGGCGTACCTCCGTTACCTGGCCCGCGAGGGGCGCATTGAGTCCAACCCCGCGTACGCGCTGCGCCCCGCCAGGAGGGCTCGGCGTCTCCCCAGGGCGGCTAGGCCTCAGGAGGTGGACAGGCTCCTCAGCGCCGCAGGCGGATCCGGCCCGCAGGCCCTGCGGGACAGGGCCATACTGGAGCTCATGTACTCGTCCGGGATACGCCTCTCGGAGCTGGTTGGCCTGAACATCGAAGACTACTCGCCCGAGACCCTCAGCGTCAGGGTGATGGGCAAAGGCGCTCGCGAGCGCATCGCGCCTGTGGGCAGGCAAGCGGCGACGTGCATCCGCGAGTACCTGGAGCGGGGAAGGGAGCACTTTCGGCCCGACCCTGAGTGCCGGGCGCTCTTCGTGAACAACAGGGGCAGCAGGCTCAGCGGTAGGTCGGTGCAGAGGATGCTCAAGAAGTACCTGCGCAAGGCGGGCCTGCCTTCGGAGTTCAGCCCCCACTCGCTTCGGCATTCGTTCGCCACCCATCTAACCGACGGAGGCGCCGACCTCCGTATCGTCCAGGAGCTCCTGGGGCACGCTGACATATCGACGACGCAGATTTACACGAGCGTATCGAGGGAGCGTCTGTACCGCATATACCGCAACACCCACCCCCGTGCATGACCCGCGCTTTGCGTCGGCTCACCGTTTAGAGCGTGGAATCTTTGGAGAATACTAAAGATGGTCACTGGTGAGGGAATTACACGAGGGGAGGTCGCAACGTGGGTTCTCTGTTGGAACGCACGCGCAGAGTTAATCGGCTTGTCCAGAACTCGTCCGGCCGGTCGCTTGACCTTTCGGAGCTGGCAGAGGTGTTGTCGGAGGTCACCGAGAGCGACGTCTTCATCATCGCCAAGAACGGGAAGCTCCTGGCCCATTCTTTGAAGCACTTGAGCGAAAACGGCGCAGGTCTTGCAGAAGCCTTTGAAACGGGGTTTCTGCCGAAGGAGACCAATGACAGCCTGCTGAGGGTGTTCGACACCGTCATCGGCCTGCCCGCCGTGGCTGCGCTGGGCGTCTTCCAGGACGAGCTTGTGGGCGGATCGGAGCAGAGCGCCGTGACGATGGTCCCGGTGTACGGCGGCGGGGAGAGGCTGGCCAGCCTGGCGCTGGTAAGCGACGGGCGCCTGCACGACGAGGACGACCTGGTGGTGGCCGAGTACGCCGCCACGTTAGTGGGGATGGAGATACTCAGGTCGCGCAGCGAGCGCCACGACGAGGAGGCGCGCAAGCGCAACGCCGTGCAGATGGCCCTGGATACCCTGTCGTACTCCGAGCAGGAGGCTGTGGAGCACATCTTCGAAGAGCTCTCTGGAGACGAGGGGCTGCTAGTGGCGTCGAAGATCGCGGACAGGGTGGGGATAACCAGGTCCGTGATTGTGAACGC
This sequence comes from Clostridia bacterium DTU025, assembly GCA_001513145.1. Lineage (GTDB taxonomy): Bacteria > Bacillota > DTU025 > DTU025 > DTU025 > DTU025. The sequence goes on along the minus strand of LFSP01000037.1, from coordinate 121,325 downwards.
ACTGCGGAAGTTCGAGAGCGCAGGGGTGATCGAGTCGAGGTCGCTAGGGATGAAGGGCACCTACATACGCGTGCTCAACGACAAGCTCTTCGACGAGCTGGAGCGGCTCAGGGCACGATAGGCGGCGCCGCAGGAGGCTGGATCGACGATGCCTTCGCATCCGGCATCCTGCGGTTTCTTGCGGCCTGTCGCCATCGGACTGGATTGCCAGGGCTTGGCTCGTATGCTATACTAACGCTTGTGCGAATTACACACGGCCCCCGATTCGAGTTGCGGTGCCGGCTCAGAAGCTGGTGTGGCTCGGAGTTGACGGGGCCGGAGGTTGAACCGCTGCGGGAGGGAGGTGATACGTCATGGCAGTGGTAACCATGAAGCAGCTGCTGGAGGCGGGTGTACACTTCGGGCATCAGACCAGGCGTTGGAACCCGAAGATGAAGCAGTACATCTTTACCTCCAGGAACGGCATCTACATCATCGACCTCCAGAAGACCGTACGAAAGGTCGACGAGGCCTACAACTTCATCAAGTCAGTCGCCAGCGAAGGCGGAACCGTTCTGTTTGTCGGCACCAAGAAGCAGGCTCGCGACGCTGTAGCCGAGGAGGCGCAGCGCTGCGGAATGCACTGGGTGAACGAGCGTTGGCTGGGCGGAATGCTCACCAACTTCAGCACCATCCGCAAGAGGGTGGAGCGGCTGAAGGCCCTCGAGAGGATGGAGGAGGACGGTTCCTTCCAGGCGCTCCCCAAGAAGGAAGTGCTGAAGCTCATGGCCGAGCGCGATAAGCTGCAGCAGCGCCTTCAGGGCATACGCGACATGAAGGAGCCCCCCAGCGCGGTGTTCGTCGTCGATCCGCGCAAAGAGAAGATAGCGGTGGCGGAAGCCCGCAGGCTGAACATCCCCATAGTCGCCATAGTCGACACCAACTGCGATCCTGACGAGGTTGACTACGTGATCCCAGGCAATGACGATGCTATTCGTGCAGTGAGGCTTCTGACATCCAAGATGGCCGACGCCGTGATCGAGGGCAGGGAAGGCCTCGACCAGGCTTCGGCTGAAGAGGAAGCTGGACCTGAGGAGCTTGAGGTGGAAGGCGACTTCAGCGAGTCGTACACCGACAACGCCCAAGACGAGACGGGCAACGAATAGATACGGGGGGATCCGTTCAATGGAGATTTCAGCAACGAAGGTTAAGGAGCTTCGCGAGACCACCGGCGCCGGCATGATGGACTGCAAGCGGGCACTGGTGGAGTGCGCCGGCGACTTCGACAAGGCCGTACTGTACCTGAGGGAGAAGGGGCTGGCCGCCGCGGCCAAGAGGGCTGGTCGTGAGACCGCCGAGGGCATCATCGATGCTTACATCCACATGGGTGGCAAGATCGGAGTGCTCATTGAGGTCAACTGCGAGACCGACTTCGTGGCCAAGAACGCCCAGTTCCAGGCGCTCGTGCACGATCTGGCGATGCAGGTGGCCGCAGCGAACCCGAAGTACGTTTCGCGGGATCAGGTTCCCGAGGAGATGGTCGAGGCTGAGCGGAAGATCTATCTGGCCCAGGCCGTGAACGAGGGCAAGCCGGAGAAGATCGCTACTAAGATCGCCGAGGGGCGTATGGAGAAGTTCTTCCAGCAGGTGTGCCTGCTGGATCAGCCCTTCATCCGCGAGCCTGAGAAGACCGTGGGAGACCTCGTCCGCGAGGCCATCAGCAAGCTGGGCGAGAACATCACGGTGAGGCGGTTCGTCCGGTTCGAGCGCGGCGAAACCCTATAATGAAGATGAGCAGGGAAGAGAACACTGCGGTGTTCTCTTCTTTGTTATCAAGGGGCTTGCAGTCAAGATGCAGGATAATGCCGCCCTGTATCGAATCGGAGTTTGGGAGTGAGAGAATTGGAACCCAAGTACAGGAGGGTCGTGCTGAAGCTCTCGGGGGAGGCGTTCGCCGGCTCACAGCGCCACGGGGTCGACCCGGAGGCGGTGAACTGGATCGCCAGGCAGGTTGCCGAGGCGCACGCCACCGGGGCCCAGATCGCCGTGGTAGTGGGCGGCGGAAACCTGTGGCGGGGCGCTGAGGCCAGCCGCAACGGGATGGACCGGAGCGCTGCCGACCACGCGGGCATGCTGGCTACGGTCATCAACTCCCTGGCGCTTCAGGACGCTCTTGAACGCATCGGCGTTCCCACGCGGGTGCTTACTGCCATTGAGATGAGGCAGGTAGCGGAGCCATACATAAGGCGGCGCGCCATACGCCATCTGGAGAAGGGCCGCGTCGTCATCTTCGGCGCCGGCACCGGCAACCCGTTCTTCTCCACCGATACTGCGGCGGCGCTCAGGGCGGCGGAGATCGAGGCCGAGGTGATCCTCATGGCCAAGCGCGTGGACGGGGTCTACGATTGCGACCCGCGCACCAACAGCGACGCCCAACTGTTCGCGAGGCTCTCGTACATGGACATCCTCAACCGCGGCTTAGGCGTAATGGATTCCACCGCCGCATCGCTCTGCAAGGACAACGACATACCAATAGTGGTGTTCAACCTACTGGTGGAGGGGAACATCAAAGCCGCCTTGGCAGGACAGCCCGTGGGCACGTATATCGGGAGGGATTAGGCTTGTACAAGGATGAGATGGTCAAGGCCGAGGGCAAGATGAAGGATACGGTGGAAGCAGCCGTGAAGGATTTCGCCACGGTACGCACCGGCCGGGCTAACCCCGCTCTGCTGGACCGGATCGTGGTGGACTACTACGATACGCCGACTCCTCTGAACCAGCTGGCGTCGGTCTCCGCTCCCGAACCTCGCCTTCTGGTGATCACCCCATGGGACAAGTCGGTGCTGGGCAAGATCGAGAGGGCGATCCAGAAGTCGGACCTGGGCCTGGTTCCCACCAACGACGGCAACGTCATCAGGCTGGTGATACCGCACTTGACCGAGGAACGCCGCCGTGACCTGGTGAAGCTGGTGCGCAAGATGGCCGAGGAGAAACGGGTGGCCATCAGGAACGTCCGAAGGGATGCCATTGAGAGGTTCAGGGCCATGGAGAAAGAGGGCACCATCACCGAAGACGACCTCAAGCGGGCACAGGATGAGGTTCAGAAGCTCACCGATAAGTACATAGGAGAGGTCGACAAGCTCCTGGCGGACAAAGAAGTCGAGATCATGCAGGTGTAGGCGCCAACCCGTTGGGCCCAACCCCCTCATCAGAGGGGGTTTGTCACATGTGCCCTGCAGAGGACTAGGAGGTATCCGAGTGCGCGCTTCTCACGTTGCCATAATCATGGACGGAAACGGGCGCTGGGCGGAGGGGCGAGGGCTTCCCCGCCTGGAGGGGCACCGGCGGGGCACCGAGGCCGCCAGGAGGATAGCCCTGGCCGCCCGGGACCTGGGCCTGCGGCACCTCACGCTTTTCGCGTTCTCCACGGAGAACTGGAAACGTCCTGAGTCGGAAGTGCGCGGCCTGTTTTCGCTGATGGAGCAGTTCTTTGCCGCCGAAGCCCAGAAGCTCGCAGATGTCGGGATCCGCATCAGGGCCATAGGCAGCATGGAGCGGCTTTCGGCCTCGGCCAAACACGTCATCATGGAGGCCCAGAGGATCACCGCCCATGCCAGTGATACGGTGGTGAACGTGGCCATAGATTACGGCGGGCGCTGGGATATCCTTCAGGCGGCAAGGCGGCTGGCGACCGAGGCGGCGCAGGGGAAACTGGATCCGAACGGCATCGACGAGGAGCTCTTCGCCTCCATGCTCTCCACCGCCGGTCAGCCCGACCCGGATCTGGTGATTCGAACCGGCGGGGACATGCGGCTGAGCAACTTCCTGCTCTGGCAGTCGGCCTACTCGGAGCTGTACGTCACTCCGGTGCTCTGGCCCGATTTCACGCCGGATCATCTGAAGGAGGCCCTGGCGGAGTATTCCCGCCGCGACCGACGTTTCGGCGCCCTCTCCGGAAAGAGCATCGGGGGGGAGGATCGTTGATCGCTCGAGTGATAGTGGGCTTGCTGGGGGCCCCGGTAGTCCTTGCCCTGTTGGTGGCGGGCAAGATTCCATCCGCTATCCTGTGCGCCATCATCGCCGGCGTAAGTGCCCTGGAGTACTCGCGCATATCATCGATTTCAGGCAACACGCCGCTCACCGCCGTCACCGTCGCGCTGTCGTTGGGCTTCGTGGCGGACGCCGCCGTCGGAGGGGGGCAGACGGTGCCCCTTGTGGCGGCCAGCGTGCTCCTACCCCTTGCGCTGCAGGTGCTCAGCGGGAGCCCCCAGGATGCGATGCGGCGCACGGCTCAGGCGGCCTTCGGCCCGCTCTACACCGGCTTCACCGTGAGCAGGCTGGTGCTAATCCGCGCCGCAGGCGCCGGTGGGGCGGCGGCCGCCAGTCTGGCCCAGCCAGCGCCGGACCCTGGGATGGGGCTGGCGCTCTTGGTGGTGGTGCTGGTGTGGATGTGCGATATGGGGGCGTTCTTCATCGGCTGCCGTCTGGGCAGGCGCAGGCTGGCCCCGGCCCTGAGCCCTAAGAAGAGCGTGGAAGGCTGCATCGGTGGCTATGTGTGGGCCGTTGCAGGGGCGTTGGCCTTCAAGGCCTTGGGCGACGCGACGGGGCTATGGTATACTGTGTCATGGCCTCTTTCTGTGGCGTCCGCGGTTGTGGTGGCCACTTCCGGGCAGGTCGGCGACCTTGCGGAATCTGCGCTGAAGCGCGATGTCGGCGTGAAGGACTCAGGGAGCCTGTTCCCAGGGCACGGCGGCATGCTGGACAGGTTCGATTCGCTGGTCTTTGCGGCCCCCGCCGCATACTACTTCTTCGTGAGGGCACTACCTAACCTGTTCGGTGGATAGAGGTGAGGAGCTTGACCAACCACACCAAAGCCTTCATCGCCCTGTCGGTGGCGGTTGTTGTCACTTACCTGAGCGTCAGGTTCCTCTTGCCCCTGGTGACACCCTTCGTGATGGCCGTCTTCCTTGCCATCCTGATCGACCCTGTGGTTTCCTTTGCCCACCGGAAGCTGAGGATGCCCAGGGGCCTCGCGGTCTTCCTCGCCCTCATAGTCGTGAGCGGTCTGCTCATAACGGCGCTATCGCTGAGCGTGGCCGAGATAGCCCACGAGATCGATCAGCTCTCGCGGAACGTGGGCGGCCTGTCTGCAGCGATAACCAAGGCCATCGAGAGCCTGTTCTCCCGGGCGGTGCTCTTCGTGGAGGGCCTGCCACAGCCCATCGCGAGCTACATCAGCGAGCAGCAGAGGACCATCGTGACCTTCCTTGAGAGCGCCGTGGCCACCGTCGGCGGCTGGCTGGCGCTGTTCCCCAGCTTCGTACTGATGATGCTCATAAGCCTGCTGGCGACGTTCTTCATATCCAAAGACTTCTACCAGTTCTCAGAGGGGATGTTCGAGTCGATTCCGCTCCGATGGCGGCACAGGCTGGGCCGGGTCAGGACGGAGCTGCTCACCGGTTTCGTTCGCTACCTTCGTTCCAGGATCGTGCTGGTGGCCATCACGGTCGTCGCCAACCTCATTGGATTGAGCCTGGTCAGGACGAATTATGCGTGGCTCCTGGCGCTGGGGTGCGGGCTTCTCGACCTCCTGCCCATGATCGGGCCGTCTGCCATATACTTGCCCTGGATTGGCTACCACATTATAATGAAGAACTACGGCTACGCAGTGGGCCTCCTGGTGATCCACGTGATCGCGCTGGCGGTGCGCCAGGTGGCGGAGCTTCGGATCATGCAGAAGAACCTCGACCTTCATCCACTGGTGACGCTGCTTGCCCTGTACATGGGATCCAAGCTGTTCGGAGCCGTTGGTTTGGTGGCGGGGCCCCTGTCGGTGATATTCCTGAAGGCCGTATACCAATCGGTGATCCTGCCGATGTTTCCCGTTGAAGACGAGGAGTAGCCAATGAAAGCCATCTCAGTGCTGGGTTCAACCGGGTCCATCGGGCGGCAGACACTGGATGTCGCCAAGCGCCTGGGCATTAAGGTCCGGGCCCTAGCCGCCTACAGGAACCTGGAACTCCTGGTTCAGCAGTCCCGGGAGTTCAGGCCCGCCCTAGTGGCTGTCGGTGACGCGTCCCTGGAAGAGCAGGCGCGCCAGGAGTTTGCCAAGCTCGACCCGGGCATCAAGGTGTTCTTCGGAGCCCGCGGGGTTACGGAGGCGGCGGCCGACGACGGCGCCGACATCGTTGTGAACGCACTTGTGGGGGCCGCCGGAATCGAGCCGACGCTCGCCGCCATCGAGGCAGGGCGGGACGTTGCTCTCGCGAACAAGGAAACTCTTGTGGCTGCAGGCGCGTTAGTGCTAGAGGCGGCATCCAGGCGTGGCGCCACCATCCGCCCAGTTGACAGCGAGCATTCGGCGGTGTGGCAGTGTCTTGCCGGCCAGGATAGAAAGGCGCTCAGGAGGATAATCCTTACCGCCTCCGGCGGGCCCTTCCGGGATCGCGCTGACTTCTCAGGCATCACCGTGGAGGAGGCGCTTGCCCATCCTAACTGGCGCATGGGCCCGAAGATCTCCGTCGACTCCGCCACCATGATCAACAAGGCGCTGGAAGTGGTGGAGGCGCGCTGGCTGTTCGACGTCACCCCCGACCAGATCGAGGTGGTGGTCCATCGACAGAGCGTCGTCCACTCCATGGTGGAGCTCGTGGACGGCTCCATCGTAGCCCAGCTGGGCTCCGCCGACATGCGAGGCGCCATCCAGTACGCGCTGACGTACCCGGAGCGCTTTCCGTCGCCGGTGCAGCCGATGAGCTTCGCGTCAAAGCTTGAGCTCACCTTCGAGCCTCCTGACCTTCGGCGGTTCCCGGGGGCCGGATTCGGGCACATCGCCCTGGAGCTGGGTGGAGTCGCGCCGGCTGTGATGTCCGCCGCCAACGAGGAAGCGGTGAGGCTCTTCCTTGAGGGCAGAATCGAGTTCCGCGACATCGCTCCTCTCGTGGCTGACGCCATGAGGAGCGCGGCTCCGGTGCCCCGGCCCACGCTGGGCCAGATCCTCTCGGCAGACTCCTGGGCCAGAGAATACGTGCGAGGCAGGTGTGGCGCTTGTACGCCCTCTCATTCATAGTCGTCCTCGGCATCGTCGTCTTCGTGCACGAGCTGGGGCACTTCCTGGCGGCGAGGCTTTCCGGCGTGGGGGTTCACGAGTTCGCTTTGGGGTTCGGCCCGAAGATATGGTCGGTGAAGCGAGGAGAGACGGTGTACTCCATCAGGCTCTTGCCTCTCGGGGGGATGTGCCGTCTGGTGGGGCTGGACGACGAGGAAGGCGCCGACCGTAAGGCGTCTGCCAGGAATCCCAAGAGCTTTCACGGCAAGCCCATCTGGAAGAGGATATTCATCGTCACCGCCGGGCCCATCATGAACTTCGTGCTGGCGGTGGTCATCCTGATCGTGCTGTTCGGCGCCTATGGCGTGCCCATGGCCAGCATCACTGAGGTGTTTTCCGACAGTCCGGCGCAGCGAGCCGGGTTCGCCGCGGGCGACACGATACTCACTGTCAACGGCAAGCCCGTGGCTGGCGTGGCGGGTTTCGTGAGCGCAGTCTCCACCAGCTGGGACCGGCCCGTGGAGGTGGAGGTGCTGCGGGGCCAGACGCGGGTGAGCATAACGGTGGTTCCTGAGTACGATCCAGACGCCCAGGTGGGCAGGATCGGCGTGGGGCTGGCGGAGCGGCCCGTGAAGGGCGGAGTGCGCGGCACCGCGGCGGAGGCGGTGGCATACACCATCGGAGTCGTCGACAGCACCGTATCCATGCTGATAGCCGCCCTCACCGGCAGAGCAGAGGCTGACGTGTCGGGGCCTTTGGGTATCGCCGGGATGTCGGCTCAGGCTGCCAGGGCAGGCATCGCCAGTCTGGCGATGCTGATAGCGCTGATATCCATCAGCCTCGGGCTGGTGAACCTGATGCCAGTGCCGATCCTTGACGGCGGTTGGGTGCTTCTGCTGGTCCTGGAGGGGATCAAGGGAAGCCCGCTTCAGCCCGAGTTCGAGGGGGTTCTGAGGTTCGTGGGCCTGGCCCTACTGGTGCTGCTGATGGTGTACGCCACGGTGAGCGACATTTCGAGGATGATAGTGCCCAGGCTCTGACGGTGGTGATATCGTGCCCCGACGTGCTACCATAGGTGTAAGAGTGGGAGACGTGACCATCGGCGGCGGAGCCCCGGTGAGCGTTCAGTCCATGACCACAGCCGATACGCGGGACGCGGCCGCCACCGCAGAGCAGGTGAATCAACTCGCGGCGGCGGGCTGCGAGATAGTGAGGTTGGCTGTGCCGGACCAGGAGGCCGCCGAGGCCCTGCCGGAAATACTCGCGGCAACGTCGGTGCCGCTGGTGGCCGACATCCACTTCGACTACAGGCTGGCGCTGATGGCGCTCGAGGCCGGCATACATAAGCTGCGCATCAACCCCGGCAACATAGGCTCGGAGGCTCGCGTGGCCGAGCTTGCCAGGGCTGCCAACGACAGAGGCGTTCCCATCCGCGTGGGCGTGAACGCCGGCTCCCTCCCCAGGCGCCTGGTGGAGGCCTACGGGCGCACTCCCAGGGCCATGGCTGAGGCGGCGCTGTGGCACGTTGGCCTCCTGGAGAAGGCCGGGTTCGAGAGCATCGTCGTGTCCATGAAGGCGTCTGACGTTCCCCGCACCGTTGAGGCCTACCGCGTCTTGGCCCAGCGGGTGCACTACCCGCTGCACGTCGGGATAACGGAGGCAGGCCCCCCTCCAGGAGGACTGGTCAAGTCTGCGGTGGGCATCGGGATCCTGCTTTCGGAGGGCATCGGCGATACCATCAGGGTCAGTCTCACAGGGGATCCAATAGCAGAAGTGCAGGCAGGGCGAGAGATACTCTCCGCCGTGGGCCTGAGGAGTTTCGGCCCCACTTTGGTGGCGTGCCCCACGTGCGCAAGGTCGAGGGCCGACATAGAGGCCATAGCTGAGGAGGTCCGCGCCAAGATTCAGCACCTGGACGTGCCGCTGGTTGTGGCGGTGATGGGGTGCGAGGTGAACGGGCCGGGCGAGGCGGCCGACGCCGACGTGGGGCTGGCGTGCGGCAGAGGGTGCGGACTGGTGTTCCGCCGGGGACAGATCGTGAAGAGAGTAGATAGCGCCCACATGGTTGACGCGCTGATGGAGGCGGTTTACCAGGAGGCCGCGGCCAAGCGGGTTCAGCCCGGGAGTAAGGAGTTGTGATACGCATGAGGATGTCGCAGATGTTTGCTCCAACGCTGAGGGAAGTGCCTTCCGAAGCGGAGATCCCCAGCCATCAGCTGATGCTGCGGGCGGGTCTGATGCGAAAGACCGTTTCGGGCGTGTACTCATACCTGCCTTTGGGATACCGGGCCATCCGGAAGGTCGAGACCATCGTCAGGCAGGAGATGGACGGGCAGGGGGCACAGGAGGCGCTGTTCCCGGCGATACAGCCTGCGGAGATATGGAAGCAGAGCGGCAGGTACTTCGATTACGGCAGCGAGATGTTCCGCCTGAAGGACAGGGGCGGCCGCGAGATGTGCCTGGCGCCCACCCACGAGGAGATTACCACCATCACCGTCCGCGACGAGGTGCGGTCGTACCGGCAGCTGCCGCAGATCGTGTACCAGATACAGACGAAGTTCCGCGACGAGATACGGCCGCGGTTCGGCGTGATGCGTGCCCGCGAGTTCATCATGAAGGACGCGTACAGCTTCGACCGGGACGAGGAGGGCCTCGACGTCAGCTACAGGAAGATGTACACCGCGTACTGCAGGGCCTTCTCAAGGATGGGGCTTACGTACAAGGTGGTTGAGGCCGACGCAGGGGCCATCGGAGGGTCAGTGAACCACGAGTTCATGGTGGTCTCGGATGTGGGCGAGGCGGGAATAGTGTTCTGCGACAAGTGCGGATACGCAGCCAACGACGAGCGGGCAGAGGCAGCGGTGCCCCAGCGCCCCGCGCAGAGCGAGGCGCGAGATGGCCAGGCTCGCACCGTGCCCACTCCCGGGATCCGCACCATCGACCAGCTCATCGGCTTCCTCGGGGTCAGCCCGAAGCAGATGGTGAAGACCATGATCTACCTGGCAGACGGGGAGCCAGTGGCCGCCATGATCCGCGGCGACAGGGACGTCAACGACATCAAGCTCAGGAGGGTATTGGGCTGCGCCGAGCTGGAACTGGCGCCGGCTGAGGTCATCGAGGAGGTCACCGGAGCGCCGGTGGGCTTCGCCGGGCCCATAGGCCTGCGTCGCAACGTGCGCACCATAGCTGACCATGAAGTCGTCGGGGTCACCGACGGGGTGGTCGGGGCCAACCAGGCCGACGCCCACATCGTCGGGGTAAGCTACGGAGTTGACTTCGAGGCGGACCAGGTGGCCGATATCCGCACCGTGGTCGCCGGCGACGCATGCCCCAAGTGCGGAGCTCCTCTTGAGGGAGCCCGCGGCATCGAGGTGGGCCACCTGTTCAAGCTGGGTACGAAGTACAGCTCGTCGCTGAACTGCAAGTTCCTGGACGAAGAGGGGCAGGAGCGCCTCATGCTGATGGGCTGCTACGGCATAGGCATCACCCGCTGCGTGGCGGCGATCATAGAGGAACACCACGACCAGGACGGCATCATCTGGCCGATGTCGGTGGCGCCTTACCAGGTCGTGATGGTTCCCGTGAACGTGACCGAGGCAACGCACATGGAGGCGGCGGAGCGGCTGTATAGCGAGCTCCTGTCAATGGGCGTCGAGGTGGTGTTGGACGACCGCGACGAGAGGCCTGGAGTGAAGTTCAAGGACGCCGACCTGATAGGCTTCCCGATAAAGGTAACCATAGGAGCGAAGGGCCTGGCTCAGAATAAGGTGGAGGTGGCCTTGCGACGCGCAGGAGAGGTAGCCATGATCGATCTGGACAAGGCGGCCAAGCGCGTGTGCGACCTGGTTCAGACGGAGCTCGCACTGCTTCAGCCCGGGGAGGTGCGGCACGGTGACAGTATCGGCCGTGGTCCCGGCGTATAACGAGGGACCCCGGGTTGGCCATGTGGTTAGCGCCCTCGTACGCTGCACGGCCGTGCACCAAGTCATAGTGGTGGACGACGGCTCCCAGGACGACACCGCTGAGGTAGCCAAGTCCCACGGCGCCACCGTGGTTAGCCTACCGTGCAACGTCGGCAAGGGGGGAGCGGTCGCCCGCGGAGTGGAGGCGGCCGATGGCGAGATCATACTGCTGCTCGACGCCGATCTCATCGGGCTCACCGAAGACCACATCATGGCGCTTCTTGAGCCGGTGATGTCGGGGAGCGCCGACATGAGCGTCGGCCTGTTCGACGACGGCCGCGTGGCCACAGACCTGGCGCAGGCCATCACGCCGTGGCTCTCGGGCCAGAGGGCAGTGAGGCGAGAGGCCCTGGCAGGCCTTGAGCTCGATATCTCCCGCTTCGGGGTGGAGGCTGTCCTCACCCGGCGGGCCAAGAACCTGGGCCTGAAGGTGGTTGAGGTGAAGCTCCCGCACCTGACCCACGTGATGAAAGAGGAGAAGATGGGCGCCGTGAAGGGCGTCACGGAGCGGGCCAAGATGTACTGGGAGGTCGTCAAGTCCCTGGTTCATTGGGAGTGACCTGGTTGTCTCAAGTGTTCGTGGTAGTGCCGTCAGACCAATGCTCAAGCTTGGAGAACGTGTTCCGCCGCGCCGGGCGACAGATGCCCTCTGGAGTTCCGGCCGGCTGCGCCGTACAGAAGGTTTGTATCTGCGCTGATTCTGGAGACTGGACGGTTCACATCTGCGCCCCGGCGGACGTGGATCCGGGATGCGCCGAAGCCATCCAGCGGGCCATCGCAGACGCCGCCGGGGTAGACGGCTGCGTCAGACTGGTGTTCTCGGGGCGCGAGATCGACCCTGTGCCGGAGCCCTCGGCCTTCGAGGCAGCATGGCCCAGCGTCAGGGAGAGGATCGCTCGGGAGAATCCGGCGCTGTGGATCTGGCTGGCTCAGGCTAGGTGCAGGGCTCGCGGCGACGAAGTGCTGCTGGAAGTGCCCAGCGACGTGCAGCGCGACAAGCTCTTGGAACGAGGCTGCGTCCAGGTGGTGGCAGCCGCCTTCGCGTGTACGTGTCAGTCAGACCCGCCGCGCGTGTCGATAGAGATAGGCGAGTTCGAGGAACCGGAGGAACCGGAGGTTACGCCTGCGGAGGAGGCGGAGGAAGCGGCCTGCCTTCAGGCGAGGGTGAACGTGCCATCGCGTGACGCCGACGCCGCGAAGGGCGCAGGTGGCGACGGATCCGCGGCAGGCGACGGCGAAGTGCCGGAGCGCAGGCGCAGGCGCAGGGCGCGAAAGCCGGATCCCGGTGCCATCAGGGGCAGGATGTTCACCGTCGCGCCGCAGCCCATTTCGTCGCTGGGCGAGGCGGACCGCAAGGTGGTGTGCGCAGGCGAGGTGTTTGGGGTGGAGCGGCGCTCCACCAAGTCAGGCTGCACCATCCTCACCTTCAACATCACAGACCGCACCGACTCGGTGGCGTGCAAGTGCTTCTGCGACCCCGACGATCCGCTCCTTGACCTCAAGGACGGAACATGGGTGGCGATACGCGGCGATATGCAGTACGACCAGTACGCTCGGGAGCCGGTCCTCTCGGTGCAGGACGTGGTGCCGTACTCGCCCCCACAGAGGGCCGACAACGCCCCGGTGAAGCGTGTGGAGCTGCACCTTCATACCAAGATGAGCGCCATGGACTCGGTGTGCGACGTGGAGGCGGCGGTGAGGAGGGCGGCCCTGTGGGGCCATCCTGCCATAGCCATCACGGATCACGGCGTGGTGCAGTCCTTCCCGGAGGCGTACTCCGCAGGTAAGAAGCATGGCGTGAAGGTCGTGTACGGCATTGAGGGATACCTAGCCGACTCGGCCGTCGACGACGCGCCCACGTACCACGTGACGATCCTGGCCATGAACCGTGAGGGCCTGCAGGCGCTCTATAGGCTTGTCTCCTGGTCGCACCTGAACCATTTCTACAGGCACCCTAGGATCCTCCGCAGCGAACTGGTTGCCGCCAGGCAGCACCTGCTCATCGGTTCGGCGTGCGCCGCAGGCGAGGTTTACAGGGCCGTGCTGCAGGGCGCCGACGACGCCGAGCTTTCCAGGATCGCGTCTTTCTATGACTACCTGGAGATCATGCCTCCGAGAAACGACGAGTTCCTGGTGCGCAGCGGTAAGCTGGGCAGTCTTCAGGACATAGAGAGAATCATCGCCAGAATATACCGAATCGGCTCTCAGCTAGGCATCCCGGTGGTGGCCACCGGGGACGTGCACTTCCTTGACCCTGCCGATGAGGTGTACAGGCGTATCCTCATGGCCAAGCAGGACTACGTCGACGCGGATAAGCAGGCGCCTCTCTACTTCCGCACCACCGATGAGATGATGGAGGAGTTCGCCTTCCTGGGCGAGGAGGCGTGCAATGAGGTGGTGCTGGTGAACCCGCTCAGGGTGTGCGACATGGTTGAGCAGCTCTGCCCGGTTCCGAAGGAGCTTGCTATCCCCAGGATCGACGGGGCCGAGGAGGCCGTCAGGAGCAACGCTTACGCCAGGGCGCGTGAGCTATACGGCGATCCGCTGCCGGAAGTGGTCAGGGCCAGGCTGGAGAAAGAGCTTGAGGCCATAATCGGCAATGGTTACGCGGTGAACTACGACATCGCTGCCAGACTGGTGCACAAGTCGGTATCAGACGGGTACCCGGTGGGCTCCAGGGGATCGGTTGGATCGTCGCTGGTGGCCACCATGTGCGGCATCACCGAGGTGAACCCGCTGCCGCCGCACTATCGCTGCCCGAAGTGCAGGTTCAGTCTGTTCGACCACGGGATCGCTGTGGAGTCGGGTTACGACCTTCCTGATGCCGCATGCCCCGACTGCGGCGCGGACATGGTGAAGGACGGGCAGAGCATCCCCTTCGAGACTTTCATGGGGTTCGACGGTGACAAGGTGCCCGACATCGACCTGAACTTCTCAGGGGAGTACCAGTCGACCATACACAAGTACGCGGAGGAGCTGTTCGGCGCCGACCACGTGTTCAGGGCGGGCACCATCGCCACCATCGCTGAGAAGACGGCCTTCGGATACGTGAAGTTGTACGCTGAGAAGAGGGGTCTGACGCTCCGCCATGCCGAGCAGCTTAGGCTGGCCCGCGGCTGCTCAGGGGTGAAGCGCACCACCGGCCAGCACCCCGGCGGGCTGATGATCGTGCCGAAGGGCAGGGACGTGCACGAGTTCACGCCTATACAGCGCCCGGCCAACGACAAAGGCTCCGACGTGGTCACGACGCATTTCGAGTACAGGACCATCCACGATTGTCTGCTCAAGCTGGACCTTCTGGGCCACGATGACCCCACGGCCATCAAGATGCTTGAGGACCTGACGGGGCTGCCGTCGAAGAACATCCCCATGGATGACCCAGCCACTATGGCGCTGTTCTCCGGGCCAGAGTCGCTGGGGTTGGACACGTCTTCGGGATTCACCGTGGGCACGGTGGGCATTCCGGAGTTCGGCACCAGGTTCGTACGGGGGATGCTGGAGGAGACCAGGCCTACAACCTTTGGCGAGCTCATCAGGATAAGCGGGCTGTCGCACGGCACGGACGTGTGGCTGAACAACGCCCAGGACCTCATAAGGTCCGGAAAGGCCAGGTTGGGGCAGGTCATCGCGTGCCGCGACGACATAATGAACGCGCTGATAGGCTGGGGTCTGGCGCCCAGCGATGCCTTCAGGATCATGGAGCGCGTGAGGAAGGGCAAGGGCCTCACCGAGGACGACGCCCGCCTCATGCGGGAGCACGCGGTTCCAGAATGGTACCTGGACTCGTGCAACAAGATAAAGTACATGTTCCCGAAGGCGCACGCGGCGGCGTACGTCATGATGGCCTTCCGGATAGCGTATTACAAGGTGCACCACCCTGTGCAGTTCTACGCCGTGTACTTCAGCATCCGCGCGTCCGACTTCGACCCGCGCATTGCGTTCATGTCTGCTCAGGAACTCCTGGCGGCAAGCCAGTCCGCAGACGAGAAGCCTGACGCCTCCGCGAGAGACAGGGAGCTCGCCACCATATACGAGGTAGCTGCGGAGGCAGTACTCAGGGGGATAGGGATCCTTCCAGTCGACATAGTCCGGTCCGAGGCGAGAGCCTTCGCCGTCGAGGGGCCTGCGATCCGCACCCCCCTTGCGGCGGTGCCGGGTCTGGGAGTCGCCGCGGCGGAGAGCGTCGTGGAGGCCAGGCAGGAGAGGGCGTTCACCTCGAAACAGGATCTACGGGATAGGACTCGGCTCACCCGTTCGCAGGTGGACGCCCTAGCGGAGATGGGAGCCATCGGCGACCTTCCCGACACTGATCAGCTGTCGCTGTTCTGAGCGTCATAGCCTGAGCTGCCTATTGCGCCGCAAACGCGGCATGTGGTATATTAGGTTGTGCGAGGAATGCATGCGAAGGCGCTGGTTCCAGCTGTTGGTTGGGAGAGTGGGTTTGCCCACTCTTTCGTCATGTTTGACCATCGCAGGGCCAAAGCCCTGCTCTTTCAGTAGTTAGGAGGGCTGAGCCCAATGGATCGTCGCCGTATTGAGGCCAGAGCCAGTGAGATCGCCCGCTCCTCGGCCAGCTCGCTGGGCCTGAAAGTGGTGGACACCGAGTTCGTGCAGGATTCGGGCCATTGGTACCTGAGGATCTACATCGACAAGGCAGGGGGCGTGGCCATCGACGACTGCGCCGACCTTTCGGAGGTCGTCGGCGCGGTGCTGGACGAGGAGGACTTCATCCCGCAGAGCTACATACTGGAGGTGTCATCGTCTGGCGAGAAACCCCTGAAGAGCCTTCAGGAGTTTAGGGACTTTGCAGGAAGATGGGCTCTGGTGAGCACGTTCTCGGAATTCCGGGGAAGAAGGCGGTTTGAGGGGCGTCTTCTGGGGGTTGATGGCGAAAACGTGAAGATTGAGGTCGACGGCACCCAGTACAGCATCCCGATGTCGAAGATAGCCCACGCCAGGCTGGCGGTGCCCGTCGAGGAGGTTCTTGACGATGAATCCTAACGATGGACTGGAGATAGTGCGTGCCCTCGACGACCTTCAGAGGGAGCGCGGCATAAGCAAAGAGGTCCTTCTTGAAGCCATTGAGGCCGCTCTGGTTCAGGCGTTCAAGAGGCACTATGGTTCTGCCCAGAACGTACGGGTGGGGATCGATCCCGATACCGGCAAGGTGTTGGTGATGAACAGGCGCACCGTGGTGGAGGAGGTGGCCGACCCCAAGGCCGAGATCTCCGTTGAGGAGGCCAGGCAGCTGGATCCCATGTACGCACCGGGAGACGTGGTGGAGACCGAGGTGACTCCCAAGGAGTTCGGCCGCATCGCCGCCCAAGCGGCGAAGCAAGTGGTGGTACAGAGGATCCGAGAGGCCGAGAGGGGCATGCTCTACGAGCAGTTCTCCAGCAGGGAAGGGGATGTCGTCACCGGCACCGTCAGCAGGGTCGAGCAGAGGAACGTCATCATAGACCTGGGCAAGACGGAGGCGACGCTCCCTCCGCAGGAGCAGATGGCGGTGGACAATTATGTCACCGGCCAGCGCCTGAAACTGTACGTTATAGAGGTAAGGAAGACCACGAGAGGCCCGATGGTGCTGGTGTCCCGCACCCATCCGGGGCTGCTCAAGCGCCTGCTGGAACTGGAGGTTCCGGAGATAGCCGAAGGCGTAGTGGAGATAAAGGCCATCGCGAGGGAAGCTGGGGCCAGGTCGAAGGTGGCTGTGGTGGCCCACGACCCCAACGTGGACCCTGTGGGGTCGTGCGTGGGGCCCAGGGGCGCACGCATACAGGCCATCGTCAGCGAGCTGGCAGGCGAGAAGATCGACGTCATACCGTGGAGCGAGGACTACGCGACGTTCATATCCAACGCGCTGAGCCCCGCCAGGGTGGTAGAGGTGAGGCCGGATTTCCTGAGCAAGATCGCGCTGGTGGTGGTGCCAGACTACCAGCTGTCGCTGGCCATCGGACGCGAGGGACAAAACGCCCGCCTTGCTGCCAAGATCACGGGGTGGAAGATCGACATCAAGAGCGAATCCCAGGTCGGACTGGGGGCCATACCCCGGTTCGAGATCGACTTCTAGAGGTGCGTCGACATGCCTAAGGTCAGGAAAGTGCCTCAGCGCACCTGCGTCGGATGCGGCACGGTTGGCGACAAGCGCCAGTTCATGCGAGTCGTGCGCACTCCCGACGGCCAGGTCGTGCTGGATGCCACCGGAAAGAAGTCTGGAAGGGGCGCTTACGTGTGCAAGAGCAGCGAATGCCTGGCCAGGGCCATCAAAGGCGGCAGGCTCGCGCGCGCGCTTGAAGTCGAAGTGCCTGAGAGCATTATCAAAGATTTGGAGGCCGCTTTGAGCGAGACCACGCGATAGTAGGTGCTTCTGCAGCGCTGCATAGCCCATGTCAGCTGCCTGCCTTTGGAGAAGCGCCGAAGTGCAGTGCAGCTCTATGCAGGCCACGGGGGTGACACACTATGGCAAAAGTGAGAGTGTTTGAGCTGGCAAAAGAGCTTAACATGCCAAGCAAGGATCTGGTCGCGCTCCTGAACGACTTGGGAGTGAAGGCCAAGAACCACATGAGCGCGATCGACGAGAACGCGGCTCGTTACGTGATGAGGAAGTACGGTCCCGAAGCGCGTGGAGCGCAGCCAGGCAAGGACCAGGCGCAGCCGGCCGCATCGGGGGACCGGCAGGCGGCAGGTCGCGCGCCCAGCGCCCAGCAGCCTGCCTCAACGCAGGCAAGGCCCGCACAGGCTGAGCCTACCGTGCGTCAGCAGGCTCGTCCACAGCCGCCCGCTCCGCAACAGAGGCCCCCGCAGAGGCCTGCTGCCGGACATCCTGCAGGAGCACCCCAGCGCCATGATGACAGGGCGCGGCAATCATCGATAAGTCGTCCACAGGCGGGCCAGCAGGGCCCCAGGCAGGCGCAGCCGAGCCAGCCTCTGGATCCGTCGTATCCTTTCATACCATCGCGGGCGAGGCCTCGTTCCCAGGGGATGCCTCCAAGGTATGGCCAGCCCGGGCAGCGCAGCGCTCAGGCGCCTGCGAGGCCGGGCGGCGCGGCGCCGGGGGCTGTCACGCCTCATGCAGGCGGGTATCCCGCCGGCAGGCCAGACAGGCCCGTAGGGGGCAGGCCGGAGCGCGGCCAGTTCCCACCGCGCCCCGCCGGGGCGCAGGGCGCAGGGCCAGCGCAGCGCCAGGCGACGAGAGGGCCTGCGGCGATCCCGCCTAAGCCTTCGACTGCGACGACCGCGGGCAGCGCCCCCAAGGGCGTGGCCGGAAGGGGGAAACCCGGATGGACCCGCGACAAACGCTATGGTCGCGGCGATGACGATCTGGACGGTGGCAGGGGCGAGCGCAAGGCCAGTAAGCGCGGGAGAAAGAAGGCTCCCACGTCGGCGCCGCTTGGCGATGCCAAGCTGATCGAGCGCCGCGTGAAGGTGGGCGACCTCGACTCCGTCGACGACATCGAGATCAGGCGCACCACCCGCAAGCGCGAACGCCAGCAGAAGGTGCGCAAGGTGGAGATCGAGGCATCCCTCACCGTGCGGGAGCTCGCCAACAAGCTGGGACTGCCGGTGAACGAGGTCATGGGCAAGCTCATTAGACTGGGCGTGATGGCCAGCATCAACAGCGAGATCGACGGCGACGTGGCACAGATCCTCGCCACGGAGATGGGGTTCGAGGCCGAGCTCAGATCGGAGCGTGAGGAGCGCGAGGTGGCCATCGCCGACGTCGAGGATCCGCCGGAGAGCCTGCTTCCGAGGCCCCCTGTGGTGACCATCATGGGCCACGTGGACCACGGCAAGACGTCGCTTCTTGATGCCATCAGGCAGACGAACGTCACTGCCACGGAAGCCGGCGGGATCACGCAGCACATAGGCGCGTACCAGGTGGAGCTGAACGGCAGGAAAATCACGTTCCTTGACACTCCTGGCCACGAGGCCTTCACAGCCATGAGAGCCCGCGGCGCACAGGTCACCGATGTGGCGGTTCTGGTGGTGGCGGCGGATGACGGGGTTATGCCCCAGACCAGGGAGGCCATCAACCACGCCAAGGACGCGAAGGTTCCGATAGTGGTGGCAATCAACAAGATAGACAAGCCGACGGCGCAGCCCGACAGGGTCAAACGGGAGCTGTCCGAACAGGGCCTGGTGCCGGAGGAGTGGGGCGGCGACACCGTGATGGTGGAAGTCTCGGCCGTCCAGAAGATGGGCATCAACGACCTTCTGGAGATGATCCTGCTCGTTGCCGACATGCGGGACCTTAAGGCCAACCCCAACAGGCCCGCCATGGGTACGGTCATCGAGGCCAAGCTGGATAGGGGCAGGGGGCCCGTCGCCACGGTCCTGATCAATAAGGGCACCCTCAGGATAGGCGACAGCTTCCTGGTGGGCGAGATCTTCGGAAGGGTCAGGGCCATGGCCAACTACAGGGGCGAGCCCATCGAGGAGGCCACCCCGTCCATGCCCGTGGAGGTCTTGGGCCTTGGCGCCGTGCCGGAGGCAGGCGACGTGTTCCAAGTGGTCACCGACGAACGCGAGGCCAAGCTGGTTGCCGAGCGCCGGGCTGACCGCAAGCGCGCAGCCGAGATGGCCGAGACCACCAGGAAGATGAGCCTTGAGGACCTGTTCTCCCAGATCAAGGAGGGGGTCAAGGAGCTCAGGCTCATCATCAAGGCGGACGTGCAGGGTTCCGCCGAGGCGTTGAGGCAGGCTGTGGAGCAACTCTCCACCGATGAGGTGAAGGTGGACGTGATCCACTCCGGCGTTGGGGCCGTAAGTGAATCAGACGTGATGCTGGCCTCCGCGTCCAACGCGGTGGTCATCGGGTTCAACGTCAGGCCCGACGCGGCGGGAGCCGCCACGGCCGAGATCGAGGGCGTCGACGTGAGGCTCTATCGAGTGATCTACGACGTCATCGACGACGTGAAGAAGGCCATGGTTGGCCTCCTGGAGCCTGAGTTCCGCGAGGTCGTGACGGGCCATGCCGAGGTCAGGGCCACGTTCAAGGTGCCCAAGGCGGGCATGGTCGCAGGGTCATACGTGACCGACGGCAGGATAGCCAGGACGGCCAGGGTGAGAGTGCTCCGCGACGGGGTCGTGGTGCATGAGGGTAAGCTGGCGTCGCTCAAGCGGTTCAAAGACGACGTGCGCGAGGTGGCGGCCGGGTTCGAGTGCGGGATCGGCATCGAAGGCTGGAACGACGTGCGCGTGGGCGACGTCATTGAGGCATACGGCAAGGAAGAAGTAAGGCGCCAGCTGTAACGAGTCTCCCTGAAGGCCTTCAGGGAGCCCGTGAGCACGCACCTGTATGCAGGCGGGAGTCGTTTCATCGTCGAACGGCTCCCCGCGCTGCCTTGGCGCAGCTACTTACACATGTACTGCCTGATGGAGGTGTGGTTCAATGGCCAACCGCAGGCTCGACAGGGTAAGGGCCACGATGCGTGAGGAGATATCAAGCATACTCCAGAAAGACCTGAAGGATCCCAGGCTCGGGTTCGCCACAGTGGTGGACGTCGAGGTCAGCGGTGACATGCAGCACGTGAAGGTCTACGTGAGCATCCTCGGTGACGAAGAGGCGAAGGCCAAGACCATGCGCGCCCTGGAGAGCGCCAAGGGCTACATCCGGTCTGAGATAGGCAGGAGGATCCAGCTGAGGCTCACGCCTGAGATCCATTTTGTGCACGACACCTCCCTGGAACACGGGGCGCGTATCATGGAAGTGCTGTCCAGGATCAAGCAGGAGGACCGCTGATGAACGTTCCGCAGCGGCTGGTCGAGGCCATTGAGCAGTCTCCAAGTATCATAGTGACAACCCACGTGCAGCCGGACGGCGACGCCATCGGCTCGATGCTGGGCCTGAAGCACGCCCTTGAGAGCGCCGGGAAGATGGTCATTGCGGTGCTCTCCGACGAGGTGCCGGCGAACCTCAGGTTCCTGCCAGGCGCCGACGAGATCATGGCGGGGGACTGCGCGGCCGCGGCGGGGCAGCACGCCCTTGCGGTGGTGCTGGACTGCGGCTCCCTGGACCGGGTGGGCCGCTGCGCCGGTGCGGTGCAGGCAAGCGGCCTGATGGCGAACGTGGATCACCATCCCACCAACACAGGCTTCGCCGACATCAACTGGGTGGACGTGGCAGCCGCATCCACCTCGGAGATGGTGTTCGGCCTTCTGGAGCGGATGGGCATCGCCCTGGGCCCGGAGACGGCCACTTGCCTGCTGGCGGGGGTGATCACCGACACCGGCTCCTTTAGGTACTCCAACACCACGGCCTACACGTTTCGTGTGGCCGCCGCCCTCACCGAGGCGGGGGCAAGCCCCTGGCAGATAAGCCAGAGCGTGTACGACACCAGGTCGTACCAGTCCCTTGCGGGCATGGCCGAGGCGATACTCAGCATGGAATTCCACTGCTCCGGTCTGATGGCGTCCATGGACATCACCGCTGACCTCATGAGGCGCTATTCCCTTACTGAGTCGGAGACAGAGGGGTTCATCTCATATGCAAGGTCGGTGGCGGGTGTGGAGGTGGCCGTGGTTTACAAGGAGATCGGCTCCGATGAGATCAGGGTGGGGCTCAGGTCCAACCGTGACGTGGACGTGTCCAGGATAGCGCTGGCGTTGGGCGGTGGAGGGCACGTTCGGGCATCTGGCCTCACGTTCAGGGGAGGTCTCGAGCAGGCCAAAGCCGCGGTGATGGCTGAGGTGAGAAAGGCGCTCCGGGAGGCCGGCCACCAGTGGACGGACTGATGGCCCTTTACAAGCCGGCAGGCTTCACGTCCCACGACGTGGTGGCCAGGGTGCGCAGGCTCACGCGAGAGCGCAGCGTGGGTCACACCGGCACGCTGGACCCTGAGGCCACAGGCGTGCTGGTGTTGTGCCTGGGCAGGGCCACGCGGCTTTCCAGGTTCCTGATGGACATGCCCAAGGCGTACGAGGCTGAGATCGTATTCGGCTCCGCCACCACCACCGGCGACTCCCACGGCCAGGTGGTGGCGCGGATGGACGGGTTCACCATCCCCCGTGAGGCGGTCGTCGATGCCTTACATAAGTTCACCGGCGAGATCATGCAGGTTCCTCCCATGGTATCCGCCGTGCACTACGAGGGCCGACGCCTCTACGAGCTTGCCAGGGAGGGCATCACCGTGGAGCGCGAGGCCAGGAGAGTCACCGTGTACGGCATCGTCCCTGTGGACCTGGATGCCTGGCCTGAGCCTATCGTCAGTGGCTCGTCGGTGCGGATCGCCGTGGAGTGCTCGAAAGGCACGTACATACGAACTCTGTGCGAAGACATCTGCGCGTCCCTGGGAGTGCCGGGCCACATGGGCAGCCTGGTGCGTACCAGAGCCTCAGGCTTCTCGCTTGAGGAATGCGCCACCATCGAAGCCGTGGCCGCGGCCGCAGAGACAGCGGATTACGGGGCAGTGCTGCATCCCATGGCGAGAGGGGTGGCGCACCTGCCTCGACTGATGATGAACGACTTGGAGACCGTCAGGGCGCTGAACGGCAACGTCATACGTGCCGACGCAGGCAGGGTCACGGGCGCCGGTGCCAGCGGCCGCGGCTGGACGGCGCTGTTTGACCCTGACGGCAGTCTGGCGGCAGTGGCATGGGCCGAGCCTGGGGGAGCCGCGTGCGACGACGGAGTTGCGCTGCATCCCAAGGTGGTTCTGGGGAGAGAGGCTGAGGGCTCATGAACATCGTTTTCGCAAGTGAAGGGCTGGGTTCGGTGACTCCGCGCGCCGTATGGGCGCTGGGCACCTTCGACGGCGTGCACAGAGGGCACGTGGCGCTACTCAGGGCGGCGCAGCGGCAGGCGCGGGAGAAGGGGTTGCCCGCCGGAGCCTTCACGTTCGATGTCAACCCCATCGAGGTGCTGGCACCCCAGAGGCGGCCGCTGTACCTTGTTTCGCTGCAGAGGAAGCTGGAGCTCTTCGAGGAGGCCGGGGTGGACCAGGTGGTGGTGCGCCGCTTCGAGCCTGAGTTCGCCGCCTGCTCGCCGCAGGAGTTCGCCAGAGCTGTCCTGGCGGAGCAGTTGGGAGCCGAGCACGTGGTGGTGGGATATGACTACACCTTCGGGCGCATGGGCCAGGGAACCCCGGTCCTTCTGGTGCAGCTCGGCGTTGAGCTTGGATTCGGTGTCACGGTGGTCCCCCAGGTCAAGGTGGACGGTGTTCCCGTGTCAAGCACCGCCATACGGGAGGCGGTGGCGCTGGGCGATGTGGAGAGGGCCGCGCGAATGCTGGGCAGGCCCCATGCCGTCGACGGCGTGGTGGAGCACGGTCGGGGCGTGGGCGCGGGCATGGGCATCCCCACCGCGAACCTGCGAACCGCGAAGGGCATTGCCCTTCCGGCGAGAGGCGTGTACGCCTGTGTTGTGCGCACGCAGGATGGGGCGCACTGGCCAGCAGTGTGCAACATAGGCACAAGGCCGACCTTCTCCGATGAGGCCCGCGGGGTGCGCGTCGAGGCTCACCTGGTGGGGGCCAGCGGCGATTTCCACAACCAGCGCATGACGGTGCAGTTCGTCCAGCGCCTCCGCCCTGAGATGGTCTTCTCCGACCGGGCGGAGCTGGTGGCTCAGATACGTGCCGACATCGTACGCGCCGTGGAGCTTGTGGGCTCGGACGCCTGCGGCGCCGGTTTACAGCTCCAAGGGCGTATGCTAGAATGAACATCGCAAGCTGGCGCATAGGTTCCGAATAGCTTGCCAACCCTTTACTACGATTACCGACCCCTCCGACGGTCTTCTTGGTAAGGGGCAATTACCTGACAGGAGGTACACACGATGGCTCTTAACCAGGAACGCAAGAGAGAAATCATTGACCAGTACCGCATCCACGATACCGACACCGGTTCGCCCGAGGTTCAGGTGGCTATCTTGACCGAACGGATAAACTACCTGACGGAGCACCTAAGGGTGCACAAGAAGGACCACCATTCGCGCCGCGGGCTTCTCAAGATGGTCGGACGCCGCAGAGCTCTGCTGGATTACCTGAAGAAGACCGACATCCAGAGGTACAGGGTCATCATCGACCAGCTCGGTCTGCGGAAGTAGGTACGTTATGGGTGAGAGCGGGCGATGCGGTCCCGCTCTCTGTGCTTGCACTCGCACTGAAACCCGCTATCACAAGAAGGTAGGTGACTAGATGCATCAAGTTTTCGAAACAACTGTGGCCGGACGTAAGCTCGTGTTCGAGACGGGCCACTATGCGCAGCAGGCCGGTGGCTCGGTGCTGTGCAGATACGGAGAGACCGTGGTGTTGGTCACGGCCACAGCTTCCCGTGAGCCCAGGGAGGGCATAGACTTCTTCCCTCTGCTGGTGGACTACGAGGAGCGCCTGTACGCCGTGGGCAAGATCCCCGGAGGGTTCATCAAGAGGGAAGGACGGCCCAGCGAGGCTGCGATCCTGGCGGCGCGGCAGATCGACAGGCCCATCAGGCCGCTGTTCCCTCAGGGCTTCCGCAACGACGTTCAGGTGGTCGCCACGGTGATGTCGGTGGAGCCTGGGGTCGAGCCATCTGTGCTGGCCATGAATGGGGCGTCGGTGGCCCTGTGTATCTCCGACATACCGTTCGAGGGCCCCATCGCCGGCGTGAAGGTGGGATTGGTCGACGGGGAGCTGGTGCTGAACCCCGACGCCGAGCAGACCGAGAAGTCCAGCCTGTCGCTGGTGGTTGCCGGTACATACGACGCGGTGCTGATGGTGGAGGCTGGCGCCAACGAGCTGCCTGAGAGCAAGGTCCTCGAGGCGATCATGTTCGGCCACGAGGAGATCAAGCGAATCATCGAGTTCCAGAGGACCATCATCGAGGCCGTTGGGGTGCCGAAACGCGAGTTCAAGATCTTCCAGCCCGATCCGGATCTGGCTCAGAAGGTCAGGGAGTTCGCCTATGAGCGCCTGGAGCAGGCTGTACGCAACCCCGACAAGGTGGAGCGAGAGCAGAGGCTTGACGCCGTGAGGGAGGAAACCCTGGCGCATTTCGCCGAGCTCATGGGGGAAGAGGTGCCTGTCAAGGACATCGGCGCCGTCCTCGATGATATGCTCAAGGAGATCGTGCGCCGCATGATCACGGTAGAGCACGTCAGGCCTGACGGCAGGGCCCTGGATGAGATCCGGCCCATTACCTGCGAGGTTGGAATCCTGCCGCGGGTGCACGGATCCGCCATGTTCCGTAGGGGCCAGACTCAGGTGATAACCGCGTGCACGCTGGGTGCCGTCGGCGACATGCAGATCATCGACGATCTCGGGCTCATTGAGTCCAAGCGCTACATGCATCACTACAACTTCCCTGGCTACAGCGTCGGTGAGGTCAGGCCCATGAGGGGGCCTGGTCGCAGGGAGATCGGCCACGGCGCGCTGGCTGAACGCGCGTTGCTGCCGATGATCCCGCCGGAGGAGGAGTTCCCGTACACCATAAGGCTGGTGACGGAGACCATCGAATCCAACGGATCCACGAGCCAGGCATCGGTATGCGGCAGCACCCTGGCGCTGATGGACGCAGGCGTGCCCATTCGCAAGCCCGTAGCCGGAGTGGCCATGGGTCTGGTGAAGTACGGGGACAACTTCACCATCCTCACGGATATCCAGGGCATCGAGGACCATCTGGGCGACATGGACTTCAAGGTGGCCGGCACCACTGACGGGGTGACCGCCATCCAGATGGACATCAAGGTCAAGGGCATCTCCAGGGAGATACTTGAGGAAGCTCTGGAGCAGGCTCGCAGGGGACGGCTCTTCATCCTCGGCAGGATGCTGGAGACCCTGCCTGCGCCCAGGCCTGAGCTGTCGCCTTACGCGCCCAGGATGCTCACCATCACCATCGACCCCGACAAGATCAGGGACGTGATCGGCCCTGGAGGCAAGATGATCCGCAAGATCATCGACGCCACCGGAACCAAGATCGACATCGAGGACGACGGCCGTGTGTTCATTGCGTCGACCAACGAGGAGATGGCGAAGAAGGCCGTGGGCATGATCATGGAACTGGTGCACGACCCGCAGGCCGGAGAGGTGTACACCGGCAGGGTCAGCAGGATAATGCCTTTCGGCGCCTTCGTGGAGATCTTGCCTGGCAAGGAAGGTCTGGTGCACATCTCGCAGCTTTCTTGGGAAAGGGTGAACTCCGTCGAGGACGTGCTGAACGTCGGAGACGAGGTCACGGTGAGAGTATGCGAGATCGACAGCCAAGGGAGGATAAACCTCTCCCGCAAGGACCTGCTTCCGAAGCCAGAGGGGCTTGGCGACGGAGCGCCCGGCAGGCCTCCGAGGACTGGAGGCCCAGGCGGCCCGCGTTCGTCCAGCCCGGGCGGTCCGAAGCGGCCTGGAGGACCTGGCGGTCGGTTCCGCAGGTAGCGCCGGAAAAACAGCATACTGAAACGATGTGCAACAGCCGGACTTGCTCCGGCTATTCTCATTTGTGAAGGGAGTTTGTGCGGCGGAGTAGAATATAGATTCTGTGCATGCGTGACGACGAAAGGCGGTGAGGCCCTTGAGCCCTGCCAGGGCCGGGCATCGAATCCTGGTGATAAACACCGGGTCAGCTTCGACCAAGCTGGCCGTGTATAACGACGAGAACGTGGTGTGGTCTGAAACGCTTGAGCACTTGCCGGATGAGCTGGCCCCACTGACCAGTCCAGAGGAGCACCTAAGGTTCAGGACGGCCGCCGTAGAGGACTGCCTGGCGAAGCATGACGAGGCGCCGGAACGGCTGTGCGCCGTGGTGGCCCGGGGAGGGGCCCTCAGGTCAATGCCTGGCGGCGTATACCTCATCGACGAGAGGGTGGTGGATGACCTGCTGCATCGTCCGGCGCTGCATCACGCGGCGAACTTCTCCCCGCCGATCGCTTTCAACATCGCCCGGCGTCTGGGCATTCGGGCATACCTCCTTGATCCCATCACTGTTGACGAGTTCGACCCTGAGGCGCGCCTTTCAGGCCTGCCTCAAGTGCCCCGACAGTCGCGGCTGCACGCCCTGTCAGTTCGCAGCACCGCCCACAGGGTGGCTCAGGAGCTGGGGCGTGACCTTCAGGACCTCAACATGGTCGTTGCCCACCTGGGCAGCGGCATCTCCATCGCAGCGGTGCGGGCCGGCAGGATGGTGGACGTGAACGGGGCCGATGACGAGGGTCCGTTCTCGCCGGAGCGAGCGGGATCCATCTGCGCAAGCGTGATAGTGGACATGTGCTTCTCCGGCAAGTACACTGAGGACCAGCTCATACACAGGCTCACCAGGGCCTCCGGGCTCAAGGCGCACCTGGGCACCGCTGACGCCCGTGACGTGGAGCGGATGATCCAAGAAGGCGACGAACACGCGCTTCGGGTGGCTGAGGCCATGTTCTACGGTATAGCCAAGGAGATCGGAGCCATGGCAGCTGTGCTCAGCGGCAACGTGGACGCCGTGGCCATCACGGGCGGGCTGGCACACTGGCAGCGCCTTGTGGATTACGTCACCGAGCGTTGCCGTTTCATCGCTCCGGTTTACGTGTATCCCGGGGAGAACGAGATGCAGGCGCTGGCCATGGGGGCGCTGCGTGTGCTGAACGGGCTGGAAGAGGCCAAAGACTATTCTGCTGTTGTAGGAGGGGAACCGCGATGATCACCGATTTCGTTGAACTGATTAGTCAGGCCAAGGCGCGGTCAGAGGCGAAGGTGGCGGTGGCAGCGGCTCACGACAAGGAAGTGCTGGAGGCTGTGGGCATGGCCCAGGCGGAGGGCATGGGCAGGTTCGTCCTGGTGGGCGATGAGGCCCAGGTGAACGCCATGGCTGCCGAGATCGGCCTTGACCTGTCAGGAGTTGAGATCGTCCACGAGCCCGACCCCGCTCAGGCGGCGCGGAAGGCAGTGGCCAAGGTGAGCTCGGGCGAGGCGGGGATCCTGATGAAGGGCCTGGTGCCCACCGCCGACTTCCTCAGGGCGGTGCTTGACAAGGAGATCGGACTGCGCACCAACAGGCTCCTCAGCCACGTGGCCGTGTTCAAGAACCCCCGGTACGACAGGATGATATACCTGACCGACGGGGCCATGAACATAGCGCCGACGCTGGAACAGAAGGTTCAGATAATACAGAACGCGGTGGACGTAGCGCACAGGCTGGGCAATGCCGAGCCGAAGGTTGCCTGTGTCGCGGCGGTGGAGACGGTGAACCCGGACATGCCTGAGACCATCGAGGCGGCAGCGCTGGCTAAGATGTCCGACCGCAAGCAGATCAAGGGCTGCATCGTCGACGGGCCGCTGGGGCTTGACAATGCCGTGTCGATGGAGTCCGCCAGGCATAAGGGCGTGGGCGGGCCTGTGGCTGGCAGGGCCGACATACTGCTGGCGCCTGACATCGCCGCGGGAAACGTGATCTACAAGACCATGGTGTACTTCGGTGACGTGGACACGGCCGCCGTCATCGCGGGGGCGCGGGCCCCGGTGGTGCTAACGTCCAGGTCTGACTCGCCCAGGGCGCGCATGCTTTCGCTGGCGCTTGCCATAGTGGCGTCGTGAAGGGGGAGACGGCGCGGGTGTTCGTTCAGCTGGTCATCAACCCCGGCTCCACTTCGACGAAGGTAGCCGTCTTCAATGATGATGAGATGGTGGCATCCCGTAACCTGGCCCACGACGCCGAGATGCTGGCGCAGTTCCCCAGCATCTTCCATCAGCTGGAGCTCCGGTACGAGCACGTGATGCGGTTCCTGGAGGCCAGCGGCATACGTCCGTCGTCGCTCAGCGCGGTGATGGGAAGGGGCGGGGTGCTTCCGCCCTCGGAGGGCGGCACCTACGTGGTGGACGAGGAGCTGGTGTCGCTGCTTCGCTCATCAGGTGGTGGGCACGCGTCGAGCCTGGGTGGGCTATTGGCGCGGAGGGTGGCCGAGCCGTTGGGGATTCCGGCGTTCATAGCGGATCCGGTCACCACCGATGAGCTTGACGACGTGTCGAGGTACACCGGCCTTCCGGAGGCGCCCAGGGTGTGCATCTTCCATGCCCTCAACCAGAAGGCCGTGGCCAGGCGGGCCGCCGCCGACCTGGGCAAGAAGTACGAGGAGATCAACCTCATCGTGGCGCACCTCGGCGGCGGCATCAGCGTGGGCGGCCACAGGCGCGGCCGGGTGGTGGAGGTGGCAAACGCCCTGAAGGGCGAGGGTCCGTTCTCGCCGGAGCGGTCCGGTCTGCTGCCCGCCACTGGGTTGGTGCGGCTATGTTTTTCTGGCAGGTACACGAAGGAGGAGATCCTGAAGCTGATCAACGGCAAGGGCGGGCTCGTGGCCTACCTGGGCACGAACTCCCTGAGGGATGTCGATGCCGCCATCGACGCCGGCGACCAACACGCGGCACTGTGCCTTGAGGCCATGGCCTACCAGGTGGCCAAGGAGATCGGCAGGGTGGCGTGCGCGCTGGCTGGCCGTGTGGACGCCATAGTCCTGACGGGAGGGGCGGCCCACTGCTCGAGGCTGGTGGAGTGGATCTCCCAGCGCGTGAAGTTCATTGCCCCAGTGATGGTGTACCCGGGCGAGGAGGAGATGCGGGCGCTGGCTGAGGCGGGCCTGAGGGTGCTTGCCGGCCATGAGAGGCCGAAGAGGATGTCGGCGCGCCCGAGTTCCGCCTCGGGTACTGCCTGAGGCTGGTGTTAGGAGGTAGTCCGTGAAGAAGGTAGTAATCGACGAAGCCAAGTGCAAGGGATGCGGGCTGTGCGTGCACTTCTGCCCGAAGAGCGCGCTTGCCATGGCGGACCGCATCAACTCCAGGGGATACCACCCCGCCGAGCTCGTTGACGAGGCGAGCTGCATCTCGTGCGGCATCTGCGGACGAGTGTGCCCGGATGCCGTCATCGAAGTATTCAAACCCTGAGGAGGCGTGACGCATGGCAGGACGAAAGCTCTTCAAAGGCAACGAGGCCGTTGCGGAGGCTGCGATCAGGGCGGGATGCAGGTTCTTCTTCGGGTATCCCATCACTCCGCAGAACGAGATACCGGAATACATGTCGCGCAGGCTGCCTGAGGTGGGCGGCACCTTCGTGCAGGCCGAGAGCGAAGTGGCGGCCATCAACATGGTGTACGGAGCGGCCGGGGCAGGGGCGAGGGTGATGACGTCGTCGTCGAGCCCCGGGATCAGTCTGAAACAGGAAGGCATCTCGTATCTGGCCGGGGCGCAGCTTCCCTGTCTCATAGTGAACATGGTCAGGGGAGGACCGGGTCTCGGCGGCATCGCGCCGGCTCAGAGCGACTATTTCCAGGCCACGAAAGGCGGGGGGCATGGCGACTACCGCCTGATAGTGTACGCCCCTGCGTCGGTACAGGAGATGGTCGACCTAACGCTTGGCGCCTACGACGTGGCGGAGCGTTACCGCATTCCAGTGATGATCCTGGGCGACGGCGTGCTGGGGCAGATGATGGAGCCCGTGAGCTTCCCGGAGGGATCGGAGCCGGAAAACGCACCCCAGCGGCCGGAGCCGGAGTGGGCCACGCGCGGCGCCAGGGGCGGACGCGCGCCAAGGATCGTGAGCTCCATCTATCTCAAGCCCGAGGAGCTCTACAAGCATAACCTGCGGCTTCAGGAGCAGTTCAAGAGGGCGGAGGCAGCCGAGACGCGCTACGAGGAGGTGCGGACGGACGACGCAGAGGTGCTCCTGGTGGCGTACGGCACCACGTCAAGGGTGTGCAGATCGGCGGTGGAGAAACTCCGGACGGCAGGCGTGCGCGCGGGGCTCTTCAGGCCGATAACGGTGTCGCCGTTCCCGTACAAGGCGCTCGGCGAAAGGGCCAGGCAGGTCAAGGCGGTGCTGACCGTGGAGATGAGCCTCGGCCAGATGGTGGACGACGTGAGGATCGCGGTGGCAGGGGCCGCGCCAGTGGACTTCCTGGGCACCACCGGAGGAGTGGTCCCGAAGGCGGCCGATATAGTGGAGAGGGCGGCCGCGCTGGCAAGGCACGGGGCTGCGGACCAAGCGACAAGGGAGGGGATCAGCTGAGATGAAGCAGGTTTACGCGGTTCCGAAGTCGCTGCGGCCGGTGCCGACGCACTACTGCCCGGGATGCACCCACGGCATCATACACAAGCTGGTGGCAGACGCCATCGACGAGCTCGGCCTGCGCGACCGCGCGGTTGGAGTGGCATCGGTGGGGTGCTCGGTGTTCTCCTACGATTACTTCGACTGCGACTTCCAGCAGGCGGCCCACGGCAGGGCGCCTGCGGTAGCCACGGGGATACGGCGGGCGGTGCCTGATGCCATCGTCTTCACCTATCAGGGAGACGGCGACCTGGCATCGATAGGCACTGCCGAGATCGTGCACGCCGCCATGCGCAGCGAGAACATCACGGTGATATTCGTGAACAACGCCATCTACGGGATGACCGGCGGACAGATGGCCCCCACCACGCTGGTGGGGCAGAAGACCACCACGTCGCCGCGGGGCCGGCAGCCGGCGCTGGCAGGGCAGCCGCTGAGGATCGCGGAGATGTTGGCCACGATACCGGGCGCCACGTATGTGGCGAGGGTGTCCACCACGAGCCCGGCGCACATAGCCAGGGCAGGGCGGGCCATCAAGAAGGCCTTCCAGGTGCAGGCGGCCGGAGAAGGTTTCTCGTTGGTGGAGTGCCTGTCGACATGCCCCACCAACTGGGGGATGTCGCCGGTGGACGCCATGGCCTGGGTGGAGAAGAACATGATACCGTACTATCCCCTTGGCGAGTTCAGGACGCCGGAGATGCCGGAGACGCCGGAGAGGGGGCAGGCCAATGGTTGAGGAGCTCATCATCGCCGGATTCGGTGGCCAGGGCGTCATGGTGATGGGGCAGATCCTGTCGTACGCCGGAATGCACGAGGGCAAGAACGTGTCGTGGATCCCGTCGTACGGCCCAGAGATGCGCGGGGGCACGGCCAACTGCTCGGTGGTGGTCTCGGACGAGCCCATCGCGTCGCCCATCGTGACGGAGCCAACCACGGCCATAGTGATGAACCGCCCGTCCCTGGACAGGTTCGAGCCCATGGTGCAGCCTGGGGGTCTGTTGATATACAACAGCTCTCTGATAGACAGGGCGCCGGAGAGGACGGACATTCGCGTTATAGCGGTGCCCGCGAACGAGCTGGGCGAAGAGGTGGGTTCAGACAAGGTTGCCAACATGGTGGTGCTGGGGGCATACATCAAGGCCAGGGGCACGGTGTCGTTTGAGACAGTGGGCCAGTGCCTTGCTGAGGTGCTGCCGGCGCGCAGGCACGATCTGATCCCGTTGAACCTCGAGGCGCTGAAGCGCGGCGCGGAGCTGGTGAAGTAGGAGGGCTCGGCTGGTTGGGAGGCACCTATGGGCATACTGAGAGCGTGCGATCTCGCGCGCCAGGCGCCAGGAGGTGCAGCGGTGCTCATCGCCGAACCGGCAGTAGTGCTCCGCGTGGAAGAGGACTCTGCGCACATTCAGCGGGTGGTGGTTCAGACAGAATCTGAGCCGGAGTGCCCGGCCATATGCTATCCCGACATCACCGGCCGCGTGGCGGGCGGCCAGAGGGTTATCGTGAACACCACCGCTGTCCGGCTTGGCCTGGGCAGCGGTGGTTCCCACTTCGTGATGTGGGCCGACGGGCGCAAGGAGCTTGAGGGCACGCCAGGCGGGCACATCATGAAGCTGAGGTACACGCCGATGCAGATCGCGTGCGGGGCGGCGGAGGAGAGCGCCGCTTGCCTTGAGGCGATTGAGGCGTTCAGCGGGCTCGACGGCATGCCAGTGGTCGTGTGCGAGCTGCACTCGATGCTGGCGCCGGCTGCTGCTGGAGCGGCGTGGGTGGCGTCGGCGGCGTCGGCATCGGCGTCGGCGGCGTCTGCTGCTGTGGTTCCGTCGGCGGTGCCGGCGGTGTCGGCTGCGGAACGCGTGGGATGTGGGGTTGGGGATGGGGCCGGGGCGACGGAAGGCGCACTGCGCCTGGCGTACATAATGACTGATGGCGGCGCGCTGCCAGCGGCATTGAGCAGGACTGTGAGCCGGCTGGTGCGGGTGGGCTTGGTATCGTCGGTGATAACCGCCGGCCACGCCTTCGGGGGCGACCATGAAGCCGTGAACGTCCATTCGGCGCTGATCATCGCAAAGCAGGTGGTCAAGTGCGACGTGGCGATCGTCTGCATGGGCCCAGGCGTCGTGGGCACCGGAACCCGCTTCGGAACCACCGCCATCGAGCAAGGCCCGGCGCTGGACGCAGCGACGCGGCTGCGAGGGCAGGCGATCATGGCCCCGAGGCTGTCCCGAGGTGATCCACGCGGTCGACACACTCCGGTCAGCCACCACACCATTACCGTGCTGCGGGACGTGTGCTGCCTCCCGTGCACTGTCGTGCTGGCGGACGACATGGACCCCGCTTTCCTTGAGCGGGCCGTCGAGGCGCTGGAACCGGCGTTGAGCGGAATAGGACACCGGCTGGCGCTGCACCCGGGCGAGGGGGGCCTTCGAGAGGCCCAAGCCGCTGGCCTGGAGCTCTCCACGATGGGGCGCGACAGCGCCCAGGAGCCGGAGTTCTTCCTGACCGCCAGCGCGGCAGGGGCCTATGCCGCCTCGCTGGCCGTCGGATGCCGCGTCGGCCGTGGCGAGGCCGCCCAGGCCAGTGATTGAGCAAACGATGTTTGGAGGGCCGAG
Organism: Clostridia bacterium DTU025; assembly: GCA_001513145.1. GTDB lineage: Bacteria > Bacillota > DTU025 > DTU025 > DTU025 > DTU025. The sequence goes on along the minus strand of LFSP01000037.1, from coordinate 87,750 downwards.
TTGAAGCAGTATCGCGTGGACCTGCATGTACATATTGGAAGGGACTCCCGCGGAGAGCCGGTGAAGATAAGCGCCGCGAGAGACCTGGTGTTCAAGAACATCGCGCAGCGCGCCCACAGCTCCGCCGGGGTCCAGATGGTTGGCATCGTGGACTGCGCCTCTCCCCGCGTGCTCCGCGACATTTCGGAGCTCCTGGATTCAGGGCACATGTCCGAGCTGGAGGGAGGGGGCATTGCGTACTCTGAAGGCGCAGCCGAAGAGTCCACCGTTATCATCGGGGCAGAGCTCGAAGCCAGCCTGCCTGAGGGGTGTTCCGCACACTATATGTGCTTCATGCCGAGCATCCGCGCAATGCAGGATTTCTCGTCGGAGGTCAAGAGGCTCGTCAGCAACATAGACCTCAGCACGCAGCATGTCCGGATGTCGCCGACGGAGCTGGCGAAGCTCACGCACGACCTTGACGGCCTGTTCGTGCCATCGCACGTGTTCACCCCGCACAAAGGCGTACTGGGGGCGTGTGTGCCCAGAATTGAGCAGGCCATGAGCGAAGATGGCCTGGAGCTTGTGAACGCCATCGAGCTGGGGCTTTCAGCTGATACGGCGATGGCAGATACCATAGCGGAGCTGGCCCAGTTCACATTCCTATCGAACTCCGACGCACACTCGCTACCCAGGATCGGTCGAGAGTTCAACGTCATGGACATGGAAAGGCCCACCTTCAGCGAGCTGGCCCTGGCCCTTGCCAGGAGGGACGGGCGCGGCGTTCGCCTCAACTATGGCCTCGACCCGAGGCTTGGCAAGTACCATCTGTCCGGATGTGACACCTGTGGCGCCAGGTTCAGCGTGCAGCCCGGAGAGCCCCGCGTATGCCCTAAGTGCGCCAGCCACAGGGTGGTGGTGGGCGTCGCCGACAGGCTAGCCGAGATCGCCGACCACCCGACTCCGCACAGTCCGCCGCACCGGCCGGAATACCGGTACCAGGTGCCCCTTCAGTTCATCCCCGGCATAGGCCCCGCGCGCATCAAGGCGCTGGTCAGGGAGTTCGGCTCGGAACTCGCCGCGCTTCATGATGCCCCGTTCGAGCGCCTCGCCCGGGTGGTGGGAGACACGCTGGCAGGGCGCATCATCGATGCCAGGTCCGGAGCGCTCCGTCTGGACGCTGGCGGCGGAGGCGCCTACGGCAGAGTATCCCTGGAAGACTAGCCTGTAATCGTGCTCCCTACCCGGGCATAGGCATGTCTGGGGAAGGGGAGAGACCGATATGAGCTGGCCGACACGCATGAGGCCGCGCAGGCGCTCGCGGCAGCTGGTGCGCCCCGGGTGGCATCCGCGCCGGCTTAGGTACGGAGGTGCAGGCGCTGGCGCAGGCGGGGGCATGCCGCTTTTCGCGCTGGTGGTGCTGGCCCTGATGGCTGGCGTCTGCGCCGGGGCGGCGTACGCGGCTTTCCATTCGGAATCGTCCGATTTGGTGCTGGGCTATCTTGAGGCAGGGTTCGCCGAGCTCAGAACTGAGATGCCGAAGAGCCACTTAGGGGCTTTCTGGGCAAGCCTGCGTGCCAACATGGGTTCGCTGATCCTCATCTGGCTGGGCGGGCTCAGCGTGTTGGGAGCGCTGGGATCTCTGGTGGTGGTGACGGTGAGGGGGTTCTCCGTGGGGTTCACCGTCTGCTTCATCGTGAGGGAGCTAGGGCTTCCCGGAGTCGCGCTGGCACTGGCTTCAGTCATGCCCCACAACCTGATAGCCGCCCCCGCCCTGGTTACAGCGTGCGCCGGTTCCCTTCGATTCTCCACCACCGTCATAGGCAGGAAGCTCGCGGGCCTCGACGTGTCGCCAGGAGATTCCTTGCGGGGTCTGGCAGCCACGATGCCGCAGTGTGCCCTGAGCCTGGCAGCTGCCAGCGCGGTGCAGGCTTACGTGTCTCCGGCGCTGGTGATACTGGCGTCAAGGCTGGGCTGAGGCCGTGCACTAAGAGGGAGTGAGGCAGGGCGCGTCGAACGTCATCATCAGGCAGACGTGGGGCGATGCGCCGGCTTTGACGGTTTCCATAGGCTTGGGGAGCGATCGGATTCAAATCCCTCCTTTCCCTCCTTTGGCACCAGTCGAACCGCATTCCCCATCTGTGAGGACGAGTTGGGCGAGTTTTCGACTCCCATGGGCCCAAGGGCGAAAATCGGACCACTCCAATGAGGGGATCTGCGAAAATGGGGCGTGCGGAGCGGCCTTCGCAGCGGTTCATGGAGGGGAAGGCTCGACTTCTCGGCGGAACGGCCGCAAAGCCCCAGCTAGAAGCGGTTGCCTGCTGAGCGCCTGCGGCGCGGGCCTTAAGCGATTCGGGGGCCATCGAGGCCTTCCACAATAGTGAGGGTGCAATCGGGGGTTCTGTCTCAATCGAGTAGAGAATCGAGAATTTGCTCCTCAGCGATGAGGATTCCCCCCCCCGTGCCAGGTGCCCGGGGGACGTGAGCCCCGCCGACGCGGGCTCTGGGGTCGTAGCTACGGTGACAGGATTCCGCCGTGCGAGGCGCCCGAGCCGCCCGAGGCGCCCAACGGGCGGCGCCCAACGGGCCTCGGCAACGCGCCTGCACCACCGATGGCGGTGAAGTTCAGTGCTTGAATGCATCGATGACTACCTGGGCCACCTGGCGGTGGAACGTGGCCTGAGCCAGAACACCCTTGAGGCGTACGCCCGCGACCTTGCCCAATTCGCCGGCTTTGCCGCGCAGACCCTGCGGGGCAGCGACCAGCCTGAGGAGGCCGACGTGCTCAGCGCCAAGCAGTGGGTGGTGGCTGGGTTCATCGCCGACACCATCGACTCCGGAGGAGCGCCCGCCTCGGCCGCTCGACGCCTCACGGCGCTGCGTGGGCTATACGCTTACCTGACGTCCAGAGGATTAGTCGTCGCCGATCCCACCAGCAACCTGGAAAGCCCCAGGCAGGTGATGCGCCTTCCCAGGGTGCTCAGCGTCCAGGAGGTGGACAGGCTCATATCCGCCGTAACGTGGTCCGACCCTGAGGGCGTCCGCGACAGGGCCATGCTGGAGCTGATGTACGCGTCAGGGCTGCGCGTGTCGGAGCTGGTGGGGCTGAGAGTACACGACGTCGATCTTGAGCTGGGCTACGTAAGGTGCATCGGCAAGGGCGACAAGGAGCGGATCGTCCCTGTAGGCCAGGCGGCGATCCGCGCCGTCAACGAGTACCTCGCCCTGGGGCGCCGCCAGCTCGCCACCGCAGGTGGCGATTCCAGCCTGTTCGTGAGCAGGCGAGGCACTGCCCTCTCGCGCCAGGCAGTCTGGAAGATAGTCAAGAGGGCGGCACTGGCCGCCGGCATCGACAGGCGGATCACCTCGCCGCACACGCTCCGGCACTCGTTCGCCACCCACATGCTGGAGAACGGCGCCGATCTCAGGTCGGTGCAGGAGCTTCTGGGGCATGCCGACATCAGGACCACGCAGGTCTATACGCACCTGACCCAGGCTAAGCTGAGGGATACGTACAATAGATGTCATCCGCGCGCCTGACCGACTGCACCAAACCGAGGCTTTCAATCCGCGTGTCGCGGAGCGTGATCCGCACAGCTTCCCGATTTCCAATTCCCGACTTCCAATAAACCATGCGCGTTCGCTTATCCGCTTATCGGAGGAGGGCATCTAGCATGAGGGCGGTAATAGTGGTGCTTGACGGCGTCGGACTGGGCGAAGCGCCCGACGCCGCGCAGTACGGCGATACAGGCAGCAACACCCTGGCAAACACGGCGAAGGCAGTGGGAGGCTTGCACCTTCCCAACATGGAGCGTATGGGCCTCGGAAACCTTGCCCGGGAATGCGGGGTGGAGATAGCCGGAGTCCGGCCGACGGCCCGTCCGGAGGCCAGCTACGCCCGGATGCACCCTGCGTCTGCCGGCAAGGATACCACCACCGGCCACTGGGAGCTGGCCGGCGTCAAGCTGGATCAGCCCTTTCCCACGTACCCGCGCGGCTTTCCAACCGAGATTATCCAGGAGTTTGAGGCGGCCATAGGCCGCAGGGTGCTGGGCAATTACCCGGCCTCAGGCACGGAGATCATCCAGAAGCTCGGCGACGAGCACGTGCGCACGGGTCGGCCCATCGTGTATACCTCTGCCGACTCGGTGTTTCAGATAGCCGCCCACGAGGAGGTCATCCCCCTCCAGGAGCTCTACGCCATGTGCCAGACTGCTCGCAGGATACTGAAGCCCCCGCACGGTGTCGGGCGGGTCATCGCCAGGCCCTTCATCGGCACCTCCGGCAACTACGTCCGCACCGGCGCGCGCCGCGACTTCTCCCTCGAACCGCCCGGTCCCACTCTCCTTGACGTCGTCTCCGCCGCCGGCATGGACGTGATGGCCTGCGGCAAGATCGACGACATCTTTGCTGGCAAGGGCATCACCCGATCGTCCCACGTGGCCGGCAACGACGCCGTGTTCGACGCCATGCTCGATTTCCTCAGGGCCGGCCACGACGGCTTGATCTTCGCCAACCTGGTGGACTTCGACATGAAGTGGGGCCACCGCAACGATCCTGAGGCCTTCGCCGCCGGCCTGGAGCACTTCGACGCGCGCCTACCCGAGCTCTTGGACCTGCTGGGGCCGGGGGACCTCGTGGCCATCTGCGCCGACCACGGCAACGACCCCACAACCCCCAGCACGGACCACTCAAGGGAGAGCGTCCCGCTGCTGCTGTACTGCCCGCGCGAGCCGAGCCCGTCAAAGCCCGCCGGCGTCTGGCTGGGCGAGAGGCGAACCTTCGCCGACCTGGGTGCCAGCATCGCCCATTTCCTGGGCCTCCAGTGGAACCTTTACGGCCAGAGCTTCATGGGCATGGTGCCATGACGAAGCCCGGCCCTACGTCAGCTCAATAGGGGAGGAAGTGAAGCCATGAGAGTCCCCGACCTCATAATGAAGAAGCGAGACGGCCAGGAGCTCAGCGCCGAAGAGATCACGTACCTCATCGAGGGCATGGTTTCAGGTGAGGTGCCCGACTACCAGATGGCCGCCCTCTGCATGGCCATATACTTCCGCGGCATGACCCCGGAGGAAACCACCGCCATGACCCTGGCCATGGCGCGCTCCGGCTCCACCGTCGACCTCTCGTCCATCCGCGGCGTCAAAGTCGACAAGCACTCCACCGGCGGCGTCGGCGACACCACCACGCTGGTGCTGGCGCCCATGGTGGCCGCCGCCGGTGCCAAAGTGGCCAAGATGTCCGGCCGTGGCCTGGGCCACACCGGCGGCACCATCGACAAGCTGGAGTCCATCCCCGGCTTCCGCGTGGACCTCACCCAGGAGGAGTTCTTCGGCCAGGTGAACCGCATCGGCGTCGCCGTGGCGGGCGCCACCGGCGACANNCCCCCGCCGACAAGAAGCTCTATGCCCTGCGCGACGTCACCGCCACGGTCGAGAGCATCCCCCTGATCGCCGCCAGTATCATCAGCAAGAAGCTGGCCACCGGCGCCGACGCTATAGTCCTCGACGTGAAAACCGGCTCCGGCGCCTTCATGCGCGACCTCGACAGCGCCCGCCAGCTGGCCTCGCTCATGATCGACATCGGCCGCCTGGCCGGCCGCCGCATGGACGCCGTTATCACCGACATGAGCCAGCCCTTGGGCATGGCCATTGGCAACTCCCTGGAGGTCATCGAGGCCATCGAGACCCTCCAGGGAAAGCGCGCCGGCAGGCTCCTTGAAGTCTGCCTGGAACTGGGCGCCCGGATGCTTGTGGCCAGCGAGGTCTCGGCCAACCTCGATGACGCCAGGTACCGTCTCCAGGACGCCTTGAGCTCCGGCCAGGCCCTGCAGAAGCTCGCGCAGATGATAGAGGCCCAAGGGGGCGATGCCGCGTGCACCCAGGATCCATGGGCGCTGCCAGTCGCGCCATTGAGGGCAACTATCACCGCCCCTGAAGACGGCTACCTGAGCCGGGCGGACGCGCTGACGCTGGGCAGGGCGGCCATGGCCATGGGCGCCGGGCGAGTCCGAAAGGAGGATTCAATAGACCTCTCCTGCGGCATCGTGTTGGCCAAGTCCATCGGAGACCGCGTGCATGCCGGCGACACCCTCGCTACGCTGTATGCCAGCTCCCAGCGGCTCCTGGACGAGGGGTGCCGCATGGCCCGGCATGCCTTCGCCGTAAGCCTCGAGCCCGTGGATAGCCCAGTCCTCATCCACCGATTGTAGCCTGTATATCTGGGACTGCCCCCGAATATGCTCTACGCAGAGCATAAGCGGAGGGAGGCATGTCCCTTGCTACGTAAGGTATGCGTGCCAGCGCTGGTCCTAGCGATGCTGCTGGCGGCGGCGCCGTTGGGCGCAGCGTCGTCTCCGTTAGACGCCATCGTCGCGGACCTGGACAAGAAGATCGTGGCGCCCAGCGCCGTGCTGATGGAGGCTAGCTCCGGGCGAATCGTGTGGGAGCGTGACGCCGACAGGCCTCGCCCCATCGCCAGCGTGGTCAAGATCATGACGCTGATTCTGGTGATGGAGGCCCTGGAGCGAGGCGACATACGGCTCACCGACGTCGTCACCGCCAGCGAGCACGTGTCGTCCATGGGAGGGTCCCAGATCTGGCTTGAGGTGGGCGAGAGGATGTCCGTGGCGGACCTGGTGAAGGCGGTGGCCATAGAGTCCGCCAACGACGCCGCCGTCGCCCTGGCCGAGCACGTGGCAGGCAGCGAGGCGGCGTTCGTGGCGCTCATGAACAAGCGCGCCGCCGAGTTGGGATGCACCAACACCACCTTCATCAACGCCACCGGCCTGCCTGGGCCCAACAACACCGACTGCCTGTCCAGCGCCAGGGACGTGGCGGTCATGTCGCGCCAGCTGGTAAGGTACCCCCAGATACACCAGTGGCTCACCATCTGGATCGGCGACGTGCGGGACGGCAAGAACATCCTGACCAACACCAACAGGCTGATTCGGTTCTACTCCGGGGCCGATGGCCTGAAGACCGGCTACACCGACCGCGCCAGGTACTGTCTGTCCGCCACAGCAAAGCGCAGCGGCGTGCGCATCATCGCGGTGGTGCTGGGCGTGCCCACCAGCGCCCAGAGGTTCACCGACGCATCGAACTTGCTTGACGCGGGCTTCGCCATGTTCGAGGCGCGCACGTACGCGCCAGCGGGCACTGCGGTGGGCGACGTCACGGTGGCGCGGGGCGTGGCGACATCGGTGAGCGCGGCGCCGGCAATGGACCTGTCGGTGGTCGGTCTGCGGGGGCAGCACGGCGCCGTGGAGGTGAGGCTGGAGCTGCCGCGGCATGTCCAGTCTCCAGTGAAGAAAGGACAGGTGCTTGGCAAGATCCAGGCCGTCATGGGTGGTGAAGTGGTGGCCGAGGCCGACCTTGTGGCCACCGACGACGTGCCAAGGGCCGCCATCCTCAGCCTGCTGAGAAGGCACATGGCCATGCTCATAAGGTCGTTGTTCAGTCTCGCGGAACCTCGAAACGTGAATGGAGGATAGGCTGCGGCCTTAGGCGAACTCCTGACGTCGGCGGATCGCTGAAGTCGGGGGTGGCAGCGCTTGGTACAGTGTCAGCTTGTCGGCCGCACTCTGGTGGCGGCAATAGAGGGAGAGTTCGACCTGAACATCACCGACGATGTCAGGGCCGTGCTGGATGGGGCGATGGACTCACACCCCGAGGTCCGCATCATGGTGTTGGACCTCTCAGGAGTGAGCTTCATCGACAGCTCCGGGGCGGGGGTGATCTTCGGCAGGCACAAGAGGCTGGCTGCCAGGGGAGGGCGGCTGGTGCTGGCCGGCGCTCAGCCCCAGGTGGCCCGAGCCCTGCAGCTTCTTGGCGCAACTCAGATAATACAGATGGCGGGCTCGGTTGAGATGGCATTGAAGGCGGTTGGGGAGGCGAGCTCATGGAAGGCCAGGTGATCCGCGTCAGAGTCGAGCTTGAGTCGGTGCCGTCTATCCTGGGATTCGCGAGGGTGGCGGCGGCGGCTCTGGCTTCAGGGCTGGATTTCGGCATCGACAGGCTGGACGATGTGAAGCTGGCGGTGTCGGAGGCCGTATCCAACTGTATCGTGCACGCGTACCCCAACGGCCCGGGGCCCATCGTCATGGAGATGAAGCTTAACAAGGACCAGTTCGAGGTGACAGTGATTGACGAGGGCGTTGGCATCGCTGACGTCAGCCGCGCCAGGACCCCCGGGTGTACGTCCGACCCCACCAGGATGGGGATGGGCTTCACCCTGATGGAGGCGCTGTCAGACCATCTCGACGTGGTCAGCCAGGAGGGCGAGGGCACCCAGGTGACCATGCGTTTCTCCGCGCGAAAGTGAGCGCCAGCGTAGAGCGGGCAGGTGGAGCGGATCGTGTCGGTCGCGCCGATCGCGCGAGTCACACCCGTGGCGTGGACGGTGACGATCGCGTTGATCGGATAGATCCTGTCTGTTCCGCCCGTGCCGTCGATGCCGCAAGCCTGGCGCGCCAGCATGCGCCTCTAGTGATGAAGATCGCCGCGAGGTTCTCCGGAAGGGCGGAGCTCGCCGACGTGTACCAAGCGGGGTGCGTGGGGCTGTTGAAGGCCATCGCCGGGTTCGACCCGCGCAGGGGAGCGGCCTTCAGCACGTACGCCGTTCCCGTGATCGTTGGCGAGATCGTGGCTTACCTCAGGGGAAGCGGCCCGCTTCACGTGCCCAGGACGGTGCGCCAGGCGGCCAGGGCGTGCTCAGCGGCTATCGAGGCCTTAAGAGCCGAGCTTGGCAGGGAGCCCACGGCGTCGGAGGTGGGGCGGCGCGTGGGGTTATCAGCGGCGGACGTGGTGTTCGCCCTGGAGTCTCTGAGGCCGCCTACCTCGCTTGACGCCGCAGCTGCACTGGACGATCCGGCTTCAGGCGCGCTCATCTCCTGCTTGCCTGACGCGGCGGACGACCCCGCCGAGACCGCTTGCCGGAACGTATCGCTTCGCAGGGCCATATCGATGCTTCCCCACACGCAGCGCCAGGTGGTGGTGCTGCGCTTCTTTCGCGACATGACCCAGGCAGAGGTTGCACGACTCTTGGGATGCTCTCAAGCCCACGTCCACCGCCTTGAGAGGGCGGCCCTCAAGCTCCTCCGAAGCGCCCTGGCCAGCGAATGAAACCGCACCCCGCACCTAATAATAGATAGGCGTTGCGGAGGTGCAGGCGCATGACCCATCCGGGCAAGAAGAAGCAGCACGCCGATGAGCAGGCACAATACCAGCGCCTGGTGGCGGTGCACGTTCCGAAGCCTCCATTGGTCAGGAACCTCGTCGCCGCCTTTGTTGTGGGCGGGCTCATCTCCGTGTTGGGGCAGGCGGTGCTCAACGCGTTCATGTCCACGGGGATGGCCCTGGACGAGGCCTCGGCTCCGACCCTCGCCACCATGATACTCATCAGCGCGGTGCTCACCGGGCTCTCCATCTATCACCACGTGGGCGAGTTCGCCGGCGCAGGCGCCGCCGTTCCCATCACGGGGTTCGCCAACACCATCGTGGCGGCAGCCATGGACTTCAAGCGCGAGGGGTTCGTCCTGGGGATGGGCGCTAAGATGTTCATAATCGCGGGCCCGGTCATCGTGTACGGCATCGTCGCCGGGGTGTTGGTGTCGGCCATCAGATGGTGGACCGGGATGTGACGACATGGGCGAGCAGCGCAGGATCGGAAGCAGCCTCAGATTCGCAAGCCGCCCAGCCATCGTGGCCACCGGGACCGTCGTTGGGCCCATGGAGGCGAAGGGCCCTCTGACACAGTGGTTCGACACCGTAGTGGACGACGCCATGTACGGGGAGAGGACTCCCGAGAAAGCCGAGCGCCGGTTCATGCAGGACGCCATCGATATAGCGCTCGGAAACGCCAGTCTGCAGCCGGAGAACGTCCACCTGATGGTGGGCGGCGACCTCCTGAACCAGATAGTCACCTCCGCCTTCACGGCTGCCAAGTATCCGGCGCCCTTCCTCGGGCTGTACGGCGCGTGCTCCACGTGCACCGAAGGGCTCATAGTGGCCGCCGCCATGGTGGACGCGGGCTACGCCGATATAGCCGTCTCGGTCACCAGCAGTCATTACCAGTCGGCTGAGCGGCAGTTCAGGTATCCCATCGAGCTCAACATACAGAGGAAAGCGACATCGCAGTACACTGTGACGGGGGCAGGAGCGATGGTGGTGGCCAGGGGCGCCGGAAAGGTGGCGGTGACCGAAGCCACCATCGGCCGCGTGCTGGACCTGGGCATCAAGGATCCCAACCAGATGGGCCCGGCAATGGCGCCGGCTGCCGCCGATACCCTGTTCCGACACTTTGCCGACCTGGGAAGGACGCCGGAGTACTATGACCTGATCCTCACCGGCGACCTGGGGAGCGTTGGCTCGTCCATCCTGCACGAGCTGATGCGGAAGCGAGGGGTTCCGCTGGGGGACGCGCACAGGGACTCCGGAGCGTGGATATTCCAGGGCGTCCCCGGTACGGGCGTGGGGGGCAGCGGGTGTGCCTGCGCTGCGGTAACGCTGGGCGGATATGTATTCAAGCAAATGATGGCGAACGAACTCTCCAGAGCTCTGGTGGTGGCCACTGGCGCGCTCTTGTCGTCCCTAACGTGGCAGCAGGGGGAGTCGGTGCCTGCGGTGGCGCACGCGGTGGCGCTGGAAGTTCAGCCGCAGGCAGCAGCGACATCATGAGGTGAACCTGAATGGACTACCTGATAGCGTTCCTGGTGGGAGGGGCCATATGTGCCATCGGACAGATACTGATCGACGTCGCGAAGATGCAGCCCGCCCACATGCTTGTGCTGTTCGTGGTGGCAGGGGCGGTTCTTTCGGGCTTGGGCCTTTACGAGAGGCTCATCGACTTCGCCGGCGCCGGAGCGTTGGTGCCGGTTTCGGGATTCGGACACTCCATAGCCAGGGGCGCCCTGCTTGAGGCCGAACGCATCGGGTTCCTAGGCCTCTTCACTGGGGCGTTCGAGTTCACAGGGATGGGCGTGGCGGTGGCGGTGATCCTCGCTACCGTCATCGCGCTGGTGGCCAACCCCAAGGCCTGACGCGCCTGACGCGCCTGACACGGCTGATGCGCGTGATGCGGGCCCCTAGAGGCGTGTGCTATAATCGAGCGCAGAGGGGGTGTCACCTAGTGTTTACGATGAACCCTGCTACACTGGCCATCCGGCTGGTGTTGCTTCTGCTTTCTCTGAGCGTGCACGAGCTGGCCCACGCCTTCGTCGCCGATCGCCTAGGCGATCACACCCCGAGGATCACAGGCCGGCTCACCCTGAACCCCCTGGCGCACCTTGACCCGGTGGGAGCCCTCGCGTTGCTGCTCACGGGCAGGTTCGGCTGGGCGAAGCCGGTTCAAGTGAACCCGCGCAACTTCGAGAATCCCGAAGGCGGGATGGTGGCTGTGAGCCTGGCAGGTCCGCTGTCAAACATCGCCCTGGCGCTGGTGTTCGCCATGCTGCTTAAGGGCGTTATCGGTTCCGGGCTGGCGTACAGGACGTCGGGAGCCGCCACAGCCGCGGTGGTGCTGGATCAGGCCATATGGATCAACCTGGGCCTGGCCGTGTTCAACCTCATGCCCGTTCCGCCGCTGGACGGGTCGAAGGTGCTGAGGGCGCTGTTGCGCGGGCGCGTATACAACCTCTACTATCAACTTGAGCAATATTCGTACATTATCCTGTTGGCTTTCATCGCCACTCCGGTAGCGAGCTGGGTGCTGTCGCCCATCATCGTGTTCCTTTACCGGACCATCATGTAAGGGCAGAGGGTGATCGAGTTGAAGAAAGGTCGCATATTCAGCGGGATGAGGCCCACAGGCCGTCTCCATCTGGGCAACCTGATGGGGGCCTTGGCCAACTGGGTCAAGCTTCAGGATGACTATGAATGCTTCTATGCCGTTGTGGACTGGCATGCCCTCACCACCGGATACGAGGACACGTCGATGCTGCGGCAGAACGTGCGCGAGGTGGTCATGGACTACGTCGCTGCGGGAGTAGACCCGGAGCGGAGCACGGTGTTCCGCCAGTCTGACGTGAAGGAGCACGCTGAGCTTCACCTGCTGCTATCGATGATCACGTCCCTGGGCTGGCTGGAGCGCTGCCCAACCTACAAGGAGCAGCTACAGCAGCTTTCAGGTAGGGACATCACCACTTACGGCTTCCTGGGCTACCCGGTGCTGATGGCAGCCGACATACTGGCATACAGGGCCAGCAGCGTGCCTGTGGGGGAGGACCAGCTTCCGCACCTTGAGCTTGCCCGCGAGATCGCCCGGAGGTTCAATTACCTGTATGGGACGGTGTTTCCGGAGCCTCAGGCCATCCTCAACGATGTGCCGGTGCTCCTGGGCACCGACGGGCGCAAGATGAGCAAGAGCTACGGCAACACCATACAGATAGCCAGCACCCCCCAAGAGGTGCGGACCGCGGTGCAGTCCATGATCACCGATCCTGCCAGGATCAGAAAGACCGACCCCGGCCATCCCGAGGTGTGCACAGTGTTCGGGTACTACAAGGCCTTCGCGCCGGAGCTTGCCGCAGTGCGCGAGAACGAGTGCAGGAACGCGGAGATAGGGTGCGTGGCGTGCAAGCGGCAGCTGGCTGACGTGATCATCGATTACCTCACTCCGGTGTGGGAACGCAGGCGCACTCTGGAAACCGACCCCGGGGCCCTCGACGATATATTGGATCGCGGCGCGGCCAGGGCCAGGTCGGTGGCGGCCGCAACCCTTGCCGAAGTGCGCGAAGCAATGAAGATATGAAGGTGGAGGCCGCGGGCTTCTCAGGCCCTCTCGACCTGCTGCTCACGCTCATCGAGCGTAGGGAGATCGACATCTGCCAGGTATCCATAGCTCAGATCGCCGACGACTACCTGGAACACGTGCTCTCCATGGAGTGGCTTGACATCGACGAGGCGGCTGAGTTCCTGGTGCTGGCAGCGACGCTCCTGTACATCAAGGTCAGAGCGCTCCTGCCTGAGAACGAGCGCGACCACGAGGCTCTGGAGCTGAGCGCAGATGGCGCCGATGAGCCGGATCCAGGGGAACTACTGGTGGCCAGGCTCATTGAGTACCGGCGTTTCCGCGATGCCGCCCGGGCCCTGAGGCCACTGGAGGCAGTGGGGCTCAGGGCCTATCGCCGTCCAGAGCAGGCGCTGCCCAAGCCGTCGCCTGCTTCGCGGCCTCCTGTAGGGCTGGACGCTGCCAGCCTCGTCAGGGCGTACATGCAGGTGATGTCGAGCCTGCCTCAGGAGTTCGACCACATTCCCCGCGACGAAATTCCCATAGCCAGACAGATGGTGGGCATCCTGGCGGGGCTGGCCCGCCGGGGCAAGTTGAGGCTGCAGGATCTGGTGGGCGCGGCCCCGTCCAGGGGGGCCCTCGTCACCACGCTCCTGGCCATGCTGGAACTGGCGCGGCGAGGCAGGGTAACTGCCACACAGCCTGTGCCCTTCGGCGACATATGGGTGCTGCCGCGTGCCGATGAAAAGCCGGAGGTGGAAAACGATGTTCCCTAACCTTGAATCGGCGCAGGCCGCCATTGAGGCCATCCTGTTCGCCACGGCCCAGCCGGTGCACGTGGACGACCTGGCGTACGCAGTGGGCCTGGATTCGGACGCCGTTAGGGCCCTGCTGAGACAGGTTGAGGAGCGGTTCAGCCGCCCTGAGTCCGGCGCGATGCTGACGTGCGTGGAAGGCTGCTATCTGCTGCAGTCGAGGCCTGAGTATTCCAGATACGTTGAACGCCTGTGCAACAGGCAGAAGCCGGCGCAGCTTTCGGCGGCCTCTCTGGAGACGCTGGCGATCATAGCGTACAAGCAGCCCGTCACCAGGGGAGAGGTGGAGAGGATACGGGGGGTGAACTGCGACTCCGCCATATCGACGCTTCTGGAGCGCGGGCTCATCGCAGAGGCGGGCAGGAAGAACACCATCGGGCGCCCGATCCTTTACGTGACGACCCCTGAGTTCCTGCTGCACATGGGCATCAGCTCCGTCGACCAGCTTCCTCCCATACCTGATGGCGGGGCAGACGCCGACGGAGAAGCCGGCGCCCATGCGGGAGCTTCGGAAGGTGTGGCTCCGGTGGATCAGGCGGGCGAGCCTGCAGGGCCGAAGCTTCCTGGGTTCAAGTGAGCGAATACCATCTCATCCCTGCGGTACACTAGCAGGGAAGGGGTGGTAGCATGTGGGGTCGAGCTGTTCTCGCTCTGCTGGCAGCCCTGGCTGCCCTGGTGCTGGCCCTGCTCATGACCCCTGTCCGCGTTCGGATGTGGTTCGGTGGTGAAGGATTCAGGGTCCGGGCGACTGTCGCGGTGTCGCCCTGGCCTTTTCTCTTTTGGGTACGGGTGTACGACAGGGCACACGGCGGACAGGCCCTTGCAGCATCAGGTGAAAGCTGGGTCGAACGCCTCCCGAAGCTGTTGCGAACGCTCAAGCAGATGGCGTTGACCCTTTCCAGGGGCGCAGCCCCGGGCCACCGCGTCATCGATCTCGCGGTGGACGTTGCCATCGGCGCCGGCGATGCCGCCGCCACCGGCCTGCTTTGCGGCGCCGTGCATGCCACGGTGTGGGGCGCGGTGGGAGTGCTGTACGCGCGGGCTGCCAGTCCGCGGCGTCCCCCCAAGGTGTCGATATCCGCCGCGTTCTCGGACGTCTGCTTCCGCGCTGACGTTTCCCTCACTATACAGCTGCTTCCCATGAGGGTGCTCCGCTCGCAGGGCTTCCTGCGTGCAGCGCTCAGGCTCGCCCGCGACGCGTCTTGAATTATCCTGAATGCCATCACCAATACTAGTGGCAGCGGGACACGTATACGCAGGGAGGAGTAAGCTTGGCTGAGCACCCCATAGAAGGATTGATGAAGTCGGCTCTTGACAGCATCGCCCAGATGATAGATGTGAATACCATCCTGGGCGACCCTGTGGAGACCTCTGACGGGCACGTGATCATGCCAGTCTCCAAAGTGTCGCTGGGTTTCGCCGCTGGCGGGACGGAGTGGGAGAGCGGCGACAGGGGCCAGCGCTCCCAGGACACGTCCGGCTCCGGCGGGCAGCTTCCTTTCGGAGGCGGCAGCGGCGCAGGCATATCCCTGAACCCCATGGGGTTTCTGGTGCTGAACAACAGCGGGGTCCGGTTCCTGCCGGTGAGCGGCGAGGCAGTGTTCGACCGCCTACTTGACGTGGTGCCCGACCTCATCACCAAGCTAGCGACGCCTGCCGCGAAGCGCACCACCACCACCACCACGCTGGTGTGACCTTCCTGGCTGTGCTATAATTCGCTGGGATCCGAGCGCAGCGGGCGCCCTGCGGCGTCGGCTGCGTTTCTCTAAGTTCGGAGGTCGGCATGCAGGAGCGTCTGCACAAGTTTCTGGCCAGGTCAGGCTTGGCTTCGCGCCGCAAGTGCGAGGGGCTGATCAGAGAGGGCAGGGTGACGGTGAACGGCTCCGTCGTGACCGCCGCGGTGATGATGGTAGATCCCGCATCCGACATCGTCGAGGTGGATGGCGTGAGGGTGGTTGCGCCAGCCGATCACGTCTACATTGCCCTGCATAAGCCAGCAGGCGTGGTGACGACGGTTGTGGACACCCACGGCCGCCCCACGGTGATGGACCTGGTGCCGTCGGGGGACAGGCGCCTCTTTCCCGTGGGACGGCTGGACATGGACTCGGAGGGCCTGCTGCTTCTGACGGACGACGGAGAGCTTGCCTTCTCGCTGACTCACCCGTCGCGCCAGGTGCCCAAGACTTACCGGGTGGAGCTGGCAAGAAGGGTGAGACCGGAACACCTGCGCAGGATCAAGCGAGGCATCGAGCTGGAGGATGGCGTCACCGCCCCCGCGGAGGCGCGCGTGGTGGATAGAACTGGACGCGTGGTGGAGATAACCATCCTTGAGGGCCGAAAACGCCAGGTCAGGCGGATGTTCGCAAGCCTGGGCAACGAGGTCGTGCGCCTCACCAGGATCGCGTTCGGCGGCGTCAGGCTGGGCGATCTGGCATCCGGAGCGTGGCGCGATCTCACCTTCGACGAAGTGGCGCAGCTTCGGGCCGCGTCGGCGCCGAAGCCGACACCGAAGTCGAGGCCGAAGTCGAGGCCGAAGGCTGACAGGAAGGCGCACGCGCCTGTGTGCGCCAAGGGCCGGTGGAGGAAGGCGTGACATGTGGCGTACGGTCAGAATTGTCTGGCCGCCGGCGAATTCCGGGCGAGGGGTAGGGGGGAACTCACATGAGGGTAGCCGTGGTGGGCGCCGGGGCGGCAGGGCTAATGGCTGCGGCCGCGGCGGCGGCCGAGGGCGCCGATGTAACCGTATACGAGCGCAACACCGTGGCCGGCAAGAAGCTTCTCATCGCCGGAAAGGGCAGGTGCAACTTCACCCGCGACTGCTCGGTGCAGGAGCTGGTTGATGGCTTCGGCAAGAACGGGAAGTTCCTTTACTCAGCCCTGTCGGCCTTCGGTCCAGCGGATATGTGCACCCTAATGAGCAGGCTGGGCGTGGACTACAAAGTGGAGCGCGGCAAAAGGGTGTTTCCCGTGAGCGACCGCGCCGCCGACGTGCGCGACGCGCTCTTGGCCTACGCGGAAAGCTCCGGCGCTTCCTTCGCCATGGGGTGCAGGATAGCCTCCATAGAGGTGAAAGACAGGCGCGTTGCAGGCGTCATCGGCGCCGACGGGCGCCGCTACGCTGCCGACCGGGTCATACTCGCCACCGGAGGCGCGTCGTACCCTGGAACTGGCAGTACCGGCGACGGCTACGCCATGGCGGAGGCGCTGGGGCACACGGTGAGGCCGCTCCTGCCTGCGCTTGTACCCCTGGAGACTCAGGAGGAATGGCCGCGGAGTCTGAGCGGCCTCAGCCTCAGAAACGTCCGTCTGACCCTCGCAGACCAGGGTCGGATCGTCGGGCAGGAGTTCGGTGAGATGCTCTTCACGCATTTCGGGGTGAGCGGGCCCATAGTGCTGACGCTGAGCCGCGCCATCTGCGAGGCCATGAGGCGCGACGGATCGCACCATCCGGGCAGGTTCACGCTGAGGCTCGACCTCAAGCCTGCTCTGGACGAAAGCACCCTCGCAGCCAGGCTGCAGCGGGATCTCGCCGCCAACTCCAGGCGACAACTGAAGAACTCCCTGAACGCCCTGCTTCCTAAGGCGCTGATCGAGCCGGTGATATGGCAATCTGGAGTGCCTGAAGAGACAACGGCGAACCAGGTCACGGCCGAGCAGAGGCGCGCGCTGGTGACGGCGCTGAAGGGCATGCCCATGTCGGTGGCGTGCGCCAGGCCGCTAGAGGAAGCGATAGTCACCAGCGGAGGCGTGGTCACCAGGGAGGTCATGCCCAACACCATGGAGTCGAGACTCGTGGGCGGGCTGTACTTCGCCGGCGAGGTACTTGACCTGGACGGGCCCACAGGTGGATACAACCTTCAGGCCGCGTTCTCCACAGGCCGCCTGGCGGGCATATCGTCTGCTAGGTCCGGCAGGCTTTGAGCCCGTGGGACAGTCCGAAACCAGCCTTCATGGGCGGGGTAGGGACGAGGAGTGAAGCGGGTGGACATGTACACACGAGTCTCCCACATGGCGCTGGCGGTGGCGGTGCTGCTGGCCGGCGCACTGGTGGCGGTTGAGCTGACGGACCGCCCTTCAAGGGCATCGGAACTGGAAGGAGTAGCCATCTGGAGGTGGGAGGAGCAGGGTCCCCCCGACAGGCGGGATGCCCCTGACGGGGCGTCGCAGGCGAGAGTGGGAGGTGGACTAGCCGCCTTGCGCCTGGTATGCGAGGGGGTGGAACCTGGCGCCGCGAAGCACATCGAGGTCCTTGTGAACGGCACGCCTGCGGCGAACCTGGGCTATGGGGCCGCGTGGATCGGGGTGGGCCACGGCGACCTCGTGGAACTGCGGTGGCGGCAAGATGATCGTGAGGTCCCGTGGGAACCCTGGGAATCCCCCCGCGAGGACGGCTCGATCTCCGCGGTTGTGAGCGTGGATGCGGCCATCGGCGGGCCCAGGAAGCCGGCTGTGGGCACTGAGGTGGTCGTGACCCCGGGCCGCGTCACGGATTTGGGCAACATCCTCATGTGACAGCATAGGTTGTGTTGAGCGAGGCAAAGGATTCTGCGAATGCGTGTAGAATGACAATGCATTACGCGTTGTTAGGAGAATGGAATTGAATGTCGCATGAGCGCTCTGTGGCCATTGACGGACCAGCAGGATCGGGAAAGAGCACCGTGGCCCGGGGCCTGGCGCGAGCGTTAGGCTACAGATACGTCAGCACCGGCGATATATACAGGGCACTGGCCCTGGCCGTTCTGCGAAACTGCATCGATCCTCATAACGAAAAGGATGTCTCCAGTCTCGCGAGGAAAGTGACCATCGAAGTTGAAGAATCCGACGACGGCTCGCAGATCACCGTGCTTGACGGGGAAGACGTATCTGATCTCATCAAGCAGCCAGAGGTCGACGCCGTTGTGTCTCCGGTCTCAGCACATGCTGAGGTCAGGGCTTGGTTGGTGGACCTGCAGCGCCGGCTGGCGGATGAGCGCGATGTTGTGATGGACGGGCGTGACATCGGCACCGTGGTGTTGGCACGCTCGAAGCATAAGTTCTTCCTGACCGCCAGCGCCGAGGAGAGGGCGCGGCGAAGATGGAAAGAATACGTTGCCAAGGGCAGGAACGTGGACTTCGATACTGTGCTGAAGGAGGTTCAGGCCCGCGACACCATCGATTCGGGCCGCGCCGTGGCGCCCCTGATGGTGGCGCCTGACGCCGTGGTGGTCGATTGCACCCACATGACCGTCCAGGAAGTCATCGATGAGATGCTGAGGAAGCTTGGGAGGGCGGACCTTTGTTCTACTATGTCGTAAGGGCGCTGGCCAAGCTTTACCTGATGATCACACACGGTCTCAGCGCTGAGGGTAGTGAGAAGGTGCCCGAGTCGGGTCCGGTGATCCTGGTGGCCAACCACGTTCACGCCAACGACCCGCTGGCGCTGGCGGTGGCATGCAAGCGTCCACTGCATTTCATGGCCAAGGCGGAGCTGTTCCGCAACCCGCTGTTTGGGTGGTTCCTCCGGTCGCTACACGCGTTTCCGGTGGTTAGGGGAGCGGTGGATCGGGCCGCCTACAGGAAGAGCCTGGAGATCCTGGCGATAGGTGGCGTGCTGGCGATCTTCCCTGAGGGCACCCGCAACCCTTCCGACGGGTTGCTGAAGCCGCATCCTGGCGCCGCCCGGTTCGCACAGCTCACCGGAGCGGTGGTGGTGCCAGCCTTCGTGGAAGGCACTGCCAGGGTGGGCCAGAGGATCAAGGTGGTATTCGGCGATGCCATCGACCCTCGCGCCTTCATGGGGGATCATAAGCTCACAAGGGAGGCCACCGAGGCGTTCTCCGAGGCCATCATGGCCAGGGTGGAGTCGTTGGGCAAGCGCCTTCGCTCCGCGTCACAGCATACATAGGGAGTGTTCATGAGTGAGGCTATTCATCGACACGGCCAACATCGAGCAGATCAAGGTTGCAGCTGCCATGGGAGTGATAAGCGGGGTTACCACCAACCCTACGCTCGTGGCGAAGGAGGGCCGGGATTTCCGTCAGGTAATCGAGGAGATCTGCCAGATCGTTGATGGCCCTGTCAGCGCCGAAGTGATCAGCCTTAAGGCTGACGAGATGGTGAAGGAAGCCATCGAGATGGCGGGATGGTCGAAGAACGTCGTCATCAAGATACCCATGACCCCTGATGGGCTTGCCGCCACTAAGGCTCTGGCTCATAGGGGGATACCCACCAACGTGACTCTGGTCTTCTCCGCCAATCAGGCGCTGCTGGCGGCACGGGCTGGGGCCACTTATGTCAGCCCGTTTGTGGGAAGACTAGATGACATCTCCCATGATGGAATAGAGCTGGTCAGCGAGATAGCAGCAGTATTCGACATTCACGACATCGACACCCAGATAATAGCCGCCAGCATCAGGCATCCGCAGCATGTCACCAAGGCGGCGCTGGCGGGGGCCCATATCGCCACCGTTCCGTACTCGGTGCTGATGCAGATGGCAAGGCACCCTCTGACCGATGCTGGGATCGAGCGTTTCCTGGCGGACTGGGAGAGCGTGCGCAGAAAGTGAGCAGGAATTCCGCTGGCGGCCGCATAATCCTGGCAGAGCACGCCGGGTTCTGTGCCGGGGTGCGCAGGGCGGTGAACATCGCGGAGAGGGCCGGCCAAGCCGGGGGTGCCGTGACCCTGGGAGCTCTGGTACATAATCCCGACGTGGTTGGAAGGCTCGAGCGCGCCGGCGTGAAGGTGGTACATGAGCTTGAGGAGGCGGCAGGCAGGACGGTCATCGTGCCGTCACACGGGCTACCTCCACAGACGATACGAAGCGCGGAGGCCATGGGCCTCACCCTTGTTGACGCCACGTGCCCGCACGTTCTGAAGGCGCAGCTTGCCGCTGCCCGGGCCGCTGAAGCCGGCAGGACCGTGGTGATCGTGGGCGATGCGGAGCATCCGGAGGTCAAGGCAGTGGCCGCCCATGCCGGCGACCACGTGCACGTGGTGGACGGCCCGGCGGCGCTGGACGAGATCGGCATCCGCGAAGGACAGCCGGTGACGGTTCTGGCGCAGACAACGCAGGTGGCGAGCCTGGTGGAAGCCGTGGTGGAGAAGGCCCGGCACATGGGCGTAGATGTGGAGCACGTGAACACCGTATGCCCGGCCACCGCTGAGAGGCAGCGCGCAGCCGCTGATCTCGCAACAAAGGTCGATCTCATGGTGGTAATTGGCGGAAAGGCCAGCGCCAACACCATGCGACTCGCGGAAGTATGCCGCGATAAAGGCGTGCCCGTTCTCAAAGTAGAGCGTTCATCCGAACTCGACGCATCGGCGCTGCGTGGGGCTAGGTTGATCGGGGTGACTGCAGGCGCGAGCACGCCCAGTTGGGTTATGGAGGAGGTAATGGACGCTATGAGTGAGATCATCGAGGGTAATCAGGAGAACGTTCAGGAGGTTGTCAGTGTCACGCCACCTGCACACGAGGCGCCGCCGGAGCCAGAGATCTTGAAGGCGCGCGTGGAAGAGGTCTACGACGACAGGATCATCGTACACCTCGAGACTGAGGAGACTGCCACGGTCTTCCTGAAGGAGCTGACCAGGGAAGCAGTCACTGCCGCGT
Organism: Clostridia bacterium DTU025; assembly: GCA_001513145.1. GTDB lineage: Bacteria > Bacillota > DTU025 > DTU025 > DTU025 > DTU025. Next base: position 66,641 of record LFSP01000037.1, on the reverse strand, counting down.
CCGAGGTGGTGTCGGTGGGGGATGAGATCTTCGTGGTTCCAGACCGCAGGAGGAAAGTGGCTGGCGCTGACGAACTCGTGGCCTCGAAGATTCAGGCGGACACCCTCCTTCTGTGGCGGAAGCTCGCGGAGGCTCAGGAGACTGGCGAGATCATCGAAAGCACCGTTACGCAGGTCGTCAAGGGAGGGCTGGTGGTCGACGTCAGAATGCCGGGCCTCGACGAGAAGGCGCGCGGCTTCGTCCCGGCATCGCAGGTCGGCCGCAGGTTCGTTGAGGATCTTGGCCAGTTCGTCGGCCAGACCCTCAGGCTCAAGGTGCGGGAAGTGGAACCTGCCCGCTCCAACGTAGTCCTTTCTCACCGGGCGGTTCTGGAGGAAGAAGAAAAGAAGGCCAGGGCTGAAGCGTTCGCGACTCTACAGAAGGGACAGGTGCTCGACGGTAAGGTCACCAGGCTAGTTACCTTCGGCGCTTTCGTGGACATCGGCAAGGGCGTCGAGGGCCTGTTGCACATCTCCGACATCTCCTGGAGCAGGATCAAGCATCCCAGCGAGGTGCTGAGCGAGGGTCAGGAGATCAAGGTGGTCGTGCTCAACGTCGACACCGAGCGCGAGCGCATATCCCTTGGATACAAGCAGCTTCAGCCTGATCCGTGGGATAACATCGCGCAGCGCTTCCCCGAGGGCACCATCACCAAGGGCGTGGTTACCAAGCTGATGGACTTCGGGGCCTTCGTCAGCATCGCAGATGGTGTTGAAGGCCTGGTCCACATATCGCAGCTGTCCGATAGGCGGATCAGCCGCCCGGATGAAGTTGTACAGGTGGGCGACGAGATCACCGTCAAGGTCATAGGCATCAAGCCCCAAGAGCACCGCATCAGCCTGTCGGCGCGGCAAGTGCTGGAGGAAGGCGAGCGCAACGAGTACCGCAAGTACATGAAGGACCAGAAGGCCGACGAGACCGTGACCATCGGCGACCGTCTGGGCTATGATCTGCGGAAGCAGGTGCAGTACGACTCGGACGACGAACAAGGTAACTAGCAGGCAGAATGCGTCTCGGTGCGCGCGGGCGCAAATTGACACCCCATATGCCCTGTGCTACACTAGCTAACGTACTGAGGCAGGGAACTGCCCTCTTCAGCTGTTCGTTTAGTGTAGCTGGGGCATTGGGATCATGGTAGACGGTGTTCGAGAAAGGGGAAACCGATATATGGACAAGCGCAGGCGCGGTCTGTATGCTGTTATCGCTGCAGTGGTCGCGTTGGCCGTGGTGGCAGTGGTGTGGGTTCTCGTGACGAGGGCTTCAGCGGTGGCCATAGTCAACGGTGAGCGCATTTCTAAGAGGGACTTCATCGCCAGGATGGAAGATGCGGCCGGCTACAACGTTCTGGACCAGATGATCACGGAGGCCCTGATCAGGCAGGCAGCCGCGAAGGCCGGCATCACGGTTTCAAAGGATAGAGTCGAAGAGGAGCTCAACTCCATCCGCCAGCAGTTCGGTTCCAGCTTCGACAGCGTCCTCTGGCAGTACGGGATGACCGAGGACGACCTCAGGAAGAACATTGAGATGAACCTGCTGGTCATGGAGTACTCCACCAAGGATCTGACCATCACCGATGAGGATCTGAGGAAGTATTTTGAAGAGCACAAAGACCAGTACAATACCCCTGAGATGGTCAGGGCCAGGCACATCCTGGTAGAGACCGAGGAAGAGGCCAAGGAGATCGTCACCCAGCTCGGGCAGGGCGCAGACTTCGCCCAGCTGGCGCAGGAGAGGTCCATCGACACCATGTCGGCGATACACGGCGGCGACCTTGACTGGTTCGGGCGCGGGCAGATGGTGGAGCCGTTCGAGAAGGCAGCCTTCGCGATGCAGCCCGGCCAGATCAGCGACCCGGTGAAGAGCGACTTCGGCTACCACATCATCAAGGTGGAAGAGAGGAAAGACGCGTACGAGGCCGTCTTCGAGGAAGTCAGGGACAACGTGGAGAGCGCATACAAGGCCTCTCAGGCGAAGAGCGTTACGCAGCTGGCGGCGGAGCTCAGATCCGACAGCGACATCACCATCATCAACGAGAGGTACAAGGACCTCGGCACCACAACGCCTTTCGGCGTTCAGTAGCCGACCGAGCCGTCGGAGAGGAGAGCGCCGCTCTCCTCTCCGTTTTTGTTTTCAGGAGGGCATTTCCATGGGGGTAATCGCAGGCGTAGACCCGGGCAGCATCGCTGAGGCGCTGGGGATCGAGGCCGGGGATAGGCTGCTGGCCATCGACGGCAAGCCGGTGTCAGATGTGATAGACTACCAGTACATGTGCGCGGAGGACGCTTTCCGCGTGGAAGTGGAGAAACTTGACGGCTCTGTTCTCGAGGCCGAGGTTCGCCTGGAGGACTACGGCTACGCACCGATGGGGCTGCGCTTTCATGAGCTGGTGTTCGACTGTGAGCGGCGCTGCGCCAACAAGTGCGTGTTCTGCTTCATCGACCAGCTGCCCAAGGGCCTGCGGAGCAGCCTTTATTTCAAGGATGACGACTACAGGCTCTCGCTCCTCGAGGGCAACTTCGTGACCCTCACCAACGTATCTGAGATGGACCTTCAGCGAATCGAGGCCATGAAGCTGTCTCCGCTATACGTGTCGGTGCACGCCGCGGACGAGGAGGTCAGGCGCAAGCTCCTGGGGAGGAAACGCGCCAGGCCCATCATGCCTACCCTCAAGAGACTGGCGTCGGCTGGGATTGAGATCCACGCCCAGGTGGTGCTGGTCCCCGGGCACAACGACGGTGCGGTGCTGGAGGCCACACTGGAGCAGCTCACAGCGCTGTGGCCGGCTGTGGCGTCGGTGGGCGTGGTTCCCGTTGGGCTCACCCGGCACAGGCTGGGGCTGCCTGACCTCTCTCCGGTCACCGCCGACGACGCAAAGCGCGTCATCGACGTCGTGGTACGGTACAGGCACGCGTACGCCGCCGACGAGTTCTACTTCCTGGCCGGCCTGCCGGTGCCCCCTGCAGACGCGTACGATGACTATCCGCAGCTGGAAAACGGGATAGGCCTGGCCCGGACCTTCCTCGACGATTTCGGCGCCCTGGAGCCGGCTCTCCCAGAGGCCTTCAAGCGGCCTGTGAGGCTGATAGTTGTCACCGGGGTGCTGGGAGCGAAGGTGATCGGCGACGCCTGCGAGAGGCTCAACTCCATCCGCGGCCTCAGGGTGGACGTGCTGCCCGTGGTGAACCGGTTCTTCGGCCCCAATATCACCGTTACCGGTCTAGTAGTTGGGCAGGATATTGCCGAGGAAGTGCGCACGTTGAGGGAGACGCGCGCTACCGAGAGCGACGTGGTGCTCGTGCCCGATGTGATGCTAAGGCGAGGGGGCGACGTCTTCCTTGACGATATGCGGCCAGAGCAGCTGGAATCCATCATCGGCCTGCCTCTCATGGTCACTGAGGCGACCGCCCAGGGGATGGTGGACGCCGTGACTGATCTAGCGGGTGGGGTGAGTTGGTGACATGCCTGAACGTCTTGTAGCCATCGTGGGACGGCCCAATGTGGGCAAGTCGGCCCTCTTCAACAGGATAATCGGCTCGAGGCTAGCCATAGTCGACGACACTCCCGGTGTCACCAGGGACAGGATCTACGCCTCCGCGGAATGGGCTGGCCAGAGGTTCAACGTGGTGGACACGGGAGGTATCGAGGAGGATCCTCGCGACACCATCGCCTCCCAAACTCGCCGCCAGGCTGAGCTGGCGATAGAACAGGCGGACGCGCTGATCTACGTGGTGGACTCGCGGACGGGGCTGACAGCCGAGGACGACGAGGTGGCGTCGCTGCTTCGCAGGTCAGGCAAGCCGGTGATCCTGGCTGCCAGCAAGGTGGACGATCCGCGGCACATGGACTACGAGCTATACGGCCTGGGTTTCGATGAGGTGATACCCACCTCGGCGCTGCACGGCAGCGGCATCGCGGAGCTCCTGGATGCAGTGGTGAAGCACCTTCCCCAAGCCGATCCTGCGGAAGAGCCAGAAGAGGACGTCATACGGGTGGCAGTGGTGGGCCGCCCGAACGTGGGGAAATCGTCCCTGGTCAACAGGATTCTCGGCGAGAACCGTTCCGTAGTCAGCGATGTCCCTGGCACCACCCGTGACAGTATCGACGCGTCCTTCGAGCACGGCGGACAGAAGTACGTCATCATCGACACCGCCGGCATCCGCAGGCGTGGGCGCATCGAATCCGGCGTGGAAAAGTACAGCGTGATAAGGGCATACAGAGCCGTCGAACGGTCCGACGTCGTGCTCGCCCTCGTAGACGGCACCGAGGAGCCTGCTGCGCAGGACGTGAAGATCGCTGGTTATGCCCACGACAGGGGCAAGGCATCCGTCCTCGTGGTGAACAAATGGGACGCCGTGGAAAGGGATGAGGACACCGCCAAGGAGTACGAAAGAAAGCTCAGGACCTTGACGAGCTTCATGCTCTATGCGCCGGTGGTCTTCGTTTCGGCCCTTACGGGGCGCAGGGTGAGCCGCCTCATACAGGTGGTGCGGGAATGCGCCATGCAGCACCGAAGGCGCGTCTCCACCACGGACGTTAACACGCTCCTTCAGGACGCGCTGCTGCGTAACCCCGTTCCGCCGGAGAAGGGCAGGGAGGTCAAGATCTACTACGGAGCCCAGGTTGACACCAGGCCCCCTCAGTTCGTGTTCTGGGCCAATCACCCGGAATACGTGCACTTCTCATATCGAAGATACCTGGAGAATACAATCCGTAACGCCTTCGGCTTTGAGGGCACGCCGATCCAGGTTGCCTTCAAGAAGCGGAGCTGAACACCGAACGCCTAGTCCAGGAGGTGCAGTCGCGTTTGACAGCACTCTACATACTACTTATCGCAGCTTCATATCTGCTAGGTTCCGTTCCATTCGGCCTGATCCTCGGGCGGGTGTGGACTGGCGTAGACGTGCGCAGGTACGGCAGCGGCAACATAGGCGCCACCAACGTGCTCAGGACGTTGGGCTTGCGCTTCGCCTTGGCCACCTTCGTGCTGGACGCCGGAAAAGGCGCTCTTCCCACGCTTCTGGCGAAGGCGCTGGGTGCCGGCCCCTCCGTTGCGGCCGTTGCAGGCCTTGCGGCAGTGGTCGGCCACAACTGGCCGGTGTTCCTGCAGTTTCGCGGGGGCAAGGGCATAGCCACCTCCTGGGGATTCATGATGTCCGCCGTGCCTCAGGCGGGTATCGCCTTCGCGCTGATCTGGATGGCCGTGGTGGCGCTCACTCGCTATGTGTCTCTGGGATCCATGGTCGGCGCCGTGGCTGTTCCCATCGTGTGCTTGTTGGTGGGCGCTCCTGGGGCGTACGTTGTGGCCAGCTCCGCGGTGGCGGTCTTCGCGGTGGTTCGGCACAAGTCCAACATCCAGAGGCTGCGGAGCGGCACAGAGAACAGATTCCGCCTGAAGAAGAGTTAGCAGGCAGGGAGCGGGCGCCGGAGCGTCGAATGTTCTTTCAGTTTTCCCCTAGTTGCGGCATGATGCGGGGTGCATTTGTTGAAGGCTCCGGCGCCTGAGTGCGAGAAGGTCAAGTCCATAATCGAACAGCTTGAGAACCTGGAACGGGAGATCGCGCGCATAGACGTTCAACGTCGTTCTCCCGCCTCCGAACAGGTGGCTCAGGTCAGCGTGCAGCTGCTTGAGCTGCTCATCGATGTGCTTGCCACTGGAGACGTCAACATGCGCCGCGCTGCCGCCTATGGGCTGTCCAAGATGCGCGATCCCAGGTGCCTGCCGGCCTTAGGTGAGGCGCTGAACGATCCAGATGAGACCGTGAGGCTCTGGGCAGTTGAAGGCCTCGCTTCGCTGGATCATCCGTCGGCAGTGGCCGCCTTGGTTCAAGCCCTTGGAGACGATAGCGTATACGTGTACTACAGCGCCCTCAGCGCCCTTCGGAACGCCAGAGGGGACCTGGTGTGGCGGCTTGTCGTGGACGAACTGGAGGCGGCCCCCCCGTACATGAAGAAGCGCCTCATCAAGCTCCTGGGAGATCGCGCGGAACGACAGGCCATCGACGCCCTGATGGAGCTGTTGAGAAGCTCTGACGCAGGTGTAAGATACGAAGCGGTTGAGGCACTTCGCAAGATAGGTGATAGGCGCTCCGTGGACGCTCTAATCGAATGCCTGGGCGACGAATCGCACGACGTACGGTGTGCCGCGATTCAGGCCCTCAGGTGGATGGGCGACCTCCGAGCGGTGGAACCCTTGGTGCTGATCTGCCTTGAGAACCAGGACCTTCGTCTCTTGGCAGTGCAGGCTGTTCGCGAGATCGCCGGCGACGAGTGCATCGGGCCGGTGATCCAGGCAATGCACCAGACGCGCGAGCTGGTTAAGGCCACAGCATGCGAGGTGCTGAGGCTCTCGAAAGGAAGCAGTTGAATTCGACGGTAGCCACTGGAGTGAGAACGCAAATGGAGCACTTGATAGACGTAGCGGAGAGCATGGGATTGCTGGCCTTGTCGGTGCTGCTGGGAGCCGTGATCGGGCTCGAGCGAGAACGGCAAGGCAAATCGGCCGGCCTGCGCACGCACGCGCTGGTCTCCCTGGGGTCTGCACTGTTCACGCTGATCAGCATCAGGGGGTTCGGCGGCGTGGCAGCCATGGGAGGGCGCGACCCTGCAAGGGTGGCCGCGCAGATCGTTACCGGAGTAGGCTTCCTCGGAGCGGGAACCATAATGCACGAGGGCATCACCATCAGGGGCCTCACCACCGCGGCCAGCCTCTGGACCACGGCTGGCATCGGCATGGCGGCTGGATCGGGAATGGTGGCCGTGGCGATGGCAGGCACAGTGTTGGTGCACCTGGTGCTTGCCCTCATGGCCCGACTGGAGCGGCGCTACTTCCCGCACGAGGCAACGGTGCTGCGCCTGAAGGCCATTGACCGTCCGGGGCTTCTGGGCGAAGTGGCAACAGAAATCGGAAGGTTCGGGCTTAACATCGTCGCCACAGACGTCAACGTGGACCGCGAGGACGCCACGGTGACCATAGAGATAAACATCAGCCACGAGAACGCCAAGTACGTGGGCAGGTCTCCCTACGCCGAGATCCTCCAACACGTGCTGGCCCTGCCTGGAGTGCTTCAGGCTGAAATGGATAACTGGTGAGGCCGCGGATGCATCGAGTGCTTATCGGTAACGACGACGGGATCTGGGCGCCTGGGATACGGGCGCTTTGCGTCGCCATGGCCGATGCCGGGTTTGAGGTGTACGTCTGCGCCCCCGACAGGGAGCGCAGCGCGGTGAGCCACGGTCTCACCATGGGCGTTCCAATCCGCTGCGAAGAGCTGGGATTGCCCGGAGCCGTTCAGGCCTGGAGCACCACGGGAACTCCCGCCGATTCCATGAAGATGGCCCTGGAAGTGCTGCTGTCGGAGCGGCCAGACCTCGTCGTGACAGGCGTTAACCGCGGCCCCAACCTAGGCACCGACGTGCTGTACTCAGGCACCGTTGCGGCGGCGATGGAGGGGGCCTCCGCTGGGATACCGTCCTTGGCGGTGTCCACGGCCGACTATGAACCTGCCGGCTACTCCCACGCGGCCTCGGCAGCCGTGGCCATCGCCAAAGCGGTGCTGCGAAACGGGCTTCCCCAAGGCGTGCTCCTGAACGTGAACGTGCCCGACGGCGCCGATCTCTCGCGCTTCACCGTAACGCGCCTGGGGGTGCAGCGCTACTGCAACGTATTCGACAGGCGGACCGATCCCCGTGGCAAGGTATACTACTGGTTATGCGGCGTGCCGGTCTTGGATGGGCCCGATGAGGGAGACTTCGACACCGCAGCGATCCGGCGCGGTGAGATCTCCGTCACACCGCTTCGTGCTGACTTCACCGACGTGGCTGCCATGGCTGTGCTCAGGGAGTGGGACGATGGGCTAGAATAGGGCATACACTGCACTGGTGATGCCCGTTGGCTATGGACCTTCTCCAAGCTTCAGCCGTGGCGCTTTACGTGCTGGTGGCGGTGATGTGGGTGAGGATGCGAGGCTACGCCGCAGCAAGAGGCCGCGCTGCAGCGGCCCTGCGGGGCCTGCTGGCGCTGGCAGGCGCCGTCTACGTGCTTCTGGCCGGAAGGGCAACGCTGGCGGTGTTCAGCGCGGTGCTCAGCGCCTGGCCGCTGTGACTACTCCTATGACTATGAGGTGAGGGCTGGCATGGTCAAGCCGTTGAGAATAGCAGTACTCCTCGGTGGGAACAGCAGCGAACGCGAGGTGTCGCTCCGTTCCGGCAGGCAAGTGGAGAAGGCTCTGGTGGAGCTGGGGCACGAGGTGATCTGCGTGGACCCAGCCGAAGAGGACCTGTTCAGGCTGGCCGCCATGAGGCCGGACGTCGTCTTCATAGCCCTGCACGGCGGAACCGGGGAGAACGGATGCGTGCAGGGCGCCCTCGAACTGCTGGGGCTGCCATACACGGGGTCGGGCGTTCTCGCCAGCGCCCTCGCCATGGATAAGATCATGTCGAAACAGCTGTTCGTCGCTTCAGACGTCCGGACTCCTGAGTTCATCACCGTGGAGCGCTCTGGCGGGATCGGCGCCGCCACCTCGCGGTGCGTCCGCGAGATCGGCGTGCCCTGCGTGGTCAAGCCCGCATGCCAGGGATCCACAGTCGGCATAAGCATAGTCAGGGAGACTGGGAAGCTTGTCGAGGCCCTCGAGACCGCCTTCCGTTACGATCCCAGGATCGTGGTGGAGCGTTTCATTGCCGGCACTGAGGTAACCGTAGGGGTTCTGGAGTATCCCGAACCAGGCAGGCCCCAGGCCCTCCCGGTGCTTGAGATAGTGCCTGCAAATGAGTTCTACGATTACGATGCCAAGTACACCCCGGGAAAGTCCGATCACATTATCCCCGCCCGCATCAGCCCGGCTTCCGACGATGAGTGCAGGCGCCTGGCCCTGGCGGCCCACACCGCTCTGGGCTGCAGGGGTTACTCGCGGACCGACCTGATGGTGGATGCAGACGGAACGCCCTGGGTGCTGGAGGTCAACACCCTTCCAGGCCTCACCGAGGTCAGCCTTCTTCCGGATGCGGCCAAAGCCGTCGGACTGAGCTTCGGGCAACTGCTCACTGCCATCATCTCCGCGGCCCTCAACTGAGGGCAGTTCTGGAACCTGTATGCGCCCTGCCGTATGCTGGCAAGTTCCTACCGCGTACGGTAGAATACTACTGGGCGCCCATATTTGGGCGTACAGCTGGCTGGGGGTGCATGCAGATGTCGTCAATGGCTGGAAGCAGTGTCGACCTAGGGCATCTCAACGCGAGCCTGAAAGCGGCGCTTCACTCCGTGGACGAAGGGGTCCACATCGTCGACATGTCCGGAGTCACGGTGTTCTACAACAGTGCGGCGGCTACCCTGCACGACCTGGAGCCTGCCGAAGTTGAGGGCAGACACATCCTGGCGGTGTTCCCGTCGTTGTCCGACGACACCAACGCCCTTCTGTGGGCGCTCAGGACTGGCCGCGCCGCCGGAGGCACCCGAACGCTGATAGGCCGCGACGGGCAACCCATCACCACCATAAACTCCACGCTTCCTGTGTATGCAGGCGCAAGGCTCATCGGCGCCGTGGAGGTATGCCGTGACGTCAGCCTGCTCAGGCGCCTGGCGGAAGCCCTTCAAACGCTTCAGGCCCAGCTGGTTGCCGAAGCGTACGGCCGTCCCCAGCTGATGCCCAATCGAAGGGCGGGCGCAGCGTCACATGCCTTCTCCGACGTGGTGGCAAGTGGTCAGAAAATGCGTTCAGTTGTGGCAGCTGCGCGGGAAGCCTCTTCGCGCTCGCTGCCTGTTCTGCTGTGGGGAGAGGCCGGCACCGGCAAGGAGCTCCTGGCACAATGCATACATAGCTACAGCGTTCGGGCATGGCAGCCGTTCATATCCCAGGACTGCGCGGCGCTTCCCGGGAGCCTCCTCGCGAACATCATCTTCGGAACCGCCAGGTGCCCTTGGACAGGCGTGTCGAACATGCCAGGTCTGTTCGAGGTGGCCGACGGAGGCACGCTCTGCCTTCAGCAGGTGCAGGCGATCCCCGCGGATCTTCGGGCGCGGCTTGGAAAGGCCATCCGCGACGGCGCCGTCGCGAGGGTGGGGGAGCAGACGGACCGGAGCGTGGACGTGCGCTTGGTGGCCACGGCTGCCCTGCCTGCCGAGTCCAGAGCAAACCTGGACGACCTGGTGGAGGAGCTCTTCGGTGGCGCGGACGTAGCGGTGATCGAGGTTCCTCCGCTTCGGGAACGTCGGGACGACATCGGCCCCCTGGTGGAGCACTTCATCCGCCACTACGCCCAGGAGTTCCGATCGACGGTGCGGGGTGTCGCCGATGACGTGATGGCCCTTCTCAGGAGCCACAGCTGGCCTGGGAACGTTGCGGAGCTGCAACGGGTGATCGAGTCAGCGGTGCAAGTGATGCAGGGGGATCTTATCGGCATGGAGCACCTTCCTGCATACATGTGTAGACGGGATCACGAGAAGGCGCCGACGGCGGGTTCCTCCGCGGATGAAGCGCCGCGACGCTCGGGCTTGCCGCAGCGGGTAGCCGATGAGGAGGCCACGGGAGGAATGGACCTGAACGGGACGCTCCGCCAGGTGGAGATGAACATGATCTGCCTGGCACTGGCGAAGCATGAGAACAACATCTCGGCAGCCGCGCGTGAACTTGGACTGCCGAGGCAGACCTTGCAGAATCGGATGAAGCGCCTGGGGATCCGCGAGTAGCCCCGGGCGCGGCGAAAAAAAAAGAAGCCGCCTGGAACGCCAGGCGGCCCGTATGACCCACAAAAAAGTGGCAGGGGAGACAGGACTCGAACCCGCAGCCCTCGGTTTTGGAGACCGATGCTCTACCAGTTGAGCTACTCCCCTGCATGCGCCGGTCGGCGCTACATTGATTCTACAGCCCCGGCGCTGTGATTGTCAACACCAGATCGCCGCCCAGGGACTGTCCAGAGGTGGCCTGCAGGGGCGGCGTAACGTTGCTGAGGAGCACGTTTGCTTTTGATCCCGGGCTGGTCTATCATGGGGATGATGTAATTCACAAGGAGGCAACTGCATGACGACCTTCACTGTTCCAGTGGGTGTATCCAACAGGCACCTGCACGTATCACAAGCCGATCTCGAGACGCTGTTCGGAAAAGGCGCTCAGCTCACCGTCAAGAAGGACTTGAGCCAGAAAGGCCAGTACGCGGCGGAGGAGACCGTCACGCTCATCGGCCCGAAAGGTTCCATCGCAAACGTTCGAATCCTCGGCCCCTGCCGCAAGCGCACCCAGGTGGAGGTGTCCCGCACCGACTGCTTCGCGCTGGGCATCAACCCGCCTGTGAGAGATTCAGGCGACCTGGAGGGTTCCGCTTCCCTGAAGATTCAGGGGCCCGCCGGCAGCGTTGAGCTGGAGGCCGGAGCGATCCTGGCGAAGCGCCACATACACATGACCCCTGAGGACGCCCAGCAGCTGGGACTGAAGGACCGCGACGTAGTCATGGTCAAGGTGGACGGCGACCGTGCGCTCATCTTCGACGAGGTGCTGGTCCGCGTCGATCCCACCTTCTCCTTGGAGATGCATATCGACACCGACGAGGCCAATGCCGCCTGTCTGAACAACGGCGACACCGTCTCCATATTACTGAAGAACTGAGTGATGTGCCTTGCGCACCATCGCCCATGTGGACATGGACTGCTTCTTCGCTGCGGTGGAGGCATACGACCACCCGGAGTACCGGGGCCGTCCCATCATCGTGGGGGGGCCCAGGGGAGGAGCCAGGTCGGTGGTGAGCACCTGCTCATACGAGGCGCGCAAGTACGGTGTGCGCTCGGCGATGCCTCTTGCCACCGCGGAACGTCTGTGCCCTCACGCGGTGTTCGTCCGCGGGAACATGAAGCGCTACGCCGAGGTGTCAGAAGTGATAATGAACACTCTGGCGAAGCTGGCGCCTGTTATGGAGCAAGTGTCCATTGACGAGGCGTTCCTGGACATGAGCGGCTGTGAGCGCCTGTACCAGGGTCTGCATGCGATGGGGGAGGGCATCAAGAGGGCGATCCTCGACTCCTCGGGGCTCACCGCCTCGGTGGGGATCGCGCCCAACAAGTTCCTGGCCAAGTTGGCGTCATCTCGATCGAAGCCCGACGGCCTGCTAGTTCTGACTGAAGACCAGGTGGACTCGTTCCTGGAGCCCCTGGCGGTGGGGGACCTGTGGGGCGTGGGGGAGAAGGGGAGCCAAGCGCTGGCGCGTTTCGGTATCGCGACTGTGAAGGACCTGAGGGCCTGGCCGCAGGAGTGGCTGGTGGAGCGGTTCGGCAAGTGGGGCGCGCAGCTCTACAGGCTTGCCCGAGGCATAGACGACAGCCCCGTCTGCCCCGATTGGGAGAGACAATCGTACGCATCGGAGCACACCTTCGATTCAGACGTTGCCGACCTGAACGTGCTTCGCAGGGCCATCGCGCGCCACTCGGCCAGAGTTGGACGGCGGCTGCGCAGCGCTGGGCTCTTGGCCAGAACAGTCACCCTGAAAGTGAAGTTCGCAGACTTCAAGCAGATAACCAGGGGGCGTAGCCTGCCTGAGCCCTTCGACGACGACGACACCGTGTACTCCACGGCGTGCTCGATCCTGGACGACCTGGGGGACATGCCACCGGTGCGACTGATCGGGGGGTGCCTATCGGGCCTTACCGACCAGCGACAGCTGAGCCTGTTCGAGTCGGCTTCTGAGGCTGCACCGGAACGCCGTAAGGCCGACCAGGTGCTGGACGCCATCACCAGCAAGCACGGATCCAGACTAGTGGTAAGAGGCAGGGAGCTGGAGCATTGAATGACGGCCTGACCAAGGGTTCATGCATCACTCTGCGGGGCCCTGGAGTAAACACCACTCTTCGCTTCGAGGTGCCCGGCTGCGGATGTGGCCCGGCGCCGGACAGCGTCATAGTAGTGCCCAGGCTTGGGCAGCAGCTTCTCATGGTCAGGAACAAGGGACGCGGAGGATGGGAGTTCCCTGGAGGCAAGCTTCTTCCGGGGGAGACGCCTGAGGCCGCCGCCAGGCGCGAGGTTATGGAGGAGTCAGGGGCATCCCTGGGAGAGCTGGACGTGGTGTGCACGTATGTCGTGGAGAAGGACGGCAGGCTGTCTCATGGCATGGTGTACACCGGAGCCGTCACCGACTGGGGGCAGCGGACTGACACCGGAGTCATAGGAGACGTGGCGCTGTTTCCCGCCGCCCCCAGGGACGTTTCGTTCAGCGATGGGTTCGTCGAGCTGATGTTCAGGATGCACCTGGAGGCAGGACCATGATTCAGGTGGGCACCTCGGGTTTCAGCTACAAGGACTGGATAGGGCCCTTCTACCCTCCAGGCACGCAGCAGCGGGCCATGCTCGAGTACTATGCCACCCGGTTCGACCTTGTGGAGCTGGACTACACCTATTACACCATGCCGGTGCGCAGGACCATCGAGAGCCTGTGCAGCCGTACGCCTGACGGGTTTACCTTCTGCGTCAAGGCGCACAGGAGCATGACGCACGAGATCAGCACCGACCAGGAAGAGGTGCGTAAAGCGTTCTCTACGTTCATGGAGGCTCTGGAGCCGATGGTGCAGGCCGGCAAGCTCGGCTGCGTCCTGGTGCAGTTCCCGTGGAGCTTCAAGCCCACCGGCGAGAACGCCGCGTACGTGGCGCGCCTGAGAGAGTTGCTTCCCGAGGTTGAGGTGACTGTGGAGTTCAGAAACATCCAGTGGGTTCATGAGCGAACGTTCGCCCTGCTGCGCGAGGAAGGGCTCGGTTTCTGCTGCGTCGACGAGCCGCGTCTGAGGGGGCTGTTCCCGCCACTTGCGGTGGCCACGTCTCGCCTGGCATACGTTCGGTTCCACGGGAGGAACGCCGCCAAGTGGTGGAAGCATGAGCAGGCCTGGGAACGGTACGACTACCTATATACAGTGGAAGAGCTAAGTGAGTGGGTGCCACGCGTTCGCAAGCTGGCCTCGGAGACCGACAGGACGCTGGTGCTCTTCAACAACTGCCACGCGGGCCAAGCAGCCACCAACGCGGAGATGATGCGCCAGCTGCTTGATGCGTAAAGCCCGCGGCGGCCCGCACTGGTGGCGCACACTCGTCCACGTAAGACAATGGAGGTAACGTTTCATGCCTATATTCGACTACAAGTGCAACGGCTGTGGCCGGACCTTCGACACGCTGGTCAGATCGTCTTCGGAAACCGTTGAATGCCCGGACTGCGGATCCACCGACGTGACAAAGCTTGTCTCCAAGTTCGGCTTCAAGTCCGGATCGGCATTCAGCTCATCGGCGGGAAGCGCCTGCGGATCGTGCAGCGGAGGCTCCTGCAGCAGCTGCGGCCACTAGCTGCATCGATGGCGTGCACAGCCGTTTTCGCAGGCCAGGTGTACTCCAGCTGACGAAGGAGACGTGTTCCCATGCCTGAACTCCCGGAACTTGCCGTGCTCGCTCGTCAAATGGCCCGTGAGCTGCGGGGTAAGCCGATCGCGGGTGTTGATGTCCGCCAGCCGAAGTGTCTGAACATGCCCCCCGAGCAGATGATCAATACATTATCTGGTAAGAGGGTAGGGGAGATCACCAGCAAGGGCAAGTGGCTGTTCGTTTCGGTGGAGCCCGGCCACACGCTCCTCATCAACCTCGGCATGGGCGCGGATCTTCTGTATTGTGCGAGTCCCAGCGATGGGCCCGACGTCTACCAGTTCCGCGTCGATCTTGACGACGGGACCGGCTTCACCATACGGTTCTGGTGGTTCGGATACGTGCACCTAGTTCGCACCGACGAGCTGCGCTCGCACGCCATGACGTCCACTCTGGGCCCATCGGCGCTGGATCCTGACTTCACCTTGGAGGCATTCCGGAAGCTTCTTGAGGGCCGCCGTGGCATGATCAAGGCGTTCCTTCTGAACCAGAGGAACCTTGCGGGCATCGGCAACGCCTACGTCCACGACATCCTCTTCGGCGCCGGGATCCATCCACAAAGGCCCATTCAGTCGTTGAGCGCGGCGGAAATCGACGCGCTGTACGCCTCTGTAAGGCGCGTTCTGGAGGCGGCCATACATTCGGGTGCTGCCTACTATGAAAAGGACTTCTACGGGCGTCCTGGAGGCTACACGGAAGACCAGTGGGCCGTGGGATACCGGGAAGGAGAGCCGTGCCCGAAGTGCGGGACGTCCATCGTGAAGATCAAGACGGGATCCACCAGTTCCTTTATCTGTCCGACATGCCAACCGCTGAACCCACACACTAGTTAACATAATGTGTATTATGCGACGTTCTGGAAAAGAAAAAAGCAGGCGCCCCTCATGGCCGGGAGGACCTCCCTGCGGGGCGCCATCTTGTATCATGGAACGCGGCTCAGATCCACGGCGGCACCCTCAGAACTTGGCCAGGCCATATCATGGCGTTGGCGATCCCGTTGGCGGACCTTATCTGCTCGCACACCACTCTGGGATCCACTCTGTTGCCGCCGATCCGCTTCGCGATGCTCCATAGGGTGTCCCCTGGCTTCACCACCACGGTGACGTATTCCGCGCCCTCCGTGGCGCCGCCGGCCGGTAGCGCCTGCGCCACCGCCCATACGGTGAGGCACGCCACGATCATGGCGCACACGGGAGTCACAACGCGGAGAACCCTGTTCAGACGCGAATACCTCCGGTGACCTTCAGCCGCCCCTTCGATGCCAGCCTTCCTCTGCACTTCCAGACCCTCCAAACATATGTTCGGTAACCCCATGATACCAGAACATATGTTCTCGGTCAAGCCTGAATCGAACACTTGTTTGCGCGCCCTGGAACTCTATGCTATACTGGGTCTCAGTGAAGGGGGTCGGTGATCGTGGCGCACCTGAGTCACAGGGAAAAGCAGATCCTCGAGTATATCTGCAAGGTACTGGAGTCCAGGGGCTATCCTCCGTCTGTGAGGGAGATCGGCCTGGCGGTGAACCTGAAATCTAGTTCCACGGTGCATGGGTACCTAGCCAGCCTGGAGGAAAAGGGCTACATCCGCCGGGATCCCACCAAGCCCCGAGCCATCGAGGTGCTTCTCGGCCCAGACGATCTTCCTTTTGCCCCGCGCGAGGTGGCCAGCATCCCGCTGGTGGGCAGGGTCACTGCAGGTAACCCCATTCTCGCCGTGGAGAACATCGACGACTACCTCCCTCTTCCCCGCTCCCTGGCCGACCAGGAGGACTGCTTCCTTCTTCGGGTCGTTGGAGATAGCATGATCGAGGCGGGAATCCTCGATGGTGACCTGGTGATCGTGCGCAAGCAGCCCACAGCGAACAACGGAGACATCGTTGTCGCGATGATCGATGACGAGGCCACCGTGAAGCGCTTCTACCGCGAGAACGGGCACATCCGGCTCGAGCCTGCGAACCCGGCGTACTCGCCGATAATCTCGTCAAACGCCGCGGTCTTGGGAAAGGTGACGGGCCTTATCCGAAAGATACACTGACAACGGACTGAGCCCGCAAGGGCGAACGCCTTCCCTTCGGGCTCAGCTCGGGAGTGTGGCCTCACCAGGCCATGATAGCAAAACAACGCGCCTAGACGCGCGTCGTCCTGTTCTGGCCTCTGGCCTCTCTTATCGTCTTCCGATCTATGCCAACAGCCTTGAAGAACACCTCAAGAGCTTGCTTCGTACCGCGCAACTCAGCGTGACTGAACTCCGGCTCATCGTGTAGAGGAGGTATCGCGCTGTACCACTCGACTGCCTTCTCGATCGCTGCGGGCACACCCGCGCTCTTAACCAGTTCGATCAGCTTGTCGTACTGCTCGCGCCTGGTGGCGGCCTGAGTTGCCCAAAACTCGGGATTGTCCGTCAGGTTGCTCGCAAGGAAGTCCTGCTTGGCTATGCTTCGGAACCTCTCGAGGCCCCGCAGGACATCCTCGCGCGCGAGATGTATCATTTCTTATCCCCCCTATTCGGTTTTTCATATACTCGCTGGCAACTGCCAGTTGCGTACTTGTTCGTCACTTCAGGAGGAAATCCTTCCGCCGATACTATCTTAGCTACAGTACGAAAAAGCGGGCACACCGGCCCTGCCGGATGCCCGATTCTCTCTGGAGGCATGCGTCGCGACAGCAAACCAGGAAATCGCGAAAGGCAACAATAGCCGATCCCTCCGATAGACCTCACACGTTGACCCCGATGATGCCTCCCACCAGTGCCACCAACAGGATCGCACCGCCCTTGGTGCCCAGCACCTCCATGCTGATGGGTTCCCTGATCACCGCAGCCGATACCGCAAGCACCGCCGCGAGATAGACTATCCCCACCAGCAGACCGTTTCGCCCTCCCTTCTCACCTGCAAGTCGGCTCGCGTACAGTCCCCCCATACCTGCGCTGAGATACGCTATGACAGGCACTGCGGCGTCCACCGTCGCGGCGTCCACCGTGACGACGGTCATGACGATACCTCCTATTGCTGAAAGGACCAACGTCGTTGCCAAACTGACGCCGAAGCCCGCCAAGACCGTTCGCCACGTGGGAATGTGCGCCCTGGCACTCGCCTGAGAGGGCGACATCGATCGCATGGTGGCGGCACCTCCTCGTATACCTTGCCTTTACAGCAAGAGTATTATGCCGCCGCCACCGGTATGCCTTATCCGCTCTCAAGACTCCATCTCAAGCATTACCTTTTTCATGTCTTCCCATACAAGCCTGTTCTTGCCGGGATCCCGCAGGAGCGCTGCAGGGTGGAAGGTGGGCATGACCATGATCCCGTTCCGAGTGAGCCAGGTTCCGCGCATGCGGGTTATGGACGCTGACGGGTCGATGAGAGCGTGCAGCGCCGACGCGCCCAAGAGGACTATGATCTTCGGCTGTATCAGGGCTATCTGCCTCTCAAGATAAGGCAGGCATGTTCCCACCTCATCCGGAAGCGGCGTACGGTTTCCCGGAGGCCTGCATTTCACGACGTTGCCGATGAACACCTCTTCCCTGGTCAGGCCCATGCTTCGAATTATCCTGGTGAGCAACTGCCCGGCTCTGCCCACGAAGGGCCGGCCCAGCCTGTCCTCATCTGCCCCGGGCCCCTCGCCGATCCACATGATCCTGGCGTGGGGTGAGCCTTCACCGGGCACGGTGTTGGTTCTGCCGGCGCACAGCCTGCACCTGGTGCACTGGGCCACCTCGGCGGCTACGGCCTCCAGGCTGTCCGGCTCTTGCTCAACCCCTGCCACGTCATGCTCATCCGGCACCGGGTCGAACAGGCTCAGCTGTCTCATCTCCTGCACAAGAGGTCACCCCCATGCACATTCTGGCGAAGATGGTGCACCGCTGTCAACAGAGTCGTGAACAAAGATCCGTCCTGACCGAGTGACATTATCTCCGTCGCGTTACGGGGTGACAATATCACAGTCCGCCAACACACAGAGCTCGAATCCGATTGACACCTGCAAGCAGAGGCTATATACTGGTTATGTGCCGTGAGGCAATGAAGTCGAGGTGTAGCGCAGTTTGGTAGCGCGCTTGGTTCGGGACCAAGAGGCCCCGGGTTCAAGTCCCGGCACCTCGACCATCTTATGTTTGCGAGAGTGGCGGAACGGCAGACGCATCAGACTTAGGATCTGACGGGGCAACCCCCGTGAGGGTTCAAATCCCTCCTCTCGCACCAGTCGACGCCACCGATGCTTAACCATCTGGAGCCCGTGCCCGGTGCGTAGCACGGGCTCTTCTCTTTTCCTCTTTTCTCTGCTACCGGTTGCCGGGCCTCACAGGAATCCGTACAGTATCAGCGAATTTCACACATATCGCAGGGTATTCGCGCCTGCGGAGAATGACTGCGACTGCGGAAGGGTTGATGCCTGTGCTGAAAGAGTTTCGCGACTTCGCCATGAAGGGTAACGTCGTCGACATGGCCGTGGGCGTCGTGATGGGCGCGGCGTTCGGCAAGATCGTGACCTCGCTTGTCAACGACGTGCTCATGCCCCCCCTGGGCATGCTCCTAGGCAAAGTGGATTTCTCCAACCTGTTCCTCGACCTGTCAGGAAAGGGGTTCGCGTCCCTGGCAGATGCCAAAGCGGCTGGAGCTGCCACGGTGAATTACGGGATGTTTCTCAACACCCTCGTGGATTTCCTGATCGTAGCCTTTGCACTGTTCGTACTGGTCAAGTGGATCAACAAGGCGAGGGATATGGCTGAAAGGACCGCAAAGCCTGTGCCGGAGGTTCCGGCTGAACCCACCACCAAGGAGTGCCCTTACTGCCTGTCTTTGGTGCCCATCAAGGCCGTGCGTTGCCCTCATTGCACGTCACATCTGACCGACAACTGACCCAAATGTTCGCGCGACTTAGCCGAAGGGGCCACCACGAATTCGTGGCTGGCCCCTTCAGCGTATGGCCATGTTGTTCGTTGTTAGTCGCGCTTCCCGACTACTTGAATACGTCCGGGCGCGGAAGCACACCCATACGGTTGAACGGGTAATACCTGAATACTGCCCGGCCCATGATCCGGCTTATCTTCAGGAAGCCTACATTCCCGCGGCTATCGTCCGAATTGTTCCGGTTATCCCCCAGAACGAAGACGTGACCTTCTGGCACGGTGACCGGCGGAAAATCGAACCGCGGCCGCTCCAGTATGTAGTCTTCCTTGAGTGGTTCACCGTTGAGATATACTGTGCCGCCCCTGATCTGTATCGTGTCGCCGGGTACCCCAATGACGCGCTTAATGTAGGGCCTCATCGAGCCGGACAGGTCCACTATCTCACGCACTGCCTCGGCGGCTGCCTGCCACCCCGTGTAATCCGGACGCCATGGGTTCTTCAGCACCACTATCTCGCCGCGTCTCGGCTCGCGAAACCGGTAGGAAACCTTCTCGACGATGATGCGCTCCCGGTTGTGGAGCGTCGGCTCCATAGACGCCCCTTCCACCACAAAGGATCTGCCTATGAATGTCATGATCACGAAGGCCAGCACCATGGCCAGTGCGATGCTCTGAACGTACTCCATGGCCTCCCGCCACACGGCCTTTCTTCTGCGCCTCGCCGCCTCCAGGCGTTCAGCTTCCTCCCGCTCGGCTCCATCCTGTTCAGCCGGATCCTGCTCCAGCGGCATGCCTTCGGTCGGCTCCATATCAAGCTGCCCCGCGGTGCCTGCATTCACATCGAGGCCGGCGGCTTGCTCAGACTCAGCGCACGCGCTTCCGTCAGATGCGGGCTCAGCAGCAGGATCCAGCCGGCTGTCCTCGCAAGCCTTGCTGTTATCTATCATTCCGCGCGACACCTACCTTGCGAATCAGCGCCTATCTCTTAGCGTCCTAACGAGCCAAGCGCCGTGGGAGTTCCCGGAAACGGTTGCCCCTTCCGGGTCCCTTCTCGATAATACCGTCACTAGGTCACAATAGCAAGTCAGAAGGTTTCTCAATAAGATAGGTCAGGCCGAAATGGAGGTGAAACCTGATGGCAGACGTGAAGGCACAGTGGTTTCTGTTCCCCTGGTGGCTGTGGTTCTGGGTGGTGATCATAGACATCATCGTCTTCCTGATATTCCGCAGGCTGTTCATTATATGCTGACCTCGATGAGCCTCTCGGCCAGGGGCTGGGCGCGCGGCCCCTGGCCCCTGCTCAGCTCCCTGGAAGATCACCCTAGCGCGGCCGCCGGCTCGCCTCGCGGATGGCCTCCTTGATCCTTGGGATCTGTTCCTGCGTCGCCTCCCACCCTCGCTCGATGAGCTCGTCTGCAAGCCAGAAGTCGCCTCCAAATACCCGGCCTACGTCCGGCCTGATCATCACGTCCACAATGTCAGCCGTGGGCTCTGATACCACCCGTGCCATGATGTCGAATGCATTTATCAGCGTGAACACGATGGATGGAGGCTTGCCGATGTCACGTTCTGACGGTATCAATTCCGGCGTGACGTCCACGCCGATGACCACGTCAACCCCCATGGCCACAAGGTAGTTGGCGGGGATCGGGTTGACGATACCCCCGTCCACCAGCACCCTGGAACCCATCACCACAGGCTGAAAGACTCCCGGTATCGACAGGGACGCTCGGATGGCCTCATGCAGCACTCCTGTCTCCAGGACCACCTCTTCGCCTGTGTGGATATCAGCCGCAGTGCACGCAAACCCTATCCTGAGCTGTCCAAAGGTCTTGTTCATGGTCAGCTCCTTGAGCAGATCCGACACCCTGGCGCCGGCGATCAGGCCGCCTCTGTTTGGCACGGCGAAGTCGAGATGCCGGAAGACTATCCTCTTGTCGATGGAGCGTGCGATGTCCTCCATCTGGTCCGGCTCCACTCCGGCAGCGTAGCAGCCTCCCACCACTGCACCTATGCTGCAGCCCACCATAACATCGATGGCGATGGCGTTTGCCAACAGGGCCTTCAGCACGCCTATGTGAGCAAGGCCCCGGGCCGCCCCGCTGCCCAGTGCCAGTCCGACGCTGGGACGATCAAGCCCCTCCATCCTGGCACGCAGCATCTGCGCGGTGTCAGATAGCTTCGCTGCCACCTCAGGCCCGGTTCTAATCACGGAAGATGGCATGCCGTATCCCCCACGTCAACTGCACTAACATATGCGAAAGCCCCCGAAACTGAGTTTCGGAGGCGTCTACCACAAAAAAGTGGTCGGAGCGGGGAGACTTGAACTCCCGACCTCTTGCACCCCAAGCAAGCGCGCTAGCCAACCTGCGCCACGCCCCGACTGCTGACATTGCTTATTCTAGCACGCTTGCGCCGGAGAAGCAAGCCTGCTTTTCGGCGATTTCCAGCAGCCCTTACGAGGCTCCGGATCACGCGCAGGCCGTGCACGACGCCACCAGATGGCACGCCGCCAGATGGCCGGGCTCCACCTCACCGAGCTCCGGTCGGGTTTCCATGCACACGTCCACTCGCAGGGCACACCTGGGCCAGAACGCGCAGCCCGACGGAAGACGGCTGAGATCAGGCACCTCCCCGGGCACAGGAACCAGCCTCTCTCGACGCCCGAATTCGGGCATCGATGCTAGCAAAGCCCTGGTATACGGGTGCGCAGGTGATTCCATCACGGCATCCGCCGACCCGTACTCCACGATCCTTCCGGCGTACATCACGGCGATGTTGTGGCAGAAGTCACCGGCAAGGGGCAGGTCATGGGTCACCATCATGATGGCCGTCCCTGTCTCCTCGTTGATCTTCCTCATGAGCTCAAGCACCTGCGCCTGGATGGTCACATCCAGACTGGTGGTGGGCTCATCAGCCAGGAGCACCCTGGGGCCGCAGGCCAACGCCACGGCGATCATGATCCTCTGCTGCTGGCCGCCGCTGAACTCGTGCGGGTATTGGTTGAAGCGGGTCTCGGGGTGCGGTATACCCACCTGCGCCATGAGCTCGATGGCCCTCTGGCGTCGCCATCGCGAGGCCGATGCCCCGTTGTTACCGGCGCCTTCCCCGCCCGATGCACCGCTCTCCCCTATTCCGTGAACGGCCATGGCCTCCACGATCTGCTGCCCTACGCGGTGTGCGGGGTTGAGACTGGTCATCGGGTCCTGGAACACCATGGCTATCTTCCGGCCCCTGACGTTCCGCATGGCGGCCTCGTCCAGTGCCATGAGGTCCTGCCCTTCCAGGAACGCCGATCCGCCGACTATCCTGCCCGGGAAGGGCACCAGCCTCATCACGGAGAGCAGCAGCGCGCTCTTTCCGCATCCGGACTCCCCCACTATACCAAGGATCTCTCCCTCGCGCAGGGATAGGCTGACATCGTTCACCGCCTTCACGGGGCCCACAGGCGAAGGATAGTGGGTGGTGAGGTTCCTCACATCCAGGATGGGAGTGGCGTCTGCCTGCCTCATCGTCATGACCCGCTCACCAGCTTCGGATCGAGCACGTCGCGCATACCCTCCCCCACCAGGTTCATGGCCAGCACCAGCCCTGCCAAGGCGATGCCGGGGATGGTGGCCACCCACCATGAGGTCAGTAGGAAGCGCCTTCCGTCATTGATCATTGAGCCCCATGCGGGTATGCTCGGCGGTATGCCCAGGCCCAGGAAGCTCAGGGAGGACTCCATCACGATCATCTTGCCCATCCTCATGGTGGCCAGCACCATCAGCGAGCTGAGGATGTTGGGAAGGATCTCAGCCGCGATGATCACCGGCGTGGGACGGCCCAGGGCCCGCGCTGCTTCAACGTACTCCTTTGACTTCTCGGCCATGGTCAGCGCCCTGGCTAACCTGAAGAACTCGACCCAGCCCTTGAAGCTCAGAGCCCAGATCAGGTTCCAGAAGCCCGGGCCCATGACGGCCATCGCACCTATGACGAAGATCATGTAAGGGAAAGCCAGGAGCAGCTCAGTGAACCTGGATACCAGGGCGTCGAACTTGCCCCCGACGTAGCCCGCGATCATACCGAGGGTGATCCCCACTCCTGCCGACACGGCAATCGTGGCCAGCCCAACCAGGATGGACACCCCAGCGCCATAGAGTACCCTGGAGAGGATGTCCCTGCCTAGCTGGTCTGCGCCGAGGATGTACGGGCCGGAAAGGGAAGGCGCGGCCAGCCTCGACATGAGGTTCACCGCTGTGGGATCGTGTGGCGACAACACCGGCGCCAAGGCCGCGCACACCATATACAGAGCCAGCAACACCAGTCCGACTCGGGCCCCGCTATGGGCCCACAGCCGCTGCCAGGCGCTGGGCAACAAGACCACCGGTTCATAGGACGGATGGGAGTCTGCCACATGCGGACAGTAGGTCAGCTCTTCAGTTTGAACTGTTGCATGGCTCATGCGGGTCCCCCTTTCGTTGTTGATAGCGATGCTCCGTTTGCCTCTAGATGCTCATCCTAGGGTTCAGCACCGTATACACGATATCGGTGATGAGGTTCATGCCCACGTACGTCAGGGCGTATACCATCACCGCTGCCTGAACCACAGGGTAGTCTTGGGCGAAGATGGCGTCCACCACCACCCTGCCCAGCCCCGGCCAGCTGAATATCGTCTCCACGATCATGTTTCCGCCCAATAGCGATCCGAACTCGAGGCCCACCAGGGTCGCAGTGGGTATCATGGCGTTTCTCAGAGCGTGCTTCACCGTTACCGCCCTTTCGGGCACTCCTTTTGCCCTGGCGAACGTGATGTAATCGGCGCGCATCACATCAAGCATGCTTGACCTGGTGATCCTGACCACCACCGCGGTAACCCCGGTGGCCAGTGTCAGCGAAGGAAGCACCAGGTGCCTCAGGGAAGCCGCCAGCGCTTCCGGATCCCAGGTGAGTATCGAATCCAGGATGAACAGGCCAGTTATATGTCTAGGCTCGTATCCGTATGGCGCCCTCCCCGATGTGGGAAGCCACCCCAGGTTCATCGCCAGCACCAGTATGGCAACTATGCCTAGCCAGAACGGAGGCATGGAGATGCCCAGGAACGACGCGGCGCTGGTGGCCCTGTCAAGGGCGGTGTTCTGCTTCAGCGCTGAGGCCGTGCCCAGCGGCACCCCTACGAGCACGGAGATGACCATGGCGCACACCGCCAGTTCCACCGTGGCGGGGATCGCCTCGCCTATCACCTCCGCCACCGGTCTGCCCCTGATGATGGAGTAGCCAAGATCCCCGCGGAAGACCCCCTTAAGGTAGTTGCTCAGCTGCACCAGGATGGGCTGGTCCAGGCCCAGCTGGCGACGGAGCGCCTCGATCTCGCCCTGAGCTACGCCGGCTGCCTCGCCCATCATGATGTCCACCGGGTCACCAGGCAGCATCCTCATGAAGACGAACGCCGCGACCGCCACTGCCAGGGCCAGGGGGATGGTGGCGATGATCCGCTCCACCACCCTGACCTGCAGCTTCGTAAGGCGTATCATCTGGTGGAGAAGCCCGCCTCCTCCAGCAGGGCTCTGGCCTTCGCCGGATCATACGGCCATGGCCTCACCGTCGGATCATATCCGAACCCGCTGGGCAGGAATGGCGAGGCGAGACGGCTTGCGTTGTTCTCGTATATGGTGGCGATTATGGCGTCCCAGTCTATGGCGTAGTTGATGGCCTGCCTCACCCGTATGTCATCGAACGGCGGCTTGGCGACGTTCATCTCCAGGTTGTAGGCAGTGGTCCCCTCGACGGTCTTCACCTGAATCCGCGAATCGGCCTCCAAAGCCGCAACCATGTGTGGTGGTACGCTCTGGATGATGTGGACTTCGCCAGACATCAGCGCAGCCACCCTCACGGTGGGATCAGGCATCATGCGGAATATCACGCGCCTGACCTTGGCGGGCCCCACGGGCGGTATGTCGGGGGCGCCACCCCAGTAGTCATCGAACCGCTCCATCACGACCCTGTCGTCCAGGCGCCCTTCGACGAAGCGGAACGGGCCGCACCCCACTGGCTGCCTGGCGAAGCCGTCGTCTCCGACGCTCTGCACGTACGCCATGGGGACGATCTGCACGTGCACCATCGCCTGAAGCAGCACAGGGAACGGCTCCGAGAGCACAACCCTAACGGTGCTGTCGTCAATCTTCTCGGCCCGCTGCACGGTGCCAAGCAGGCCTTTGCGAGGCGACGTCATGCCATCGCCCATGCCGCCCTCCAGCACCACTCTGTTGATGCTGAACACCACATCGTCGGCGGTGAGCGTCGACCCGTCGTGGAACTTTATGCCCTTCCTCAGCCTGAACACCCACTCGGTATCTGACACCCGCTCCCACGATTCGGCAATCTCCGGAACCACATTGCCGTCCCAAGTCCTGGTCACCAGGCCGTCGAAGATGTTGCGGATAATGGTCTCCGTGTGGCGATCCCTATAGGCGGCGGGGTCAAGCGTGACGATCCTGTCAGTGCCCATACCTATGATGATGGTATCGCCCCTGGACAGTGACACATCGTGCATGTTCAGTCTGCCGTCCATGGCCGGCTGCCAGTTCTGCACTTCAGACCTGGCCGCCTCAATCGTCAGCAGAGTGTACCCAAAGGCCCACGGCAGGTCCTGCATCACGATGGCCTGGGCCTCCCGGTAGGCTCTGGCGCGCTCCTCATCTGTCCTGGCTGCCAGCGCCCTGTCGAGCGCGGCGTCGAACTCCGGGTTGGAATAGAAGGAGTAGTTGCCCCTGTCCCCGGTGCGGAGCTTGGGCACCACTATATCGAAGGGATCGAAGTAGGCGCTGCCCCAGTCGGTGAGGTACAGCTGCCGCTCGCCGGCGAGCAGCTTCTCCTTCAGAGCGTTCCACTCCCAGATCCTCACGTCTGCCTGGATGCCTACCTGTTGAAGGTAACCTGCGATAGCCTGGGCCTCGTCGGCCCTGTTGGCTTCGGTGTCGATGATGACAGAAAGCTTCGTAGCCGCCAGCGTTGGAACGCCTGCAGTTGTGCCAAGCGCCAACGCCACAATCGTGGCCAGTACCAAGAAGTGCCTAGTCCTCATGGTAATGCCCTCCATCATATAGGAATTCAAGATACGCTATACGCTCGGCGTGAAAAGGAAAGGAAAGGAAGGCTTCTTGACAAAATGAAGCCCAGGGACGGCCCTGGGCGTGATGGGCGTCCCTTCCTTTCGCTTACGAGGTTAGCTGCCGGGCTCGGGCTGAAGGATAGAGCCCTACCTGCTTGACGCAGAGATTCGCCCCGAAAAAGTGGGTCCCCCGTTCCCCCCTGGCGGGGAGATTCAGCGGATGCACAACAGAAGAGTGCATCTTCAAACGCGCGTATTCGACTGTTCTAATGTTAGCACTCGGCAGGAGCGAGTGTCAACAGCTAAAATCCACTAGCTTCCATAACGGCCACCTACAGGGCACCACGCCCGAACATGGCATATCCGTGACATGTTATAATGCCATGGAGAGGTGACTCGAATGAACGATACGAATCCGACTGCGCCGCTGGTCAGCGCCGTTGATGTGAAAGTACACTTCAAGATAGCCGAGTCATTCCTTGCCCAGAGGCTCGCTGGAGCCACCAGCGTGACGATCCGCGCTGTGGACGGCCTCAGCCTCGACGTATACCCAGGTGAAACCGTAGGGCTGGTGGGCGAATCCGGCTGCGGAAAGAGCACTTTCGGCCGCACCACGGTGGGCCTCCTGCCCCCCACCGCCGGACAGGTGCTGTTCGACGGCGAGCCCATATGGGGCCCTGGAGGGCGCCTGTCACACCGGGCTCTGAGGCAGAGGGCGCAGATCGTGTTCCAGAACCCGTACAGCTCCCTCAACCCCCGCTACACGGTGGCCCACACCATCGGCGTGGCTCTGTCAGCCCGCGGAGTGCCCCGTCAACGGCGCAGGCAGGAGGCGGTGGAGCTCATAGAGAGGGTGGGTCTGTCCCGGCAGCATCTCGACAGATATCCGCACCAGCTCAGCGGAGGCCAGCGTCAGCGCGTCGGCATCGCCCGCGCCCTGGCCATGCATCCTGACTACATAGTGGCCGACGAGCCCCTCTCTTCGCTTGACGTCTCGGTGCAGGCGCAGATCATCGCCTTGCTTCAGGACCTCCAGGCGGAGCTGGGCCTTGCCTACCTGCTGATCGCCCACGATCTGGGCGTGGTCTATCACATGTGCAACAGGGTTGCGGTGATGTACGCAGGGCAGATCGTGGAGCTCGCGCCAACCGACCAGGTGTACGGCTCCCCGGGTCACCCATACACCCTCAGCCTGCTGGCTGCCGTCCCTGGACGGCGTCGCCGGTCGAAACTCTCCATCTCGCCCCAGTCCAGCAGGCGCTGGTCGCTGGCACGCGTCGGAGCCGGCCCCGGGGGCCCCGGCCAGTCCCTGGGCAGCGCTGACCCTGACTCCGACGAGCCGACCGCGGCCGCGACGCCCGCCGGGTGCCGTTACTATCCAAGGTGTCCCAGGAGGCAGCGGGTATGCCTCGAGCAAGAGCCGGAGCTGAAACCAGCCACAGGCGTCGCTCCCGCCGCCGCCTCAACCGGCGCCTCCATCGGCATCCACCTGGTACGGTGCCATTTCCCCGGCCAGTAGCAGCATGAGAAGCGTAGCCGCATTGCGCGCTACGCTTCATGCGCCTCTACACGCAAGGTCCTGTCAGGCCAGGTTCCATCAGGTCACGGAGTCCCTGAGCTCCTTTCCGGGCCTGAACACAGGGACGCGCCTGGCGGGTATCCTTATCTCCTCCATGGTCTTGGGGTTCCTGCCTATCCTGGCCTCTCGCTGCTTCACCTCGAAGGTACCGAAGCCCACAAGCTGCACCTTCCCGCCGTTCTGCAGCTCCTCGCGGATGGCTTCGAACAGGGCGTCCACGGCTCGGGCAGAATCCTTCTTCGTCAAACCTGTTCTCTGGGCCACCTGGTCCACCAGGTCGGACTTGATCATCCCTCGTCGCCCCCTTCCGTGCAGTATGCTTTCCACTCCAGGGGCGGATTATTACTGCACGCGAAGGGCCCGAAGGGCTCAGCCGGCCTTCTTTCTGCGGGAGTGAGCGGCAAAGAGCCATCGCGGCGACCCACCCACAGGTCGGCTTGAGCAGCCACGGCGGACGGCGGCTCTATCGCGTCGGGTTCACGCTAGCTTACAGTATGATGCAGATCAGCCCGCCGCTTCCCTCGTTCACGATCTTCTGCAGGGTGTCCTGCAGCCGCTGCTGCGCGTGGTGCGGCATCCGCGCCAGCTTCGACTTGATGCCGTCGGTGATGAGCTGCTGCATGGGCGTGCCCAGGAACTCCGTCTGCCAGATCTTCGAGGGGTCCTCCGCGAACTCCTCCGCAATCCGCCTGGCGAACTCCTCGCTCTGCTTCTCGGTGCCCACCAGCGGCGTGACCTCCGTCTTTATGTCGGCCCTGATCATGTGGATTGACGGGGCCGTCGCCCTCAGGCGAACTCCGCACCTGCTGCCATGCCTGATGATCTGGGGCTCCTCGAAGGTGACCTCGTCCTGGGAGGGCATCACCACTCCGTAGCCCACCGCCTTCACCGCCGCCAGCGCCGGCGCCAGCCGCTCGTATTCCCGCTTGGCGGCTGCGAACTCCGCCACCATCTTCATGACGTCTGCGTCGCCCTTCACTTCCATCGAAGACAGCTGCGACACCACCGCGTAAAACAGCGACCTGGGCGCCGTCACCTCCAGAGATACCTTGCCGGTGCCAAGATCCAACAGCCGCAAGACTGCGCTCTCGGCGTTCGGCGACGCCGCCAGAGCGGCCAGCACGTCCTGCACGTCCCTTACCTTGTTCATAGCAGCCACGGCGCTCTTCACCGACGCAACGAACTGTTCCCTCACAGGGTGATCCTTCGGCAGCTCTATCACCCATTCAGGCAGGCGCACGACTATCTCGCTCACGGGGAACTCCTTCAGGACCCCCGACAGCACCCGGCCTACGTCGTCCACCTGCATCCTCAGTACGTCCACTGCGATCACCGGCACGTCGTAGGCGTCGGTGAGCTCCTGCGCCAGCGCGGTGGCGGTCTCCGACTGCGGAGTCCGGGAGTTCAGCACCACGATAAAGGGCTTGCCCAGCTCCTTCAGCTCCGAGATGACCCGGCGCTCCGCCTCCACGTAGTCTTTCCTGGGTATGTCCGTGATACTGCCGTCGGTGGTGACCACCAGGCCTATGGTGGAGTGCTCCTTGATGACCTTCTCCGTGCCCACCTCGGCAGCCTGCTGGAAGGATATCTCCTCTTCGAACCACGGGGTGCGCACCATCCTGGGCAGGTCTGACTCCTCGTACCCAAGGGCCCCTGGCACCGCGTATCCCACACAGTCCACGAGCCTGACCGACGCCCTGATGTTGTTGGCCATGGCGATCTCCACGGCCTCCCCCGGGACGAACTTCGGCTCGGTGGTCATGATGGTTCTGCCTGCTCCGCTCTGCGGCAGCTCATCCCTGGTGCGTTCGCGCTCGTTCGCATCTGCGATGTTGGGCAGCACCACCATGTCCATGAACCGCGAGATGAAGGTGGACTTGCCGGTACGCACCGGACCGACCACGCCTATGTACACATCGCCCCCGGTGCGCTCAGCGATATGCTTGAAGATATCGAATCTCTCCATCCGCTTGCCCCCCTCGCATCGTGCGCAGAACGGACGCGGGTTGTACCTGCGCTCTGACGTTACATCTATATGATGCGGGGGCCATGTTATGCCGGGCGGGATCTGCGCGCGCTATTTTCTGGGGGGCTTTGACGGGCCACTACGCGAGCCTAGGAAGCAGGTCGGCCATGGCCAGGAGATCAAGCTCGTTGTGGTCGATGACAGGCAGGATGACGTCGGCATCGCCGGTGCGCACGAAGGTCTGATATAGCTCAGGGATGAGCTCGCTGGGGATGTCCCCCTCGCGGGGAGTTCCCAAGATGGAGGTCTGAACCGTGGCAAGACGGCAGTTCGGAAGGTAGGAACGGTATGCCCGCCTGGTGTGGGTCAGAAGGTCCACCACGAGGCCGGTGAAGGCCTCATCGCGGCCGTGGTACGCCAGCCTCCGATGGATGAAGGGCACGTCGAAGCATCGCCCGTTATACGTCACCACAGCGTGAGCCGACGACAGCCGCGCCACCGCCTCCTCCAGCACCGCCGGCTCCTCGTCGTAGTCCCTGGCGAAGATCTGGCACAGTCGCAGGCCAGAGCTGGCCGGAAGAAGCATGCCGACCATGAACAGCGGAGCCGATGCCGAGAGGCCCGTAGTCTCAATATCAAGAAATACCGTGTGCTCCGGATCGCACAGGCCCAGAAGGCCGAGGTCAGAAGCCTTTCTTGACAGGAGCGACGCCCAGTCCCGCTCCTCTATCCAGCGGATCACCGTCTGCGCGCCACTGCCCCATCTTGGATGTTCCTGAAGACTGTATACGTCGCTATAGCCCTCGTCCCTGAGGCGTCGCTCGGTCACGGGACCGATGCCGCGCACCAGCTTCAGATTGCACGCGATGGACTCCAGTGCGCCCGGGTGCCCGATCCACCCCGGAAGCGGCGGCGCAGGCCTGCCCGGCGCCTCCAGGGGCTCCTCTATCACCACGCACTGGCCCCACGAGTTGGAGCGTACCTCTCCGCGGGGAAATGACAACCCTCCGGCACCGCCTTCCTACTGCGTGTACCTGACGCGGTACAGCAGCTCTACCCTCTCGCCTGCCCTCACAGTCAGGGTGAACTGCGCCATCCCCTCGGCGTTCCTCGTCGGCACCACCGGGGTGCTCTGCAGGATGGTCCAGTCGCCGGGGAAGGCCTCGATCAACAGCACCTGCGCATCGTAAGCTCCGTAGTTCAGCAGCTTGATCTGGTAGGCCTCCTCCACTGAGCCGGTGCCTATCCTCCTCTGGTCCGTGCGCCACTTCTCCGCCCGCAGCGCAGGGGTGGGATCCAACACCGCGATGACCGGCCCGGCGCCGGCGGCGGCCTGGAGCACGTCCTTGCCCAGAAGGAAAGTGGACCCGTCCGGCAGGCACGAGTACACCCGGAGCTCCCCGGCCGGCAAGGGATAGCTCACATCCTGCCCATCTGCGGGCAGCATGATTTCCAAACCCAGCGCAGCCTGCACCTGTTCCCGAGGGGCGCCGGTCTCCTGCGCGGTCAGCGGGATGCGATCCAGAACGTGCAGGAGCCTCGCAGGCACCTGGGACAGGCTGGCGATGGGCGTGAGGATCTCGGCGCCGTCAGGCAGCCCCTGACGCAGAGGCACCTGGATGGACGTATGCTTCAGCTCTGCCCCGCCCCTGTACTGGGCCATCTGGCCCAGGTGATTGGAGGGCCCGGCAACCATCTGCACCATCGTGGGAGGCAGGTCCACGCCGCTGGTGTTGGTGAGCCTCCGCCAGCCGTGGAAGGCTACCTGTTCCCCGGCGCCGTCGACACGGGCGCTGTACGATGCGCTCCAGGTGAGGCCGGGGAAGGTGTAGATCAGCCTGACCGCGGCCTCCCCCCATTCGGGCATCACGATCTGCACCTGTACCTGACGATCTGCGACGGAATGAGTCACGGCCGTGATCTCGCCGTGTCCGGCCTCCACCGTGGCGACGATGGATCCCGGCTCTATCCCGTTTGGCACCGGCGAGAGAGTCAGTCTATTCAAACCCGAGGGCAGGTAGCCGCGGATCCGCCACACCGCCACCGCCGGAGCCTGCTGGTACACTGACACGCTCTCCAGCTGCCAGGCAAGCCGCGGCCCGTCTGCCGGCAGGCCATCAAACGCGCGTGCCGCCCCTGCAGCCGGAGGAGCCAGCCCCAGCCCAAGCCATATCGCCAGGGCGACCGCGGTGCAAACCAACAGCATCATATGGGCGACGCGACTCGGCGTCCGCTGCATACGAACTCTCCCTCCCGATGCACTGTTCGGCATCACAGACCCTCGTTCCTGTAGAGCCACGCTGCGTATCTCAGCATGGCGAACTCCACCTGGTGCCTGATGAGACCTCCCTGAAGGAACACGTCGTACGGCTCGCGCATGGGCGCGTCCGCCGACAGCTCTATCGACGAGCCCTGGACGAAGGCCCCGGCTGCCATTATCACTTTGTCGGAATAGCCTGGCATGTCGTCGGGCACCGGGGTGATGGCGGCGTCCACAGGCGACGAGGCCTGCACCGCCGCGCAGAAGGCCTTCACCCTCTCCGGCGAGCCCAGGCGCACGCACAGCACCGTGTCGCTTCTGGCCTCCCCTGGAAGCGGCGACACCTCATGGCCCAGCCGCCTCAGGAAGGCTGCGGCGAAGGCCGAGCCGGCCAGCGCCTCTGCCGTGACCCTGGGCGCCAGGAACAGCCCCTGCGCCAGAAGCCGGGTGTGCCCCAGCGTCGGACCGAGGTGCGACCCGAGTCCAGGGGCAGTGAGGCGCGTCGCCGCCAGCTCCACCAGGTCGCTCTTGCCCACAACGTATCCGCCGGACGGAGCTATGCCGCCTCCGGGGTTCTTTATCAGGGACCCGGCGGCAACGTGAGCCCCTACCATGGTGGGCTCCGCCACCTCGGTGAACTCCCCGTAACAGTTGTCAACGAACACTATAGCCTCAGGGTTGGCCTGGGCCACGCGTTGGCTTATGCGCCCTATGTCCTCGATGGAGAGCGGCGGCCTCCATGAATAGCCCCTGGAACGCTGCACCAGCACCATGCGGGCTCCGGCCGCTGCCTCAGCGATGCCGTCCAGATCTGGCTCGCCGTGTGCCGCCGGCGGCACCTGGAGGTAACTCACGCCCATACTCAGGAGCGACCCGGCAGCTGCACCCGAGATGCCTATCACCGTGCGCAGCGTGTCGTAGGGCTCGCCGTACGCACAAACCAAAAGGTCACCGGGGCGCAGTATCCCCAGCAGCACGCACGCCAGGGCGTGGGTACCCGACACCATCTGGATCCTCACAAGGGCGGCCTCAGCCCCGAAGGCCAGCGCGAAGGCGCGCTCCAGCGCGTCGCGGCCGGTGTCGTCGTAGCCGTAGCCCTCAGTGCCGCCGAAGTGGTAGTCCCTGAGGTCGGCCGCGGCCATGGCAGTCAGCACCCTGGCGGTGTTCTCCCTGCATATGGCCTCAATTCTATCCACGTCCATAGCCACTTCCGCCCTGGCTTCGGCGGCAAGCCCCATGAGCTCCTCAGGCACGTCCAGGATCCTTGCTATTCGCCTATCTCTCTCGTTCAACTGAGTATCCTGCCTCATCAAGCCACTCGGCGGTGGCCTGGCCGATGTATGCTGCCGCCTCCGCAGGCGTGGCGTAGTCGTCCATGTTGATCCATTCGATGTCAGTATTGCGCTTGAACCAAGTCATTTGACGCTTGGCATACCTGCGGGTTCCCACCTTGATCCTCTCCAGGGCCTCCTCCAGGGTGGCCTCTCCCCGCACGTATTCGGCGAACTCCTTGTAGCCTATGGCCTGCATCGACGTGAGCTCCGGCCCGTATCCCGCCCCCAACAGGCGCCTGACCTCGTCCAGCAAGCCCTGCTCCACCATTTGGTCCACCCTATCGTTGATCCGCTTCACCAGTTGCTGCCTGCTCATGGTGAGGCCGAACAGCCGCGCGTCGTAGCGCTTTCCGCCCCTGTGGCGACGCTGCATCTCGGAGATGGGAACGCCGGTGACCTGGTACACCTCAAGGGCCCGCACGATGCGCCTGAGGTCGTTGTGGTGTATGCGGGCCGCCGCCTTCGGATCCACCGAACGAAGCCTGTCGTGAAGGGCGGCCACGCCCACCTCTTGCGCCTTGCGCTCCAGCTCCGCGCGAATGGCGGGGTTCCTTCCCTCATCGGGAAAGAGGAAGCCATAGATCAGGGCGTCCACGTACAGGCCGGTGCCGCCCACCAGCACCGGAAGCCTGCCCCTTGCCCAGATATCCTCCACGGCAGCGCCAGCCAGCTCCTGGTATCTGGCCACCGAGAAGATCTCGTCCGGCTGCGCCACATCTATCAGGTGGTGTGGAACAAGCGCGCGTTCCTCGGGTGTGGCCTTCGCCGTGCCTATGTCCATGCCCACGTACACCTGCATGGAGTCGGCTGACACGATCTCGCCGTCTAGCGCCAGGGCCAGCTCCAGCCCAACCGCGGACTTGCCGCTTGCTGTGGGCCCAACTATGGCAATGACCTTCGGCTCACTGGGCATCCTGCGGACCAGTCCTCCACACCAGATACTTCACGGTGCTTGATGCCCCTCCAGCCACCCGATCAGGCTCCCTCCACGCAGGCGGCCGGGCGTACCGGCGGGTCTTTAACACCACAGCAGACGAGGCCGCGCGCAGCGCCATGTTGAAGGTCTCCTCATCGATGGGCGCATGACACGCCCACCGCCGCAGCCCCGCGATGCCTGGCGACGCCTCGACTGGCCTGCGGAACATCGGGTCGAAGTAGACAACATCGAAGCTGCCAGGTGCGGCCGCGGCCAGGTACTGGCGGCAGTCGCAGTTCACCACGGAGATTCGTCTCATGGCTGCGTTGACCTCAGCTCCCCCCACCTTGTATTCTGCCAGGCCGTGCCTGACCACGGCGGCCACCAGCGGGCTCACCTCGAGGCCAACCACCTGCCCCTCCGGGCCCACCACGTGCGACGCCACTATGGCGTCGGCAGCCATGCCCAAGGTGCAGTCCAGCACCTTCATGCCGCCGGCCAGGCCCATGGCGTCCACCATGTGGTCCTGCCCGCCGGCAAGGAGCCTCCTTATGCGGTTCAGGGCCATGCCTGGATGAAAGAACAGCGGAGGCGAGTCTGGGTCGTCCAGGTCCACAAGGTTCAGGCCCTGCGTGGTGGCAACCAGCGCTCCGCGGATCCTGGGCCCGTCGTCGCCCTCCCCTTCCCCTGGCTCAGCTGGGCGTCTCCAGGATAAGGAGGCGAGCTGGGCCACCTTCGCAAGCGACCTTCCGCCGCGGGGCACGAAGGGCGCGCCCAGCTCAGTTGCGACCGCCTTGGCGAGCTCGCGCTCGCGGGCGCCGCTCTTGACGCCGGTGGTCACCACGATGCCGCTCATCGGCGGCCAAACCCCTTTTCGATCTGGGCCAGCGGCACGACGGTCACCACAGGGCGACCGTGCGGGCACCTAAACGGGTCCTCGGCAGACAACAGCGCCCTCACCAGGGCTTCCATCTCCGTGCGGTCAAGCGCCTCGCCGGCCCTGATGGCGGTGTGACAGGCCAGCGACACGGCAACTCGGTCCACTTCTTCTGGAAGACCAGGCGGCGCGCCCGGAAGGCGCAGCTCTTCGGCGGAGGGCGCCGCGCCGGTGAGACCGTCCACTGCAGCAGCCAGCGCCCTGGCGGCGCCGATGCGCACGGCGGTGGAAGGTATGCCCCGCACCGCCACGGCAGTGGAGCCGAAGGGCTCCACCTCAAAGCCCATGCGGCGGAGGGCCGGGGCGCCGTCGATGACGGCCTGCATCTCGGAGGCGGATACGCTGATGATCTGCGGCTCCAGAAGGAGCTGCATCTCGGGCTTGCGCTCCAGCCACTGGCGCCTGTACTTCTCCACCAGCACCCGCTCATGGGCCACGTGCTGGTCCACGATGATGAGGCCTTCGTCGCCCTCAAGAAGGATGTAAGACCTGGCGAGCTGACCGATGACCCTGGGGATCTCGGCGGGCATCTGTGCGCCGTAGGGGCTGTCAGGCCGCTCGCAGACTGCCCCGGCCCCGGCGTGGGCGATCTCGCCGGCCCCGTCGAACAGCCGCACCTGCCTCTCGCGGGCGGGCGGCGTTGCGTGCGGCTGCGGACCGGACGCCTGCTGCGGCACGGGCATCATCCTTGGGGCCGCCTCCATGGTGCGGAGCCCGGCGACGACCGCCCGGTGCACGGCGGAGTACACCTGCCCGTCGGAGGCGAAGCGCACCTCGGTCTTGGCGGGGTGCACGTTAACGTCCACGCGCTCTGGGGGAAGGGTTATCGAGAGCACCACCAGGGCCTTCCGGCCCGCGGCCACCGAACGGTCATAGGCCTTGTCCACGGCGGACCAGACGGTCTTGGACGTGACGGGCCTGCCGTTCACCGCTGTGTACTGGCCGTCGCGCCCCGAACGGGCCACCTCTGGGGCGCCGATGTAGCCGGCGACCGTGATGCCGTCTGCCTCGTAGCTCACGGGGATCATGCCCCGGGCGGTGTCGACGCCCAGAACTTCGGCCATGGCGTCCTGGAGGCTTCCGCCCGCCGGCGTCGAGAGCACCTTTCGCCGGTCCACCCAGAGGGAGAAGCCCACGCCGGGGTGGGCCAGCACCAGCCTGGAGACCGTCTCAATGATGCGACGGTTCTCCGTGGAAGGTGTGCGCAGGTACTTCAGGCGCGCCGGCGTGTTGAAGAAGAGGTCCCTCACCTCGACGGTGGTGCCGAAGCCTGCCTGCAGGGGCACTGGCCCCTTGAGGTCCGTGCCCTCGCCTGTCACTTCCACCGCGTGCTCGGCACCCCGCTCCCTGGTTACCAGGCGCACCCGGCTCACCGAGGCCACGCTGGGCAGGGCCTCGCCGCGGAAGCCCATGGTGCATATGCTCTCAAGCTGGTCGGCGCTGGTTATCTTGCTGGTGGCGTGGCGTTCGAACGCCAGGAGGGCATCTTCGGGGCTCATGCCGCAGCCGTCGTCGATGACGCGTATGAGGCTCAGGCCCCCGCTCTCCACCTCGATGGCAACCTGCGAGGCTCCGGCATCGACGGCGTTCTCCACGAGCTCTTTGACCACCGAGGCGGGGCGTTCCACCACCTCGCCGGCGGCTATCCTGTTGGCAACTTCAGGCGAAAGACGGTGTATCCTGCTGGTCACTGCCTACGCTCCCCTCGCGCTCCTCTTACTGGTTCACCATGCCCTTCAGCTCGTACAGCACCTTGAGCGCCTCAAGAGGCGTCAGCCGGTCAGGGTTCACCTCCGAGAGGGCCTGGCGCAGTCTGCGGCCTATGGCGATGCCCTCGCCGTCGCTTCCCTGGAAGTTCCCGTGCTCCGGCGCCCCGCCAGCCGGCTCAGGCTCGGTGTCTCCAGGGGCGGCATCGGATGCGGCAACGTCGTCCCATCCGAAGAGCGTCATCTGGCTCCCCTGCGACCCCGACTGCCTCTGCAGCTCCTTGAGGATCTGGCCTGCACGCCGCAGCACGCTTCGGGGCATCCCGGCCATCCTGGCCACGTTCAGACCGTAGCTCCTGTCGACGCTGCCGCGGGTGAGCCTGTACAGGAAGGTGAGCTCCCCGCCGCGCTCGGCGGCGCCCACGTGGTAGTTGCGCACATACGGCAGGCGCTCCTCCAGCGCCGCAAGCTCGTGGTAGTGCGTGGTGAAGAACGTGCGGGCGCCCACCTGGTCGTGGATGTACTCCACCACCGCCCACGCCAGAGCCATGCCGTCGTAGGTGCTGGTGCCGCGGCCCAGCTCGTCCACGAGGATGAGGCTGCGCTCGGTGGCGGTGTTGAGGATGCTTGCCATCTCTAGGGTCTCCACCATGAAACTGCTCTTTCCCATCCCGAGGTCATCGTAAGAGCCGGTGCGGTAGTAGATGGCGTCGCATATGCCCAGCTTGGCGCTTTTCGCCGGCACGAACGAGCCGGCCTGCGCAAGCAGCGTCAGGAGGCCCACGGTGGCCAGCACCGTTGACTTGCCCGCCATGTTGGGGCCCGTAATGATCAGGACGCGGCCGTCGCCAGCGTCGCACGAGATGTCGCTGGGAACGTACCTGCCCGGCCCCAAGAGCTGCTCAAGCATGGGATGGCGCGCCTCGGAGATCATGGTCACTCGGTCGGCGGTGATCTCGGGGCGCACGTAGTTGTGGGCGCGGGCGGTGTCGGCGAAGGAGGCCAGAACGTCCAGAGCGGCGACGGCGGACGCCGTCCTGAGCAGGGACGGGAGGTGTTTCGCCACTTCTTCGACGACTTGCCCGAATATTGCCGATTCCAGCTGCGACAGCCTCTCCTCGGCGCCGAGGATCTTCGTCTCAAGCTGCTTCAGCTCGTCGGTGATGTAGCGCTCGGCGTTGACCAGGGTCTGCTTGCGCACGTAGTCGTCGGGGACCAGGTGGATGTTGGCCTTGGTCACCTCTATGTAGTAGCCGAACACCTGGTTGAACCCGACCTTCAGCGACTTGATGCCGGTACGCTCTCGCTCGCGCGACTCCAGCCCCAACAGCCACTGGTGACCCTGCTTCTTGGCGAGCCTCAGCTCGTCCACTTCCTGGCTGTAGCCCGGCCTCACCACATTGCCTTCGGAGGCGGAGGCGGGAGCGTCGTCGGAGATGGCCCTCTGTATCAGCGAGACCGCCTCCGGGCAGCCGTCCACCTCCGACGCCAGCTGGCGCAACAGGGCGCTTTCAAGCCCGGCGCCGTCGAGCCTCGCGTGCAGCTCCGCGCAGCGCTCCAGCGACGAGGCCATGGCCAGAAGGTCGCGGGGGCCGGCGCGCCTGGTGGCAAGGCGGGCGGAGGTGCGCTGCAGGTCGTGCATGTCGCTCATGCACGCGCGCACGTCGGAAAGAAGGAACACGTCGGCCCTGAGCTCCTCCACGGCATCGTGCCTGCGCCGTATCTCGTCAAGGCTCAGGAGGGGGCGTTCCAGCCAGGCCCTGAGCTGCCGATTACCCATGGCGGTGCACGTTGCGTCGATGAGCTTGATCAGGCTATGCTCCCGGCCTTCGACGTCGAGGGCGCGGCGGGTGGCGGCGTCGACCCGCATGAAGTCGTTCACATGGTAGATGCGCATGCCGGAAACCTGCGGCACGTCCCCCATCTGTGTTTCCTTCACATAGGAGACCAGGCCGCCTGCGGCGCGCACGGCCAGGTCCATGTCAGCGGCTCCAAACCCCTCGAGACTGGCAACCCCAAACTGCACCATGAGCGTTTCGGTGGCGGCTCGCAGGTCGAAGTCCCTGGCCGGCCTGACATACCACGTAGACACGCCTGAGATTGGGCACGGGTCACCTTCTTCGCCCGGGAATATGCACTCGGAGGGCTGGATCCTGTCCACTTCCTCCTGCACGAGGGAGATGTCGTTTCCGTGGACCACGGTGGCCATGAGCTCGCCAGTGGACACGTCACAGAAAGCCAGCCCCCAGCCGGCGGCGGTGGGAACCACCGACATCAGGTAGTTGTTCTTGCCGGGGTCAAGCCTGTCCACAAACGTGCCAGGGGTGATGACCCTTGTGACCTCCCGTTTCACCAGACCCTTGGCGAAGCGCGGATCCTCCACCTGGTCAACGAGGACCACCTTGTAGCCCTTGCCCACCAGCGTGGCGATGTAGCCGTCCACGGAGTGATGCGGAACGCCGCACATGGGAATCCGCTCTGCGCCGGCGTCGCGGCCTGTGAGCACTATGCCGAGCTCCGCCGCCACCGTCTTGGCGTCGTCGCCGAACACTTCGTAGAAGTCGCCCAGACGGAACAGCACTACGGACCCGGGGTACTTGTCCCGTATGCCGAAGTACTGCCGCATCATGGGAGTGAGCTTCGACATCAGCTTTCCACTCCTCTGAGGGTGAAGGCTCCGGCCTGCTGGATCATGACGTTCACCAGCTGCCCCGGCTCCAGGCCGGGTCGGGCAGGCCAGTGGACGGTCTTGTTCTGCCTGGTCTTGCCGGCCATCATGGACGGGTCGCGCTCCGAAAGGCCGTCCACCATCACTTCCTGAACCGTTCCCACAAGCTCCTGGTTGACGCTGCCCGCCACGTTGTTCACAACCTCGATCAGACGCCTGATCCTGTCGCCCTTGACGTCCTCGTCCACCTGATCCGGCATGTCGGCGGCGCGGGTGCCCCGTCGAGGCGAGTATACAAAGGTAAATGCAGCATCGAACCTGGCCGCCTCGACGGCCTTGAGGGTGCACTGGAAGTCCTCTTCCGTCTCACCGGGGAAGCCCACCATCAGGTCGGTGGTGATGGCCACGTCGGGCATGCTCTCGCGCACCTCGCGCAGAAGCTCCAGGTAGCGGTGGAGGGTGTAGCCTCGGCCCATGCGGGCGAGAACGCGGTCGCTTCCGGCCTGAAGCGGAAGGTGCAGGTGGCGGCAGACCCGCTGGCTACCGGCGATGGCCTCTATCATCTCCGACGTGAAGTCGCGCGGATGGGACGTGGTGAACCTTATACGGTGCAGGCCGTCAATCTCGTTGACTGCCCGTAGCAGCGTGGCGAAGTTGGGCTGCGTCCCGTCGGGAAGCGGCGGAAGGCCCTTGCCGTAGGCGTTCACGTTCTGCCCCAGCAGGGTGACCTCGCGGCAGCCGTCGGCCACGAGCTGGCGTATCTCGGAGAGGATATCGTCGACTGCGCGGGAGCGCTCCCTGCCGCGCACGTACGGCACGATGCAGTAGGTACAGTAGTTGTCACACCCGAAGGTGATGTTGACGAAGGCCTTGTGCCGGTAGGCCCTGATGGCCGGCAGGTCCTCGACCATCTCGTCGGGAGCCTCCAGCACCTCGATGACCCTCTCCCCCATCTCCACGCGGGAGAGGAGGGCCGGCAGGTTATGTATGTTGTGTGTTCCGAAGACCAGGTCCACCCAGGGCATGCGCTTGACGATGTGCTCCCTGATGCCCTCCTGCTGAACCATGCAGCCTGCGATGCCTATTATCATGCCGGGGTTGCGTTCCTTCAGCCGCTTCATCTCTGCCACGTTGCCCAGGGCGCGGTTCTCGGCATTCTCCCGCACGCAGCACGTTATGAACACCACCAGGTCGGGCACGGTCCTTTCGTCGCCCTCCTGGCTCTCAAGTGGCGTGACCTCGTAGCCGCAGGCGGCGAGCAGGCCTGCTATGGTCTCCGCGTCCCTCTCGTTCATCTGGCAGCCAAAGGCTACCACCCTGGCCTTCTTGCACGTCCTCTGCATCAAACGTCCTCCAACCGTGTATCGATGGCACTGGTTATTCTGTCCAAGAGGCTCGCTTATCCCGAGCGTACATCGACATTATAGCATTACGGTACGTACGGCGCGAGACAGGCCAGCCCGCTGTAAGTCTGCGGGGAGGCCTGCCCTCGTCTGCGAATGCGTGGACGCATGCTGCAGGTGCAGTCTACAAGAAAAAGAGGAATACGAGCGCTGCTATTGTCACTGCGGCTACCAGCCACCACCACCAGGGGAACCCGAGAACGCGCTGAAGGTTCGCCATCAAAACCACCACTCTATAAAGAGGAATACGATCAGCAGGATGAACAACGGAAGCAGCCTGGAGAAGGTGGAGTTGCCTCCGAAGATGCTATCGAGACCTGTCATCGTTGCTTCCTCCCTGCATGAAGTCTGGCCCCAGCATCTCCATGAGCTTTGGCAACATGTTGCCGCGGATTCCGTCCTGCGCAATGGATCCGATCATCGCGGCGAACGCGGGGTCCTGAGCAGCTCTGGCCATCAGCCCCTGCACCATCCTGGCGATGTCCTCCGGTTTGAACCCAGGCGGCATGGGGGCCGGCGGGATCTGCGGCGCCGCGTCGGAGTTCGAGCCGGCAGGGGGCGGCGACGGCATCGGAGTCGCCTGGATCCCGGCAAAGGTGTTGGGTTCAGGTTCGATAGGCCCACGGGGCACGTTCAACATGGTATCCACCGCCTTCGCAATGATCTTGGGATCGATCTCCATGTGGGCGAGGTTGGAGAGGAACGCCAACGGTCGCTCCCCTGACCTTCCCCGCTGCCCACGGACAACTTCGCCCAACGACTCGAAGATGCTCATGAGGTTCACAGCGCCGAGCAGGTCGTCGCAGGCGCTCTGGCCCTTCTCGCTCAGGAACGGCCGCAGTGCCTTGATCAGCGCGACGCTTTCCGGGTCTGTCGGCAGCCTCATGCGCCCACCACTTCCTTTCTCAACGGAGTTGACCTCTTGCGCGCCACTCTTTCGATGGCCGAGGCCGCGTTGATCATCCCTGCGCCCTGCTCCTCGGGCTTGAGGTCGGGAAGCCTGGCGGCTGTCGACTGCAGGACGGCCTTGATCTCCGACGGCGTGAGCGACGGGTCGGCCTCCAGCATGAGGGCCACCACGCCGGTGACGTGGGGAGAGGCCATGGAAGTGCCGGAGGTGGTCTTGTAGCGGCGTTTCGGCCAGGTGGACTTGATGTTCACCCCTGGAGCGGCCACCGTGATCTCCTTGCCGCGCGCGGAGAAAGTGGCGATCTCATCGTTCTCGTCGGTGGCTGCGACGGCCACTGCTTCCGGGAACTTGGCCGGGTAGCCCACCGTGTTGGGGCCGGGGCCGTTGTTGCCGGCGGCGCAGACCAGGGTTATGCCTGCCTTACGAGCTGCGGCTATGGCGTCGCGGAACGTCTGGTTCTCCGTGGACGAGCTGAGGCTGAGGTTCGCCACGCGTATGCGGTGGTCGATGCACCAGCTGAGGCCCTCGATAAGGCCTGATAGCTTGCCGGAACCCTTCTCGTCTAGAACCTTCACCGAGTAGACCGTAGCGCCTGGCGCCACCCCCACTATGCCTATGCCGTTGCGCTGGGCCGCGATGGTTCCAGCCACGTGGGTGCCATGGCCGTTGTCGTCGGCGGTGGGCCGTTTCCCATCGATCACGCTGAACCCCTGCCTGGACACTGTTCGCAGGTCGGGATGGTTCACGTCGATCCCGGTATCGAGGACGGCGATGCGGACGCCTTTGCCGGTGTACGGCAGCCCGTCGAGGCCAAGCCGGGCGACGCCCCATGGAACCTCGTCACCGCCGCGGGCGGCGAGGCGCATCAGGAGGCCGCGCGGGCGAGGGCGCTCTGCAACCAGGTGGATGTCGATGTCGTCGTCGACCCTGGCCACGCCGGCGCGGGTATTCATCAGATGCTGGACGTCCATCTCCTCGTCTTCGTCAACCAGTACGACAACTGCGTTGAGCAAGGGCAGCTCGCGTAGAATATGCCCTCTGCAGCCGGCCAAGGTCTCTACCCATCTCTCGCGAGGCACGCTCTCGTCGAACACCACTATGCGCTGACGCCTTGGCCGGCCGGACGCCGAGAACATCACGCCTCGCTTCCGTGAGCTCATGTAAGTCCACCTCCCTCTTGGTCCGGAGCCCGGCGCATGCCGGGGCTGACGGCCCCGCTGCCCCCGGTGCCGAAGACGACCCCATCTGAGGCTTCCTCGTGGTCCCTGCGGCCAGTGAGCCAGAGATTTGCCATGAGGGCGGCAACCACCAGGACGTCGGCGACGAAGCCGTTGTTGGACTCCTCTGACATCAGCGTTACCTCCCTGCGGCGTTGCCGCGCCTGAAGCTTGAAGCGCTATAGGTTATGACTTCGGAGCGCTGT
Organism: Clostridia bacterium DTU025; assembly: GCA_001513145.1. Taxonomy (GTDB): domain Bacteria; phylum Bacillota; class DTU025; order DTU025; family DTU025; genus DTU025. Next base: position 23,187 of record LFSP01000037.1, on the reverse strand, counting down.
TGGTGCAAACCCCGGGGCCTGAGTGTGGGCGCCGGCGGCGGAGAGCGAGGGCGAGGCGTGGCGAAGCGAGGGGCGTGACAATTGCAGTCGTGGTTGCGGTGACGGTGGCGGCGGTCCATGGGTGGGTCGGTTCTCAGCGCTACCGACCCACCTATGGGCCGTTTACACAGGAAGTGCTCCGTCTCCGCCTTGGCTCCGGTGCGGAAGTCGAGGGAGGTGGCGGGCGCCGCTGCGCCCACCTTACCTTTCTCAAGCTACATGCGGTGTGTGATCGGGAGGTCCGCACAGCGCGTGACTCCTTGCGGAGGGAGCTTGCGGGGGGTGACCCACCGCTAGGTCGGTTTCGCGTGACAACGACCTACCCATGGGTCGGCTTGAGCAGCCAGGGCTGCGGCAGGAATTGGTATTCGAAGACGTTGCTGTGACACTTTCGGCATTCGCTCGCTGGACTGGTTCGCAGGACTTGGCGGGGGCCTGGTCGAAAGGTATGCGACGGGCGCACGACGCTATGCACTGCGCAGTTGAAGGAGGTCAGATCATGAAGAAGCTGGCGATTGTCATCGGAATCATTGCCGCTGTGGTGGTCGCGGCGTCGGTGATCGCGCTGGCGCAGGCCACACTGCCTGGTCTGGTCGGTGAGGATGTCAGCCCTGACGGCTGCCTGTCGTGCCACAGGGTAACTGAGGACGGCCGCGATCACACCATGGCCACCATGCTCCAGGAGACTCACGGCAGGTTCTCGGCGTCGAGACTGGCGGACCTGGCGGGCTGTTACACCTGCCATGAGAGGCGCGGCGACATGGCCGAGCTCATGCATGCGGCTCACTACGCTGGAGAGGACAACCACTTCATCACCCGCTACAACGGCTACTGCACCCACTGCCACAGCGTCGACCTGGCCAGCGGAGCCATAGGCGTGAAGGGCAAGTAAAGCAGATACCGAGTCGGATCGGGTACGTCGGGAGCCGGAGCTCCGCGCCCTGCAAAGGGCCGAGCTCCGGCTCATCCTCTCGCCATATCGTCATACTCCAGTTCGCGTCAGCTCGCCCCTACGGGCTGCGGGCGACGGCTAGGACCAGGACTAGGGCGACGTGCCACCGGCAACCGGCAACCGGCCACGGACGGCGCGGTCACGCGCCACCGGGCCGCCTCGCCGCCACCGAGCCGGCCCATCAACCCTTGCCCATCACGGGCGTCACGGGCATCACGGAGCACCTGCTCCCGCCAGCAGAGCAACGCCTGCCACCGCCGCGGCCACTCCCAGCAGCGCCCACAGCGTTCCCGGCGAACCGGTGGACGCCCTTCCGGCCTCCAGCTGCTCCACGCGCCTCTCGAGGTCCTCTATCCTCTGCTGCAGCTTGATCTCGCGGGCCTCAGCCTCCCAGCGCTCGGCGATGAGCTCGTCCGAGAACCTCGCAGCCAGCTCGTCAAGGCTGCCTTCCAGGATCTTCTCCATGCTAGCGAGCCTCTCCTCAAGGCCGCGGTACTTCTCCTCCAGACCCTCCACGTCCTTGTCCGTGCTGTCCAGGGCGGCCATGGTCTGGTTCAGGACGTCCCTGGTCTCGTTGAGCGCCTCCACCAGCTCCTCAATGTTGATGGAGTTCTGGAGGGCCATGGCCGCCGTCCTGGCGTCCTGAGCTGCGTTGGCCGTCAGCTTCTCGTCGAACTGCTTGGACAGCTGGTCCATGGCGACCCTCATATCAACCAGGGCCTGCCTCTGCTGGTTGTAATCGGTGGTATGCTTGTTTGACAGCGCGTCCAGCTGTGCCTGCGTCTGAGCCAGCAGCGCATCCAGCTCGTTGACTACGTCCGTAAGCTGCGCGAGCTCTTCCTTGGTCTTCGTCAGCCTCTCCTTCTCAAGCTCCATCGCAGCCAGGATCGCCGCATCGGCGTCCGCGGTCTTGCGATCCAGATCCGCCACGCTGCCCGCCGTCGCCGCGAGCTGAGCCAGTATCTCGCCGGCCTGCTTCTGCCTGGCCGCCGCCTCGGCCTCGATCTGCTGCTGCCTCAGTGCAGCCTCCTGCGCGATCGCCGCCTCGCGGGCAGCCTTCTCGTCGGCAAGGCCCTTCTCTATCGCTTCCTTCAGCGCCGCCGCCGACAGAGCCGCCGACGAAGTCGCAGCCTGCAGCGACTGGTCCTGCCTGGCCGCAAGCTCCGCCAACGCCGCCGAGAGCTCCGCCTTGGCGTCATTCAGCGCGCGGCCCTGGGCCTGTAGCCGCTGTTCGGCATCGGCCTGCTGCTGCGCCACGGCGTCGATCTTCTTCCCCAGATCATCCACGTCGGCCGTGCGCGCCGCCTTCTCCAGCTCCACCGCGCCCATGGCAGCCTGGGCCGCCGCCATAGCCTCGGCCATGGCCACTGCAACCTTGGCGTCGAGCTCCTGCTGCATCTTGTCCTGCCTTTCCAGCAGTGCCGCGTACGACTCCACCCGCTCAGCCGATTCGGCATCCAGCGCCAGCCGCAGCTGCTCCATCTGACTTGCCGTCTGCCCCTTGGTGGTGCTCAGGTCCACAGCCAGCGCCGACACCCGCTGGTTCAGAGCCTCAAGCCCCACGGTGCGCGCCGCGGCCTCCGATTCCGTGGCCTGCGCTGCACTAACCAACCCGGCTTCAATGTTCGCCAGGCGCCTGTCGAGGCTCTCGTCCTGCGCGGCCCTGGCCGCAGCCTCCTTGGTTACCGCGTCCTGTATCGCGGCTTCCGCCCAGGCGCGGTTCGCCACGACGGCCGACGTCACTTCGTCTATTCTCACCTGGAGACTGCCCAGCTCCTCGCCGTGCTTCACCTTCGCCGCATCCAGGTCGGCCTTAACCGCGGCGATCTGCGATGTCAGCGTGGAGCCCAGCGTGGACTGGTCCCTGGAGACCGAATCGATCCTCGCGGACAGTTCGTTCTTGAGCGAGCTCAGCGAGAGCGTCAGGTTCTGCTCCAGCTCCGCCCGGGCGGAACGCTCCGCCGCCAGCGCCGACTGGGCCGACGCCTCCACCGCCGCGAGCTTCTCCTGCTGCGCGGCGATGCTCTGGCCCAGCGAATCCTTAAGGTCCGCGTGCTGGTTCCTCAAGTCGCCGAAGAGAACCGAGAGCTTCTGGTCGGCAGCCTCGGCGTTCACCTTGATCTGCGCGTCAAGCTCGGCCCGCTGGCTTTCGATGGCCGCCTTCAGCTCCGCGTACTTCGCAGCCGTGTCCAGCGCGCCCCTGGCGGCGCTGTCCTTGGCGGCGATCGCCTCAGCCGACGCATCGGCCGCCATGCGTTCCAGCTCTGACAGGCGGCTGATGACCACCGCCAGCTGTTCGCGGAGGGTCGTGGAGATCTCGCGCAGCACGCGCATGTCGTCCTCGCTCAGGGCGGTGCGGCCCGCCTCCACGTCCTGCAGGAGCCGCGCCACCACGAAGGCCAAGAGGTAACGGCTCACCGGATCGTCCCCGGAGAACCTGCCTGATTCGTATACTTCCATGTACCCTTTGCTGATCATGAGGTTGACCGCATCGTACGCCCAGTGGTCGCGTGGCACGTCCACCACGGCGGACTGCGCCACTACGGCAGGGGCGGAGATCACGAAGGCCAGGAAGACGGCCAGAACTGCGCTCATCCTCTTAGACACAGATATCACCTTGGTTCCCTCCCTCGACTTGCAGTGTGTCTTACTTCTTCCCGGCGATCGATATCGTGCACGACGCCGGAGGCTGTTCGAGGGTTATCTCGCGCCCCTCGGAGTTCAATAGCACCACGTTCTCGATATGCACCCTTCCCACTCCCTGGGAAGCGGCGAGGAAATACAGTGAAGCCGCGCTGCCCCAGCGCACTCCGTCGTCGCTGGGCAGAAGCTCCGCCTCTATCCCCCTTACCCTGCCGGGCACCGTGACGGCGTCTCCATCCACCCAGCGCCCCAGGGTGCCCCCTGACACGTTGAGGGTGCCGCGGCTGGTCATGGCGTAAACCAGGGTGTTGTCGTAGACCACGTCGAAGCGGATGCTGCGGGCGTCAGGCACGTTGGTGACCATGATGTCGCAGTGCACGATCTCCCCGACTGTGACCAGATCCGTCGAAGCCCTCGCCCACACCTTCGGCACCAGCCTGGGCACCTGCACAGAGGCGCTGGCGATGGACGCAGGCACGTTCTGGGCCTGGGCCGACATGGCCAGCCTGTGCTCGCCTGGGGTAGGCTCACCTCCCAGCGTGAACACCACATCCTGGAACTGGCCGGGCCCCAGCGTTCCCAAGAACACCTGGCGGTGATCGCCGCCCACCAGGGTGAACCCACCTGCCGAGTCGAGGCTGGCCTTGACCCAGTACGCCTCGGATCCTCCGGTGTTCTCCACCCGTAACGTCGCCCTGAACGGCCACGGATACAGCCGCTCGCCGCGGTTCTCCACCGCCTCGATGCGCCTGATGGAAGCCAGCAGCCTTGGCGGGCCCAGAACATCCACCCTTCGCACCACGCGGTTGCCTTCTGCGTTGTTGGCGTCCACCTGCACCACCAGGTCGCCGCCGCCCGACGCCGTCAGATCCACGCTGATCTTCCACGACGCCTGGCCCACCTGACCGGGCTCCAGATCGCCCAGCGCCCTCACGGCCTGCTGGCCAGCGGCCAGGCGGAACCCTGCAGGCAGCCTCACCTGCGCTGTGACGTCGTGCGCCGGCCCCTCGCCGGTGTTGGCCACATATGCCACCGCGGTGAACGTCGCCGTGCCCTGAGCCGACAGGGCCACTTCCGAAGGCGCAGTGATGCCCAACGTGAGCTGGCCAGGCGCCAGCGTGATGCCGCCCAGTCCGTAGTAAGTAACATAATGCCGCACTTCACCTGGGGCGAACGCGACAGGGTTCCAGTACATGGCCACAGCGGAGTCCAGCTCCGCCTCGAAGGTTCGCACGAACTCCCTGCCGGGTACGATGGTGGCATCCCACGGCTCATCGGCGAAGGTGCCCCAGTTGGAGAACACCAGAGAGTCAGGGGGAGTCAGCTCGCCCCCCACCAACGTTCCCTGGCTAGTCAGCGTGGGCTCCACCAGCGAGTCGAAGGCCTGCCAGTAGTCGCTCATGCCTGCGCCCGAGAACACCGTGTCGCCCAGCACCGCCACGTCGCCAGACCTGAGCGGCGCGCCATCGTTCTGCCCGAGCATGGTATCTATGAGCACCCTCAGGCCCACGTACCTCACGGACGAGCTCCTGTTCTCCACTATGTAGTGGATCCTGGCGGTGTCGAGATACCGTGTCGTGGGGCTCTTGGCGAAGGAAAGCTCCTGCGTGGCCACGATATCACCCAACGCGTACGTGGTGGTTATCTTGTTACCCACCACAGCAGGCGCGGACACTTCCTCGCCGTACCTGGCAGTCCTTCCTGCCCTGCGCGTGGTCTTGCCTCCGAACACCCAGTCGACTCCGTCGATGCGTAGCGTGGTGTAGGACGTCCATGGCATAGGACGCCCGTATATCAGAGGCATGTTGTCATCGTCGGGGTTGGCCGGGTCGCCGCCGGTGGTCTCAACACCGAAGCGGCCTGCCTCCTCCGGCCCTGGATTCACGTAAATGCTGATGAACTCGTTACTTATGGAAAGAGGGGCAGTCTGAGCCGCCGCTTCTGGCGCAGCGAGCATCAGCGCCAGCGCCATAGCGAAACACAGCACCACCAGCGCCCATGCCTTCGTCATAACGGACCTGTGCGCGCCCATGCCACCTCCACCTCCGTTCCAGGACTATTGCTCGTAATAGGTGCGTCTGCTTTCCACCCACACTTCGCCGGTTCCGCCGTCGTAGCCCACGACGAACTCGATGAAGTATGAGTCCTTACGGCCCTCCGTGATGTCAGGGTTGAACGCCCACGACGACCGGACCGCGTTGAGGATGGCTGAGGTCATGGGGGAATCGGGAGGCTCCTGCACCAGGTGCGCGTCCTTGAGCACTCCGTCTGCGCTTACCTCCACGCGCACCACGGCTTCCCCCCTGCCCCGCACGTTCTGCACGGATTTGGGGATCCACACTCCGTGGTCGCTACCTCCGGTGGTCCTTATCATGCTCCAGCCCGTCGGGTCGGTGCCGGGAAACTCCGGCCTCGGAAGCGTTCCGGTGCCGTCAGGCGAGCCCACGCCCACCTCCGACACCTCCGTCACCTCAACCTGCTCGGCCATGGCCATCAGGTCGGGCCCCGGCTCCGTCGGCTCGGCCACAGGCGCGTCGGGCTCCGCCGGGATCCGCTCAGGCTCCGGCTCAACCTCAGGCTCCGGCTGGGTCTCGATGGGGATCTCCCCCTGCGGGCTCGTGAGCAACGTGTCCTCGGATACCGCCTCCTCCACCGGCTCCACCGGCGTCACCTCGGGCTCAGGTTCCCGCTGGGGCTCCGGTTCCGGTTCCGGCTCGGGCACAGGCTCGGGCTCCGGCTCTGGTTCTGGCTCCGGCTCTGGTTTCAGCTCCACCACCTGGGGCTGAGGCTGCGGAGGCGTCGTCACCACCGGCTCAGGCTTGGGCTCAGGCTGCGGCTCAGGCTTAGGGGCGGGCTGCTGCGCCACCGTGGTAGGCCTCGTCTCCTGCGGCGCCATCTGCACGCCTGGCGCAGGAGAGGGTGACGCAGGCGCAGCCTGGAGCGGCGCGATCTCCACTACGCCAGCGAAGTCAAGGGGATATACGTCGAACACCGGCTCAATGCTGATGGGCACCAGCAAGAGGATCAGCACATGGACTGCAATGGATATGGTCCAACTGATCCACTCGTCTTGTGCCCGCGCCCGACGCCGTGTCGGCCTCCGTCGCATCATGGTGTGACACCGCCAGCCCTGGTGGCTCTCTCAACCGCCAGCGCCAGTCTTGCACCACCAGCCATTCTGATCGCGTCGATGGTCTGAACCAGCCTCTCGTAGCTGATGGACCGGTCAGCCTTGATTATGACAACCCTGTCAGGCGTCGACCTGAGGATGGGCAAGAGCGTCCGGGTGAGATCGGAATCCGTCATCACGCGGCCCTCGTAGAAGATTCTGCCTTGGCCGTCCACGGTGATCACCAGGTGGTCCCGGGCCAGGTCCTGCGCAGTGGCGGCCCGTGGCAGCTCCAGCGGCACTCCCGCGGTCTCTGTCCTGAAGGTGCCGAAGATCATGAAGAAGATCACCAGGTAGAACATGATGTCGATCATCGGGGTCAGTTCTACCCGCGTGCGGTGGCGTCTACGATACTGGGAAAACATTGCCTGTCCCCCTCGCGTCGGCCGACCCCATACCCGGTCCCGGTGCAGTCGGAGTCGCCGGAGCCGCAGGGGCAATTGGCGCGGCGGCTGCCTCGATCAGTTCCGCGGCACAGGCATCCATCTCGGCCACCTTTTCATCGATCATGTTTGACAGCCACAGGTAGGCAAGCATGAGCGGAGCCGCCACGATCAGACCGGCAGCTGTGGTGATCATGGCCTCAGCTATCCCGCCGGACAGCTGGGCCGGGGTGGTGAGTCCGCCGAAAGCGCTCATCACGTTGAAGCTCCTGATCAGGCCAGTCACCGTGCCGAGCAGCCCGAGCAGGGGTGCCAGGGTCACTATGCCGTCCAGGACGGTCATCCTGCGTTCAAGGATGTGAAGTTGCTCTCTGCCGGCAAGCTCCACCGCCTCTTGTACCTGGCTCTTGGTCTTCCCGTACGCCAAACACGCAGCGACAGCCAGACCTGCGATGGGACCGCGGGCCGACTGCGCTGCGTGCAGCGCTTCTGCATGATGGTTGTGTGCCAGGTGGAGCTTAACCGTGCGCATGAGCTGATCAGTGTTCGAGGATAGAAAAACCAGTTGCACGAACTTTTGCAGAGCTATGGCCAGACCCACTACTGAACAGATCAGTATCGGGTACATCACTGGCCCACCAGCGCGGAAGTACTCCAGCATCGGGCGTTTCCTCCTTGACCTGCATATGCGCCGGTTACCTTACATAGGCGCTCCCTCCTCTTTCTACGCCATCTGCCGAAAATCCTCTATGTTCACACGATTTACTTAGCCCACCACGGAAGGCTCAAACACCAGCTCACCGCGGGCGAACCTGCCCATGTCCAGCTTGCTGATGTCGATGGAGGTCTTGCCAGTGGTGATAAGCTCCGCCAGGAGCACACCCACGATGGGGGCGACCATGAATCCGTGGCCGGAGAAGCCGTTGGCGTTGTAGAACTTCTCCACAGGCGGGCACTCGCCGAGGATGGGCTGGGCATCAGGCGACCTGTCGTACAGCCCTGCCCACTGCCTCACCACCCTCAACTGAGTCAAGGGCGGCAGCAGCTGCTTGAGCGTGGCGGCCATCCTCTCCAGGAACTCCACCGTCGACATGATGTTGTAGCCCTTCGGTTCCGGCAGGCCGATCCCGCCCAGGAAGCTTCCGTGCACCGACTGCTGGAAGTAGAAGTCGTGATGGAACGATATCACCATCGGTCCCATCAGGGGCTCCACAGGCTCCGTAACAAGGATCTGGTGCCTCTCGCCCCACACCGGCAGGTCGATGCCGGCCATCTTGGCGATGTCGCCGGAGTAAGCTCCTGCGCAGTTCACCACCGTGTCGGTGGCGATCTTGCCCTTGTCAGTCACCACGGCCTTTATCCTGTCGTTCTCCACCTCGATGCCTGTAACCGTGGTGTGGGTCATGATGCGAACGCCAAGCCTCTTCGCGGCCTGGCCGTACGCGAAGGTGGTATGGAACGGGTTGGCGAACCCGTCTGTGTTGCAGAAGGTGGCCCCGACCATGCCCTCGGTGTTGAGGAACGGGACGATCTCCAGGGCTTCATCCACCGTGAGCATCTTCACGTCGATGCCGAGGCTGCGCTGCAGGGCGACGTTCTTCTTGAACTGGTCCCACTGCTTGTCGCTGAAAGCCAGTATCAGGTAGCCGCTCTGCCTGAACTCCACGCCTGGCTCGTAGTCCAGGTACTCGTCCATCTTCTCGAAGATGCGCACGGATTCCCTGGCCAGCACGCAGTTGAGCTCGGTGCCGAACTGCTGCCTCACTCCGGCGCCGCACCGGCCCGTCGACCCGCACGCCAGCGTGCCACGCTCAACCACGATCACGTTGGTGCAGCCGCGCTGCGCCAGCTCGAACGCCACGGCGCATCCGACTACTCCGCCTCCGATGACGACCACATCTGCGCTGTACTCACTCATTGCCTTCGCCCTCCACTATCGTGGACAGGACAATCGGCCTCGTCGGAGGCCTGAACTGAGGAAGCTCCACCTGTTCCACGGTAATGCCCAGTGCCTGCGCGATCTCTCTGGCTATCAGCTGACGGCAGGTTCTGCCCTGGCACTGCCCCATGCCCGCCCTTGACACGCGCTTGATCTCGTCGATAGTGGTGTAACCCTGGGCGATCAGAGCTCGGATCTCCCCCAGGGTGATATCCTCGCAACGGCAGATGATGGTGTTGTCGTCAGGTCGCGGATTCTCCGGCATTACCATGCACCTCCCCTGACTGTAGCACAGCTGATGCCGTAGCAGATCTTCTCGCCCGTGGGGCCGGATCTTATGGCGGCCAGGTCGGCGATGAGCTGGTTCAGCCTCTCCTGGGCCCCTGCGGGCATCATGCCGATGGACGCGGCAGCGCTGATCCCCGCGATCTCGCCGGTGATCATGGCGGAGCTGGCCTCCTCCACGCCGCCGGCGTCGCCTGCCACGTATATCCGCGGGTTGGACGTCCTCATCGAGTGGTCTCTCAGCGGGACGTGCCCACCCAAGGCCGGCACGTATACCATCTCGCAGCCTGCCTGCCACAGCACGTCCACCAGCGGCGTCAGCCCCACAGCGAGGCATATGACGTCGCAGTCGATGCGCCTCTCGGTGCCTGGCACAGGCTGCCAGTTCGCATCCACTTTGGCTATGTCGGCGCCCTCAACGCAGTCCTTGCCCGCAGCCCTGAGTATGGTGTGGGAGGTTAGTATCGGCACTCCGGCCCTGCGCAGCTTCGCCGCGTGCACAAGGTAGCCGCCGATCTTGGGCGCCGCTTCCACCACACACTGCACATGAACGCCTGCCTGAAGCAACTGGTAGCTGACGATGAGGCCGATGTTGCCCGAGCCGACCATGAGCACGCGCTTGCCGGGCTCCACGCCGTGCACGTTCATGAGTGTCTGTACGGCGCCGGCGCCGTACACACCGGGCAGGTCGTTGTTCTCGAAGGCAAGGGACTTCTCGGCCGCGCCTGTGGCCAGGATAACCCTCTTGGGCTTGACCTTGAAGAAGCGCTGGCCGTCCTCAAGAGCTAAAGTCCCGTCCTCGTAATAGCCGGCGGCGTTGGTGCCCCACATCATCTTGACGTTGGGCATCTCTGAAAGCTCTTTGAAGAAGATCTCAGGAATCTGGACCCCGCGAGTGCCAGCGTACTGGCGTTCGGATCCGAAGAACTTGTGGGTCTGCTTGATGAGCTGCCCGCCTGGGGCGTCCATGAAGTCAACCAGTAGGGTCTCAGCGCCAGCCCGGCCGCACGCGAGCGCTGCGGCCAACCCCGCGGGCCCGGCACCCACCACAACGATGTCAACCTCTCTCAACTGAGTCACCGTCCCTATTGCCGCCTCGATCGCCGGCTACACCGGCAGAACTCCGTGGCCTTTTTGGGTTTGCACCACCATGCCCTCCTTCAGGGGCTCGATGCACACTCGCACGTTGGGAACTCCGTCGACAGTCATCAGACACGACGAACAGGTGCCTATGGCGCAGAAAAACCCCCGCGCACGGCCCAGACGAGGACTGTGCCGGAGGACTCTCACGCCTGCTGCATGTAGAGCTGCCGCTATGGGCTCGCCCTCGATGCCGGTCATCTCTTGACCGTCGAAAGTGAACTTAACCTCCTTACCTGTAGGAAATTCAAGGATCGGGTGCTCCTTAATTCTCAAGATCCCTTCCCTCCTCGCTCGCCGTTTCCAGGCACACACTACTATGAATTACACATTATCGCGGAATTTCCTGCCCGTCTCCCAACATCTCACGCGCGTGCTCCAACGTCACCTGCGACGGCCTCTCGCCCGCCAGCATCCTGGCGATCTCCCCGACGCGCTCGTGGCCTTCAAGCGGTCTCACTGCCACAGCCGTCCTTCCATCCTTAACTTCCTTGTAGACCCCCAGGTGCCGCTGGGCGCTGGCAGCGATCTGCGGAAGGTGCGTGACCGCCAGGACCTGCCTCACTCTGCCTATGTCGCGCAGACGCTGCGCCACCGCCTGCGCCGCCTCACCCCCTATCCCCTGGTCCACCTCGTCGAAGACCATCGTCGGCATCTCATCCGCCAGGGCCAGCACCGACTTGATGGCCAGCATCACCCGTGACAGCTCGCCACCGCTGGCTATGCGAACCAGCGGCCGCGGCTCCTCGCCAACGTTCGCCGAGAACATGAACTCCACGTCGTCGGCGCCTGACGCCCCCAGCGCCACCTCGGCGCCGTCGCTCGAAGCGATGTTATCCGACTCCACCGGCCCCATGGCCACCAGGAACCTTGCCTGCGGCATGTTCAGGCCCTCAAGCTCACGGCAGACCGCCTTGCCGAGCCTGTCAGCTATCTCCCTGCGCCTCTCGGTAAGCCGTCGCGCCTGCGCAAGAAGCTCCGCCGCCAGCTCCGCCTCGGCCCGTTCCAGCACTAGGCCGCGCTCGTCTGCGCCGCTTAGCAGCTCCAGCTGCCGCCTGGCCGTCTCGAGGTGTTCCAGGACGTCGGCAACGGTGTCGCCGTACTTCCGCTTCAGCCTCGCAATGAGGCTGAGCCTGTCCTCCACCGCCGCCAGTCTCCCAGGATCATAGTCAGTGGAATCCCGGTACGACCTGAGCGCCGTGGCAACGCGAGCCATCTCGTCGCACACTTGGGATACGATCGCGCACGTCTCCGCCAGCGCCGGATCGATCCTCGCCGCGGCCTCCAGCTCCGCCAGGGCCGACGCTGCAAGGTCGTACGCTGAGCGGCCCTGAACGTCAGAACACTCGTACAGCGCGGAATACGCCCGCTCAGCCGCCTCGTGCAGGCGCTCGGCGTTGGCGATGATCTGCCGCTCCCGCAGAAGCGAGCTCTCCTCATCCGGCGAGAGCGCGGCCTTGGAGATCTCGTCCACCTGGTAGCTTAAGATGTCGATCCTTTGGGCGCGGTCGCGGGCTTTGGCGCGGAGCTCCGAAAGCTCCCCGCGGACCTGCAACCACTCCCGGTACCTGGCGTGGTAGCGCTCCACCGCCTCAAGGTGGTCCTGCCCTCCGAAGGAATCCAGGAGCGCCATGTGCCTTGCGGGCCTTGTGAGCGACTGGTAGTCGTGCTGCCCGTAGATGTCCACCAGGGCCGACCCCAGCTGCGCCAGGGCGGTCGCCGTCACCATGCGCCCGTTCACCCGGCACTGGCTTCTGCCATGGCTCCAGACCTGCCTTGACAGAACCAGCGTGCCGTCGGGCTCAAGCTCGATGCCCAGCCCAGCCACGATCCTCGCCGCTTCCGGGACGTCCGAGATATCGAAGACCGCTTCAACCAGCGCGCTGTCGCTGCCGGACCTGACGGAATCGGCGGACGCCCGCCCGCCTATCACCAGGCCCAGGCAGTCTATGATCAACGACTTGCCGGCGCCGGTCTCTCCAGTGAGAACGTTGAAGCCTGGGCCGAACGGGATGGAGAGCGAGTCTATCAGGGCGTAGTTCCTGACATCGAGCTCGAGGAGCATAGGAGAGGATCACCGCCTGAACCGGTTGAGGCGCGCCATGACGTCGTGGGTGCGGTCTTCAGGCTTGACGACGGCGAAGATGGTGTCGTCTCCTGCGATGGTGCCCACCATCTCAGGCCAGTCAAGGTCGTCAATGATCGCCGCCACCACCTGCGCCGCGCCCTTCACCGTCTTGATGACGACGATGTTGCCGGAATCCTCGATGCTGACAACGGTCTCGGTGAACACGCGCTCGATGCGCCTGTTGATGTCCTCGACGCTGCGCTCTGGAGGCAACGTGTACCTGTACCTGCCGTCGCCCATGGGCGCCTTCACCAGGCGAAGCTCCTTTATGTCGCGGGAAATGGTGGCCTGGGTAACGTCAATGCCCTCTCGGGCAAGCTCAGCTGCGAGCTCCTCCTGGGTCTGGATGGGCTTTCTCCTGACGACATCCAGGATCCTCTGGTGGCGCCTTGCTTTCATCGTCGAACCCTCCCACACTTGCCTTTCGTATGAAGGTTAGAGACGGTCTTGCTTGAGCCTTTCCCTCAACACTCCGTAGAAGTTCTTCGTACTGAGCCTAACGAAGCGGGTGACATGAGGCGCCCTGCGCACGACTATCTCGTCGTGCGACTGAAGGCCCACCCCAACCTGGCCGTCCACAGTTATGCCCACCTGCTCGTGGGAAGCTTCCAGCACTATCCTGACTGTGTCGGATCCCGATATCACCAACGACCGACTGAACAGGGTGTGCGGGCATATGGGAGTCACCAGAAGGACGTCGATGTTGGGATTCACCAGCGGGCCGCCGGCTGAAAGGGAGTAGGCTGTGGAACCGGTGGGACTGGCAACTATGGCACCGTCGGCCGCGAACTTGGCGTAGTACTCGTCGTTCACGAACACGTCAAGGCTGATGAGCCTGGCGAAAGCGCCCTTCGCCACCACCACGTCGTTCAGGCCGACGAGGGTGGTCACAACGGACGAATCCCGGATCACGCTGGCCTCCACCATGGTGCGCTCGTCGATCTCGAAATCGCCGCAGACCAGGGCGCGCAGCGCGCCGTCGATCCCACCGGGCTCGATCTCAGTGAGGAAGCCGAGGTTACCCATGTTGACGCCGAGGATCGGAACATTTCTGGGAGCGGCGCGGCGGGCCACCGAGAGGAGGGTGCCGTCGCCACCGAGCACGATGGCGAACTCGGTGTCGTCTGGAAGGGGATTGTCCCAGGAGTCATCGATGCAGGCTTCGACGCCGTACTGCGCAAGCCGCGCCTGGATCTCCAGCGCGGTGTCGATGGCCTGGGGTTCGGTACGCTTCACGATGATGGCAGCTCTTCTCGTGGAGGCCAGCTCCCTTCCACGTCGGTTTACTCGTCTGTCCGCTGCGCGTGGGCAAGCTCCACGGCTTCGCGGGCAAGGGCGGCGAAGTCGGGCTGCTCCGGCCGCCCGGCGTGCGGCGCCGCATCTTGCGCCGGCTTGGCAAGGTACATGAGAAACTCAACATTCCCCTCGGGGCCCCGTATCGGAGACGGCGTCACCCCCAGCACCGTAAAGCCGCTGGCCGCCGCGTAACCCATGCAGGCTTCAAGCACCTCTCGATGCACCTCGGGCGACCTGACCACGCCGCGCTTGCCTACCTTCTCGCGCCCAGCCTCAAACTGCGGCTTCACCAGGCAGATGGCGTGGCCGCCAGGCAACAGCACGTCGTACAGGGCAGGAAGGATCCTCGACAGCGAGATGAACGACACGTCCACCGTGCCGAACTCGGGGCGAGGGTCGAAATCGGCGGCGGTGAGATAGCGCGCGTTCGTCCTGTCCATGACCTTGACGCGCACGTCCTGCTGCAGCTTCCACGCCAGCTGGCCGCGGCCGACGTCTACGGCGTACACCATGTCCGCGCCTTCCCTGAGGAGCACGTCGGTGAAGCCACCTGTGGAGGCGCCGATGTCCACCGCCACCAGCCCGCGGATGCGCGGCTTGAACGTGTCCACCGCGTGGGCCAGCTTCTCTCCGCCCCGGCTGACGTAGGCGTCGCCCCGCTCCACCTCGATGACGGCGTCGGACGGGTGGCCGGAGCCTGGCTTGTCGACGACGATGCCGCCCACCTTCACCTTGCCCGCCAGCACCAGGGCCTTTGCCTGCTCGCGGCTTTGGGCGAGGCCCCTCTCGAACACCAGCTGATCGAGCCTTAGCTTATCTCGAGCCGGCATCTCGCGCCCGCCTTTCCTTCAGCGCCGCGTGCACGGCGGCCGCTATCCCCTGGGCGTCGAGACCGAGGCTTGCGAGGATCTCATCTCGCCTGCCGTGCTCTATGAACCGGTCGGGGATGCCAAGGCTGATAAGGGCTATCCCGTCCAGGCCCTCAGCGTGCATGGCCTGGGCGAGGGCCGAGCCGAAGCCGCCGCTTGCGATGCCGTCTTCGACTGTGATGAGGACCCCGGTTTTCGACGCGTGCTCCAGGATAAGCTCGGCGTCTACAGGTTTGGCGAACCTAGCGTTGATCACTGCACAGCTTACGCCATGACTCGAGAGAATCCTGCTTGCCTCGAGAGCTCTTTGCACCATGGGCCCAAGGGCCGCGATGGTGGCGTGCTTGCCCTCACGGAGAAGCTGGGCGCGGCCGATCCGCACCGGCGCGGCCTCGCGCGGCGCGGCGACGCGTTCGACGGCTGCCTTGGGATACCTGATGGCGCACGGCCCGTCGTGGGCGAGGGCGCAGTCGAACATGGCCTCAAGCTCGAGATCGTCGGCGGGGGCCATCACGGTCATGCCGGGAGCGTCGCGGAGGAAGGATATGTCGAAGGCGCCCTGGTGCGTGCGACCGTCCTCACCAACGATGCCGGCGCGGTCGACGGCAAGTATAACTGGTAGACGCCCCAGCGCCACGTCATGAATTATCTGATCGTAAGCTCGCTGCAGGAACGTGGAGTAGACGGCCACCACGGGGCGTAGGCCCCGAGACGCCATCCCGGCGGCGAAGGTGACGGCGTGCTCCTCCGCGATGCCCACGTCGAAGAAGCGCTCGGGGTACGCGCGGGCGAAGCCGGCCAGGCCCGTGCCGTCGGCCATGGCGGCGCACACCGCCATTATCCTTGGATCGCGCCTGGCGGCTGCCGTGATGCACCGCCCGAAGGCGGAGGTGAACGTGGGCGGACCGTCGGGGGCGGCGGCCCCGGCTGTGGCGCCGGCTACGGCGCCCGCGGGGACGCCTGTTGAGACGTCGAACGGCGCCGTACCGTGGAAGAGCTCCGGGTTGGACTCCGCGGGGGCGTATCCCTTGCCCTTGGTGGTCACCACGTGGACCAGCACGGGCCCGCCCACAGCCTTCGCGTCTTCGATGGCGCGCTTTATGGCCCTGATGTTGTGCCCATCTATGGGGCCTATGTACATGAAGCCCAGCTCCTCGAAGAGCATGCCGCGGATGAGCACCGACTTGATGCCCCGCTTGATGCGGTGGCCCAGTGCGCGGAACTGCTGCCCGAAAATCGGCACCGCCTCCGCCATACGCCGCAGAGCATTGCTGATGCCGCGGCGACGGGCTCGGGTCCGGATGGAGCCCAGGTGGCTTGCCAGGGCTCCCACGCTGCGGGAGATGGACATCTCGTTGTCGTTGAGCACGACGATCAAGTCGGTCTCGCCCTGCCCCGCGTGGTTCAGCGCCTCGAAGGCCATGCCGCCTGCCAGGGCGCCGTCGCCTATGACAGCCACCACCGTGCCGCGGCCGCCGGTGCGGTCGCGAGCCACGGCCATGCCCAGGGCCGCGGAGATGGACGTGCTGGAATGCCCCGTATAGAACGCATCGTGTTCGCTCTCGGTGGGATCGGGAAACCCGCTGATGCCACCGGCGGTTCGAAGCGTAGAGAAGCGCTCCCACCTGCCGGTGAGGAGCTTGTGGGCATAGCACTGATGCCCCACGTCCCAGACTATCTGGTCTCGGGGGCTGTCGAGGGCCAGGTGAAGGGCGATGGTGAGCTCCACCACTCCCAGGTTGGGAGCAAGGTGCCCCCCATTCGCGGCCACCGTGGCCACTATTGTCTGGCGGATCTCGTCCGCCAGCTCTTTGAGTTCAGTTGCGGAGAGGCTCTTGAGGTCCGCGGGGGACTTCACCGATGCCAGGATGCTCTTCATGTGTACGGGTCCTCCCGTCCTCGCAGGCGCGAAAGTGGCCCGGCGCTTGCGAAAGCCTAGGCTCAATCGGTTCGATCGTTGGCGCGGCCGTTTTCGGCGCGGGCGCCGCGGCGGGCGGAGACCCTCCGCCTCTGGCCGTGATCGTGGCTCTGGGCGGGCCTGGCACCTGATGGCCGTCTGCCTTGAGTGTTCCCCCCCACCAGACTGTTCCATGAAGCCAACACCCGGCCTGCCGTGAGGATCACGTCGTTGGCCTTCTCGATGGCCAGCTGCTTGCCGGCAGCCTTGCCGGCCACGGTCAGCGCGGACACCAGGCCCACCACAACCGTGGGCATGACCCTGGCGAGCAGCCCGGTGCCGCCGCCCACTGTGAGCAGCACTATTGTGGCGCCAACGGCGCCGCTTACGGTGCCGCAGATGTCGCCCACCACGTCGTTGCAGAAGTTCGCCACCGCCGGGGCGTTACGCACCAGGTGCAGCGCCTCGGCTGAGCCCCGCACGCGCTTGGCCGCCATGGCGTTGATCGGCGCCTCGCTGGCCGCCGTCGCCGCGGTGCCTATTATGTCGAAGACTATGCCTGTGGCGATGATCAGGATCAGCGTCAGGATCGATAGTCCCACGTGGAACAAGGAAGCGACCGCCTCTGAAGCAGAGCTCACGGCGGCCGACAGGACGAAAGTAAGTATTCCAACAGCGATGACTCGTCCGTTCCTGCCGGACAAACACGTCACCTCGAAATCCCATGGAATGACCGGGATGCGCGCGCGACGCGCGATCCCGTCTGTACGTAGAAACAA
The DNA here is from genome assembly GCA_001513145.1 of Clostridia bacterium DTU025. Taxonomy (GTDB): domain Bacteria; phylum Bacillota; class DTU025; order DTU025; family DTU025; genus DTU025. The sequence continues at coordinate 5,668 of LFSP01000037.1, read as the reverse complement.
CATGATAGGCGGCAGCACCACGAGTAAATATTGTGACTTAGGTCCAGTAGGTTTTCCCGCCTGCACACCCTGCCGTTGCCGGCGGGCGGTTTCCCTTTACGGCAGACTCTCCCCGTCACCGAAGGAGAAACTGGATCGCCACTGAGATCACACTGTAATCCTCGCGGTGCCGTGCGACGCACCAGTCTAGGAGTTTTCCTCGATGGCGCGGCGCATTCCCTAGCCTCTTTTGCAGGCGTGTTTTCAAGCGGCAAGAGGTCCTACTCCCTGGCCGGGGAGACTAGACTTGGTACCCGCTATCCTACACGTCCACTCAAGGCAGGCTACGCTGCACCCAGCGCCGTTCCACACTTGAGTGGTTCAGCACCGCATGCAGGTTACCCCCAAGCCGTAGTCGAAACCACGCACTTGGGCCTCCGCGGAAGCAGGGTCCACGCCCGCATGCCATTGCGGATCGCCCTACAACCTTAACCCCCTGCACCAGCCCCCGACTGGGCGTCGGAAGCCAGCACAAGGGACTTCATCGATGTGCCCTTGGCGGGAGTTTATCCCCGCCTTCGGGAATGCCGACGCCAACTAGAATACTGCGCCGCCTATCAGTCTCAACCCTGATTATACCACAAAACTGGGCATCGTCCAATCGGCGCCAGGGCCCTTACGGCTTCACCAGGAGCGCGGCCATCGCCGCCCCCAGGATGGCCCCGGCCACCACTTCGGTGGGGGTATGCCCCAAGAGCTCGCGGAGCTTGGTGGTGGGTATGTGACCGCTGTGGGCCATGGCCTCCATGATCTGATTGAGCACTCTCGCCTGTTTGCCGGCGGCCCTGCGGACGCCGGCGGCGTCGTACATAACCACCAGGGCGAACCCTACGGCCAGGGCAAACATGGTGGAGTTCCAGCCCTCCCTGATGCCCACCCCAACCGCGAGCGACGTCACGAGGGCGGTATGGGAGGATGGCATCCCGCCGGCCCCCACCAGCTTGGACCAGTCCAGCCGCTTGTCAGCGTAGAGGCTGGTGAAAACCTTCAGGACCTGCGCGATGATCCAAGCCAGCGCCGACGCCCACAGTATCCGGTTGGCAAAGAGGCCAGTCTTGGCATCAAACATCTGCGTCCACCGCTTCCGGGAAGGTTAGGTCGACTATACTCACCAGTTTGCAGCCTGCTGCGCCCAGGTCAAGCGCGGTCTTCCGGGCCTCAAGCGCCAGCCGAGCCATCTCGGTCCTGGCAGCCTCCGCGCCGCCTAGAGTGACCGAGGTGAGGGTGCCGGCAGCCGCATCCTGGGTGTCGGCGTCCTCGATGTCGTCACGGATCTGGAACGCCCGGCCATAGCTTCGGGCGAACCTGGTGAGCGCCTGCAGAACGTCGTGTTCGGCGCCTGCCGCGATGGCCCCCATCCTGACCGCCGCCTGAAAGAGTTTGCCCGTCTTGAGCTCCTGGATTGCAACGATACGCTCCGCAGCCTCCTGAGGGCCTGCAGTCTTCGGCCACGGATCCGCCCCCGTTGTGGACGCAAACTCCGCGGCCTGTCCGCCAACCATGCCGAGGCTGCCGGCAGCGCCAGAAAGCTCCCGCACGCAGGCCAGGGCCAGGCTGGCGCCGGGGCCTGCTGAGCCGGCGGCCGCGGCAGCCGCGGCGTTCATCGCCGCCACGAAGCGGGCGTCGCTCAGCGCGACGAAGGCCAGGGTCAGGAGGGCATCGCCCGCGAGCAGCGCCGTGGCCTCGTCGAAGGCCCTGTGGCACGAAGGACGTCCCCGGCGGAAGTCGTCATCGTCCATACAGGGGAGGTCGTCATGGATCAGGGAGTAGCAATGCACCAACTCCACCGCGGCCGCCGGCCATAGCCACGGCGGGGTTCGCTGCAAGTCGGGTCTCTCCGGCCGAGCTCCGGCCCGCAGCGCCACGGCCTCATATGACGCCATGCACAGAAGTGGCCTCAGCCTCTTGCCGCCGGAGAACACCGAGTACCTCATGGCCGCGTGCAGCAGCGGCGGAGCCTCATCCTCCGGAGGCATCACTGAGTCGAGGAACTGGTCTATCTGCGCCCTTGCCCCCGCCATCCAGGAAGCGTCGGCACGCCGGCCGTTGGGCTTCGGGATCATGCTCCCTCCCCTTTCCCGAGGAGGGACTCTGCCGGCACCACCTCAGTGGTCCCGTCTTCACCAGCGAGAAGCATCTCCAGGCGGGCATCGGCCTGGTCCAGAAGGGTCGAACAGAACGAGACCAGCTTGTTGCCTTCGGCGCACAGCTTCAGGGCCTCCTCAAGGGGAAGGTCGCCTGCCTCCAGGGTCGCCAGGATCTGTTCCAGCCGGGCCATGGCCGTCTCGAAAGTCATGTTGGAATCAGTCTGCATACCGCTCATCACAATACCACCTCGTTTACGTCGCAGCCGAGCTCGCCCCGGCCCAAGGTGACGCGTATTTCGTCTCCAGGTTTGACATCCTCGGCGCTCCTGACGATCCGTCCGTCAGGAAAACGGCAGATGGAGTATCCCCTGCCCAGCACGGCAGTGGGGTCGAGGGCTCCGAGAACGGCCCTGGCGTGCTCCAAGCGCTTTCGCGCCGTCGATAGCTTGCTCTCCATTGCAGACCGCATCCACCGACTCAACTCGTCCAGGCGCTGCCGCCGGCGGTCGGCCATGCGCCTGACGGCGGCGGCCATGCGCTCCGACGCGGCCTTGAGGCTAGAGGCGTAGGCCGCTATGTCGGGAACCGCGAGCTCAGCCGCATTCGACGGAGTAGCCGCCCGAATGTCGGCGGCGAAGTCGGCTATGGTGAAGTCGGTCTCGTGGCCTACGGCAGATATTACCGGGATGCGCGAAGCCCTTATTGCCCTGGCCACGGACTCGTGATTGAAGGCCCACAGCTCTTCCATGGACCCGCCGCCGCGCCCGACTATGAGAACGTCAAGATCCGCATAGTGCTGCTGGGAGTTGGCGATCTCGATGGCCCGCACGATGCTGGCGGGCGCCTGGTCTCCCTGAACCTGCGCGGGAATCACCAGAATGTTCTGTGCTGGCCAGCGGCGCCTGGCCACCGTGATGATGTCATGCACCGCCGCGCCGGTGGGCGACGTTATCACCCCTATGCGCCTGGGGAACCTGGGGATCGGGCGCTTCGCAGCCGGGTCGAAGAGCCCTTCAGCCTCAAGCTTGGCTTTGAGCTGCTGGAACTGAAGGAACAGCGCCCCGAGGCCCAGGGGTTCCATGTAGTCGACGTACAGCTGGTACTCGCCGCCTGCGGGGTACACGGAGACCTCGCCATGGGCCACCACCTTCATGCCGCTGGACGGCTGGAACTTCAGCGACATGTTGGCCCTGCGGAACATCACCGCCTTCAGGCGGGAGCCCTCGTCCTTCAACGAGAAGTACATGTGCCCGGAGCTGTGGTGCGTGAAGTTGGACACTTCCCCCACCACCCACAGGTCGTTAAGTTCCGGGTCGGCGGCGATGGCGTCGGCCACCATCTCGGTGACCTCCGACACGGTGAACATGCGGGCCGGCATGCTATCCAGCACCTTCCACACCTCTCTCGCAGGCCAAGTCGTACGCAAGTGACGCGGCACCCACCGCGTTGTCGCTGGCATACTTAGGCAAGGCGAACTCAACCCTGACGCCGGGCCGAGCACGCCGTATCTCCCTGGTCATGACGTCCTTGACGATGGCGTTGGACGCCACCCCTCCGGCCACCACCAGCACCTCAAGGCCGGTGGCCTCCATGCCTCGCAGCGCCAGCCTCCCCAGGGCTCGTCCGATGCACGAGAACACCGCCAGGGCCACGTCGGGGCCGGAGGCACCTGCCTCCAAGTGCCGCAGCGCAGCCGAGCACGGCCCCGAGAAGCTCACCTGCATGCCTTTGACGGACGCCGGAATAGATACCGCGCCGGAAGCCCCTTCGGCCGCCATCGCCTCCAGCGCGGGCCCTGCCGGGAACGGAAGCCCCAGGGCCACCCCTACCCTGTCCACGAACTGCCCAGCGTTGAGGTCGCCCGACCCGCCGATGGCCTCGATCTGGAACTTGCCCTCGACCTTCAGCAGTTCGGTTGTGCCGCCGGAGACGTGAAACGCAAGGTGGGGCCCATCCGGAGGCCCCTCCAGACTCAGCAGAGCCGCCGCGACGTGCCCCTCCTGATGGGACACAGGCAAGAACGGGCAACCGAGGGCCGCGGCCACCGCCCTGCCCGCTCCCAGCGACACGTTGAAGACAGGCATGTACGAGCCTTCCACCCTCCGCGGCCACGCGCTGGCAGCCACTGCCCTCACCTGAAGGCCATGCTGCCTCGCGGCCTCGAAAGCGGCTTCGATCAGCGCAGGCAATGCCCTGACGTGCTGGTACACCGCATCCTGCTGCCTGAGGCCAAGCTGGCCCCTGGCGACTTCAAGCGGCGCCCTGCCATCGTACACCGGGCCGCCGCTTGATATAAGGGCCACAGACGTCGTGTAGCAGCTGGTGTCGATGCCCAGCCCCGCCACGGCGCCAGCTTCCATCATGGCTCCGACTGCCCGCCGCGGGCCCGCTCGGCCAGGGCGCCGAGGATCCCGTTGACGAACCTCGGAGACTCGGCGCTGCCGTATATCTTGGCTATCTCCACCGCCTCGTCGATGGCGGACGCTACGGGCACCTGCCGTGATACCAGCATCTCATACACAGCGATCCTCATGATGTTCCGATCGGTGGGCGACATCCTGCTCATCGCCCAGTCCTTGGCGACGCTCTCGATCGCCCGATCCACTTCAGCCAGGTTAAAAGCAACCCCGTTCACGAGCTCCTCCGCGTAATCCCGGGCATGTCCCTCCATCTTCAGGTCGAAAGACTGCTCCAGGGCGGACTGAAGCGCCCACTCCGGGGTGCATCCCGAGAGGTCCATCTGGTAGAGGGCTCTCATGGCCGCCTCCCTGGCCATGCGCCTTTCAGCGCGCATGCACGTAACCACTCCCCGTGTCTGCCTTGCTATCTGCCCCTCGGCTGTCTGAACCGACGGGCGATGTTCTCCTTGAGTTCCTCGTTGACGTCTATGTACCTTCCGACGGCTACGCCAATGGCTATGAACATGGCTACCACCAGGGCTCGCCAGAAGCCGACGATTATCACGAACAGGCCGAGAAGGCCCCCGACGATGGCGCCTATCACTTCACCTGAATGCTCCGGAGGCGGCTGCCAGTTCAAACCGCGGAACCAACGCATCGGGCATCCCTCCAAAAGCCGGCGCCTAGCTGACCTTGCTCGGCTTGCTCGACTCCGGACCCACGCTCTTCACCAACGTGTGAACCTTCTTGAGAGGCAGACCACACGTGGCACTGATGGTGGCGGCCAATTCACGCTCAATTCCCTCAACGACGTCGGGAATGCTTGAATCCGCGCTCACTTCAAGCCTGAGCTGGATGCTTACGCCCTCTCCTGAAGCGTCTCCCTCTGCCCTGGCGTCAACATCGCGTACCCCATTCACCGACCTGGCTACCCTCTTCGCAATGGACTCCACCGCAGCCATGGAGATCTGCACCTGGCCGAGGGCTGTGGTGGCCACGATGGGCCTGCGCTCATCGTCGGTTCGGAGCGCCAACGACACCTGGTAGAGCACGACCAGCACCACCAACACGCTGGCAGCCACTGTTAGGGCCTTGTTCTCCCGAAGCGTATCGTAGAAGGCCATGGAAAAGCTGCTATCGCGA
>LFSP01000003.1 GCA_001513145.1 Clostridia bacterium DTU025 | reverse complement strand
GTGGTGTTGGGAAGAAGCACCAGTCTCACATCGGCGTTCCCGCTGCTCTGGGCGGCTTCCGCCAACGCGCGCGCGTGATACGGCATGACCTTCACGTCCTTCTCGCCCTGAACGATTAGAATCGGACATGTAATCCTGGCGACTGTTGGCAAGGGTTCGAGCTCCATGTGCTGCCTCAACCAGACAACGTTGGGGTCTGATGATGGGCTGTCGGAAGCTGCGGCTGCCACCAGGGCTTCTACTTCGGGGCGGAGCGCCTGGACTGTGGCGCGGGTGGCCTCGTCGAAATCGGGGTGGTTCGCCTGATAGTCGAGCTGCTCGATCATGATCTTGTCGAGGGTTGTCGAGGCGCCGGCTAGGAGCGCCACTGCGGCGAATGGGGGATGGGTGGCGGCTTCGCTGGCTTCGGCTGCAGATGCGGGCGCGGCTGTAGCCGGTTGGGCTGTGTCGGCTGTCTCGGCGGTTTCAGCCGTTTCGGAGGCTGACGCTACGATCACAGCTGCGATGTAGGCGCCTTCGGAGTGCCCTGCCAAAGCCACCCGAGTCGAGTCGATTTCGGCGAAGGCGCGCACGACGTCGGTGACTGCACGGGCGTCGTCCATGAGGCCGTGCAGCGCCGCTGCGGCTAGGTCGCCTTCGCTTTCGCCCACGCCTCTCTCGTCATAGCGGGCCACCGCGATGCCGGCTGAGGCCAGTCTTTCAGCGATATCACGGAAGATGAAGGTCATATATGAAGGCGGGGTGTTACCGTCGCGATCCTGGGGGCCGGAGCCGGATATCAGGACGACGGCTGGATATGGCGCGGCGGACTCGTCGGCCGGCAGCGTGATGGTGCCGCGCAGGATCGCGTCGGAGCTGTGGGCTTCAAAGGGCACCTCGCGGAGGGCGCGGGGGCCAGGCGCATCGAGGGCGGTGTCAGGCGAAGAATCAGGAGGGATGGCCGCCGGCAAGGCGGCCTTTTCCTGTTCCTCTTTGTAGCTTTCCCGAATCGTAGAGACTGCCTGGACTGGGATGTTGATTGACATGACTCTGCCCTGCTCGTCGGCGGTTATGATGACGCCGATGGTGCCGGCCAGCACGGCGTGGTACTCAATCAGGCTGGGATCGCCTGAGGCCGGGCCCTTACGCTCCAGCGTCACGGGATACGCTGCCATGGTGCCCGGCACCAGCGCGGTGAACTGCTGCACCCCGCCGGCGGTCTCGTCGTAGTAGGCCAGCAACACCTGATAGTGAGCGAACACGTTGTTCTCCAGCACGATACGCGGCTCCGTGAGCTCGACGACGCGCTGGAGCCCTGCTCCGGTGAGCGTGGCGGTCTGCCCGGAGAAAGAAGCGTCAACCCTGCCGCCGGGGCCGGCGTCAAGCGAATAGGCGGTGGCGCCATCGGGGCCGAGATTCAAGGTGGACTTGAGTGTGAGGGTCGCGGTGGGCAGAGTCAGCTCGACGACGGAGTTGGCGGCTTCGGGTCCAGTGGTGAACTGTTCGCGGCCTAACTCCTGGCCGGCCTGGGTGATGATGAAGACGCCCTCGTCGGCGGGGATAGCGGGCGTAGTCGCCGCGTACGCAGCGGGCAGAAGCAAGACTGTCAGCGCAAGAACCAGGATGATGGCTGTTGGTCTCCTCATGTGAGACACCCCCTCACCGAGATTCTAAACCGGTGGCGAGAGGAGGGTCAAATGGACTGTGCTAGAAAAGTCAGGTGGAAGACAGGGCGGGTCGGTGGTGAGGGTGGGGTGCTGTTGCCGCCGAGGCGGTTCGGCGGTCAGTCGCTGTCGTCGCGAGGCGCAAGCGACTTGTAGTGCTCGCTGATCTCGGTAAGCTTCAACCTGATTTCGCCGTCCTCTCTGAAGTATGCCAGGGGGAGGCGACCTTTCACTTTCTCCATCATCGTGCTCATGGAAAGATCCTGCCTGGTGACTTCGATAAGAGTGTAGTTGTTTCGCTGGCACACGCCTATCTTAGCGCAGTCCCGTTCGTACTGCTCGTTGACGTCGGACTGTGACTGGGCGTACTTGCCTCCTTTGATGAAGTGGTGCGATCCCTGATATTCCAGGCCCACGCGTTCCTCCGGGTAGTCACGGTCGAGTTCCAGCGGCGCAGAGGCGCTTGGGAGCCGGAGCCACGTGGGCCTGGAGTTGTCGATGTACTTGCGGCTGGCCACGATCAGGTCGAGCCAGCAGCGCATCAGCCACTCACCGATTGGCCTCGAGCCCCACCTAACCAGCGAGAGGTGGTCGGCCACTCGGGCTTCTATGTCGCGGGGAAGCCAGGGGGCAATGACAGTCTTTCTCTGTCCGCTCGTGCCTCTGCCAGCGTCGACTCCGATCTTGTGAAGCTGACTGTCGTCAAGGCATTCCGCCCAGCCGGTTCTTACAAGTCGCTTGAGACTTCGGCGAACAGTCTCATCGTCGAGGCCGAGCATTTCAGCGACAACGCTGAATGTCACCCATTGCCTCGAGTGAATAGCGAATCGGATCTTGATGTCCAGGGACTTGAGCCGTCGGTCGGCCGGAAGCTCGTTGATTAAGAAAGCGTTGACAATGTCGCGTAGAGTCATGCTCGTGATCGCGCCTCCAGTCAGCTCGTCGGGTGGGTCGTTCCGTATTCTGATGATAGCATCATGGGAGGAACTGGACATGCCCCGGAGGAACGACTCCCGAGGGTGATTCTCTTCTGAAAGGAGGGGGCCACGGGATGGAGCGCCTCGATCGGGAGGGGCTCGGCATCAATTGCTCCTCCATCGCGAGGAAAACCCCACGTGGGCTCCGTGGGCTCCGCGAGACGCTGGTTCGAATGCGAGGGGGACTGGACGCGGCCTGGAGGCGGAGAACGTGCGTAGTGCGTGTAGCTGGGCTCTTCAGAAGCGAAAGCAGAGCGTCGCCGACGTCTTCTTGTTGGATCTACTCCATGATCACGGCAGGCTCCGCGAAACCGCGGTGTTACCTCCATTCGTAGGAGCATTTGGGCACTAGCTCCTCCAAACCGAGGAGCACACCAGCAAATGCTCCTCGGTTTGGAGGAATACATCCCAAGTGTCTTCCCGGCGCGCGAGTTTGACTTGGATGCGCACAGACCGCAACATCTCTAGCTGCGCTTTCGGGAGGGTCGGCGCGGACGGACGCCGGCCTATCCCTTCCGCGCCAGTCCCATAGTCGCCTCGCGCCCGCCGAAACTGGAGGTTCTCCGACTTTCGGAGGCGCAANNTCGAGGAGCACTCCGGCAAGTGCTCCTCGATCTGGAGGAGAGCCTCCGATGTGCTCCGCCGAGCCCCCACGGGCTCCAACGCGCTTCAACACGCCCTAACACGCCCTAACACACCCTGGCATCCTCGCCGCGCCATCCTCACCCTGCGATACCCTACCACACCACCCGTCCCTCGCACACAACCGAACTACCACCCTCGAGACCGCCATCCTCCACGAGATCACTCTCCTCCGTACACAACCGGACCGCCTGTGCGTACACGCACAGACGGTCGCGTGGGCCAGAGTGACTCTGCGGGGCCAAGGTTAGGCTAGATGCAGAGCACGAACCGGAGGAATAGATACACCAGGAACGCAATGACGGCCACCCAAATCCAGAACCACCAAGGCCAGAAGAACTGGCTAGCTCCTACCTCAGCCACGTGCGTCACCTCCCTTGCCAGGTCTGGCTCATACTATGTCAGCCCGACAAGTTTGGCGACTGTACCCTTTGCCCACACCGCTCCACCGTTCGCCAACTGGTCTGCCCGCCCTGTAGCGCCCGCTGGTTGGCACCCCAGGCGTCGCCCCCTACCGCCTCCTCCGCGCCAGCTCGTCCAGCACCGCCTGGGGCGGGATCCCGTGGTACGCCAGAACCATAAGCGAGTGGAACCACAAGTCCGCAGTCTCGTAGACGATCTCACCCGGGTCGTCGTTCTTCGACGCCAGCATCACCTCGCCGGCCTCCTCCGCCAGCTTCTTGAGCACGCGGTCCTTGCCGGCGCGCATCAGCCGCGCAGTGTATGAAGCCTCCGGGTCGCCGTGTGCCTTCCTCTGAAGTAGTACTTCATACAACTCCTGAAGACTGAACTCCGATCCTTCCCCACGCTCGCCAGCCGCTGCCGATGCCGCAGCGTTCCCGCTCTGCGCCCAGCTCTCAAAGCAAGACTGCGCCCCCGTATGGCACGCCGGGCCCACCTGCTCGACGCTGAGGAGCAGCGTGTCTCTATCGCAGTCAACAACGATGTCCTTCACCAGCTGGTAGTGCCCGCTGGTTTCGCCCTTCGTCCAGAGCTGGCGCCGGCTACGGCTCCAGTAGCAGGCCCTGCCAATCTCCAGGGTGCGCAATAGCGACTCACGGTTCATGTAGGCCAGCATCAGCACCTGCCCAGTGCGGCAGTCCTGCGCGATGGCCGGTATCAGCCCGTCTGCATTGAAGACCAGTTGCCCCACGTCTTCACGGGAGATCATACGGCCACGTCAACCCCTCTCTCAGCAAGGTACTCCTTCACCTGCGCCACCGTATACGTCCCAAAATGGAAGACCGACGCCGCCAGCGCCGCATCAGCGCCGCCGTCCACCAGCGCGGCGTAGAAATCCTCCAGCGTGCCCGCGCCGCCAGACGCGATCACCGGTATGTCCACCGCATCTACCACAGCCCGCAGCTGGGCGATGTCGTATCCGCGCACGGCGCCGTCCCGGCTGACACTGGTCAGCAGGATCTCGCCGGCGCCCAGCGACTCCACCTGCCTGGCCCAGTCGATGAGGTCGATATCGATGACCTCAAGGCCCCCTGCCACGCACACGTTCCACTTGCCGGGCTGGCCCGGCCGCTCGATGGCGTCGATGGCCGCCACCACGCGGGGCCTTCCGAAAGCCCTGGCCAGCTCTCGCAGCAGCTCCGGGCGTCGCACCGCAGCTGTGTTGACTCCCACTTTGCTGGCGCCTGCGTCCAATACCAGCTGTGCTTGTTCGCGGTTGGCGATCCCCCCGCCCACCGCCAGCGGGATCCTGATGGCCGCCGCCACCCGCCGCACCGTCTCCAGGCGCGTTGCGCGCCCTTCGGTAGTCGCGGAGATATCGAGCAACACCAGCTCGTCGGCGCCCTGCTCTTCATACTTTATTGCAAACTCCACCGGGTCCCCAGCATCGCGAAGCGCTACGAAGTTGACCCCTTTGACTACTCTTCCTTCCTTAGTGTCGAGGCACGGTATGATACGTTTGCGCATTTCTCCTGCTCCTTCCCTCTGCAATAGTGATAGCCTCGACCAGGTCTACAGCGCCGGCGTAGAGCGCTCGCCCGATGATCGCCCCCACCAGGCCCTTCTGCCGCAGCGCCAGAGCTGCCAGCCGCCGTAGGTCGTCCAGCGACCCGACCCCTCCGGCTGCCACCACGTGGGCCCCGGTGGCGAGGATCTCCTCGATGGGCCCTGTGTCGACCCCGCGCAACGTGCCATCGCGGGAAACATCAGTGTAGACGAACTCCCGCACCCCCAGGGCGAGCATCGCCGCGGCCAGCTCAGCCCCGCTCAGCTGCGACGAGTCGAGCCAGCCTCTGGTTACCGCCACCCCGCCGCGGCAGTCGATGCTCACGGCAACGCGCTCCGCGCCGAACCTTCGCACCAGCGTCGCCACGAGCGCGGGGTCCTCGCAGGCGGCAGTGCCCAGAAGCACCCTGGCCACTCCGGCCTCGAACGCCTCCTCAACGTCGCCGACGCTGCGGATGCCTCCGCCCAGCTGCACCGGAACCCCGACACGCCTGGCGATACGTCCCACGATCTCCAGGTTCACCGGCCGCCCCGCCCGGGCGCCGTCCAGGTCGACGGTGTGGAGCATCCGCGCGCCCGCGGCCGCCCAGCTCTCCGCCACCTCCACAGGATCGTCGGAGTACTCCGTCACCTGCGCGTAGTCTCCCTGATAAAGACGGACGCACTTGCCTTCATGCAGGTCGATTGCGGGAATGACCAGCATCTACAGCACTCCCTTACTGGACGGCACGCTCACCCCGGCCGTGGCCGCGGCCCCGCCCCCGACCCGCGACACCGCCGCCGCCTGCGCCAGCGCGCGGCCCAGGGCCTTGAACATGGCCTCGATGATGTGGTGGGTGTTGCGCCCGTACATCACGTTCACGTGCAGCGTCAGCCCGGCGTTCGAGGCCAGCGCCTGCATGAACTCCTCCACCAGCTCCGTATCGAAATCCCCGACTTTCTCAGCTGGAAGACTGGCGTTGTACACCAGCCGCGGGCGCCCGCTGATGTCGATGGTGACCATGCACAGCGCCTCGTCCATCGGGACCGCCGCATGGCCGTACCGGGCGATCCCGGCCTTGTCGCCCAGAGCCTTCTTGAGGGCTGTGCCCAGACAGATCCCCACGTCCTCCACCAGGTGATGGTAGTCGACGTGCGTGTCGCCTGAGCCGGTCACCTCCAGCCGGAAACCGCCGTGAAACGCGAAGAGCTCCAGCATGTGCCCTAGGAAGCCGCAGGACAGGTCGATGGAACACGCGGCGCCATTGCTAGCGCCGGCCACGTCGCCAGCCCCAGCCGCATCTCCAGCTCCGGCCGTGTCGTCCAGCCCCAGCATCACCCTGACCCTGGTCTCGCAGGTGGCGCGTTCAATTTCAGCAGTACGTCCAGCAATCATCGCTCAGCTCCCCCTTCACGCAGCGCCGCGAGAAACGCGTCGTTTTCCTCAGGCGTGCCCACCGTCACCCTGAGATACCTCCTGAGCGCCGGCTCCGACGGGAACCGCCGCACCATCACCCCGCGGCGCTTCAACCTCTCCCACACGGGCGCCGCATCGCCCTCGCCCACCTCAAACAGGATGAAGTTCGCGCTGGACGGCAGGCGCTTCACCCCAGGCATCGCATCCATCGCCTCCTCCATGCGCGCGCGTTCGGCCAGGATGGCGGCCACCGCCTCGTCCCGCCTCCACACACAGCCCAGACCCACCTTCGCCGCGGCCAGGCTCAGGCAGTCCAAGTTGAACGGCTGACGCACCTTCTCGAGTTCCTGCGCCAGCTCAGCGCCGGATATTGAGTAACCCAGCCGCACCCCGGCCATGCCGAAGGCCTTCGACAGTGTCCTCAGGACCACGAGTCTCTCAGGATAGGCCTCCAGCAGGCGCAGGGCGCTGTCGCCGGAGAAGTCCACGTACGCCTCGTCTACAACGATTAGACTGCGCGTCGCCTTCACCAGCGCTTCCACCTGTTCGGAGCTTACCCGCCCGCCGGTGGGGTTGTGCGGGTTACAGAGCATCACGATGCACGGCTCGTCGCTGGCCGCGGCGGCCAGGCTTTCCACCTCCACCCTCAAACCGGGCCCCAGCGGCACCTCCACCAGGCAGGCACCCTGCACCAGCGCGGCCGCCTTGTACTCGCTGAAAGACGGCTTCTGAACCACCACGCGCCGACCACTGCCGAAGGCCTGCATGAGCATGGTGATCACCTCATCGAGACCGTTTCCCATCACCACCTGCTCCGGACCAACGCCGTGCATATCCGCGATGAGCCGCTGCACCTCCAGCCTGAGCCGTCCTGGATAACGGTTGAACGGCACAGCCTGAAGCTCCCACCCGAGAGCCTCTTTCAGCTCAGGCGGCCAGTCGAATGGGCTCTCGTTGGAATCGAGCCTGATCAGCCCGGTCTCAACGCTGAACTCGTATGGCTTCATCGCGGCCAGCTCAGGCCTGGCGAACTGGGAGAAATCAATCACTGCGCACCGCCCCCTCGCCGCGGCGGCTCCGCTTCTTGCGCCCACGGCGCGCACCGCGCCGTCCATGCTGTCCCCGCCATCCCAGCCGTCCCAGCCATCCCGGCCCGCCGCGCCCGCACCGACGCCGCGTGCGCGTGCAAGCCCTCCACCTTGGCGATGGTCTCGGCCAGGCCCGCCACGGCCTCCAGCCCCTCCGCCGTCAGGCTCGTCACGCTCTGTACCCGCACGAAGTCCCTCACCGACAGCGCCGACCAGCTCCGCGCCGTCCCGCCGGTGGGCAGCACGTGATTCGGGCCCGTCGCGTAATCGTTGGCCGCCACCGGCGAGTTGGGCCCCACCATGACGCTGCCGGCGTTCTTGAGCTGCCCCAGCAGCGCCCAGGGATCTCGCGTCAGCACCTCCAGGTGCTCCGCCGCATAGGCGTTGGCCACCGCAACGGCCTCCTCCATGCTCCCGGCCAGCACTATCAGGCAGTGCCTCTCCAACGCCGCCAGCACGATGTCGCGGCGGGGCAACGCCCGAGCCTGCGCCTGAATCTCCCTCGACACCTCGTCAGCCAGCTCCGCGCTGGTCGTGATGAACACGGCCTGCGAGTCCGGACCATGCTCCGCCTGCGACAGCATGTCCGCCGCCACCAGCCGCGGATCGGCGCTTTCGTCCGCCAGCACCGCCAGCTCGCTGGGCCCTGCCAGCATGTCGATGTCGCAGTAACCGTATACCAGCCGCTTCGCCGCCGTAACGTAGGCGTTCCCCGGCCCCACGATCTTGTCCACCGCCGGCACAGTTGCCGTTCCGAACGCCATCGCCGCGATCGCCTGGCACCCGCCGACCTTGAACACCCGATCGACCCCTGCGATGTCCGCCGCCACAACCACATATGGGTTCGCCAAGCCACCCGGCCCCGGCGGCGTGCAGGCGATCACCTGGTCGACCCCGGCTACCTGCGCCGGGATCGCCGCCATCAGCACCGACGACGGGTACGCCGCCGTGCCGCCGGGCACATATATCCCCACTGCCTCAACTGGCCTCATCAGCTGGCCCACCACCGACCCGTCAGGCTGCACCGCAGTCCACGACTGCTGCACCTGCCTTGAGTGGAAGTCACGTATACGCTCGGCCGCCGCCATCAGCGCCTCCACCACGGCTGGGTCAGCCCTATCCCAGGCCGCCGCCTTCTCCTCAGGCGTCACCTCCAGCCGCACCGGCACGCAGTCCGGGCCATCGAACCTGGCCGTATACTCCGCCAGCGCCTCGTCGCCGCGGCGCCGCACGTCTTCGAGAATGGGGCGCACCCTGTCTTCAAGTTCGGAGATGCCCTCAAGACGCCGGCGGCGAACAGTCTTCAGATAAGTTGCAGCAGTT
>LFSP01000046.1 GCA_001513145.1 Clostridia bacterium DTU025 | reverse complement strand
GAACGCCGGGCGATCCTTCCGTCCACCGCGTCGGTGGTCCACAGGAGGATGCTGTGTCTTACCAGTCTTCCAAGTGAAGAAACGGTTCTGTCCCAGGGCATCAGAGCCAGAGCAATGCCGCCTATGAGACGCGAAAACGTCAGCAGATCCGCAAGTGTCCGGGCCCACGGCATTGGCTGGCCGCCAGACGGACGCGAGTCCCCAGTCACATCACGCACCCCCACATCGCTCCATAACCCTCGCCTTTGCAGTGCCATCCTACCGGGGCGATTCAACCCCCGCCGACATATCGTGTCATAGCACGATCAGTGCAGGGAGTGAATTACATGCACGTATGCCCCATAAGAACGGAAGCGTGTCAACTCAACAACCGCATGCGAATGCTGTGGGAACAGCACGCTACCTGGACAAGAATGACCATCATCAGCATAGCTGAAGGCCTTCGAGACCTGGAGCCCACCACGGCGCGCCTGCTTCGCAACCCCAAGGATATCGCCGCACTTTTCAGACCGCTGTACGGCAAAGAAGTCGCCGCTGAGTTGGAGCGCCTGCTCACTGAGCATCTGGTGCTGGCGGCCGACCTGGTCAAGGCTTCGAAAGCTGGAGACTGCATGGCTGCGGCGAAGATCGAGCGAAGATGGTACGCCAACGGAGACGAGATCGCGGCATTCCTCAGCTGCATAAACCCGTTCTGGTCCAAGAGCGAAATGACGTGGATGTGGCGCGTGCACCTGGACTTAGTCAAAGCCCAGGCCGTGGCCAGGCTCAAGAGAGACTATGAGGCCGACATCGCCTCTTATGATAAAGGAGAACTGCATCTCCTGGCAATGGCGGACGAACTTACGTGCGGGATCATCAGGCAGTTCCCTCAGTTCAGGAAGCATGGTTTCTGTGGAGACTGGGCCGCCGTCCGTTGATGACGAAGCAGGAATCCCAGGCCGCATACAGAACACCTTACCCCGCGCCCGTGGATCCCACGCAAACCCGCGCCAGACTGGTGGACTACTCGATGGTTTCCGCTTCCGACGTCGATATGAACAAGGTAAGGGCCGTAGCAGTTGAAAGGCTGGTTCACGCGTGCCGCGTGTGCAGGATATGCGACGGCCGCGCCTGCGCCGGCCTGATCCCCGGTTTCGGCGGGGTGGGCACCGGAGCGAGCTTCGTGAGCAACGTGGAGGCGCTGTCACGGAGAAAGCTCAACCTCAGGGTGCTGCACGATGCGGTGGAGCCTGACATTCGCACGCGCCTCTTCGGCCTTGACCTGAGCATGCCCGTACTGGGCGCCGCCGTGGCCGGGATCAGGGTGAATAGGATCGCAGGCTTGTCTGAACAGGAACTGGCCGACGCCATGGTGCTCGGGCCAGCGTCTGCAGGCTCGGTAGGGATGGGCGGCGACGGGGGCGATCCGGAGGTTTTCCGGTGTGCCGTCTCTGCAGCCGCCCGCGCCAATGGCCGGGCCATCGCGGTGATCAAACCCCGCCAGCAGCGCGAGCTGCTGGACCGCATCGCCGCAGCCAGGGCCGCGGGCGTAGCCGCGATAGGCGTAGACGTCGACGCGGCAGGGCTGGTGAACATGGCGCTTCTGGGCCAGAAGGTGGAGCCCAAGCCCCCAACGCTCGTGCGTGAGCTGGTGCAGGCAGCTGACGACAAGCCGCTGATCCTGAAAGGCATCATGACCGTGGAAGACGCCCTCATCGCGGCGGATGCGGGCGCTGCGGCCATAGTCGTCTCAAACCACGGGGGACGAGCCCTGGACCACACCCCGGGCACCGCCGACGTGCTGCCCGAGATCGCGGAGGCAGTGCGTGGCAGGCTCACGATTCTTGCGGACGGCGGGATCCGCAGCGGCGTCGACGTCCTCAAGATGTTGGCATTGGGCGCAGATGCCGTGCTGGTTGGCCGCCCACTGGCCATCGCCGCCGTGGGCGGGGGCGCGGATGCGGTGCGGGCACAGCTTGAGGCCCTCGCGGCGCAGCTGCGGGTGGCGATGACACTGACGGGGTGCGCGTCCCTCAAGGAAGTGTCACCCGCGGTGCTCTGGCGCGGATAGTCGAACCCCGGCCGATGTCGCGCCAGGAGCAATGGACACGCGTTACCGTCTCGCCTCCGGCGCACAGCGGATGTTCACGGCGCGAACCGACTCGCGCCCCTTCTTCCTGTCGAAGCTTGACACCAGGGCGAACTCCACGCGGCTGCCTGGCTTTCTGCAGTTCTCGGGCAGATCCTGCACCAGGACGAACACGTCTTCGGCGCCATCATCGCGCTGGATGAAGGTGAATGCCCGGTCCTGGGGATAGGGCTTCACTGTGCCACGGTGGAGCTCAAGTCCCTCGTACTGGCCCTCTCGCCACTTCCGCTCACACATCCTGGAAAGCTCCACGCGGTCCTTCGGAACCTCGGGCCACTGTCGGCCCGCAGCCTTCAGCGCGGCGAGCACCTGGTTTTCAGTCTGAATGACCTCACGTTTCACCTGCCAGCCCTGCTCTGCCGCGATGGCCTTCACCAGGGCAACGTGCATTGCGGCGACGTCCAGATCGTTTCGGGCCAGCGCGATCTGGGCCAGCGTGATGTAACTTGTGAGCTTGTACTCATCTGACTGTCGCGTGCTCAAGACCGCCTCGCATATCAACCGGTACGCATCTGCCGCGTTGCCCGCCCTAAAGAGCATCCTAGCGAGGTCGGCCTTTACGTACCAATCCGCACGCGGGTGGGCAAGCAGCGCCTGCATCTCCCCGATGGCCGAGCTCAACTCGCCCGCACCTTCCAGAGCGAGGGCAGCCGTTCTGTTCAGGTGAATACAGTTGGGAAACTCCCCCAGCCCCGCCCTGGCGACGGAGCAGGCCTCATCGTAGCGGCCCAGCTCAAGCAGGGCACGCGACCGGCCGATATACCAGATCTGCCTCTGCGACATCACCCTGGTACCGTTGGGTAGAACTACGGGTTCGGCCCTGAGGTCCTCGCTGGACACTCGTTCGGACCATTCCAGCACAACTTCCCAGCTGCCCTTGTCCTTGGCCACCTTCATGACGTCAAGAACCACCCGGACCAGGAGCATCTTGTTGTCGCTCACCGCGACGATGCGGCGCGCGACCTCCAGAGCTCTGCCGAGATCCCTATCGTCCTTGGCGGACCTCAGGTGCTTTTCTCTGAGTATCCACCCCAGCTCCGAACGGGTGAAGGCGTCGTCTGGATAGGCGTCCAGGGCCTGCTGGGCTATGCTCTCCGCCTCCTCAAGCCTACCCGCCTTGCGCAGGCAGTAAGCCAGGCGCCATCCCACGAACTTCGACGGCGCTTCGTTCCAGATACTCTCCAGCTCACTGCCGGCCTCTTCGTAGCGCCTTGCCAAACGCAGCTTATCGGCGTTTTCGTAGCGGGCATTGAGATCCTGCTTCATGGGCTCACCTCGGACATGATCTCGCTTGCAGTCCTAAAGTGCATTTTGGCAACCTCCTCGAAAACCTGCCTGCCGTGTTTCCTGTAGACAAGCTTGCCGGTTCTCTTCACATCAGGCGACGAAGAGCCCATGGGAAGCTTCATCCCAGCCTTCCGTATGCACTCCTGCATGCCTGATAGGAACGCTGCACGTGCCAGTATCGACGCCGCGGCTACGGCCAGGTCTTGTTCAGCCCTGTGGCGCTGCTCCAGGAGGATACCGCAGCCAGCCTCCTCAAGCGCGTCAACCAGCAAGCGTTTGTCTCCAAATTGATCGGAAATGGCCTTATCCGCCTGCACGCGCCCGGCTAGCCTCGATATCACCTGCGCGTGCCCCCACGCCAGGAGCTTGTTGAGGTTGTGGCCGTGTTCTGCGTAGGCGCGGTTGTAATCCGCGGGCGGTAGGGAGAGGATCTCATGGGTGCACCTCTCCTTGATCAGCCTGGCCAGCTCCAGCACGCGTGCATCCGAGAGCTTCTTGCTGTCCCGCACCCCGTAATGGGCCAAGACCGCCTCGGTATCCGCCGTGACCAGCACGGCCGCCACAGCCAGGGGCCCGAAAAGATCACCCTTGCCGGATTCGTCGACCCCGATCCATGCTCTGCTAGCCTCGGGTGGTGGCTCCTGCGCGGACGTAGAGTTGCGCGTTGGATCAGGTGTCGACGATGACGCCAATTCCGTCGTGTCCTCAGTGGCCGCACCCACGGCGTGGGCCGCTGTGGGGTTGAGCCTGATGCCCTCTGCGACGAACACGCGGTGCGCGCGTGCCATGGCCCTCAGGATCACCGCTATCTCCTGATCCGCCTGTTCGAACGACTCCAGGACGCTCATGGGATAAGCGAAATCGGAGTGCAGCGCCTTGTGCCGACACTGCCAGGCAGACTCCAATGCCGTGCTGACGTCACTGTAACGTCGCGGGTCAGGGACCCTGAGCCTTATCTCTCGAAGCCAGCCGCTGACCTTCTTCTGGTCCAGCTGCTGCTTCAGCTCATCCTCAGTGGCCAAGCCGAGATGTACCGCCAGCTTCGTGAGGAAGCCTTCGAACGCTCTGGCAAACGGCATCACAAGGGCGTAGTAGTCCGGCAGGTGTTGGCGCGACTCGCGTAGAGCGTTTCGAACTCCGGCCCCGGCCAGGAGGGTGCGGCGGTCGTTCTGATAGAGAAAGTCGAGGACGTCCCGGTCTAGCTGTGACAGCAGCCATTCTGCGGCTTCGTTCTCGGCCTCAGGCCGCTCCAGGTAGGCAGTGACGGCGGATCGTTCCCGGTCGCCGCCGACGAAGCGGGCGCCCCGCTCGGCGAACGACTGGGAGAGGTGCTCGTCCAACGCCTCACACACTCTGTCGAACGTCTCGCTATCCAACCCCTGGACCATCAGGGTGCCTGAGCCATACTGGGTGACCGTCACGCGGTCGCCGCCCTGTCGTATCTCCGCCCTGTATTCTTCGGCCGGGCCTTGCGCCGTTTTGAGTTCGACGTAACCAGGCAGGGAGAGTATGAGGTCGCGGATCCGGTCGATGCGGCCGGGCGTCACCAGGTAGCGGGATGTGCGGTTCTGGCGGGGAGGTTCGGTCGGCGACTCGCGCGTGCCAGGTTGGATGCCTTTCGCCCACTCCGCAAGCGCGGCTTTCATGGCGCAGCTCTTGCCCTGCACGAGGACCTTGCCGGTGCCGTATAGGTTCACGGGCACCCTGTCGATTCCGTCGGTGATGGTCACTTGGAGGCCGTGTTCGATGCTCCTCTCCGCGGCGACGCTCCAGCCTTGGTCGCTGACGAATCTGTCGAGGGCCTCCCGGTTACGGACTATGCGGTCTGGCCGGCCAGACATCCGATCACCCTTCCAGAGTTGCTAGGCACTTCCATACACTTTTTCGCCAGTCGCGGCGAATGCTCCTCCACGAACTGGTGGGACCAACGATGGGTCTCGAATGGAAAAGGTCCCGTCGGCGCCTGCGACGGCGACGCCGCCGGGCTTTCTGCACCATGGCGCAAGAAAAGCCGGACTTCCTGCTTACACGGGAGATGGTGCAGGAAATCCGGCGGCTACAGAGCATCACTATGGGCACGATGGAGCGGCCAACGCCTCCCCGGTATCGATCTCGAGACCGGCGGGTCGCCACCCGCTGGCTCGGCGTTCATGCGTGCCAGTCGAAGGGGATGGGGTTGCGGTGGGGGTCAACGCCCCTCTCGAGCATCCCCTCAAAGAGGCCTATCACGTGGCAAGACTGGATCATCTCAGCGCCAGCACTATCGTGCCGAGACCCACCAGGATGATCCCGAACCAGTCTTTGAGAACAGGCCGCTCCCCCAGGAACAGCACGGCGAATATGGCCACCAGCACGACGCTGGACTTATCGATGGGGGCAACCTTCGATGCCTCGCCCATCTGCAGCGCCCTGAAGTAGCAGACCCACGAGGCGCACGTCGCCAGCCCCGAGAGCACCAGGAACGTGAGGGTCTTCGGGCGAAGCGAGAACGGATTGGTCCACTTGGAGGTGGCGAGGACGAATATGCCCAGGGCGATCAAGACTACGAAAGTGCGGATGAGGGTGGCCAGGTCAGAGTCGACGCCCTCTATGCCCACCTTGGCCAGGATCGAGGTCAACGCCGCGAAGACCGCTGCCATGAGCGCCCAGAATACCCAGTCTGACGACGACACTATGATCATCACTCTCCAACGGATAGTATGCAGTCCGCCTGGCGCCAGTAACAGCAACCTCAGCGAGAGCTCCAGTTACGGGCTGGCAGCAATCGCGTCGCCTTTGAGCTCTTGCTCGAGACCGGAGTGGAACATCTCAACGAACGCGGCCACCACGTCGGGGTCGAACTGCGTGCCAGCGTTCCGCTCAAGCTCGGCCAAGGCCTGCTGGGCCGACATCGCCTTCCGGTACGGGCGATCGCTGGTCATGGCGTCGAAGGCGTCCGCCACCGACAGGAGCCTCGCCGGCAGCGGAATGTTCTCTCCGACGAGCCCCCTCGGATAGCCCTTGCCGTCCCAGCGCTCATGGTGGGAGAGTATGTACTCGGCTATTGACACCAGCTCCGGCGAGGTGCGGGCGATCCTGTAGCCGATCTCCGGGTGGCGCTTCATGATGGTCCATTCCTCTTCCGTCAGAGGGCCCGGCTTGTTGAGGATGTCGTCGGGGATCGCTATCTTGCCGATGTCGTGCAAGGCCGCCAGAAGCGCCAGGTCGTCGATGACGGCGCGGGAAAGGTCCAACGCCTTGGCCAGCCTGGTCACTATCGCCCGCAGACGCATGGTGTGCTTCTCCGTCTCCCAGCTCTTCTCCTGCAGAGACTGCTGAAGCGAATGCATGAAGTGGCTTCTGATGCTGCTGCCCTCCAGGAGCTTTCGCCGATACATCCTGCTTTCGGCCTTCTGGAACACCTCAAAGATGTTCTCCTCCGGCGAAGACTTCGTGGCCACTCCCAGCGCGATGCTGGGCTTGAGCGGCTGGAGCTTGGACTTGGCGCACCGATTCCTGATGCGCCGTACAACGCTGAGCGCCGTGGCCTCGTCGGCCCCGAACAGTATCAGGCCGAACTCGTCGCCTCCGATCCTGGCCACGACGTCGTCGGAACGGCAAGACGACTTGAGGATCTGTGCTGTCTCCACCAGCAGCGCGTCGCCGGCTGCATGCCCGAAGGCGTCGTTGGCCAGCTTCAGACCGTTGAGGTCTCCCATTATTATATTATTATGCTGCAGACAGTTCCCTTGTCCTGTGCACGGTGAAGCTGGTCTTCGAAGTTGGTGCGGTTGTAAAGGGTGGTCAGCC
>LFSP01000022.1 GCA_001513145.1 Clostridia bacterium DTU025 | reverse complement strand
TACGGCAGCATAGGAGAGGTGTCGGTTGGACGTCTGCTGGCAGGCGGGATCGGCCCTGGGCTTACGATGGCGCTGTTCCTGGGCATCGCCGTTTCCATAACAGCCCGGCTCAGGGGCTACAAGCCGCAGAAGGACAAGCCGTCGGGAGTGCGCGAGATCGTGCCTGCGGCGGCGAGCACCTTCTGGGCTATCCTTTTCCCATTCCTGCTCCTTGTGACTCTGAGGTTCGGCCTGTTGGTCCCCTCGGAGGCAGGGGCGACCGCTGCAGTATACGCGATGTTTGTTGGGCTTTTCGTCTACAGGGAGATGACGTGGGAAGGGTTCAAGCGGGCGCTGAGGATGTCAGTACTTGACATGGGCATGATCATGTTTCTCATCGCGCTGTCGTCTCTGGTGAGCTACGGTCTCACGTGGGAGATGATACCGCAGAAGCTCTCCCGGTTCCTGCTGGGCGTCTCCGCCAATCCCATGGTGATAGTGGGAATCATCGTGCTCTTCCTGTTCTTCCTGGGGATGTTCATCGACTCCACAGTGATAATTCTGCTGCTCACGTCCATCCTGGTTCCGATCATGAGGCAAGTGGGCGTAGACCTTGTTTGGTTCGGCGTTCTCATGGTGGTCACCTGTGCGTTTGGGCTGCTCACGCCGCCGGTTGGCCTGGCGATGTACTCTGTGTGTTCCATCATGGAGTGCTCTGTCGCGGAGTTCATGCGAGATAGCTGGCCGTTCCTCGTGGCCGTACTGATTGTCATACTGATAATGTATCTGTACCCTCCGCTCATAACCACTATCCCGAACCTCATATTCGGGTAGCATCGATGGCAGACTGGAGGTTCCAAGATGAGTAGGCCAGTTGCGATAGTAACCGGAGGTGCGGCGGGAATCGGCAAGGCCATCGTCGAGGCTCTCATTGAAGACGGCTACCTTGTCGTCGCCTGCGACCTCGCCGAGGAACGGGGCAAGGCGCTCGAGAACCAGCATGCCGGCTCCGTGATATTCCGGCGCTGCGATGTCTCCTCTGAGAGCGATGTAGAGGCGGTCGTAGACGGGGTTCTCCGCGAGTTTGGACGGATCGACGCCCTGGTGAACAACGCCGGCATCATCAGGAGGCGAACCAGCGAGGCCATGAACACTGAAGACTGGGATGCCGTGTTCGCCGTGAACGCCAGGGGGGCGTTCCTCATGTGCAAGCACGTAGCCAACATCATGAAGCGGCAGCGCAGCGGCAGGATCGTGAACGTGTCGTCGGTGGCAGGCAAGCTGGGCGACATCACGTCTGCCCCTGGGTACGGGCCGTCCAAGGCGGCGATGGACGCGTTGACCAAGACCTTCGCCAGGGAGATGGCGCCCTACGGGGTGACTGTGAACGGCGTGGCGCCGCACGCCATCGAGACGGACATGAGCGCCCAGTGGTCCGAGGAGAGGCGGAAGGCCATCATCGCCGCCATCCCCCTGGGCAGGCTCGGGAAGCCCTCTGAGGTGGCGGCGGCGGTCAGGTTCCTTCTGTCGGAGGGAGCCGGCTTCATCACCGGCGAGATCATCGACGTCAACGGCGGTTTCGTGATGGACTAGAGCGTGCGCAGCGCATGTAGAAACTCTTCAACATTGAAAAGAGGAGTCTGGCCCTGTTGATAGAAATACGTATTACCAGCGATGTGTTCACGCGTTGATCGTACACGGACCAAGCTCAGCGCGCGCGGCAAGGCATGGAGCCACGTGCCGTGAACACAGTGTTCACAGCTGGGCTCCATGGGCTGCGGGCCGCCGGTGGGAGGCAGACAGTGTCTGGCTTGGCCGATTCAGGCAACAGAGTCGACCTATCGGCCGTGGCAGGCTGGGCGGCATGAACTGAATGGAGGAACTGGCAGTTGAACAAGGTCAGGATAGGGCTGGTCGGCGCAGGTTTCATAGCGGGCATCCACATGGACGCGTTCAGGGCGGTCACCGGAATCCCAGTCGAGGTTGTGGGGGTTGCCGCCTCCCGCCTTGAGAGCGCCGAGGCTTTCGCCAGGCGCTACGGGATCCCCCGCGCCTACGGCGATTACCGTGAGCTACTTGATGACGGCGACATCGACGCGGTGGACGTGTGCGTGCCCAACGTCCTGCACAGGCAGGTGTGCGTCGACGCGGCCGAGGCGGGCAAGCACATCATATGCGAGAAACCCCTCACCGGCGCTTTCGGTGCCGGGCCCGAGGCCGGCAGCTTGCCGAGGCGACAGATGTACGAAGAGGCGATGCGAAGCGCCGATGAGATCCTTGCCGCTGCAAGGTGCGGCGGCGTGAAGGTGTGCTACGCGGAGGACTACATCTACGCGCCCCCAGTGCTCAAGGCCAAACGCCTGATAAAGCAGGCCGGGGGCACGATCCTTGAGATCAGGTCGGAGGAGAGCCACAGCGGCTCGCACGCCGCATACTCGCGCCAGTGGCACCTTGCGGGCGGAGGCTCCTTAAGCAGGCTGGGCTCCCATCCGTTGGGCGTTCTTATCCACCTCAAGCGCTATGAAGGACTGCTGAAGGCGGGTAAGCCCATCGGCATCAAGTCAGTGCTGGCCGATGTCGGCACGCTGACCAAGACCGAAGCGTTCAAGCGCGCACCAGGCCAGTGGCTGGTGAAGGAATGGGTTGACGTCGAGGACTGGGCCACTGTGGTGTTGACCTTCGAGGATGGCACCAAGGGGCTGGTGCTCTCTAACGACATAACGCTGGGCGGGGTGGTGAACACGTTGGAGGTTTACACCACGAACTGCGTGGTCAAGTGCAACATGTCCACCAACGATGCGGTGATGGCGTACGCGCCGGTATCGGAAGTGTTCGGCGACGAATACATCACCGAGAAGGCCCAGACCAAGGCCGGATGGAGTTTTCCCAGTTCAGACGAGTTTTGGACGAGGGGCTATCCCCAGGAGATGCAGGACTTCGTCGAGGCCATATGTTACGATCGCGATCCCGTCTCCGATGGAGAGCTTGGCCGGCAGGTGGTTCAGGCCATATATGCGGCGTATCTCAGCGCGGAGCTGGGGCGACGCATCGACCTGGCTGAGCTGGACGGGGACGTCGAGAAGGCTGGCGCGCACGTGCAGGAGTGAGGGTGGACGCTGAGGCCGTCAAGCCAGCCGGTTGCGATCAGTAGGTTGTAGGAAGAAGGTGATGAGCAGTGCCGAAACCAGTCTTCCAAAGGCTCCGGGAAGAGAAGTCCACGTTCCGGGATTCGGAGGAGAGAGTCGCCGACTACATCCTGGCGCACGCTGGCGAGGTGGTGAACTTGCCCATCACGGCGCTGGCAGAACGCATAGGGGTGAGCGAGGCCACCATCGTGCGCATGTGCAAGAAGATCGGGTTTCATGGCTTCCAGGAGCTCAAGATAAACCTGGCGTTGGAGACCGTGAGCCCCATCCAGACCGTGCACGAGGAGATATCGGAGCAAGACGATGTCGGCACGATAATGAGAAAGGTGGCAGCGGCGAACACCCACGCGCTGCAGGCCACCCTGGACGTGCTCTCCGAAGCAGAGCTCAAGCGGGCGGTGGACCGCCTGTACGAGGCTAGCTCCATCCAGTTCTACGGAGTAGGCGGATCGGGGCCGGTGGCCATGGACGCCGCCCACAAGTTCATGAAGACTGGTAAGCCTGTGACGCCGTACACCGATCCGCACATGCAGGCCATGGCCGCATCGTTGGTGGAGCCCGGCGACGTCGTGGTGGCGATATCCCATTCCGGCAGCAGCCGTGATATCATCGATGCGCTGGCGATAGCTAGGTCGCGCGGCGCCACCACCATCGGGATCACCCACTATGCGAGGTCTCCCATAGACAAAGTGGTCGACATCAAGTTGGGCACATCGTCATACGAGACTCTGTACCGGATGGAAAGCACATCGTCCAGGATCGCGCAGCTTGCCATCATTGACGCCCTGTTCATAGGCGTGTGCCTGCGCGACCCTGAGCGAGCCGTCAGGAACATAGTTGCAACACGCGAAGCCATAGCACCCAAGCGCTTCTAGACCACGCCGGGGCAGTGGCAGGCGCCACGCGTGAGGACTTGGCGCCATTGGACGCAGCAAGTTGGAGGGGCAGTTTATGACAGCGAAGATACTTGTGACGCCGAGAACGTTCGGCAAGACCGATCCAGTGCCGATGCGAATGCTGAGTGAAGCCGGCTGTGAGGTGGTGGTGAACCCCTACGGCCGTCAGCTGTCAGAGGATGAGCTTGTGGAGCTCATCGCCGATGTGGACGGCGTCATCGCAGGCCTGGATCCTTACACCCGGCGTGTGATGGAGCACGGATCGAAACTGAAAGTGATATCGCGCTACGGAGTCGGGGTGAACAATGTTGACCTGGACTATGCCACCGCGAGGGGCATAATGGTGACCAATACCCCCGGTGCCAACAGCTCCGCCGTGGCCGAGTTGACCATAGCCTTGCTTATGGCGGCATCCAGGCACGTGTGCACGTCTGACAGGGCCATACGGCAGGGGATGTGGAAGCAGTACCATGGCTCTCAGGTCAGAGGCAAGACCATCGGTATCATAGGGACGGGGCAGATCGGCAAGGAGACGGCTGAGCTGGCACTGGGTCTGCGTATGAACGTTCTATGCAACGACATCGTCCCCGACCGCGAATGGGCGGCAAAGGTCGGTGCGGAGTACGTGGACCTGTCCGAACTCGTGAGCAAGTCCGACTACGTGAGCCTGCATGTCCCATATAGCGAGGGCACCCGCCACATGCTTTCAACGAGAGAGCTGGCCATGATGAAGCCTTCGGCGATACTGGTGAACACTGCCAGGGGTGGAATAGTGGACGAGGCGGCGCTGTACGAGGCCCTGGTGAAGGGGACCATCGCTGGCGCGGCCCTGGACGTGTTCGAAGTGGAGCCCCCAGTGGGCTCTCCGCTGCTGGAGCTGGACAACGTCGTGCTGACGTCGCATATCGGGGCACACACGCAGGAGGCAGTGCAGAACATGGGCAGAATGGCCGTGGCCAACCTGCTGGCGGGCCTGAAAGGCGGCAAGCCTGCAAACCTGGTCAATGTCGAAGTCGATCCGGAGCTGACTACAGCGGCGGTGTGAGGCCCCTTGGCGGCACAGGGCGGCCGGTTTCGGCCGCCCTGTGGTTTGGCCGCGAGGCCTTAAGAGCCCGTATAGGAGGATAAAGCATGAAGATGACGAAGGAAGAACAACTCAGGGCCATCAGCGATGCTGGGGTTGTGGCGGTGCTCCGCACCAGCAGCGCCGACGAGCTCATTAACATATGCACGGCTATGGCCGAAGGCGGCATCATGGGCGTGGAGATAACGATGACGTCGCCGGGAGCTTTAGAGGCCATCGAGGAGGCAGCAGCCAGGCTCGCCGGCAAGGCCATCATCGGCGCCGGCTCCGTGCTGGATCCCGAGACCGCGCGCGCGTGCATCCTCGCAGGCGCCGACTTCATAGTGAGCCCGGTGTTCAACCCCGGCATGGTGGAGCTCTGCCGCAGGTACAGCAAGATAGTGATACCTGGGGCCTTCACGCCTACGGAGATACTAAACGCGTGGCAGGCCGGAGCTGACGTAGTCAAGGTGTTCCCCGCCACGAAGCTGGGCCCGTCCTTCATCAAGGACGTCCTCGGGCCAATGCCCCAGGTGAAGCTCACGCCCACAGGAGGCGTGGATCTGGACAACATGGGAGAGTTCCTGAAGGCCGGCGCGGTATTTGTGGGAGCTGGGTCGTCGCTGGTGGACAAGGCCCTTGTTAGGGCGGGCAGTTGGGAGGAGCTTGCGGCCCGGGCTGCCCGGTTCGTGGCAGAGGCCAAGCGGGCTCGAGGACAGGCCTAGAGCACAAAGCACACACGCAACACGCATTTGGAGGGGTATTCATGGGCGATATATTCGATGTCAGTGGAAAGGTAGCGGTGATCACCGGCGGCGGCGGAGTGCTCTGCAGCGAGATGTCCAAGGCGCTGGCCGCCCGCGGGGCTAAGGTCGCGGTGCTTGACTTGAACGAGAAGGCCGCCCAGGCCGTGGCAGATGCCATCGTGGCGGAGAACGGCACGGCCATGGCGCTGGCCGTGAACGTGCTGGATAGGGCGTCGCTGGAGACGGCCCGCGACGAGGTGCTGAAGGCTTTCGGCACGGTGGACATCCTCATCAACGGCGCCGGCGGGAACAAGCCTGAGGCCACAGCCAGCGGGTCCATGTCGTTCTTCGACATTCCGCCTGAGGCGATCCAGTGGGTGTTCAACCTCAACATCATAGGGACAATCCTGCCCACGCAGGTATTCGGCAAGGTCATGGCTGACAAGGGCGAGGGCGTCATCATCAACATGTCGTCGATGGCCGCGTTCAGGCCGCTGACCCGTACCGTGGCCTATTCGGCGGCCAAAGCCGGGGTGAGCAACTTCACGCAGTGGATGGCGGTGCACTTCGCCCAGAACTACTCACCCAACATTCGGGTGAATGCACTGGCGCCAGGCTTCTTCCTGACGAATCAGAACGAGTACCTGCTTATCGACAAGGCCACGGGGCAGCGCACCGAGAGGGGCCAGAAGATCATCGACCACACCCCCGTGGGCCGCTACGGCGTGCCTTCCGACCTCATCGGCACGCTGCTGTGGCTGGTATCAGACGCGAGCAAGTTCGTCAACGGCGTCGTGGTGCCGGTTGACGGAGCCTTCTCGGCGTACTCAGGAGTGTAACGCGGATGAACGCAGTGGCAGCGCTGGATCATGTGAGGCTCGTCGGGGACGACGTGAGCCTCGAAGAAATGGAATCGGCACTGCAGGGATGGCTTCAGAAGGTGGCTCCCGACGCCCGTCGGGTGCTGCTGCTTCCGCCTGACTTCACCCGAGGCCACGCCCAGGCCGGCCCCATAGTGCGGGCGCTGTACCGGATGCTTTCGCCTGGGGTTCAAGTGGACATCATGCCGGCGTTAGGCACCCACGTGCCCCTCACCGATGAGGAGCGCATCGACATGTTCGGCGAGGAGGTTCCGGCAGAGCGCTTCCTAGTGCACAACTGGCGCACCGACGTGGTGCAGATCGGCGAGGTGCCTGCGAGCTTCGTAAAGGAAGTGTCAGAGGGCCAGCTGGATTACGCCATCGAGGTGGAGGTTAACAGAAGGCTCCTGGATCCGTCCTACGACCTGATCGTGTCGATAGGACAGGTGGTGCCGCACGAGGTTGTCGGCATGGCCAACTACACCAAGAACGTGCTGGTGGGATGCGGCGGCAAGAGCATCATCGACAAGACGCACTTCCTCGGCGCGGTGTACGGCATGGAGCGGCTCATGGGGCGTGACCTCTCGCCGGTGCGGCAGGTGTTGGACTATGCCCAGGAACATTTCCTGTCGAAGTTGCCGCTTCACTACATCCTCACCGTCACCAAGGTGGAGGGTGGCCGCACGGTGATAAAGGGCCTGTTCGCCGGGAACGAGCGGTTCCTGTTCGAGGAGGCCGTGCAGCTGAGCCAGAAGCACAACTTCGATCTCATGGGCGAGCCGCTCAAGAAGGTCGTGGTGTACCTGGATCCGGCCCATTTCAAGAGCACGTGGCTGGGGAACAAGGCCATCTACCGCACCCGCATGGCCATCGCCGACGGTGGCGAGCTTCTGATCATCGCCCCTGGGGTGCGGCACTTCGGTGAGGATGCCGTGGTGGACGGCCTCATCAGGAAGTACGGCTATTTCGGCACTCCGAAGACGCTGGAGGCGGTGCGGAACAACGAGGATCTCCGAGGGAGCCTTTCGGCTGCGGCACACCTGATCCACGGCTCGTCGGAGGGACGGTTCAGGATAGTCTACTCCCCGGGCCACCTGACCCGTGAGGAAATAGAGGGAGTGGGCTTCGAGTACATGCCAGTGGAGGAGGCTCTTAGCCGCTACGATCCTGGCGCGCTGAAGGACGGGTTCAACACCGTCGACGGGGAGGAGATCTTCTACGTCAGCAATCCCGCGCTGGGGCTGTGGGCGCTGTCTGACAGCTTCGCAGACTGATTCATTGGAGGCACGTATATGGGAACGAACGAAGCATTCGTGGCCGACATCGGATTGGTCGGTCTGGGCGTGATGGGCCAAAACCTGGTTTTGAACATGGCCCGCAACGGCTACAAGGTAGCCGTCTACAATAGGACGAAAAGCGTAACCCGGGAATTCCTTGACGGCCCGGCAAAGGGCGCACAGGAGATAGCGGGGGCGGAGACCATCGAGGAGCTCGTGTCGATGCTCAAGCCGCCTCGCAGGGTTATGCTGATGGTTAAGGCCGGGGCCGCGGTGGACGCGGTCATCGCCCAGCTGAAGCCGGTGTTGAGCTCGGGAGACATAATAATCGATGGCGGCAATTCCTTCTTTGAGGACACTGTAAGACGCGCCAGGGAGCTTGAGGCTGAAGGCCTGCGTTATCTCGGGGTCGGGGTTTCCGGCGGTGAAGAGGGCGCGCTGAAGGGGCCCAGCATCATGCCTGGCGGTTCCGAGGACGCGTGGGCATACGTGAGCTCGGTGTTCACCGACATAGCGGCGAAGGCCCCGTCGGGCGAGCCGTGCTGTGCGTACCTGGGGCCGGACGGCGCCGGGCACTACGTGAAGATGGTCCATAACGGCATCGAGTATGTGGACATGCAGCTGATCGCGGAGACGTACTTCGTGATGCGCGAGATGCTGGGGATGTCCGTCGCCGAGATGCAGCGGGCCTTTGAGGAGTGGAACCGTGGCGAGCTCAACTCCTACCTCATAGAGATCACTGCCGACATCCTCCGCAAGATCGACGCCGACACCGGCAAGCCCATGGTGGACGTGATCCTGGACAGGGCAGGGCAGAAGGGCACCGGCAAGTGGACCGCCCAGGAGGCCCTTGAGCTTGGGGCTGCGGCGCCCACCATGGCCGAGGCGGTGTTCGCCAGGAGCCTTTCGGCGATGAAGGCAGAGCGGTGCGGCGCGGCGGCGAAGCTGCCGGGCCCGGACGCGGGAGACGGCGACGGCGAGGCTGGGCGGCTGGGGCCGGACGCTGTCACCCTGGACGACCTGCGGAAGGCACTATACGCCGCCAAGGTGTGTGCGTATGCCCAGGGCTTCGAGGTGTTGAGGCTGGCGTCAGAGGAGTACGGGTGGGGCCTCGACCTGGGAGCCATCGCGCTACTGTGGAGGGGCGGGTGCATCATCCGGGCACAGTTCTTGGAGCGCATCACGGAGGCCTACGCCAGGCAGGCGGACCTCGCGAACCTCATCCTCGACCCGTACTTCCGCGACGTGGTGACCGGTGGGCAGGAGGCCTGGCGCCGGGTGGTGGCGGCGGCGGCATTGCGAGGCGTGCCTGTGCCGGCGCTCAGCTCGAGCCTGGCATACTACGATTCCTACCACCGGTGTGAGCTGCCGGCTAACCTCATACAGGCGCAGCGGGACTACTTCGGCGCCCACACTTACGAGCGCGTGGACAGGCCTGGCTGGTTCCACACGGAATGGCTGGCCGACGGCGCTGAGGCGAGGAGCGTTCCGGTGGGCTAGCAGTGGGCCAGTAGGCTGGGTGGCTGGCGGAGGCCGGCTGCGCGGTTGATCGCGATTAACCGCGGCCAACCGTGGTTAACGTGCGCGGCCATCTGTCGGCGCGCCGGCGGCGTGTTGAGAACTGAAAGGGCCGGTTCCTGGACGGAGATCCAGGGCCGGCTTCTTGTTTCCAGGGCGCGAGGTGCCGAGGCTACCTCAGTCGCGCGCGAATGCATATCTTGTCTGCGTGCGCGTCAGAGGGCTTGACGGCGCATTGGATACACTAGAATGCAGCATAGGAGGTGCAGAAACATGCGATCGCGACCTATTGCGGGGGCGGCGTTCATCATAGCTGCCGTTTGGGCTGCATGGTGGATCCTATTCGGGATAGCGGCGGGCATAGGCGAAGGGCTCAACGCGGTGGGCACCGTCATCCACACGTTGCCAGGCATCATATTCGCCGCGGCCACGCTCGTCGCCAGGAAGTGGCACACGCTTGGGGGCGTGGCGCTCATAGCCGTGGCCATAGGCGCGCTGTGGCGTTTCGGTTACATTCCGGATTACATCATATCGCCGGGAGGGCTTCTGATGGCGCTGCCGGCGGTGGTGGCAGGGCTGATGTTCATCGCGGCAGACCGCAGGACGACGGTGTGAGATCGAGTTTTTTCCGCGGGCGTGGAAGGAACTGGGTTGTGCGAAGGGAAGCTTTCCTCATGGCGCGCCGGCAAGCGCATCTAGCGCGCGGCGCCCTAGAGGAGATGGCAAGATGCTAAGGGTTGTCCTGTGGGCTCTCGCCGGCCTGGCGATGGTTGGCGGGATCATTCTAATCAGGGACTGGATGCGCATCAGGACGGCAGTGCACATCCCGATTTCTCGGTTGGATTTTTCGCTCCTCAAAGACGGCATTTACGTGGGCGAATACGATGGCGGTAGGCTCTCCAATAAGGTCGGCGTTACCGTGGAATCCGGGCGAGTGGTGCGCGTGGACATTCTCAAGGAAGGCTTCTACATGGGCGACCTGCAGCGGCAGGTCATCGGCAGGGTGCTGGACTCTCAGTCGCTGCAGATTGATACGGTGAGCGGTGCCACCGCGTCCACCAAGGCCACTCTGAAAGCCATTGAGAACGCCCTGCTTGAGGCCGGGCGTTGATGGGAATCCACGTACTTGTTCGAATTATCATGCATTCCATAGCAGGATTTGGTTGGCAGTGCAGAGAAACCCTCTCCAGGCCTGTCGGGGCCACCGCGCAAGGCGAGTGAAGAGGCCGGCCTTCGGAACGGTCCGGAGCAGGACCATACGACTGGAGGCTGAGGAAGGAGGTGCAGCGGAGCCTGGCGTGCGCCCTGCGGCCGAAAAGGGAGGTTGAAGAAGTTGCAGATGCGAAGGTCCAAGAGGAGTCTCATGGTGCTGGCGCTGGTCCTGTCGATGATGGTGGCCTGGTCATGGTCGGTTCAGGCCTGCACCTCTATCTGCGTCACCCCCGGGGCGTCGATTGACGGTTCAGCCATCGTGACGCACGCCAACGACTGCGGCAATTGCTCGCATGAGATCTACAAGGTTCCTGCCAAGGATTGGCCTGAGGGCAGCATGTGGGAGATCGTCACTCTTCCGCAGTATACAGACGGCTACCAGAGGCATGAGGTGGCTGAGAAGCCCACAGGGAACGCCATCCCCCAGGTAGCGCACACATTTGGCCACATAAGGGGCCATTTCGGATACATCAACGAGAACCAGGTGGCCATCGGCGAGACCACCATCGGCGGTAGGCGCGACTTCCGCAACTCCAACGGCTGGCTGGAGCTGGTCCACCTGACGATGCTGGCGGTGGNNGGCCCGCCACGCCATCCAGCTCATGGGCGAGCTGGCGATGGAGTACGGCTACGCCGACTCCGGCGAGATGCTGGCAGTGGCGGACCCCAACGAAGTGTGGGTCTTCGAGATCGTGGGCCCCGGCCCCCTGTGGGAGCAGGGCTGCGGTGAGCCTGGTGCCTACTGGATAGCCCAGAGGGTGCCCGATGGGCACGTGGCGGTGTCGGCCAACTCGTCCGTCATCCGCGAGGTCGACTTCGATGACCATGAGAACTTCATGTACGGCCCCGGCATCCTCGAGTTCGCCATAGAGATGGGCTGGTACGACCCTGCCAGTGGCGAGCCGTTCAACTGGAGGAAGGATTTCGTCTCGGGGCTCAGGGACGACTACAGCGCCAAGCGCGTGTGGAGGGTGTTCACCCTGGTGGCGCCGTCCCTCGCCGATTCGCTGGTCGAGTCCGACCTGCCCTTCTCCGTGCCGGTGGACGAGAAGATCTCCGTTGCCGATGTTTTCGCTTACCACCGCGACCACTACGAGGGCTCCAAGTATGACGGCAGCACCTCGCTGACTGCCGGCCCCTGGAACAACCCCAGGCGCGTCGAGGGCTACACCTTCAAGGTTGACGACGTGACGTACGAGTGGCACCGGGCCATCTCCCTCACCAGGTGCGAGCACGTCTGCGTCGGCCAGGTGCGCGGCTGGCTGCCCAACGAGGTGGGCGGCGTGCTCTGGTACGCCGGCACGGCCGCTGATACCAGCTGCTTCATCCCGTTCTACGTAGGCGGCGAGTACGTGTCGGAGATCATGAACACCAAGGCCGGGTCAAGGATGGAGTTCACCCGCGACGCCTACTGGTGGGCCACGGCTGCGGTGATGAACCACGCCAACCTGATGTGGTCCTACATGATCAAGGACATCAACGAGCGTCAGCAGTTCTATGAGAACAGGGCGTTTGAGATGATGGTAGGCGTCGACGCGGCTGCCACCGCGCTGATGCAGACCAACCCCGAGCTGGCCCGCAAGTTCCTCGCAGACTACGCCCATCAGAACGCCGTCGAGGTGCGCGATGCTTGGTGGGACCTGCTGGACTTCCTGATCTGGAAGTACAACTCCGGCAGGATCATCGAGGATGGCAGGATCAAGACGCTGGGCTACCCTGCAGAGTGGCTTGAGCGCGTGATCCAGTTCGACGAACCGGACCACATGGTGAGGCCGTAACGCTGACTCGCTGTGTCGATACAGCCGGAACTGGTCTTCCGAACCCGGCCCCTGCGCGGGGCCGGGTTCGAAATCGTGGGAGTATTGTCTCCATGGAATAGGAAAACTGGCACATCGCGCAGAATTACACCGATTGCAATCATATGGAGGGAGCGTGGAGGCGATGAATAAGCTCGTGCGCGTTGTTGCCGTGGCCGCGCTGACGTTGGCGCTGGCTCTGGTGGGCGCATGTCCGGCGGCTGCCCAGACGGACAACAGGGTGACCGTAGCGGTACTGAACTTCGACATGAGCAATGTGCGTCAGTGGTGGTCGTGGCACTGGGACGTGTCTGCCGACATGTCAGGGCTGGTGTCAGAGGCCCTCGTCGGGAAGGGCAACTTCAGGGTGCTCGAGAGGTCGCAGATACAGAGCATCCTGGCGGAACAGGATTTCGGCCACTCAGGCCGGGTGGATGAATCGCAGGCAGTGGAGATCGGTAGGCTCCTCGGCGCCAGGCTACTCATCTTCGGAACGATAACGGCGTTTGATTACGCCTCCACCGGAGGGATACAGATCTTCGGGGTGGGCCTTTCCGGCTCGAAGGCCGTGACGGAGCTGAGTGGCAGGATCGTCGATGCGCTGACCGGCGAGATCCTCGGCTCGGTGACTGGCTACGGTGAGGAGAGCGGAACCACGTTCTCGCTCAATACATACCGCGGGCTCTCATTTGCTTCCAGAGAGTTCCAGAACAGCACCGTGGGCAAGTCGGTTCAGCAGGCGGTCGACAGCTTCGCCAGCGCGGCGGCAGGCAAGATAAACGAGGTTGCGGCGAACCTGGCGGCGGAGGCGCAGAGGCCGGAGCTCACCGGCGTGGTGGCAGCCATCATCGACGCGGGCGTGGTTATCAACATCGGGTCGAGTGCGGGAGTGAGGGTCGGCCAGCGGATGGAAGTGTACCGTCTGACCTTCATCCCAGGGCTGATGGATCCGGTGCGCGTGCCTGTGGGCACGATGCGGATCATCAGCGTGGATCCGAATGCGTCCATCGGGCAGATGGAGTCGGAGGCCGCGGTGCAGGTGGGAGACCTGGTGTCGTCTAAGTAGGCGGCGAGCGCGGGTGGCGGCTCTCTCGCGCTGGTTCGACGCTCACGTAGGCGATCGGACAAACGCGGGCGTGTAAGCACGCCCGCGTTTGTTCACGGCCTAGTTTCTCACGATACTGGTGATGCCTGGGTTTTCCCCGGCTGCCAAGACAGTCTAGAAGGAGTACGACATCCTGAGGAAGCCGCTGTCTAGACGAGACAGATTGTACGTCTCGTACACCGCATAGTGTGAGAAGCCCTGGTATATGTGTGAACTGAATCCGGCGGTGACCATGAGGCCGCGACCGGCGTTGTACTTCAGTCCTGCCTCTATCTGGTGGCCGTAGCCATCATAGGCCTCGTTTTCGTCTCCATCGACCAAGGTCTGTGTGCGCAAGAACCTGACGAACGCGTAGGTGGCGTCAAGAAAGAGCCTGTTCACCAAGGGGACGCTCACGGCTGCGCCCAGCTTGAACCCGTCCGCCACGTTGGTTACTTCCTCGTCGTACCAGGACGCCAAATGACCGGTATAGCCAGATGCAAACCTCGTCCAGCCAGCCAGGACGCGGATGTAGTCGCTCAGTGCCACCGAGCCCGTAACGTTGAGTTCACTGTGCGAGCAGGATCCAACAACGAAGGAAGAGCTTTCGGTATCGACCTCTGATCCCTTGCCAAAGGTGAAGTCAGCCGTAAGGCTCAACTTCTGACAACCACGCAGAATACCGTTGGTGTGGTCGGGGTCCGTGGCGACGGGAATGCCCGCCCCAGTGGGTTTAGTCGTCGGCGCTGGGCGCATGGGGTCCCCTGGCCAGCAGCGTTGGGACGCTCCGGGCGTCCAATGCGTAGACGCCTTCGTACTCCACGTGGGCGGCCCGCAGCTTGGCGCAGAGCGCATCAGGGTTCACGTTTTCCACCCTCGCCGAGATCCCGCAGCTGGAGCTTATTCTGCGCGGCACTGGCATGAGCTTGACGTTGATGCCGTCAGCTCCCAGGGCGCTCTCGCACTTCAGCGCCTGGTGCACCGTGCTGAACGTCACCACGAGGCTCGCTGTGGCCTGTTCCACTTTGGCTTGGTTCGCTTTGGCCTCGCTCACTCTACCCCTCTCACTCTCACCGCGCCCCCGCACGCGGGGTTATCCGTATGATGTAGCAGCCGTCCACACCTTCGCCTTCGGCTTCTGCGTGGGACAGGGGCGCGGTCTCGACTGCGCATCCTTTGGACCTTGCGAATCGCGTGACGTTCTCGAGCGAGCAGGCGTTGTCTACAATGACCTCAATGACGTCATTGCCGGCATCCTGAAGTGCCTTCTGCGTCAGCACCACCGGCTGCGGGCACGAAAGCCCCCTTGCGTCAACTCTATGCGGCATCAGCCTTGCCTCCTTTCTGAGCGCGCGGCAGGCAGAAGTAGGCGATGGCCACGGCGGCCGCGTATCCTATGGCCACGGCCCACTTGCCGTTGGCCGTCACACCTGCTGCCGATGCCGCGGTACCGAAGTTGTGGGCGAACGCTGCGCCGATGAGCATTCCTAGCACGGTGACGGCGGCGTCCGCGTCGCCTTCGCCCGAGAGGATGCATTGCCTGAGCGGGCAGCCGCCAGCCAGGGTGGCGCAGAGGCCCACCAGTCCCATGCCGAGGAAGTTCCAGAGGCCGTCGGTGTGGGCCACTGGCTGTCCCTCAAAGCCCAGCTTGAAGTCGCCGACTGCGAGGTTCAGCACCAGCGCGGCGGCGAAGATGGCCACGAAGCCCACGAAGAGGTGGCCGCTCTTGATCAGGAACAGGTCGCGGATGCCGCCGGCCATGCACAGGCGCGAGCGCTGCGCCAGCACGCCGACGAGGAGACCGACTGCCAGCGAGATGAGGAGCGGCGCGTGTGAAGCGCCCGGGCCTGACGTGCTGAAGAAGATGAAGGCTGGAGCCGCGGCCGCCAGCAGCACGGTGCCGGCCGCCATAGCGGGCATGGCCGCGCCGTTGGGGGCAGGGAGCCTGGTGCTGCGGCCCAAGGAGAAACCGTTGCGAAGGTAGATGAGCCCGACCCAGATGCCTGCGGCGAAGCCGACGAGGCCGACCAGGGCGTTAAGGTCGCCGGCTGCCAGGCGCAGCCCCATGCGGAGCGGGCAGCCCAGGAAGACCAGGGCTCCGATCATCATGAAGAACCCCAACACGAAGCGGAGCAGCGGCGATGAGCCGCCCCTTGGCTTGAACTCCCTTGTGATGGACGACACTATCATGGAGCCAAGAATGAAGCCAGGAACCTCGGGGCGAAGGTACTGAACCGCCGCCGCCCTGTGCAGTCCGAGGCCCCCGGCGATGTCGCGGATGAAGCACGCGACGCATACCCCCATGTTGGCGGGGTTGCCGAGGCGCATCAAGAGCACGCTGGCGGCACCGATGCTGAGTCCTGAGATGATGACTAACCGCGACTGTTTCATGAACATCCCTCCACAGCCAATCATATGGCCTGGTAACGGCGGATACTAATACTATTCATTAATGCATGCAATGGAGTTGATTGACGCTCGCAATAACTCCTTGACTGCGATGCCTTCGAATGAGAGACTTGAGCTGTACTTCCTCGAGACCGGGGGGTTGCGCAATATGGAGCTCAGGCAGCTTGCGACGTTCTTGAGCGTGGCCAGGCACGGCAGCGTGACCGAGGCCGCCAGGCGCATGTTCGTGTCGCAGCCCACGGTGAGCCTGCAGATCGCCGCCCTCGAAAAGGAGCTGGGCGTGCTGCTGTTCGAGAGGCAGAGCAGGGGCGTTGCCCTGACGGAGGCGGGGCGTATACTCATGCGCTACGCGTCCGACATTCTCACCCTCGCCGACCAGGCGGCGCAGGCCATGGGCCGCTACATCGTCGACATCGCAGGCACGGTGAGGGTAGCCGCCAGCACGGTGCCGGCGGACTACGTGCTGCCCAGGGCCCTGGCGGAGTTCGCGAAGCTCCATCCCGCGGCGGTGGTGGAGCTCTCCAGGGCGTCGTCTGGCAAAGTGGCGGAGCAGGTGCGGAGCTACGATGTGGAGATCGGCTTCGTGGGCTCACTGGGCGATGCTGACGAGCTGGAGGCTGTTCCCATGATGGAAGACGAGATCATCATCATTGCGCCGCCTTTCGGTGAACCTGGAGACTGGACCGACCCTATTGGGCTCGACCAGGTGCTGGCGTCGCCCATTCTCTGCAGACTGGCGGGCTCCGGCACCCAGAAGACCTTCGACGATGCGCTTCGGGCCGTTGGGGCGGATCCGGAGCGAATCAACGTCAGGGCAAGGCTGGAAAGCCCGGAGGCCATGAAGGCGGCGGTGGCGCACGGGGCGGGGATAGCAGCCGTGTCGGCCCTGGTGGCGGCGCCGGCCATCGCTGACGGTAGCGTGCGAGGTTTCCGGGTGGAAGGCCTCAAGATGAAGCGGAAGTTCTACATGATACATCACAAGAGGAAAGTGCTGTCGCCGGCCGCCGAGGCCTTCAGGCAGCACATCATCGACACTCTGGTGGAGAAGGTCGTGAACAACTGATGAAAGCCCACGGGCAGCACGAAACACAGGATAGGCGGAGCGGATTGCCATCGCGTCCACGTGCGGGTGGGGGCGCGCGCCCAGGCGTCGGCGGCGGCGCTCCGTCAGTGTACTTCGACAATGCGGCGACTTCGAACCCCAAGCCCCCGCAGGTGCTGGAGGCTATGGAGCACTACATGAAGAAAGTGTGCGCCAGCCCCGGCCGCGGGGGTTATCGATGGAGCCTTGACGCCGGGCGGATCGTGTACCAGGCCCGCGCGAAGGTGAGGGAGCTCTTCAACGCGCCTGCGCTGGAGAGCGTGGCCTTCACGATGAACGTGACCTACGCCCTGAACTGCGCCATACAGGGGCTGGTGCGGCCAGGCGACCACGTCGTCACCACCAGCGTGGAGCACAACTCGGTGATCAGGCCGCTCAGGTTCATGCAGGAGGCCTACGGGATTCAGGTCACCGTGGTGCAGTGTGACGGCCGCGGTATGTTGGATCCGGATGACGTGCGGCGTGCCATGAGGCCCGAGACCAGGACCGTGGTGATGACCCACGCGTCGAATGTCGTGGGTTCGGTGCTCCCAGTGGCCGAGGTGGGGCGAGTGGCGCAGGAGTTCGGCGCGTTCTTCATAGTTGATACCGCCCAGACGGCCGGGGTGCTCGATATCGACTTCGCCGCGATAGGCGCAGACGTCCTGGCGTTCACCGGGCACAAGTCGCTGATGGGCCCGCCCGGTACAGGGGGCTTCGTGGTGAGCTCGCGGGCGGCAGGGGAGATGAGGCCGCTGGTGCATGGCGGCACCGGGAGCAGGTCGCACCTGGAGACGCAGCCCGAGGACCTGCCAGACAAGTTCGAAAGCGGCACCATGAACACCGTGGGCATCGCGGGGCTAGCGGCGGGGATCGAATTCGTGTTGTCCACTGGGCTGGAGCGCATCTGCGAGCACGAGCGCAGTCTGGCGCGGCGTTTTGTCGATGGTGTCAGGGAGATCGGGGGCTTCAAGCTTTACGGACCTGAGGCGCCGGGACAGCGGGTGGCCACCGTGTCGGTGGGGTCGGAGCGCGGCGCCGACCTTGCGAACCTGGCGTACCGCCTGGATGCCGAGTACGGGGTGATGGTCAGGTCGGGTCTGCACTGTTCGCCCTTGGCGCACCGCACCATCGGCACTTTCCCCGAGGGCACGCTACGTTTCAGCTTCGGTTACTTCAACACTGAAGACGAAGTGGACTACGCCGTCAGGGCTCTTGCTGCCTTGGCCACCACGGACATGTGATCGGGGGTGTACCGCTGGTCGCACGGGAGCACCAGGACGTGACTGGCGAGGCGTGCGCTCTCCGGGAACTGCGCGGCGGCTACGTCGGGAGGCAGATGCCAGTATACCTCAGCGTGCACGCCGGCGGCTGCCAGCTGTGACAGAGCGGCGTCGCGGTCGCCGCTTACGAGGATGGGAAAGCCCAGCGGGACGGCGTCGGTGGGCAGCGAGGGCAGCAGAGGTTGCAGGGCTTGTAGAGGTTGCAGAGATGGCTCCGGCCGGCCATGAAGCTCGCCTAGGAGCGCCGCATAGTTGGCGCGCCGGGCGTGAATGGCGTGGTTTACGTTCACGCGCCGAAGGATGGCCCTCGACACCGGCGACATGGCGCTCATGGGGCTGAAGGCGTGGTCCAGGGCCGCCTCGGCCTGGGCGAACAGCATGGAGTAAGCGGATGGATCGCCGAAACCGTCTGACAGATAGGCGGCCTTGAGCAGCATGGCCTGGGCGCGCGCCGCGTAGAACGAGCCCTGCTTCCACTCCCGCGGCTGTATGGCCGGGGGCTTTCCGTTCAGCCACATCACCACCGCTCCGTCCACCACGGGCAGGCTCTTCCTCAGGCTCATCACGCAGACGTCGAAGGGATCGGTGCCGGCTGCGAGCACAGCGGCTGCAAGCGACGGCGCAGGCAGCGGTGTAGGTGGATACAGGGCCCTGTGGGTGGCGTCGTACAGCACAGCAGCGCCTGCCTGGCGTAGCGCGGCTGCGGCGGACAGGGTCTCGTCGGACTCAGGGAACCCGAAGTAGTTGCAGGCCAACACCAGCAGGCTCTCGTAGGAAGAGGCCCGGGCGATCATCTCGGCGCAGCGCATCAGGTGGTCGACGTCGAGGGCGAGGTCGGCCTTCACCCGGTAGAAGGAGATGTCGGCGCCTGCCCGCTTAAGCGGGTCCAGCATGGAATAGCACAGGTATGACGGGGCCAACACGTTGCGGAGCTCAGGCCGCAACTGCTTCAGGTTGAGCCACACATGGGCGTAGGCCGCCCGTCCGGACGATAGGAGGGTCACCGGAAAGCCGGCGCCGCACCGGTCCAGGAGGGCGGCGTAAGACGAGCCCCCGAAATCCGCGTGTCCAACGTCGAGAAAGCTGAAGTCTCCACCGATCTGCATCATGCCAACATTATAGCCCACCTGTAGCCGTCCGGTGTGGAGTTTGGATATTCCAGACGTCTGCATACGGATAGGCCCACGGCTGGACCTATTGGCCTGCCAAAAGGCAATGCATCCCGCATATTCCCAGAAGCAGTAATGCTGCATGACAAATGAATATAGTTTCCGAAGTCAGCAGGATATGGGCTTGCGGCGTAGAAACCCCCAGAATTAACTCGAGCCTACGTGTACAAAGGCGACGCTACAGACTGAAGCAAGCCGATGCTAGCTAGGATCCTTGGGGAACGGGGGTGCCTGGGCCTTCCGGCGTGCGGGCACCCCCTCTCCACTGGGATCTTCGTTAGAATCATCACAAGGAGGGTGCTGCTGTGAACAGAAAGAGAACCAGGCTGCTCATCCACATGGCGCTCGCGGCCGTCCTGGCCGTGGCGGTTGCGGCGCCGACCATGGCGTGCACTTCGATCCCCGTCGGCAAGCTCGCATCAGTGGATGGGTCAGTCATGACCACCCACACGGACGACTGCGGGTACTGCGATCCCAGGATATTCTACATTCCCGCTGCCGACTACCCAGAGGGAGCCATGAGGCCCGTATACTCCATCGGCTCCTTCAGGAGCCCTGAAGAGGAAGCCTACGTGCCCCCTGTGTATCAGGGCGAGATTCCCCAGGTGAGCCACACCTACGCTTACCTGTACGGCTCCTACGGCATGATAAACGAGAAGCAGCTGGCCCTGGGCGAGACCACCATCGGCCAGCGCAGGGAGCTGAGTAACCCCACCGGCATGTTCGACATCGGCGAGCTCACCAAGATCGCCCTGGAGAGGTGCACCACCGCCCGGGACGCCATTAAGACCATGGGCTCTCTGGCCGAACAGTACGGATACCGCGACAGCGGCGAGTGCCTCACGGTGGCAGATCCGAACGAGGTGTGGCTGTTCGAGATCGTGGGCTCCACTCCGCTGTATCAGAGCGCGGTGTGGGTGGCTCAGCGCGTACCCGACGACCACGTGAGCGTCAGCGCGAACCGGTCCAGAATAGGCGAGATCGACCTCTCGAACCCGGACTACTTCATGGCTTCTGAAAACGTGTTCGACATAGCCATCGAGAACGGCTGGTGGGACCCTGCTTCCGGCG
This sequence comes from Clostridia bacterium DTU025, assembly GCA_001513145.1. Classification (GTDB taxonomy): domain Bacteria; phylum Bacillota; class DTU025; order DTU025; family DTU025; genus DTU025. The sequence goes on along the minus strand of LFSP01000022.1, from coordinate 8,291 downwards.
AGCCCTTCAGGTTCTACGAGGCTTACGCTCCGAAAAACGACGTCTACAACTCCAGGCGCGAGTGGCGCGTGCTCTCGCTTCTCGCCCCGTCCCTCAACCTCGACCCGTGGGCGATGCGCTACCCGTTCTCAGTGAAGCCTGACTTCAAGGTGTCAGTGGACACGTTGAACCAGATCCAGCGCGACCACTACGAGGGCACCGAGTTCGACCTCACCAAGGGGCTTGCGGCAGGGCCGTTCGGAACCCCCGACAGGTGGGCCACGTCGTCGCGGCAGGGCGGAGTGTGGGAGCGCGCCATCTCCATCTTCCGCGCGGCCTATACCTGGACCGCCCAGCTCAGGAGCTGGCTGCCTGACGAGATCGGCGGTGTGCTCTGGTTCGGCAGCGACTGCGGGCATGGCACTGTCTACGTGCCGTTGTACGCCGGCATCACCAGGATCCCGTCGTCGTACTCTATCGGCACCACTGTGGAGTTCGACCCCAATGCCGCCTGGTGGGTCTTCGACTTCGTGGAGAACTGGGCTAACCTCAAGTACTCGTACATGATCGAGGACATCAAGGCCAAGCAGCAGGAGATCGAGGGCCGGCAGTACGCACTGCAGCCTGCGGTGGAGGCGGCGGCTCTGATCATGTATCAGCAGGACCCTGAGCTGGCCCGCGAGTTCCTGACGAACTACTGTGAGACCAACGCCAACGGCGTCGTCAAGGAGTACTGGGAGTTCGCCAAGCACCTGATAGTCAAGTACAACGACGGCTACGTCAACGTTCCGAGGGTTGGCACCACAGTGGGCTATCCCGACGAGTGGCTGAAAGCCGTGGAGTTCGGCCCGATCCCGGAGCCCTACAAGTAAGCACTGCAAGCAGCAAGCGCGCGCGGGCGCAAGCTCGCGCCGTCCATGTGAGGCAGGCACGGTGCCCGTGGTAGCGTGCCTGCCTCATCATTTTCCTGAGGCTGCCTTCACTGTCGCCCAATGCTCCTTCAGCTTGGACGAAGGCGACACGGCGATCCTGTCGGCCCGCGTCATGTAGTCGGAGGCCTTTTCCTTGTCGCCGCGCGACTCATAGACCTCAGCCAACACGCGGTAGGCCATGTGGTCGTCCGGGTCCAGCTTGATGCAGTTTTCCAGGCACTCGATGGCCCTGTCGGTCATCCCGGCGATCAGCAGGTAGAATAGCCCCAGCTTGTAGCTGGTTATGTTGCACGTCTGCGCCATCTCGTATGCCGTTTCGGCTACCCTGAGGCCGGCTGCGGTTCGGCCCATCCTGTAGAGGGCGTGCGCCTTTCCGACGAATGCGCATCCGTGCTTGCGCGGCATCGCCGCGGCGATCTCGTAGTACTTGAGGGCGTCCTTGTACTTGTTCATGGCCATGTAGGTATCGCCGATGGCTACTTTCGGCAGCGGGTGTGTAGGGTCGAGTTCGCCGGTCTTTTCGAAGGCCCCTATGGCTTCCTCGAACTTGTACATACCCTGGTAGATGCCACCCATCACGAAGTGGCACGCAGGACAGGTGGGGTCAGCTTCCAACGCGTCATGCATCACCAGCAGCGAAGCCTCTGTAAGCCCCATGGCTGCATAGGTCCTGCCGAACTCCAGCAGCACTCCCAGGTCGGCGCCGGCCACCCGCCGCGCCAGGTGAAGCAGGAAGAGCAGCAGGCTCTCCGGCATCTCAACGTCAGCGGAGTCGCCGGGATCGACAGACCTCAAGGGTGCCCGTGCTTCCTTCAAGAGCGATGGGCCACCGCGGCGACGGAAGTCGCGTGAACGTGACATATCGTGCACTCCTCCCCATCATGGGTTTACCTGGCTCTAAGCGCCCTGGTGCCGGCCGCAACATACTCGCCACACAGCTGCGTCAGTATTCTGACCACCTCGCCGTCGCGGTCGATGCGCCGAAGGCGCAGGTGGCTACCGGCTTTCCTCACCATGCCCTGGTAGGTGAGGTCTTCTTCGGTTATCTCCACCAAGGCAACGCCGGCCCTCTCGCACAGTGCCTGCTTGGTCAGGTCCCTAGTTTGCTGGGCGAGGAACTTGTCTCTGCTCTGGTGCAGGTCCGTTTCTTCGAAGTGCTGTCTTCCCTGGAACTCGAAGGCGACCTTCTCGTCGAAGTAGAGCCTGTCGACTTCCATGGCGTATCCGGTGGGGGGATTGGCTAGGAACCTGGGCCTTGCGTTGTTCTGGTACGCCAGCGATACAACGAGCAGATCAAGCCAGACGAACATCAGGTACTCTCCGACCCGCGGGGCCGTGCTGCGACGGCGCCTGATGATTTTCGCCATGGCAGCTTGCACCTGGTGAGGGGCGCTGAGGACGAACCTCACCCTGCTATCGCGAGTGCGTGGAGAGGCATCCTCTACGCGGAGCCATCCTGCGCTCTCCAGCCGTCGGATCGACTTGCGGGCCGTCCTCTCGTTCAGACCGGACATGTTTGCGAGCTGCACGTACAGGGTGGGGTCGAAACGGGCGATGGTACAGTAAACCAACGCGTCCACGAGGGTCAGGGAAGGGTCACGGTGCAAGCCGACCCGGACGACCTCGTCTATCTCGCGCGCCGGATCCATACCATCGCCTCCTAGAACGGGGGTACGGCAATGGTAGCACATCGATGGAATGGCAACATCATCCACTGTGGCTAACTAGTGGCATGAATTGGTCTCCGACGCTGGAGGGCGGGATGGTGGCGGGATGGTGGCGGTGGCGCGGTGGCGACGGTGGCGGGGTGACGGATCTGCCCCTGTCAATCGGGGGCAACCGGAACCAAATCACATTCGACAGGAGGAGAACCGGAACGGTTTACGGGTGAACGGCATCGTGAGGCAATTCGGATCGACTTGCGCAGTCTTCGGGACGCACAGAGGCAGAGGGCCGAAGCGTAGGTGGAAGGGAGTCCCTGCTAGAGATACTGGCTCCGACGGCTTAGCGCGGCGCGAGGGGCTGCCTGGGCCCGGCCGCGCACGCCGGAGCGTCAACCGGAACGGAATACGGGTGAAAACGGTCGTTGACTTGAACTGGTTCCGGTTCAGTGTGTCTCAACCGGAACCAGATGCGCTCTCACGTCCCCAGCAGGCCTCCCACACGTGCCCAAGGGCGTCAGCAACGGCCACATCGTCTCTCCTCGCCTCGGCCGCCGCCCCGCCGCTTCCTAGCCCCGCGCCAGCGACTGGCCCAGTGCGAATGCCTGCTCCATCGCCCTGGCGTCGTTTCTCACTTCGCCTTCCTTGCCGGCAGTCACGCCGAGGGCGCCGGCGAACTCGAGCCCCAGGTACTTGAAGGCCGTCTCGAACATTCCCACGGTGTGCTGCGCCGTCGACGGCTCATCATCGGCATACGGGGTCACAACCGCCGCCTTCTTGCCCTTCAGGAGCCGGAAATCTGGGCCGTGCACTATCGAATACCACCTGTCCACGAAGGCCTTCATCTGCGCAGACGGGCCCCAGAAGTAAACTGGCGTGCCGAACACGAATGCGTCAGCCGCTGCGATCTTGTCGTACAGACCATCCATGTCCTCATTCTGCGTGCACCTGCCAGTGCCGAAACAGCCCTTGCATGCTCTGCAGGGCGCGATGTTCATGGCCGCTATGTCCAGGATCTCGCACTTGCCACCAGCGTCTGCCACCCCGCGGGCCACTTCGTCCAGCAGAGTGCGGGTGTTTCCAGCCTTCCGGGGGCTCCCACAGAATGCCAGTACCTTCATGGTGCTCACTCCCAATAGAGGTCATAATGTGATACCATACTATAAAGTATCACATGATATAGCACATGTCGCGGGGTCCCACAGGTGGCTTAAGCTTTACACTGGAGACTGGTTCTGGGGTATGATCGGCGGTCGGATGCCGGGAATCTCGACCGCCCCTGGCCTGCGGGGCGCGGGTGCCGGCATATTGATAGACAGTAGACGACCGAGCATGAACTAATCGGAGGTGACCTGTATGACAGGCGACCAGAAGTTAGTGACAGGCCAGCCATGTCCCCCAGTGATAGTGGTGCCCAGGGGTCAACACAAACAGGCGCCGCTGCCTTACGATTTCTCGGCGCTGGAACCCTACATAAGCCGCAAGCAGCTGGAGATCCACTACACGAAGCACCACGCAGCCTACGTTGACGGGTTGAACAAGGCCGAGTTCGCTACAGGGCGCAACTGGTCCCGCGCACAGGACTTGGCCTTCAACGGGTCGGGTCACATTCTCCACAGCATCTACTGGACCAACATGGCTCCCAACGCAGGCGGCAAACCCACCGGAATGATAGGCGAGCAGATTAACGCCCAGTTCGGAAGCTATGAGGCCTTCCGCGACGAGTTCACCCAGGCGGCGCTTGCGGCGCGCGGGTCCGGCTGGGGGATTCTCGTGTGGCAGCCCATGTGGGGCAGGATGGAGATACTCACGGCCAGCAGGCACGAGGACTTGACGCAGTGGGGCACCATACCCATCCTGGTCCTGGACATGTGGGAGCACGCGTTCTACATTGACTACCAGAACCGGAAAGCGGACTACGTGAACGCCTGGTGGAACCTGGTGAACTGGCCTGACGTAGAGTACCGACTTGCCTGCGCGATGCAGGGTCGAGTGCCGATGTAGGTCGCGCCGGAGCGGAGCGGGGCAGCCCGTGTAGGCTGTAGGCCGTGCCGAACCGGCACTGGACGGGCAACCCGGCACGACAGGTGTTCTGACCAGCGGATCCAAGGATAGAAGGTTAGGCTGATGTGACAGAAAGGTAGATATCGCTTTGCGATATCTACCTTCTCAATGTCTCCGCTCGCAGCTGCGGCGCCAGCGAAACCGGAAACCGCCCCAAAGCAGCGCAACAGGGTCAGCAGAAGTAGTCCAATAGCTCTGCTAAGTGGCCCAGGTGAGGCTCTCACACGTTGGCCACTCTCTCTAAACAGGCTAGTCAATATCGCCGTATTCTCCGACTTCCGCAGTCTCTCTCCTCGCGCGGTCCCGGAGTTTCGATCGTCCGGGAACTGTGAGTCGGGTTGCATTCCGTTCCGATTGATGCGACCTGAAACGGAACCGAATACAACTCAAGCCCGGCTTTCGGTTGTATTGCATTCCGGTTCTCGCCGGCGAGGCGCCCGGCCTCCAGCGCCTTGCTCCGAGGCTACGACGACCCACCGGTAGAACGCTTTTCAGCCACAACGCCCCACCGGCGGGTCGAAGCTCCGCGCAGTAGGTGTCAAATCGACACGAGAGAGCCCCCGCCTTGGCTTGGCGGGAGCTCTCTCGTTCGGTGTGGTTACTGGCGAGGCGACCCAGCCGTGGGTCGCCTCGGGCAACCAAGCCGCTCGGGGCTCTCTCGCACTGGTTTGCCGCTCACGAGAAGCCGCGTTTACGTGTATTTCGTTCCGGTTCAGTGCTGTGAACCGGAACCGAATGCACCTGAACCCGGCCGCCCCTGGCGAAAACCAGCCCCGCCCAGCTCGCCATACCCACCAGGCGCTCCCCTCCGTCGCGCCATCCCTGCCTGCCTCTCTTACCCCGTCTGCCCTCCCTGCCCCTCTGCCCCCCCCGCCTCGCCGCGCCAGCATCAGCGTACACTTCCTGGTGGCGCTGTCCCCTGGCGTCGACTATCATGGAACGTAGACGAGGGGGTGCGAGCGTGTCTACCATCGGAAACATCATATGGATCCTCACCGGAGGGCTCGCGGGGGCCATCATGTGGTGCGCCGTAGGCGCCGCCCTGTGCGTCACGACCATCGGCATACCCTTCGGCGTTCAGTGCTTCAAGATCGCTGCGCTTCAGCTGGCGCCCTTCGGCAGGCAGGTGGTGAACGACGGTGACGGCAGCACCCTGGGCGTGATCGGAAACGTGCTGTGGGTGCTGCTGGTTGGATGGATCCTTGCCCTGGCGCACGTTCTCATGGGGGTCGTATTCGCCCTGACCATCATCGGCATCCCCTTTGCGGTGCAGAGCTTCAAGCTGGCGGCCTTGTCCCTTGCGCCGTTCGGGAAGAGAGTGGTGTGAGGCGGAACGAGCAACTAACGGATGCACCCAGTTCCACCCAAATGGTATAATGTGCCCAATACCACGCGCCCCAGGCCTCACACCGAAAGGAGAGATCGCCATGCCCGACGGATTCCAGCTTGTCGAAACCCCTGAGCAGCCGGTACTGTCTACCAGAACGGTAGTATCGGTGGAAAACCTTCCAACAGTGCTAGGCCAGACCTACGGCGTCATAGCCGAACATCTGAACAAGCTCGGCGAGCAACCGGCAGATGCCCCGTTCGTGGCGTACTACAACACTGACATGCAGAACCTCCAGATCGAAATCGGTCTTGTTGTGTCGAAGCCGCTTCCCGGCACCGACGACATCAAGCCTGGCTGGATTCCGGCAGGCAAGAAGGCGATCGCCTGGCACAAGGGACCGTACCACGCTGTCGTCAGCGTGTACCAGGCTGTGGGCAAGTGGCTTGACGAGAACGGACTCAAGCACACTGGCGTGGTCTACGAGTACTACTACAATTCTCCCGTCGATGTGCCTGAATCGGAGCTTCTTACGAAGATCATGTTCTTAGTTGAGTAGGTGAATGAATGCGCCGGTCAGATAAAGAGTTGCCTGCCGCTGAGGCAATGGAGTTCCTGGCCGAGGCCAGGGACGGGGTCCTGTCGATGGTTGACCCCTCCGGCCGTCCTTACGCAGTGCCGGTGAACCACGCCGTTGTCGACGGCCAAATCGTGATCCACTGCGCTCCCGTGGGCACCAAGATCGATATCCTACAGGCTAACCCCGATGTCTGCTACACCGCGTACAGGACCATCATGATCGACCCTGACAGCCTCAACACGCTTTATGTCAGCGCCATCGCGTTCGGCACCGCTGAGCTGGTTGAGGACGCGGCCACCAAACGCCATCTCCTCGAAAGCATGACCGAGCACCTGGCACCAGGAGCCGCGTTCACCTGCAGCGACGATGAAGTGGCTAGAACTGGCGTGATAAGAATCCGCGTGGACCGGATCACCGGAAAGGCGAACCGTTCGCGGTAGAAGAGCGCGAGCCCCGCCCGCCGTGCCCGCGGCGTCCCGCAGCGCCCTGCGGCACCCCGTGGCGCCCGCCGCACCCGCCGCGTCAGCAGTCTACACACTCGCCTGCCCTGCATATGCTGTGCAGTAATAAGAACTGCACACCCGACGATGATTGGGAGGACGCAGGCGAGCTGCCCGAAGAGAGGAAGCGTCACCGGGTGCGAGCGTTTCCGGGCGTGTGACTGCGGAGTGCGCCCATGAGTCTGGAACCGAACCCCAGCCACAGCGCCCCCTGCGCGCCGGCCGGGCAGTAGGCTTCCACGGGAGCGCCCGTTACCGCGCCGTCCCGGCCGAAGGCGCCACGGCCCCATGTGCCAGCGCCGCCGGCCGAGGCCTGAGATGTGTCGGCCTGTCCCATACCGATAGCCATTCGCGCCGGCACAAGCAGGGTGGAACCGCGGCCAACTGTGCCGCCTCTGCAAAGAGGCGGCCTTATTGTTTTTCCCAAAACCCTATATTGAGGAGCTGACGGAGATACGATGTCGAGAGTGTTCAGCCTTCTGCGTTCATATATAGACGCCGCCATGGAGCGCGACCCGGCCGCCCGAAGCAGGCTCGAAGTCGCCCTGCTCTACCCCGGCGTGCACGCCCTGTCGTGGCACATCCTGGCCCATTGGCTCTACCTGCACGGCGCCCGCGGGCTCGCCAGGGTACTGTCGCAGCTGGTGCGCTTCTTCACTGGGATCGAGATCCATCCCGGCGCCACCATCGGAAGCGGCGTGTTCATCGACCACGGCATGGGAGTGGTCATAGGCGAAACCGCTGTTATCGGCGACGACGTCACGATCTACCAGGGCGTAACCTTAGGCGGCACCGGCAAGGAGACGGGCAAGCGTCATCCCACCATCGGAAACGCCGTGGTCATCTCCGCCGATGCTACGGTGCTGGGCTCCATCACAGTTGGCGACCGGTCCAAGATAGGCGCCGGCGCAGTTGTCATCCGCGACGTGGCGCCGGACTCCACCGTAGTCGGCGTCCCGGGCCGCGTAGTGTCCCGCGCCGGCGTGCGATTGAGCCCGGGCGACGTCGACCTACAGCACGGCGACCTGCCCGACCCCGTGGGTCGCGCCCTGGATCTCATTGTGATGAGGATACGCACACTGGAGACTGAAGTGCGTGCCCTGCGCAAGGCCGCGGGCATGGCCGGCGACGACGCAGTCTACCTGGGAGATGATGAAGCAGGTGAGCATATCGGATAGCGTAAGCGGCGCCATAGGAGAGACCCCGATCGTGAAGCTTTCGAAGTTCGCCTCCGCAGCCGGCGCCTCC
>LFSP01000023.1:106111-106385 GCA_001513145.1 Clostridia bacterium DTU025 | reverse complement strand
TGTCGCTGACAAGCCCCTTCATCTTCGCCTTTTCAACCGTTAGCCTGAGCAGCTCCTTGAATCGCTCTTCCCCCAGGCGCTTTCTGAACACCACAAGCGTTGAGCTATCCGGAACCGGATCGTCAAACCGAAAGCCACAGAACCANNCTTCCCTCAGTAGCGCTGTAAAGATCCGCGACTGCATTCGTCACAAAGGAGAAATCGACGCTCTTGTGGATGGCCACCAGGGGATGATCGGAAGGAATCATCCGCGAGAGTATCTCTAAATCGACAA
>LFSP01000023.1:0-106044 GCA_001513145.1 Clostridia bacterium DTU025 | reverse complement strand
TTCCACAAAACACGCCATGTTCCTAGCTTCAAGCCCGGCTCAAGCTGGGTTTTTCAGAGACCTCGACGCTCGAGTTTGACGCTCATGTCCTGAACAGAGCCTCGGATGGCAAGAAATCGGAGGATCGGCCGCAATATCCAGACATGCCAAGAGTTACACCAGCTCAGTGGGTATTTGAATGGCAGGAACTCCGCATGGGAAGTAGAATTCATTCCCCCGAACAGGCGATGGTGAAACATCGACCATGCTCTTGTCGCACGCAGACCGCTCGGGTACGGCCATGAGTCCGGAAAGGAGGTGCTCCCCCGAAGGATGTTGAGTAACGGCCCGAGGCAAGAACAGACGTAGCACCTCTGGGTGAAGACGGCGAAGGAAACAAGGAGACTTCCCCGAACGACGCTCAGGGAATCGCAGCAGTGATCTCAGCACGTGATGCGGCATGCACACAGTCATCAAGGGGGAACAATCGTGAAAAAGCTAGCAGTTGCACTCGCAGTACTGATCGTCGCAGTTGTGGCACTGCCTGTTTCCGCCGCTCAGATGACCCTGGGCGGAAAGCTCTCCAGCGAGGTCGCGTATGACCTCGAGGGAAAGGAATCCTCCACCATCACCGACCTCACGCTCGAGCTGGGCGTGGGCTTCACCGGTGGACAGACCATCCGTGGCGTCGTTGAGATGACCCCCATGGGTTGGTCATTTGAGAACGGATCGATCGTCATTGACGAGGACCACTCTGAGACCTATGGCCTTGGCATCAAGACCGCCTACATCGAGGCGGCCGGACCCTACTGGACGGGCGGACCCGCCATGGTCACCCGCGTCGGCGACCTTGACCTGGCGTACTCTCCGTTCATCCTGGACACCAAGAAGATCGACGGCATCTCCATCACCGGTCTTACAATGGGCTCCGTGACCATGGACGCCTTCTACGGCCGTTACATGGGTGAGGAAGACCACCAGCCGGCCGCCGGCGGAAGGATCGGCGTCACGATGCCCATCGCGGCGATGGACGCGGCTATCGTCAAGTCCGGAGCTGAGGACATCGATTACCTGGCCCGCGCATCCGTGGTGCCCATGAGCAACCTGGTGATCAACGGGCTCGTGGCCGGAGAGGCCAACGACGACCAGATCGCCATCAGGGCTGAGGCCGAGTACGGCATCGACTTCCTGCCCATCGACGTGGCGGCATCCGTTGGCTTTAGGCATACCAGCGGCGCGTTCGATCCCACGTTCATGGCGAAAGGAAACCGCAATCCCGTGGATGGCGAGGAAGGACACACCGCTGTGACGGCGGCTCTGGCGACCCAGGTCGGCCGGTTCGGCGTCACCGTCGACGGTGAGCTCCTCGGCACGGGCAACGACTGGAAGATGGACGACCAGCGCGCCATCGGCGCGGCGGTGGCCACCAACTTCCGCGGTCTGGACCTCAGGGCCGGCCACAGGCTGACCCAGAGGATCGAGGAGGAGACCACCACCAACACCAATGAGACCAGCGTCGGCGTGTCCATCAACGAACGCGCGCTCCTGCCGAACCTGGTGGTCAGCGCAAGCTACGACGCCACCGTGACCAACTTCTCGCTTGAGGGAATGCGGCACGTGGCCCGCGCGGCCGTTGGCGCCGATGTAGGTGCCTTCCGCGGCGTCAAGGTGGCCGGACTCTACGACAGCCGTCCGGCGGAGGATGATCCTTCCCGTGAGCTGACGGTGGACTACACCGCGCCTAACGGCGTGAACCTCGGATACGCATACAGCGTGACCGGCGAGACCGTGAACAACAAGGTCTTCGCGGGAGTCGAGGTCTCGTTCTAGGGCAACTCGAACGATACTGAATCCTGGCGAAATAGCCAGAGCGCAGCGCCTGGGGGCGATCCCCGGGCGCTGTTGCGTCTGGCGTCTGGCGTCTCGCCTATCTGTCACGGCAGGCGAAGCAGCTGCCCTGGGTAGATGTCGTCGCTCTTCAGGGAGTTGGCGGCCACCAGCGCCTCGACGGTTGTGCCGTGGGCCCCGGCGATGGCCCGCAGGGTGTCGCCTGTCTGCACCACGTATTCCCGCGTACTGGGGGACGACGCGGCCGAAGCTGTTCGCGTTCCGCCTGGGATGCGCAGCCGCTGCCCCACGTACAGGTTTGTCGTTGTCAGGTTGTTCGCGGACATCAGCGCCTGCACTGTGGTGCCGAATCGTCGGGCGATGAGGAAGAGGGTGTCGCCTGGCTGCACAACGTAGTCCGAGGTCGTTATGGGAGGAGTCTGCGGTCCGCTCGGTATCACCAGCACCTGGCCTACGGCGAGCATGTCGGAGGCGAGGTTGTTCACGGTGCGCAGCGCGGCCACGCTGGTGCCGAAACGCTGGGCGATGGTCCACAGCGTGTCGCCTGACCTGACGACGTATGTGCCCGGCGCTACCGCCTGGCCTGGCACTCCCGAGCGCACTGACACCGGCACCCCCACCCATACCTGGTCGAACAGGGCCTCCACGTCAGGCGTGTACATGCGCACGCACCCGTTGGACACTGCGTGCCCGATGGACTGCGGCTGGTTGGTGCCGTGGATCCCGTGCCCCCTGGTGGTGAAGCCCATCCACCTGGTGCCGAACACGCCGCCCGGGTTGAGGGCTTTGTTAAGGATCCTGAACTCACCCACCGGGGTGGGCGTGGTTGGTTTGCCGATGGCCACAGGGTAACTCGCCACTTCCACTCCGTTTCTGATCAGGGTGAGCCGCCGCTGGGCCAGGTTTATCACTATCTGCACCGAGGCCTGGGTGGCGCCGATTCCAGAGCTCGCCATGCCAGCATTGGCTAGAGACTCTTCCTGCACGCAGGCGCCAGCGGGGAGGGGGGTACCGCCGAACAGCAGACGCCAGGTGGCCTCGTCCACGATGCCGGTTTCCGGCAGCCCCGCGCTGGCCTGGAATTGCCTGACGGCCAGCTCAGTTCGGATGCCGAACACGTTGTCGACTTCGCCAAGGGGAAACCCCCTGAAGTGCAGCTGCTCCTGCAAGTTGCCTACGGGAATGACCGTCATCCCTCTCATCAGGAGAAGGGGCTTCTCGTGGGCCAATTCCATCACCACCTGTAGGATTTCTGCCCCATTATACGCAGCGGCGATGGACTTCGTTGAAGGAATCACTAACGCCGTGTGGAATAGTCCAGTGGACCAGGTGGGCACAGATGCCACCGAATTGATAGATTAGGAGGACTATGCATGGCAGGTGTACGACTGGAACACGTCTACAAGAAGTTTGGCAACGTTGTTGCAGTCAACGACGCCAACTTGGAGATCCGGGACAAGGAATTCCTGGTGCTGGTTGGCCCGTCAGGCTGCGGAAAGTCCACGACCCTCCGAATGGTAGCCGGTCTGGAAGAGGTAACGTCAGGGAACATCTATATCGGCGACACGCTGGTGAACGACATCCCTCCCAAGGACCGGGACATCGCTATGGTCTTCCAAAACTACGCACTGTACCCCCACATGGACGTCTACAACAACATGGCGTTCGGCCTGAAGCTCCGTCGGTTTCCCAAGGAGGAGATCGACCGGAGGGTGAAGGAAGCCGCGCGGATCCTGGGCATCGAGAACTTGCTCGATCGCAAACCCAAGGCGCTTTCTGGCGGCCAGAGGCAGAGGGTGGCGGTGGGGCGAGCCATCGTGCGAGAACCCAAGGTCTTCCTCATGGATGAGCCGCTGTCAAACCTCGACGCGAAGCTCAGGGTGCAGATGAGGGCGGAGCTTTCGAAACTGCATAACCGCCTGCAGACCACCATCATCTACGTCACCCACGACCAGACGGAAGCCATGACCATGGGCGACAGGATCGTGGTGATGAAGGACGGTTTCATCAAGCAGGTAGGAGCGCCGCTGGAGATATATCAGCGTCCCGACAACATGTTCGTCGCAGGGTTCATCGGCAGTCCTGCGATGAACTTCATACCAGGCGTGTTGAGGAAGGAAGGCGACGATCTCTTCATCGATTGCGAGTCGTTCTCCACCGGAGTGCCGCTGCATCGCGCGCCCGGCGCAGTCAACTACGTCAACGAGCGCGTGGTGTTGGGCATCAGGCCCGAGAGCATCGAGGACGCGGATTTCGTCTCTGAGCCGGCTCCGGACAGGGTCATCGAGTGCACCGTGGACGTGATGGAGCCCATGGGAGCCGAGGTGTACCTTAACCTCACCTGCGGCCCTCATTCCTTCGTGGCCAGGGTGAACCCGCGCACCAAGGCAAGGGACGGCCAACGCCACAAGGTGGTGTTGAACATGGACGAGTGCCACCTGTTCGACCCCAAGACGGAGTTGGCCATAAGGTAGTTCCAGCCTTCGGCATGCCGGGGCGTGGGCCCCGGCATGCTTATGTACCTAGATACATGGCCGAGGGCTAGTGCAGGAAAGGATGGCAGACTAGCGGAGGCATCGCCGATGTACTTTGCAGGTGTAGACTTGGGAGGCACCAAGATAGCTGCGGCCCTCGTTGACCGAGGTCGGAACGTTCTATCACGGATCCAGGTAGCGACTGTGCCGGAGGAAGGCGTCAAGGCCGTCATCTCACGGATCACTGGATCAGTGAAGGCGCTGGTGGATGATGCCGGGATCCGGCTCCAGGACGTGGCCGGGATATGTGTGGGGGCCCCGGGGCCGGTGGATCGGGACGCCGGCACGGTGCTGGACGCGCCGAACCTGGGATGGAGGAGCGTTGGGCTGGCGGCAATCGTCGCGCGCGAGCTGGGCAGGCCTACCTGCATCGAGAACGACGCCAACGCCGCCGCGCTGGCAGAGAGCCGGCTCGGGGCGGGCGTGAACTCCAGGGCCATGCTGTACATCACCGTCAGCACCGGAGTGGGAGGGGGCCTTGTGCTGGATGGGCGGCTGTATCGGGGCGCACGGGGCGGTGCAGGCGAGATAGGACACATCACCATGGTGCCCAACGGGCCCCTATGCAGCTGTGGGAGCAGGGGCTGCCTCGAGGCGGTCGCGTCAGGGACGGCCATAGCCAGGCGCGGCCAGGAGCTGGCCAGCCGCCCTGCGGGGCGGACCATCGCCGCCATCGCCGGTTCTGGCCCGGTCACCGCCCGAGTGGTGGCAGAGGCCGCCAGGCAGGGAGATCCCACGGCCAGTGCCATATTGCGCGAGGCGTTCGAATATCTTGGCACTGCAGTGGCCAGCGCGCTGAACCTTCTGGACCTTGACGCCGTCGTAATAGGCGGAGGAGTGTCGCAGGTGGGCGACGTATTGTTCGATACTGTGAAGCAGAAAGTGGCCGTACTAGCATACCCACCGGAGGCAGCGGCGAGATGTCGTATCGTGCCAGCCTCCCTGGGCACCGACGCCGGGGTCCTGGGCGCCGCGTGCTGCGCTGTCGAGGAATACTCGTGATTCTTTACAGTCGATGCGGAGGTATTGGCGTGAGAAGGGCGTTGGTGGCCTGGGCTTTGGTGCTGGTGGCGACGATGGCGTCGGTGCCGATGGCGCGTGCGGAGGTAGCTGGGGAACGGGTGGTGTGGGAGTGCGATGATCCCGCCGGAGATGACCACGGGCCTGGCAGCTATACGTATCCCACCAACCCGTCCTTCGCCCCGTACAGCGGGCATTTCGACCTCACGAGGTTTCGAGTGACCGTTGACGACAGGGCGACGAACTTCGATGTCACGGTGGCCCGGCTAATTAACACGTGGAACGCGCCTGAGGGTTTCAGCCACCAGCTGGTGGAAGTGTTCATCGACACGACGCCGGGCGAGGGCAGCGTCGACTCCTTCGGTTCGGGGTTGAACGTGAGGTTCGATCCGCGCTGGGCTCCGGACGTGTACATCAAGATACTGGCATGGGGCGGAAGCCGCGTCAATGTGGGCGGCCAGGATCACCCGATCTGGGCAGGGGTTCTGCCCAACACGTCCACCATCAGGGCGTCGGTGCCTTTGGAACTCCTCGGGGAGCCGTCTGAAAGCTGGAAATACTATGTGGTGGTCTCCTCTCAGGACGGTTACGGCCCCGACGACCACAGACCGGTCACGGAGGAAGGCGGCCAGTGGGTGTTCGGGGGAGGAAGCGACTCCGGGCTGTGCCCGTACGCCATCGACATTCTGGCTCCGGATTCAGCCTCCAAATCCCAGTACAGCCAGCTGAGGTCGTGGAGCGACGCCGACCGACGCCTGGCGGTGCTGGTGCCAGCCAACGTGCATGAGGCCGGGGTCAACTGGGCGCCGGCCGCTGGCTGGGCCGCTGCAGGCGTGGCGGCGCTGGGCATCGGTGCGTTGCTGGCAAGGCGCCGCGCGTTACGACGAAAGGGGAGCTAAGCTTGGGCGGAACTCGCTTGGGCAGCATATCGCGGATGTTACGTTGTGCCTTACGCCGCTTTACTGTATTCATCTTAGTGACTCTGGTTGTAGCTGCGGGCCCTCGCGCGCAGGCGCAGTCCTCCGATGGTGGACTCCTGGACTTCCTGGAGCGAATCTTCAGCAAGGGGATTCGGGAAGGTCTGGTACCGGGGGGCGTGAGCGAGCCTGCTGAACCATCCGCTTTTCCAGTGGCATTCTCGTTCTATGTCATCGGGGACGTCGAGTCAGGCGACTTGCAGGCTCAATCCGAACGGCTGATGGAGCTCATAGAGGCCATGGAGAGGTGCGAGGGGGCGCAGTTCGGTCTGGGTGTATCGCCTGACCTAGCCGCGGCCCTGGCGTGGACAGGCTCCCCGGCCCTGCAGCGCATCAGGGACGGCCTCACCGCCGCGAGGTTCGTGAGCGTCGGCTCGCTGCTGGCCCCGGCTGCCCTGGCCGCCCTGGACCCGTGGGACGCCAGGGTCAGTCTGGAGCTGGGGCGCGCCTTCAACGAACGCCTGCTGAGGTCGTCACCCACAGGCTACTGGAACACCGGAGGGGTATGGCGCCAGGACATCACCGGTCCGCTGGCGGCGGCCGGGTACAGCTACACCCTGGTCGACGATACGGTGCTGCGCGCCAGCGCCAACGCCCAGGGGATAAGCAGCAGAAGCCCGGTGAGGACAAGCTGGTCTCGGGACGATATAGTGCTGGTTCCCATCGACACCGCGTTCGTGGACGCGTGCAGGAAGGCGCTGACCTCTGGCTCGGTGAAACAGGCTGCAGATTACGTGGCAGGGGCAGCCGCCGCGCGCGCGAAGGGTGATTCACGCGACATACTTGTGTGCGCCATCGAGGTTGACCTGTCGGCCGAGGAGCCAGGCTGGGAGAGGCTGCCCGACCTGATCAGGGCCGTCTCCGACGTTGGTTCGGCATCCATCGTCAGCGTCGAGGCGCACCTGAGCGCTGCCGAGGGCATTCCGTCGGTGGCGCAGGTGCCTGCCGGCGAGCCCCGGGCCATCTCGCGAGCCCTGTCAGCCCAGCGCTACTCTTCGTGGGCCCAGTTCAATGCGGACGATCCGGTGCTGGCGAAGGCCAGGAGCGTCCAGGCTCAGGTGCGCAGCAAGATACAGACGGTTCGTGCCGCGATGGCCGACGAGACCGGCGCGGCCGGCGCGGCCAGTGCGGCGGGGGCCCTCTTGAGCTGGGCCGAGCTGGTGCACTGCTGGCACCTGAGGAACATGGGCCTCGTGGGGCGGATGGATCCGGAACGCGCCCGGAGCGGGGTGGCAGCGCTCCTGCCCGCTCATGCCGCCTGGCAGGCGATGAACCCGACCGTCTCTGCGTACGCGGAGGACCTGGATGCCGACGGTGTCGAGGAGCTTGTGCTGGTGAACGCCGGGAACATGTTCGTGTTCTCGCCGGATTCCGGCGACATCATTGCCTGGTACGACCTGGCGAACGGTCTCCTCATGGCAGGCTCCGGGCTCACGCCGCGCGAAACCGTCGGAGGCGCCCTGGTGGCCTCAGGAACGCTACGTTCTGACGGGTTCACCTTCGAGATCGGGCAGGACTCGAAGTCCCTCACGTTCCGCAGCAGCTCCGGCCCGGCCTTCGTGACCAAAGCCTTTCGCCTTGAGGGCTCAGCACTCAAGGCAACCTTCGACATCCGCGCCACCGGCTCCGTCGACCTGACCCTGAGCAGCTTCGTGAGACTGTCGCGGGCCCTCGACGTCGTCGCCGGCACCGACCTCCTGGCCTACCGCGACCCAGGGGGCAAGGGCGTGCTCAGCGCGTACACCCACGGCGGCACGCCGTTGGGGCTCATGAGCATGGCGACAGGGGCGTACGCCGTGGTCAGGTACGACGGTCTGGCGGCGGAGGTCTCGTGCACCTCGGTGCCGTTCGGCAGGCTCGTGGCTACCGATTACGCGCTGTCGCTGGCGCCAGGTGCGTCGGCCACGGTCTCCATGGAACTCGAAAGCGGCGTGGAGCGCATCACCGCTCACCCCATCCATGAGCTGCGACGTGACGGGGAGTCGATTGTGGCAGTGGTGCCCTCGTACACCGTGGCGTGCGCCCTGCGTTACTCCAACCTGGGCATCACCGTCAGCGCCGACATGGCCGCCGGCGACAAAGCAGGCGAGCTGCGCGCTCCCATGCCCGAGGGGAGATTCACTATGGTATCGCAGTATGCGTGGGGGCCTGGACCCATCATCGAGGACGCAGGCGCCCGGCTCGAAGGCGCCGGCTCCTACTCGTTCTTCCCCAAAGTGGAAGACGCCCGCGTCACCATTCACCAGGGGCGGCTCAGGGTCAGGGCTCCAGAGTCGCTGTGGCTGGGCCTCGGAGCTGCGCTGGCGGCGGCCGTCGTGCTGGGTGCCATCGCGGCCGTGCGGCGCAGGCGCGCATAAATGTCCGCTTCGGCGCAACCATAACACTGCGGCCTGGTCACCAGGTCGCAGCGTTGTCTTGCGCTGGAGGTGGGGCAATGAGAGTGCTCATGTTCAGCTGGGAGTACCCGCCTAGGGTTGTGGGCGGGCTATCCCGGCATGTGCAGGAGCTGGGAAGGGCCATGGCTGCCGAACACGAGGTGCACGTCATAGCCCTTGGAGACAGGGAATCGGACGAGTCGGACCGGGGGGTGCACGTGCACCGCGTGGATGTGCCGGGGCCCCGCTGCGAGGACTTCCTGCAGTGGTCTTCGCAGCTCACGGTGGGCATGCTGTCGGCAGGCGCCCGCCTGGCGTACGAGACCGGTCCCTTCGACGTCGTGCACGCCCACGATTGGACGTCGGCGTTCGCCGGAGTGGGGATGAAGCACGCCTACAGGATCCCGCTGATAGCCACCATCCACGCCACGGAGTTCGGGCGCAACTCCGGCCTGCACACACCCATGCAGCGACGCATCTCCGACATCGAATGGTACCTGGGCTACGAGGCCTGGCGGGTGATCGTGTGCTCCCGTCACATGCGGACCGAACTGATGAACGTGTTCGGAATCCCCGGCGACAAGATCGAAGTCATCCCCAACGGCGTCGTGCCCGGCCAGTTCGCAGAGGGCGATGTGCCAGGAAGCTCGCTGGGGATCGATCCCGGCGATGAAGTGATAGCTTTCGTGGGCCGGCTGGTGTACGAGAAGGGCGTGCAGGTGCTGCTGGAGGCCATGCCGCAGGTGCTGGCAGCGAGGCCCAACGCGAAGCTCTTCGTGATAGGGACGGGACCGTACGGGGACGAGCTCAGACGCCTCGTGGACCAGCGGCGCCTGGGTCATGCCGTGAGGATGCTGGGGTTCGTGTCGGATCAGCAGCGGAACGCCGTGTACCGGCGGGCCAGGGCGGCGGTGGTGCCCAGTCTCTACGAGCCCTTCGGCATCACCGCGCTGGAGGCCATGGCCGCAGGGGCCCCTGTGGTGGCGTCGGCCGTAGGCGGATTGCAGGAGATCATCACGCACGGACGCAACGGTCTCCTGGTGCCGGCCGGCGATCCGGTGCAGCTGGGGGCGGCGCTGGTGAGCGTGCTCGCTGACGAGGCGTTGCGATGCAACCTCACACAGGCCGCAGCGTACGACATACGCACCACATACGACTGGCGGGCCATCGCGCGCCGCACCGCTGCTGTGTACGCCCAAGTGCTGCGGTTTCACATGGAGATGCAGGGCGACGGCGGCCTGCATCCTCAGTCCGGCGCGGCGGGCGGGGCGACGCTCCGTGAGCAGGATGGGACTGGAGCCCGCCTCGCACGGGAGGTGGCGAGCGGATGAAGGCGGTGATAATGGCCGGCGGAAAAGGCACACGGCTTCGCCCTCTCACCTGCAGCCTGCCGAAACCCATGGCCCAGGTGGCAGCCAGGCCCATGATGGAACACGTCGTTGACCTTCTCCTGGCCAACGGCATCACTGACCTCGCCTGCACGCTGTGTTTCCTCCCTGACGAGGTGCGAACGCACTTCGGCGACGGCTCCCGCTTCGGCTGCTCAATCCAGTACTCCGTGGAGACCACCCCCCTGGGCACCGCCGGCAGCGTCAGGGCGCTACGCGGCCTCCTTGACGGCACGTTCGTCGTGGCCAGCGGTGACGCCCTCACCGACATAAGCATCTCCGCCGCCATTGACTTCCACAGGGCGCGCGGCGCCGCCGCCACGCTGGTTCTCACGAAAGTCGACACGCCCCTCGAGTACGGCGTCGTGATAACCGATTCCAGCGGCAGGATCGAGCGCTTTCTGGAAAAGCCCAGCTGGGGGCAGGTGTTCAGCGACACGGTGAACACCGGCATATACGTGCTGGAGCCTGAGGTGCTTGACCTGGTCCCTCCCGAGGGCGAGTTCGACTTCTCCCGTGACCTGTTCCCGCGCCTGCTCAAGAGGGAGTGGCCGCTGTTCGGCTACGTCGCCGACGGCTACTGGTGCGACGTGGGCTGCCTTGAGCAGTACCGCGCAACCCACTACGACATCCTGGAGGGCAGGGCCAGGGTGCACATCGGTGCCGAGCTCATCGAACGCGGGGTGTGGGTCGGCGACGGCGCGGTGATAGAGGCCGGCGCCGTTCTCAAGCCTCCTGTGATCGTGTCCTCCGGGTGCTGGATCGAGAAGGGTGCTGAGGTGGGCGACGGTTCGGTGTTGGGCACCGGGTGCGTGGCCTCGGCCGGCTGCCGCATCACCCGTTCGGTGCTGTGGCCCGGGGCCTTCGTGGGCGCAGGCGCCACCGTAACCGGCGGCGTCATCGGCTCCCGCGCCAGCATCAAGGCTAGAGCCAGCATAGGGGAGGGCGCCGTGGTGGGGTCCGGCGCTTCTGTGGGCGAAGGCGCGAAGATCGCCGCCGGGGTCAAGATCTGGCCCGACAAGGTGATCGACGGCGGAGCGCGCGTCTACCACAGCCTAGTATGGTCCGGCGCCGCCCAGCGCAGGCTCTTCGGCTCCCTGGGCGTCAGCGGTGTCGCCAACGTCGACCTCACCCCGGCGGTGCTCACCCGCGCCGGGGCGGCCTACGCCTCGTGTATGCCCGCCGGCGCCAAGATCGCCCTCTCCCGCGACGCGCACCCAGCATCCTCCATGGCCGCGTCGGCCTTTGCGTCAGGCGTGGTGTCAGCCGGAACCCACGTCGTCGACCACGGCGTCTACACCACCGCCGTCGCCCGCTACACCCTGCAGGCCTCCAGCTACGCCGGGGGCGCCCATATCAGGGTGTCTCCGGCCGACCCCGCATCTCTCATCTTGGAGTTCCTTGATTCCGAGGGCATCCACGTCGACAGGAACCTCGAACGCAAGATCGAGAACGCGTACACAACCGAGGATTCCCGCCGAGCCCCAGCGGACGGCATCGGCGCCATCGTCCCCGGCCCCAACCACACCCGGGCGTATCTGGCCGCCGTGGCCTCGGCAGTCGACACTGAGGCCATACGCCGCGCCGGGATGGTGGTGGCCGGCGCGTACGACGCCGCCTATGTCGGCGACCTCGTGGTGGAGCTCTGCCGAAAACTGGGCATCACCCTGCTGGCGTCCATCGACTGGGAGGGTCCCGCGGCTGCCGCCGCCCACGCGCAGCTGGTTCGCGATGCCGCAGCCGATTTCGGGTTCATTGTAGACCGCAACGCTGAGCGTCTCGCCCTCATTGACGAGCAAGGCGGGTCAGTGTCGGAGCCGGCGCTCCTGGCGTTGACGTGTGCCGCCGCCGTGAGACTGCGTCCCAGTGAACCCTTCGTGGTGCCGGTAACGGCGCCGGCATCGGTGGAGAGGCTTGCTAAGTCGCTGGGAGGATCGGTGCTGCGGGCGCCCACCGGCGCAGGGTCGGTGCTGCGTCGCACCATCGAGTGCCACGTAGGGGCGGGGGGCAGGAGGACGCATCACCTGCACCCGGTGGTGGACGGCCTTTTCGCGCTGGCCCTGGTGGCCGATTACCTCGCCGCCACGGGGATGCGGCTCAGTGAGGCCGCCAGCCTGATGCCGCAGGCGCACACCGCCGCGCACACCGTGGAGTGCCCCTGGACCGCCAAGGGCAGGGTCATGCGCTCTCTCATCGAGCGCACCAGAGGCTCCAACGTTCAGCTCATCGACGGGATAAGGGTGGAGTCTGACGAGGGGCAGGCGCTGATCCTGCCCGATAGCGACCGCCCAGTCTTCCAGGTGTATACAGAGGCCTTCAGCCAGGAGGCGGCCGAGGAGATAGCCCTGTTCTATGCCGGCGTGATACGGTCCGCCGTGGCGGAGAGCGCCTCAGGGTTCAGCACGCCGGAGTAGACGGTGTAATCCAGCTGGGGGAAGAGGTTGTCAGCTTCCTCCAGCTTCCTCACCAGCCCCTCGCTGATCTCGCCGCGGACGAGGGCCTGGTATAGGCTGTCGAAGCGCAGCACGTGAGACGCGGTGCGCTGCACTGCGTAGTCCACGCACGTGCCGGCCTTCATGATGAACGCCCAGTCGGAGCTCTGGGCCAGCATCAGCTCGCGTGCGGCCTGCGCCAAGGCTCTCGCCACCAGCGGAGGCTGGGGCGGTGGGAACCTCCTGGCCAGCTCGCTCATGCGCCACGCCATGGAGTGCAGGTGTCGGTAAATCCAGTCGTTCTCCTGGGACAGCCACACCTCCGAGTAGCCTCCATAGCCCCACGACGACATGCTTGGCACGGCCTCCTGGCTCACCGGATACTGGCCGAGGTAGTCGGACGCGGTGACAGTGGCAAAACCCGAGCCTGGCTCTGCCGCCAGCCTCAGGACGTGCTCCAGGAAGACGATCCCCTCGAACCACCAGTGGCCGAAGAGCTCGGCGTCGTACGGCGCCACCACCATCGGGCGGCGGTCCATGAAGCCTGCCAGGTGCTCTATCTGCCTGCCCCGATTGAACACGAAGTTGCCCGCGTGCACTAGGGCCCTATCTCTGGCCGCCGACGGGCAGTAGATCTCCTTGTGATTAGTCTTGCCGGTTATCCTGTGGTACTTGAACCCTGTGTGTGCGCGCGCGGGCAGCTTTCCCAGCACGGGGCTGAGGTAGTCCTCGTCCAGCTCGAAGCCGATGTCCCAGTAGAACTCCCGGTAGACCGGATCGCCGGGGTAGCCATGGTCGGCGCTCCACACCTGCTGCGAGCTCTCCACGTCCCTGGCGAACGCCGCAACCCCACTGGGGCACGTAATCGGCGCGTACAGGCCGCGCATAGGGGCGGGGCACGCGTTGAGGACGCCGTGGGACTCTACGAAGAAGTAGCGGGCTCCGGCTTCTGCGAGGAACTCGTCAACGTGCGGGTAGTAGCCGCATTCAGGAAGCCACATGCCTTTCGGGGGGCTTCCGAACACGCGCCGGTGCTCCGCGGCTGCCACCAGCACCTGGGCCCTGGCGGCCTCAGGGCACACCTGCATCAGCGGAAGGTAGCCGTGGGTGGCCGCGCACGTGATCAACTCCACAGTCCCTCGGCTGGCGAGAGACGCGAAGCCTTTCGTTATGTCGCCGCCCAGCTCGCCCGTGAATACATCTCGAACCTCGCGGAACATGTCCCTGTACATGTGGGCGACGGCGTTCATGTCATCGAGCGAGGCGGTACGCTGCACCTCCCTGTCGGCAAGCTCGGTGAGGCCGTCAAGGTGCTGGCGGTACCTGTCCATGAGGAGCTGATCGCGGAACATGGACACCAGCGTCGGGGAGAGCGACACGGTGATGCGATGGGGCACTTCAGCGTCGGCCAGGCGCTTCAGCATCATGTACAGCGGTATGTAGGTCTCAGTCATGGCCTCATACAGCCACATCTCCTCCAGGGCCCCCTTGCCTTCTGGATGCCTGACGTACGGAAGATGGGCGTGAAGCACGATGCATAGGTATCCCTTGGGTTCAGCCATTTCCGATACCCCCCGCAGATATGCCATACGTAGATGCTGGATCGGCCTACGCCAGGCGGCTGATGCTGCCAGACCACGCTGATGGCCGCCGGCTTGCCAAGCCGCATGGGCTCGCCCGGGGCGTCTGGGCAACGTTGGAGGCGGCCACGGGGACGAACGCGCCTCCCGGGCCCAGAAGGCCCACTTCGACTCGGTAGTAGCAGCCGGGAACCGGCACCTCGAAGAGCCAGGCGTCGGCGAACTGGCCCAGGGGCACATACCACCAAGGTGCCATCGCCGAGGCCGAGGCCAAGGCCAAATCCGGCGGGCCTTCGGTCCCCAGGTTGTACACGCGCAGCACCGGGGTGGCCTGAGCGGCGTTCGCTCCCACGCGCGCCAGCGCGAAGCTCCACTCGGCCTCAGACGCTTCCCACCAGGCATGCAGCCACCTTGGATCGCGAGCCTGGAGAACGCAGCGCGTCACTCCGTAGGAGCGCGGCAACTGGTCTGAGAGGTTGATGGGTGACTCCGGGGCTGGGAGGCCCTCTCCGGGCTGGTGCTGGTGTCGAGGTATTCTGCGAGCGCTGTCAGTGTCCAATGGCCTTCCTCCTTCACGGTATACTGCCCCCAGGAATGATGGGCTATCCGCCGCTGGATACTGGGGCTGAACGGGGTAACACTAAACGCCAAACGCGTCCATTGCGCATCATGCGAGACTCCGGAGGTTGTCGCTTTGAGCTCCCGGTCGCTTCTGGCGTTCGTTCTGCACTCACACATCCCATACTGCAGGAAGCAAGGGGTCTGGCCATTCGGCGAGGAATGGGTGTTTGAGGCCATGGCTGAGACCTACATCCCCATGTTGGACCTGATGGCAGAGGCCCTGCCCGCTGAGGCCGGCGCGTGCCTGTCGGTGGCCGTATCCCCGATCCTCTGCGAGCAGCTGGCGGACGACTACATGAAGCAGAGGTTCCTGGAGTACATCGACGCCAGGATCGCAGCCGCGCGCCGCGACATCGAGCGCCACATGGAGGTCCACGACGATATAATGGCCTCCATCGCCGGAGACTATCTCGAGCAGTGCGAGGCGGTTAAGCGCTCGTTCCTGGAACGCTGGCACCGCGATCTCGTGGGAGCCTTCCGCCGGCTGGCACAGGACGGGAGGATAGAGATCATGACCACAGCGGCCACCCACGCCTACCTGCCACTCTTGGGCGACGCCGACCGCGTCAGGGCGCAGCTGCGCACCGGCGCGCTGGCCATACAGCACCACCTGGGCGTGCGGCCGAAGGCGGCGTGGCTTCCTGAGCTGGGATACAGCCCAGGAGCCCTCGACGCCGCGCTCCAGGAGATCGGTGTAGACTGCATACTGGTGGACCCGTCGTCCGTGAGGCCCACGCCGGGCCGTTCGGGCGCAGCTAGCCTGGCGCGCTACACCCTTGGCGGCAGCGACATGCGGGTTCTGGTGCGAGACGACGTCGCCGTGGCTCAGGTGTGGTCGCCAGACACTGGCTACCCGGGAGACGGGGCATACAGGGAGTTCCACAAGCGGCACGAGCTTTCCGGGATACCGTACTGGAGGGTGACGTCGAAGCTTACGGCGCTAGACTACAAGCAGCTGTACCGGCCTCAGGAGGCGGACGCGGCGGCCCGTCGCCATGCCGAGCACTTCTGTCAGTTCGTGGCCGAAAGGGTCGCCGGCGTCGACGGCGGGCTGGTTGTTGCCCCGTTCGACATGGAGCTCTTCGGGCACTGGTGGCATGAGGGGGTTACTTGGCTGAGCCACGTAATACATATTGTGTCGGAAAGCGCTGGCATGAGCTTGGCTTCGGTGAGCCGAGCAGCGGACGAGGGTACGTGGGGCGGAGACGTCGAGCTGACGGACGGATCGTGGGGAGAAGGGCCACCGCACAGCAACTGGACCAACGACTCAACGCGCTCCATGTGGACGGTGCTCAGGGATGCACACGCTCTCAAGCGCCAGCTTGACGCGGCCACCGTTCGGCTCAGCCCTCGTCAACTGGAGCTTGCGGCCGCGGCATCCAGGGAGCTGATGCTGGCTGAGGCCAGCGACTGGCCGTATCTCGTCGGCGTCGGCCAGGCGTCTGAGTACGCCAGGGCCAGGTTTCGGGCGCACGTCGACAACTTCATGCGGCTCGCCCGTGCCGCCCTGGATTCTGCCTGCGACGATGCCAGCGCCCTTCGAGATATAGCGGCACAAGACGAGGTGTTCCGATGGGCGCCGACGAATTATCTATGATAGGTCCACGGTAGATCGGAGGATGCGCCAATGGAACTGAAGGTGGTTGCCCTGGGTGGAGGCACTGGCCTCTCCACACTGCTGCGGGGGCTCAAGCAGCTGACCTCCAAGATCACCGCCATCGTAACGGTGAGCGACGACGGCGGCAGTTCAGGCAGGCTCAGGGCCGAGATGGGGGTGTTGCCCCCAGGTGACATCCGCAACTGCCTGGTGGCTCTGGCCGATTCCGAGTCGCTGATGACGGAACTTTTCAACTACAGGTTCAAGGGCAACGGCCCGCTGGCCGGGCACAGCTTCGGAAACCTCTTCATTGCGGCCATGTCCGACATCACCGGCGATTTCGACCTTGCCGTGAAGAGGTCCAGTGACGTGTTGGCCATCAGGGGAAGGGTGCTGCCCGCCACCTGCGACGACTGCGTGCTCGGGGCGATACTGGAGGACGGCCGGCGGGTGTTAGGCGAGAGCGTTCTAGCCACGTGCGACTCGCCCATATCCAGGGTGTTCCTTGAGCCCGGCGACTGCAAGCCGCTCCCGGAGGCGCTCAGGGCCATCGACGAGGCCGATGCCATAGTGCTCGGGCCGGGGAGCCTCTATACGAGCGTCATACCGAACCTCTTGGTGCCCGGCATGGCCGATGCCATCGCTACGTCCAAGGCCGTCAAGATCTACGTGTGCAACGTCATGACTGAAGCGGGCGAGACCACCGGCTACACCGCGCAGCGACACCTGGCGGCCATCCGGAACCATGCAGGCGATGAGGTGGTAGACTGGGTGATAGTCAGCAACTCGCCCATATCCAGGCACCTGAGGGAGAAGTACCTCGCTGAGGGCGCCGAACCTGTCCGATACGACGCGGACGAGCTCAGGGCGATGGGGGTAGGGGTGGTGGAAGCCAGCGTCGCCAGCGAGACGGACATCGTGAGGCACGATCCCATGGGGTTGGCCCTGACCGTCGCCGAGGTGGCCCTCAGAAACCCGAGATCGCGCTGAGCCTGCAGGCCACGACTGCCGCCGCAGTTCCGGCCGCCGCCGCCAGCAGCGCCACGATGGGGACGTGTCGCGTACGCGCTATTCCCACTGACCCGAAGTACAGCGCCACCACGTAGATGGCGGTGTCGGTGGATCCTTGAACGGTGGACGCCAGAATCCCTTCGAACGAGTCCGGTCCTTTGGAGCTCAAGATCCTCGCGAGCAGGCCAAGCGCGCCGGAGCCCGACAGGGGCCTTATCAGTGATAGCACCAGGATGTCCTCTGGCGTGTCCAGGGCCCGCGCCAGCGGAGCCAGGGCCGGCCCGGCGAGGTCCATGGCTCCTGATTCCGACAGGAGCCCAACCGCGGTGAACATGCAGAGCACAGCTGGAGCCATGCGCGCCAGCGACCTGAAGCCTTCGCCTGCGCCCCTGAGGAACACGGAGTAAACGTCTACGCGGCGGAACCACGCGTAAAGGGGGATTCCCACTACGAAGAGAGGCGTGACGAGCTGCGCGAAGGTTACGAACGCCTTCATCGGCTGGCGCCTACCTTCCGCGCCGCAGGCGCCGCCTAGCTCCCCTGATGAGTCCGTCCGCCAGGAGCGCCGTCAGGGTTGAGCAGGTGCTGGCTATCAGCATCGGCCCGGTGACGGACGCAGGCGCCGCGGATCCCGCGTGGGCCCGCACCGCCAGGATCGACGTTGGGACCAGCGTGAGGCCGGAGGCGATCAGGAGAACGAAGGTGCACATCTCGTCCGAGGCCTCGCCAGGACGCCTTGAGGCCTTCGCCAGCTCCTCCATGGCCCGCAGGCCAAGAGGGGTGGCGGCTCCCCCAAGCCCGAGCAGATTGGCTGCGAAGGAAGCGGCCATGGCGCCGTGGGCTGGGCTGTCGGAAGGAAGGCCTGGGAACAGGCGGCGGGTCACGGGCCTCACTGCAGCGGCCAGCGCGTCCATCAGCCCCGATTCCTCTGCCAGGGCAGATATGCCTGACCAGAGGCCGATCAGGCCGGCAAGCCCGATGCACAGGTGGATGGCATCAGACGCGGACTTGGTCAGGATCTGCGCCACCGACGCGGGCCCCTTGCACACGACGGCTGCGAGGGTTCCCGACGCCAGCATAGCCACCCAGAGAGTTCCCAACATGCTATCTCCTCCCCGGCAAGCCTATTCTGCACGTATTGATGTCATGCAGGGAAAGCTCGCTGTATGGGGAATACCCAAGTACCATGAACCGAAGGGGGCGTCGTCGTGGACTTCTACGCTCGTGCCAAGGACGAGCTGATCAGGGCGATGCCTGAACGCGAGTGCTGCAAGATCTCCGAGCTGTGCGGCCTCATAAAGGCCGACGGCGTCGTCCGGATCGCGTCTGGCAGGATGTCATTGTCCATACGGGAGTCCAGCGCAGCAGTGGCCAGGAAGATAGTGGCGCTGCTCAAGGACGTGTCCCGTCCGGAAGTGCAGGTTGCCGTGGCCAAGGGGAGAGGGCTTGTTCGCGGCAAGGCATACATCGTCAGGCTTCCGCGGCACGATGAAGTTGTGCGCCTCCTCGACGTTCTGGGGCTTTCCGCTTCGTCGGCGGCGGGCGGGCCGGATCCGCGAATTGTTGAGAACTACTGCTGCAAGCGCGCCTTCATCCGCGGGGTGTTCCTGGGGAGTGGCTACATGAGCCTGCCGGGCAAAGGGTATCATCTTGAGATCAACGTGGAGACTGAAGGCTTCGCCGAGTTCCTCTCACAGCTCATCGGGGAGTTCGGGGTGCGCACTGGCATAGTCCAGCGTCGCAAGCGCTACGTGGTGTACGTCAAAGACGGTGACGACGTGGCGGAGCTTCTGCGCATAATGGAGGCTCCCAACGCCCTGCTGGAGATGGAGAACGACAGGATAGTGAGGTCCATAAGGAACGACGTCAACCGTCTGGTGAACGCGGAGAACGCCAACCTCGCTAAGGTGGTGGAGGCTTCCTGCCGTCAGGTGCAGGATATCGAGCTCATCGACGAGGCCATGGGCTTGCACCGCCTGCCCCCGAGCCTGAGAGAGATAGCCATGGCGCGGCTGGAGAACCCGGAAGCCAGCCTGACGCAGCTTGGGGCGATGCTGACCCCCGCCATCGGCAAGTCTGGGGTCAACCATCGCATGAGGAGGCTGGCTCAGATCGCCGATAGCCTGAGAAGGAAGAAGGGGCTTTCCTGATGGCTTACGATACCGGTCTAGGCTTGGTACAGCAGCAAGTTCAGAAGCTGGTGATGACGCCAGAGCTTCAACAGGCCATCAAGTTGCTTCAGCTTCCCACGGTGGAACTGTCGAACTACCTGGAGGAGCAGCTGCTACAGAATCCGCTGCTCGAGGTGGAGATTGATGACGCGTACGCCTCAGCCGACCAGTGCCAGGGGGATCCGACGGAAGCTGACGTTGCCAGCGGGGCGTCAGCCGACGCGCGTTCTGCCGACGAACCGGTGGTGGACTGGGCGCAGTACTTCGGCGAGCTGGGCGACGGCTCATGGGAGATTCGCGGTAACGACTGGCGCGATGAGGATCCTGTGGCTGGCATCGGGTGGGAGCCTGGGCTACTGGAATCCCTCAGGATCCAGCTGAAAACGGCGATCAGCTGCCCCAGGGATCAGCGTATCGGCGAGTACCTTCTGGGCTGTCTGGACAACCGCGGCTACCTTGCCGTGACTGTTGACGAGATCGCCGCGGCTCTCAATGTGGACGTGGACGAGGTGGAGGCGGTACGGCGGGTGCTGCTGAATCTTGAGCCCGTGGGCATCGGCTCCAGGGACTTGCAGGAGTGCCTGAGCGCACAGATTCGGGCGATGCAGCTGGACGAAGACTTGAGCCGCCTAGCGCTTCAGGTAGTCGCCGCCCACCTGGAGGACATAGCCGCCGGAAAGCTCGGCAAGGCGGCCTCGGCAACGGGAGCGCCCTTGGCGAGGGTGCAGGAGGCAGTGGACCTCATCAGACGGCTCAATCACGCCCCCGGAGCCGGGCTCTCTGGCGACGGAGAGGTGAGGTACATCACCCCAGACGTGTACATCGAGCGCGTTGACGGCGAGTACATCGTGATCCCCAACGATTCCGCCGTGCCTCGTCTGTGTGTCAGCGCGCGCTACAGAGCCCTTCTGACCAATCCCGGAGTTGACGCAACGGTCAAGGATTTCGTCCGCGACAGGCTCAACTCGGCGCTATGGCTTCTCAGGGCGCTGTCGCAGCGGAGAGACACCATCCTCCGGGTGGCTGAATCCATCGTGCGGAGGCAGAAGGCGTTCTTTGACAACGGCATCATGAGCTTGCAGCCGATGACGCTGAAGGACGTCGCGGCCGACATCGGCGTACACGAGAGCACCGTGAGCCGCGCGACGTCGGGCAAGTACGCCCAGACTCCCAGGGGCATGTTCGAGCTGAAGTTCTTCTTCAGTTCGGGCCTGAAGGCCGCTGACGGACAGCAGGCGGCAGCCGAGAGTGTGCGCCGTCTGATCAAACAGCTTATCGACGAGGAGGATCCTTCTGAGCCGCTGTCGGATAGGGCAATCGCCGAGCGTCTCCAGCACGAAGGCATACATGTGTCGCGCAGGACGGTGGCAAAGTACCGCGAGGAGATGCTGATCCCGGCCTCCGCCGCGCGGCGTCGGTACTGAGGCCTGGAACCCCGGCTCCCGGCGCTGTACGACGTGCCTCACTCCCGGGCAATGAGCCAAGAGCCCATGGAAGCCTCGCCGGGAATGAGGTATAATGTTCATGCGGGGTGGGACAATTGCTGACCAAGTGGGATACATTGTGTCCATGAGCGGAATCGATGGTAAGATCGTGGCGTTGCAGCGCAGGATCGCCCCGGAGCTTGTCGACACCATCGTGCTGCGGTACGTCATCCTCAGAAGCGTGGGTCACCTGCAGCCCGTGGGCAGGCGCGTCCTGGCCGCGAGCATCGGCCGCACCGAGCGCGAGGTGCGTCGGGAGGAGCGGATTCTGCGGCAAGCTGGCCTCTTGACGGTGTCGCCCCAGGGCATTCGGCTATCGCGGGATGGGGAAGATATCCTAGCGGAGCTGGTTGAGTATGTCGCCTGCCTGTCGGGTGCGGGAGCCCTCGAGGACTATCTGATGCAGGAGTATGGTCTCCGCAGGGCGATAGTGGTGCCTGGCGACTCCGACGTCGACGCGTCGGTCAAGAAGGAGATGGCCAGGTCGGGCGCGAGGCTCCTTCAGGAGCTGGTGATGGACGGCGACGTCGTGGCGGTCACAGGTGGCACCACCATGGCGGAACTGGCCGCCGTGGCACCTTCCACGGCCCACAGGGTACCTCGGAACCTCACCGTAGTGCCTGCCAGAGGAGGATTGGGCGAGGACGTCGAGAAGCAGGCCGATACGGTGGCTGCGGCCCTCGCCAAGCAGCTGGGAGGGAGCTACAGGCTGCTCAACCTCCCGGATGACCTGGGCCCGGAGCTTCTCGCCAGCATCACGAGCGAACCCAGGACCAGGGAGGTGCTGCAGCTGATACGCCAGGCCCGCGTGGTGGTTCACGGCGTGGGCACCGCCGCGGAGATGGCGCGCAGGCGAAACCTGTCGGCGCAGGAGATTGATCGCATGCTGCAGCTGGGAGCGGTGGGTGAGGCCTTCGGCTACTACTTCGACGCCCAAGGCGAGGTGGTGTACACCACATCCAGCCTGGGTCTGCGCCTGGCGGAGCTTGCATCCATCGAGTGCGTGATATGCGTAGGCGGCGGCTCCAGCAAGGGGGAGGCGCTGTCTGCGGTGCTCAGGAACGGGTTCTCGCATTTCGTCGTCACCGACGAGGGAGCTGCCAGCAGAGCGCGGCAGCTCACAGCGGCAAAGTCCTAGTCTCATTCTACATAGGAGGTGAACCTTGCCCTGTATGGGCGAGGGCTAGAATGGCTACAAGAATTGGAATCAACGGTTTCGGAAGAATCGGCCGACTTGTGATGAGGGCAGCGCTGGACAATCCCGACCTCGAAGTGGTGGCCATCAACGACTTGGTGGACGCCGCCACCAACGCGCACCTTCTGAAGCACGACTCGGTTCATGGTAGGCTCCCGTACGAGGTGGCCGCCGGCGACGGATTCATCGAGATCAACGGCAAGAAGGTCACCGTATTCGCGGAGAAGGACCCGTCCAAGCTGCCCTGGGGCGAGGTGGGCGTCGACATCGTCGTGGAGTCTACAGGGGTATTCAGGTCGAAGGATAAGGCCTCGGCCCACCTCGTGGGAGGCGCGAAGAAGGTCATCATCAGCGCGCCTGCCAAGAATGAGGACATCACCATCGTCATGGGCGTGAACGAGGACAAGTACGATCCCGAGAACCATCACATCATATCCAACGCATCGTGCACCACCAACTGCCTGGCGCCCGTGGCCAAGGTGCTCATGGAGAACTTCGGCATCCGCCGCGGCCTGATGACCACGGTGCACTCCTTCACCAACGACCAGCGCATACTCGATCTCGCTCACTCCGACTTGAGGCGGGCCCGTGCCGCCAGCATGTCCATGATCCCCACCACCACCGGCGCGGCGAAGGCCGTGGCGCTGGTGCTACCTGAGCTCAAGGGCAAGCTGAACGGCTTCGCCATGAGGGTTCCCACGCCCAACGTATCCGTGGTGGACCTCGTCGTGGAGCTGGAGAAGAGCGCCTCGGTGGAAGAGATCAACGGCGCCCTGAAGTCTGCGGCGGAAGGGCCACTGGCCGGCATTCTGGGCTACACTGACGACGAGCTAGTCTCCATAGATTTTAACGGCGACCCGCGCTCCGGTATAGTCGACGGCAAGTGCACCATGGTGATGGAGGGCGACATGGCCAAGGTCATAGCCTGGTACGACAACGAGTGGGGCTACTCCAACCGCGTGGTGGACCTGGCCAGCTACATCGCGAAGAGGATGTAGGGGGTTTGGGCCATGCGCAAGCTGTCGGTGGCAGATATCAACCCCGCAGGCAAGCGCGTGTTCGTGCGCGCTGACTTCAACGTCCCCATGGATCCCGAGGGGCGTATCACCGACGACCGCCGCATAGCGGCTGCGATCCCCACAATCAGGCTTCTCCTGGAGCGGGGCGCCAAGGTCATCCTGGCGTCGCACCTGGGGCGGCCGAAGGGGAAGTACGATCCTTCCGCCACGCTGGATGCCGTAGCGGTGCGCCTGGGCGAGCTGTTGGGCCGGCCTGTGCCGAAGCTGAACGACTGCATAGGACCGGAAGTGGAAGCCTACGTGTGGGCGATGAAGCCTGGCGACGTGGTGCTCCTGGAGAACGTCCGCTTCCATAAGGAAGAGGAGGCCAATGACGACGCCTTCGCGGCGAAGCTGGCGTCCCTTGCCGACGTATACGTTAACGACGCGTTCGGTGCCGCCCACCGGGCCCATGCGTCCACCGAGGGCATAGCCAGGTTCATCCCGGGAGTAGCCGGCCTTCTGATGCAGAAGGAGATTGAGATCCTCGGGAAGGCCCTAACCGACCCGGTGCGGCCTTTCGTGGCCATCCTTGGCGGAGCGAAGGTGTCCGACAAGATCGGCGTCATCGAGAACCTGCTGGCGAAGGCGGATGCCATAGTCATCGGAGGCGGAATGGCCTACACCTTCCTGAAGGCGAAAGGTTACGAAGTGGGCAAGTCCATACTCGACTCGTCCCGCATCGAGTTTGCAGCCGAGGCCATGCGCAAGGCGGCAGAGGCCGGCGTGGAGCTGGCGTTGCCGGGCGACATCGTGGTGGCCGACGCTTTCTCGCCTGACGCTCAGCGCAAGGTGGTGCCCGCCGATGCCATCCCCGCCGATTGGGAGGGCCTGGACATCGGCCCCGAAACGCGCCAACGTTACGCGGAAATCATCGCGGCGGCAGGCACGGTGGTGTGGAACGGTCCCATGGGCGTGTTCGAGATGCCGCCCTTCGCGGAGGGCACCATCGCGGTGGCCAAGGCGATGGCGGAGTCGAAGGCCGTGACGATCGTGGGCGGAGGGGATTCGGCGGCAGCGTGTGAACAGTTCGGTTTCGCCGACAAGATGACCCACGTGTCGACAGGCGGCGGCGCGTCGCTGGAGTTCCTTGAGGGCCGCAGGCTCCCGGGCGTCGAGGCGCTCCGTGACGAATCGGATTTGGAGGCACTGAGATGAGAACGCCGATAGTGGCAGGCAACTGGAAGATGCATAAGACCGTCGGCGAGGGCGTCGCGCTCGCCTCTGAGCTGGTGAAAGCCTCCGCCGAGTTCGACGGCTGCAAGGTGGTGCTCTGCCCGCCGTTCACGGCCGTGGCGGCGGTGGCGAACGCGGTGAAGGGCTCGCCCATTGAGGTTGGCGGGCAGGACGTGCACTGGGAGGCCAAAGGGGCCTACACCGGCGAGGTGTCCTGCGAGATGCTGCTTGACGTCGGGTGCTCGTGGGTCATCATCGGACACTCCGAACGGAGGGCCATGTTCGGCGAAACGGATGATACCGTGAACTTCAAGGTCAAGGCGGCGCTGGCGTCAGGGCTTCGGCCCATCGTGTGTGTGGGCGAATCCCTCCAGCAGCGCGAGCAGGGTCTGACGTTTGATGTTGTGGTCTCTCAGGTAAAGGCGGCGTTCGGCGGCGTGCCGGAGGATCAGGCAGTCCAGATGGTCGTGGCCTATGAGCCGATATGGGCCATAGGCACCGGAAGGGCCTCCTCAGGCGCCGACGCGCAGGAGGTCTGCGCTCGCATCAGGTCAACGCTGGCGAGCCTGTACGGCGCGATCACCGCGGAGACTATAAGGATCCAGTACGGCGGGAGCGTCAAGCCCGGCAACATGGCTGAGTTCGCCGGGCAGCCAGATATAGACGGCGCCCTGGTGGGTGGAGCGAGCCTGAACGCGCAGGACTTCTGCGGGATCATCAAAGCGACGCTGGACGCCGTCAAGCAGCGCCAGCAGTGAAAGGAGACTTGAGCCGTGTCTATCATCACAGACGTGTATGCGCGAGAGATACTGGATTCCCGGGGCAACCCCACCGTGGAGGTGGAGGTGGTCCTGTCGGACGACACCTACGGTCGCGCCTGCGTGCCGTCGGGCGCATCCACAGGGGCGCATGAAGCTGTGGAGCTGCGGGACGGCGACAAAGGTCGTTACCTTGGCCGTGGCGTCCAGAAGGCAGTGGAGAACGTAAACACCGTCATAGCAGATGAGATCGTCGGGATGGACGCCAGGGAGCAGGCCCTCATCGACGCGACGCTGATAGAACTGGACGGCACGGAGAACAAGGGCAAGCTCGGAGCCAACGCGATCCTCGGCGTATCGCTGGCAGTGGCCCATGCGGCCGCGGAGTACACCGGCCTTCCCCTGTATCAGTACATAGGCGGAACCAACGCCCGCACGCTGCCGGTTCCCATGATGAACATCCTCAACGGTGGCGCCCACGCCGACAACAACGTTGACATCCAGGAGTTCATGATAGCGCCTGTGGGCGCCGGAAGCTTCGCCGAGGCCCTCAGGATGGGAGCGGAGGTCTATCACTCGCTCAAAGGCGTCCTCAAGAAGAAGGGCCTCTCCACCGCAGTGGGCGACGAGGGCGGGTTTGCTCCCAACCTGTCTTCAAATGAAGAGGCCATAGCAGTGCTGGTGGAGGCCATAGAGCGCGCGGGTTACGTTCCCGGCAAGGACGTGTACGTAGCCCTTGACGTGGCTTCGTCTGAGCTCTACCGCGATGGCAAGTATGTCTTCGAGGGCGAGGGCCGGGAGCTCACCGCGGAGCAGCTGGTGGAGTTCTACAGCACGCTGCTGAAGCGGTACCCCATAGTCTCCATTGAAGACGGGTTCGCCGAGGATGACTGGGACGGCTGGCAGCTGGCCACCCGAGAGCTCGGCAGCAAGGTCCAGCTGGTGGGAGACGACCTCCTGGTCACCAACGTGAAGCGGCTGAAGCGGGCCATTGCCGAGAACGTGGCCAACTCCATCCTGATCAAGGTGAACCAGATCGGTACCCTCACCGAGACGCTTGACGCCATCGAGCTGGCGAAGACCGCCGGCTACACCGCCATGGTGTCCCACAGGTCGGGCGAGACTGAGGACACCACCATAGCGGACATAACAGTGGCGACCAACGCAGGGCAGATCAAGTCGGGAGCGCCCTGCCGTACGGACAGAGTGGCCAAGTACAACCAGTTGCTCAGGATAGAGGACCTGCTGGGCGATGCGGCGCGGTATGCAGGGGCAGACGCCTTCCGCTGCCTGCGAAGCGTGGCGAGGTAATCATGAGCTGGATCACTGATGTTGAGGGCGTGCTCGCTGGGCACGCCCATGACATGGAAGCCCTCACAGGCTGCACGGTGGTGCTCGTGCCGGAGGGCGCTGTTGTTGGCGTGGACGTGAGGGGGTCTGCGCCGGGCACCCGGGAGACCGACCTGATGCGGCCGGGAAACCTGGTGGAGAAGGCACATGCCATAGTGCTCTCGGGAGGAAGCGCCTACGGGCTTGATGCCGCCTCCGGCGTCATGGAGTACCTCGAGGAGAAGGGGTGCGGCTTCAATACCGCCCACGGGGTCGTGCCGATCGTGGGGGCGGCAGTGATCTACGATCTCGACATAGGAAACCCGCGGCGACGGCCTGACAGGCTCATGGGGCGACAGGCTTGCGAGAACGCAGCAGCAGGGCCTGTGCAGGAGGGGAACGTCGGAGCCGGGGTAGGGGCCACTGTCGGCAAGGCCATGGGGCCGGCGTACGCCATGAAGGGCGGACTGGGCACCGCCAGCGCAAGGATCACCTTGCCGGATGGCCAGGAGGCCGTGGTGGCGGCTCTGGCCGTGGTGAACGCCCTCGGAGACGTGGTAGACCCTGTGGGCGGAGGCGTGCTGGCGGGTGCTTACGACCGCACGGCGCGCCGATTCCTGGGCTCCCCAGGCGTTGCGGGCGCCGCAGGAGGAGCCGCTTCTGTGCCGGGTCCGGTGAAGGGGATGGCCGGCGGCAACACCACTGTTGCCGTGGTGGCCACCGACGTTATACTAGATAAGGAGGGAGCCAACAAGGTGGCAGCGATGGCCCACGACGGCCTGGCCCGCGCAATCGTGCCTGCCCACACCATGTTTGACGGCGACACCGTGTTCTGCCTGTCGACAGGAAGGCGCAGGCTGTATGGCGACAGAGCCGCCGACATCACCGCGGTGGGCGCCCTGGCGGCGCAGGTGGTGGCGGAGGCCATCGTGAGGGCGGTAAGGGCAGCCGATGCCGCAGGTGGCTACCCATCTGTATCCAGCGTTAACCGCGCTTGAACGCTTGAAAGAGTACGTCCGGCACCCTCTGACGAGGGGCTGGAACGGAGGTGCCTTAACATGACGGGACTTGACACCCGAAGGGTGGCCGTGGCCGGGGTACTCGGCGCGCTCACCGTCATTCTGGGAGTCACGGGAGTAGGGTTCATCCCAGTGCCGACACCGGCGGGAGCCATGACGTTTGCCCATCTGCCTACGATTCTTGCGGGCATCCTGGGGGGGCCGCTCATGGGCTCGCTGGTGGGGCTGATGTTCGGACTGACCACTTTTCAGTTCTTGCCTGATTTCCGAGTTGTGATCCCGGCCCGCGTGCTGATAGGGCCGGTGGCATTCGCGGTATACGCGGCGCTGCGCCGTGGCAGGCGCCAGGGCAACGGGGGCCGAGCTCTGGCGGCGCCTGCGGCAGCTGTGGCGGGTAGCCTGACGAACACCGTGGGAACCCTCACCCTGGCCGTGGTCTTCGGGTACATCCCTCTCGCCGGTAAGACCGGAGCACTGGGCATCGCTCTGCTGCAGGGTGGCCCCGAGGCATTGGCCTCCGCGCTGGTGCTTGCACCCATCGTGTACGCGGTGAACAAGGTGCTGCCGGAGCGGTAGGCGGACGGCTCTCGCCGCGTGAGCGTCGAAGGGCGGTCACGACGACCCACGCATGGGTCAGCCTGGGCAGCCAGCGCGGGGGCCCGCTCGCGATCACGTTCGACGCTCAACCGAACGCCGCGCACCCGTGTCTGCGCTGTGCCGCGCCCGCGCGGCTGCTCGTTCTGCCGAACTTATTGCGTGCTGCATAGCCCTGTGCTACAATGCCAATAGTGTTCTTGCTCGGTCAGCGCATCGCCGCATAGGAGGTTCCGGCTTTGATTACCACTATACTTCTCGTGGTTGAACTGGTGCTCGCTATTGGGCTCATCGCATTGGTCGCTGTGCAGCAGGCCAAAGGCGAAGGTCTTGGGGCGTTCGGCGGATCCAGCCAGAGCTTTTTCGCGAAGAACAAGGGCCTGGAAGCACTGCTTGACAAGATCACCGTGTGGGTCCTGGCGGCTTTCATGGTGATCACGGCTCTGTTCGTGTTCGTGTAGGTTCCGGTTGCATCTTGCTGACCTCGCACCTTGCGTCTTCGCCAGGTGCGGGGTCTTGTTATGCCTCTGGCTGGCTAAGCGAGGTGAAGCGGGGCATATGACACTGATTGACCTTCTTCTGCAGCAGGCGAAGTTGCGCCCTCATTCGCCGGCGGTGATCTACGGCGACGCGAGGCTCACCTACGCTGAACTTGCTTGGCGTGCGGCTCAATGTGCCATAAGCCTCATGGAACTGGGCATACGCCCGGGCGACCGGGTCGCCGTCAGCCTTGGGAACTGTGCCGAGTTCGTAATTGCGTACTATGGATCCATGGCAGCGGGTGCCATCGTCGTGCCGCTGAACCCGCACCTGAGGCCTGCAGAGCGAGTCGCGATGAGTGTTCACTTCGAGCCTGCTCTCGAGCTCAAGGCCGACTCTGAGCTCGAAGAATCAGCTGACGGGGAACGCGCTTTGCTGCGGCGCCTGCTGGAAGCCTCGGCTGCTTGCGACATCCAGGAGGCCGCCGACGGTCTTGAACGTCTCGCCGCCGAGCTCGACGGCGACGCCACAGCTGCGATCCTTGTGACCTCCGGATCCACCGGAGAGCCCAAAGGTGTGATGCTCTCAGGAAAGGCGCTGGCGTCCAACGCGCTGGGCATGGCGGACGAAGCCGGGGCTCGCCCTGGGCAGGTGCACCTGGCGACGTTGCCGCTCTTCCACTCGTTCGGCGCCACCGTGAGCATGAACATGCCGCTGGCGAGCGGCGGCTGCTGTGTCGTAGCGCCTCAGTTCATCCCGGAGGCGGTAGCTGCGCTGGCGCAGCAAACGAAGCCCAGCATCTGGGCCGCAGTGCCGGCCATGTTCGCGGCCATGGTGGAGTCCCGCGTGCAGCCGTCGGACCTGAAGAGCATACGCATGTGCATCAGCGGAGGCGCTCCCCTTGCTCAGCGGGTGAGAAAGGCGTTTGAGGAAAAGTTCGGCCTCACGATATACGAGGGCTACGGCCTCACGGAGGCATCTCCCGTTGTGTCCGCGAGCCGTTACGATGAGCCAGTCCGCCCCGGGCGCGTCGGGAAACCGCTGAGAGGCGTACGGGTTCGGATCGAGCCCTTACCTTATCATGGAGACAGCCCCCTGAGTGCCGATCCACTGGGGCACCAGGGTGCCGAGTGCGGCGAGCTGTTGGTGGCCGGCGACGGCGTCATGCAAGGCTATTATCGCAGACCGGACCTCACTCAT
The DNA here is from genome assembly GCA_001513145.1 of Clostridia bacterium DTU025. Taxonomy (GTDB): domain Bacteria; phylum Bacillota; class DTU025; order DTU025; family DTU025; genus DTU025. The sequence continues at coordinate 76,218 of LFSP01000023.1, read as the reverse complement.
GCCGTGATGCAGGACGGCTGGCTGCGCACAGGTGACGTCGCGTGCGTCGACAGTGAGGGAAGGCTCAGCATCCTGGGCAGGGCGTGTTACGTCATCAACGTGGGAGGGTTCAAAGTATACCCAGACGAAGTAGAGGCTGTGCTGCTGGATCACCCATGTGTTGCCGACGCCATGGCTTTCGGGATACCGCACCCCGTTAGGGGCGAGGTTGTTGCCGCCCTAGTGCAGCTCAAACCGGGATGCGATCCTGTGTCCAGCGCTGAGATAGTGCGTCACGCCCGCCACCGGTTGGTGTCATATAAAGTGCCGGCGCGAGTCACCGTGGTGGCCAGCATGCCCCGCAGCGCCACAGGCAAGCTGATGCGCCCTAGGTCACATCGCGATTCGGGAGGGACCCCTGTTGACAAGGAATGAAGCTTTGGCTCTCGTTGAGCGGAACGTCAAGAACAAGAACCTGGTCAAGCACATGATCGCAGCGGAGGTCTGCATGAGGGCACTGGCCTCGCATTTCGGTGAAGACGAGGATAACTGGGGTCTGGCTGGCCTGCTTCACGATATCGACTACGATTCGGCAGGGCACGACCCCCATCGGCATTCGCTGGTAGGTGCCGAGATGTTGACTGACGCCGGCGTCGATGAGAGCGTAGTCTACGCAGTGAAGGTGCACAACGACATGCACGGCCTTCCCAGGCTATCGTTGATGGACAAGGCGCTGCACGCCGTCGATCCGCTCACCGGGCTGATCGTCGCATCGGCGCTGATCCATCCGGCAAGGAAGTTGGCCGCCATCGACACCGATTTCGTCCTGAACAGGTTTGGGGAGCGGGGGTTCGCCCGCGGCGCCAACAGGGAGCAGATCCGCCGCTGCGAGGAGCTAGGCCTCGACCTGCGGGACTTCATAGACATCTGCCTTCGCGCCATGCAGGCAAACAGCGCCGAGCTCGGCCTGTGACCAAGGTTGAGCCCGCGGCGGTACAACCTAGAGAGGCAGGCTCAACCAACGTCGAAGGGAGGTTCCAGCCTTGGCCCACGACAAGACAACAGAAGAAAAGCTTGTGGCGTCCAACAGGAAGGCGCGCCACGAGTATTTCATTGAGGACACCCTCGAGGCAGGGATCGCCCTTACAGGCACTGAGATAAAGAGCGTCAGGCAGGGCAGGGTGAGCCTGACCGACGCGTACGCGGAGATCCGGGACGGTGAGGCCTACCTGGTCAACGCCCATATCTCCGAATACGAGTACGGCAACAGGCTGAATCACGACCCGAGAAGGCGGCGCAAATTGCTGCTGCACAAGGGGCAGATTCGGAAGCTGCATTCCAAGGTGAAGGAACGCGGCTACACCATAGTGCCGCTGAGAATGTACCTGACCCGCGGTTACGCCAAAGTGGAGATTGGCCTGGCCAGAGGCAAGAAGATCTGGGACAAGCGAGAGGACATCGCCAAGCGCGACGCGCAGCGGGAGATAGAGAGGTCCTCCAAGTCGTCGTTCCGCGAGCGATGAGCCCTCGAGCCGAGGCATATGACAGCTACGCGCCTGCTTGTGGGCACATTGTGCGGTAAGACGCTTCATGTTATACTTCCGATAGAGACTACGGGGGCGTACGGTTTCGACGGGGAGCGTCGCGAGGGACGTTGCGAGCCGAGATCCCACCAGCTCGTTAAACGGTGGAAGCACAATAAGTGCCAACAACAACTACGCTTACGCAGCCTAAGTATTAGGCGGCCGTCCGATCCGGACTTAGCCTGAGAGGCCGGTAAGGGCGTCACGAAAGTCAGGATGCTCGCCAGCCAATTCTCGGAGGCTGACGAAAAGACCATCGAGATAGCCCGCCCGAAGCGCGCGCGTGCGCGTCGCGCGGAGCGAAGTCCAGTTCGCGCGCTACGCTCGTAGACGCGGCCCAAGGGACCTCTTCGGACCCGGGTTCGACTCCCGGCGCCTCCACCATACCGATAATTGTAAACCGCCTCCGAAGAGGCGGTTCCTTCATGCACTGCGGGCATCGTTCGACACGTCCATGTCAGCGTCAGGACTACTGCTTCGAGGACGCCGGTTACGCATCAGCGTATCCACACGCGGCTCCACTCCCTGTTGCCGCCGATGACGTCAGGTACCAATCCAAGAACGGGAGGGGAGTACTTCACCTCAGTGTTCTGGTCCACCGTCAGGCTGCCGCCGACAACTATGTTGCCGAACACCTTGCTGTTGTTCCCAAGCGATACGTTGCCTGTCACTACTAGGTTCAGCTGGCTGCCAGTGAGTTCTACAGCCTCTAGGTTGTTCTTGCCCGTCAGGTCTCCGATGACGATAAGCGTCACGGCGCCATGGATTGTGATGTTGTTCTTCTCGGTCAGGCCTCCGTCAATCACCAGGGTACCAGGGCCGTATATCTTCAGGTTGTTCTTGGCCTCTACATCATTAGGGAGAAAAGCCTTTCCCGTGGGGCCGATCCTGATCTCACGATGATTCTTGTCGCCGTTGTCCTGGGGGGGCGGCCATGACTCGTAGTCGTCCCGGTTCACAGTGGGAAAAGCGATGGGGCTGTTCTCAACAACGTTGTGGCCAGGAGCGGACCACCCGTCGATCTCGCCACCTGATACGATATCCGCCCCCAACACGACGTTCTTCTTCCCGTCACCCTTTCCGTGTATTCCCTCACCCGCGTACACGCCGAGGGTGTACACTTCTGGCAGGCCCGGTATTGCAGCCAATTTCACCGTGGCGCTGGCCGAACCGTATGTTCCCGTGGACGTTATCAACACGGTGTCATCCTCGAGTTCCTCCACCGTAACAGAGGCAGTGGGGTTCCCGGGCTGGTTCCCTAGGTTCACCGTGAAGGGATGACCGTACACCACCGACGACGAACTGGTCTTGATCGCCTGGTAGACGGTCTCCGCTCCGCCCTCCGCGATATGCCTGGCGGCCAGACGGCGATGCTGCGATGCCTGCATGGAGTGACTGCTGGACGCCACCGTCAACAGGCTCACGCCGAGTATCGCGAGAACCAGGATCACCACCAGGGTCAGCGGAAGCGCCGCCCCTCTGGAGTCTTTCAGGTAAGTCATGGATCCGTCACCTCCGGGCTCATCTTCGCAGCCCAACGATGGTGGAGGCTTCCCGCACTGCTCCACCTCTCCCCAGGGCGACAGTGAGCCTATACGCGAAAGTGGATTCCGACATGTATGGCTCAATACTGAAACCGACCACATCATCCGCAACCACAGTGGTGTTTCCTCCCAGCTCCATCAGGAGCTGCGAGCCTGACACGGAGAACACGTGGTCGTAGTTGGCGCCATCCCTCAAGATGGTCACTTTCCAGGAGCCGTCCAGCTGCCGGTCTACAACGGAGGCGTCCCTTACCCTTGACGCGACGACGGCCAAAGCCGCGTGTGCCCGCTGAGACAGGTCAGCTCTGATGGTAGCCGCGCGGTAGGTGCTGTTGCCGCCGAGCAGGAGCGCCGAGGCGCCTGCGACGACGATGCCAATGACCACCACGGCCACCAGCAGCTCCACCAGGGCCATGCCGCTATGGTTCTGCAAGAACTGTCTGATACGACACACTTCGCTGAACGCCTCCCGCCGAGTACGTTACAGTGGACCTGATCGTCCACATGCGGTTGGGGCTGGTGCCGGTTGAGGTCACATCGATCCTTCGCTGAAACCCGGGCGACACTTCCATCGGGTTCGGCGCAGGCTCCACTATAGCGTCGAAGTTGCCGGCATTGAACCTCGCTCGCATCTCCTCCAGGCCGTCATTGGCCAGGTACGATGCGCGCGCCGCCATGTCGGCAAGGTGCTGCATACCGATCCCGGCATTGAACGCGGCCAGCAGCGCCGTAATGGTGACACCCAGGATCACCACGGCTACCAGGGCTTCGACGATGGTGAATCCCCGCTCATTACTGGCATGGCACATATCGACATTTCACCACCTGGGTACAGAATACCACAACATTGACCAGTTTCCACTCGGGCTTGGCCACAATATCCAAGGCGGCTGTGCGGGAAGGAAATGGCGGAACTTCGAAGAATGACACAGGCTATGAGCCGCGGTTAGCGGGGCCGCTAGGCTGCCGCCGAAAGCGGTCGCCGAGAGGCTACGGCTTTCGGGGCAGGCCTGTATCCTAGGGGTAGGGGTGACGTGCCGTGAAGGGCTGGAGAAACACGATCGTAGGCACGGGGCTGGTGATCTTCGGGCTATTGCTCCTCATAGACCAGCTTACCAACGCCAGACTGTTCGGCAGGCTGTTTCTGCTGGTCTTGGGGGCCGGTTTCATCGCCGCGGCGCTCGCCAACCGCGCCCCGGGCCTGACGGTGCCCGGCGGCATCCTGTCAGGCGTGGGTCTCGGCTCTCTCGCCATGAACGCGTTCAGGCGGGGGTTCACCGGCCCGGCACGTGGCGGTGCGTTTCTCATCTGCCTCGCCCTGGGCTGGCTCATCATAGTGCCCACATCGCGGGCCGCCGGTGAGAGCTACTCATGGGCGTATGTGCCCGCCGTGATCCTAGCAGCTGTTGGGATTCCGCTTCTCCTCACGGCCCTGGCGCCGTCTGTGGTGGCAGCCGCGCTCAAGTGGTGGCCGTCGGTTCTAATCCTGGCGGGCATCCTCATGCTGCTCAGGCGAGACACCAACTAGACGCCGGACGGTTGACTTTGCCGTTTTGCTGTCTGACTGGAGGTAGACTTGAACGCATGAAAGCACGGAAGATAATCGACGGAGTATTGTGGATGGGATCGGTTGACTGGGATCGCCGCCTCTTCGACTCCCTTATCCCTCTGCCTGAGGGCACCACCTATAACTCGTACCTGGTGCGGGGGTCGCGCGCTACGGCGCTCATCGACGCGGTGGACCCCGCCAAGCGCCATGAGCTCATGGAACAGCTGGACGACGTCGAACGCCTTGACTACCTGATCTGCCTGCACGCCGAGCAGGACCATTCCGGCGCCATCCCCGACGTGCTGGCGCGCTACCCCGAGGCCAAGGTGCTTTGCAGCAAGAAGTGTGCGCCGATGCTGTGGGACCTGCTCCGCGTGCCCTCGGAGCGCATAACCGTGGTGGAAGACGATGAGGTGCTGGACCTTGGCGACCGCACCCTCAGGTTCATCTATGCTCCGTGGGTGCACTGGCCTGAGACGATGTTGGCGTACCTTGCCGAAGACCGAATCCTCTTCACCTGCGACTTCCTTGGCGCTCACCTCGCCGCCAGCGAGCTTTTCAGCGACGGGGGCCCCAGGGAGCTTGCCGCGGCGAAGCGCTATTACGCTGAGATCATGATGCCCTTCGCGTCCACCATCGTCAGGCACCTCGACAAGATAGAGGCGCTGGACATCGAGACGGTCTGCCCCAGCCACGGGCCAGTGTGGACGAACCCTTCCGCCATCATCCAATGCTACCGCCAGTGGACCTCAGGGCCCACGGCTAACCGGGTGTGTCTACCCTTCGTTACGATGCACGGCAGCACTCTGCTCCTTGTGGACAGGCTGGTGGACGCCCTGGTCCAGCGGGGAGTGGGGGTAGACCGTTTCGAGCTGACCTCGGTGGACCTGGGGCTTCTGGCGATGTCGCTCATTGACTGCGCCACCGTGGTGATAGCGGCGCCCACAGTGCTGGGCGGCATTCACCCTGCAGCGGCGTACGCCGCCTTCGTCGCCAACGCCTTGAGGCCCCGCACGCGGTTCGTATCAGCAGTCACCAGCTACGGCTGGGCGGGGAGGGCCATTGACCAGCTCACGTCCATGCTGGGCAACCTGAGCGCCCAGGTGCTCGACCCGGTGGTGGTGAAGGGCCTCCCTGGGCCTGACGATTACAAGGCCATTGACGACCTGGCAGAGCGCATCGCAGCCGCCCACAGAGAGGCGGGCATAGCGTGACGGCGGTAGCAGCGGTCTGTCTGGACTGGGCCCGGGCCTTACGGCCTGGGCCCGGCTGCTTTGATGGTCTCGTCTACAGAGGTAAACCTGGAGAAGTTGGCCTGAAACTCGGCGGCGAGCTTGCGGGCAGCGGCGTCGTACGCATCGGGGTCGGCCCACTGGCTGCGGGCGTCGAGTATCTCCGCAGGCACAGACGGGCACGTGGTGGGCACCAGCACGTTGAACACGGGGTGGAGCCTGTACTCCACGTCGTCGTCCAGGAGGCCCTCCACTGCGGCCTGCACCATGGCCCTGGTGTAGCGCAGCTTGATCCTGGATCCGACCCCGTACGGCCCTCCGATCCAGCCGGTGTTTATCAGGTAGACCCGTGACCCGTGCTGCTTGATGCGGCTTCGCAGCATCTCGGCGTACTCGGCGGGCGGAAGCGGCAGGAAGGGCTCGCCGAAGCACGACGAGAAGGTGCTCTGCGGCGTCAGGATGCCGCGCTCAGTGCCTGCCAGCTTCGAGGTGTAGCCTGACAGGAAGTGGTACATGGCCTGGTCCGGCTCCAGCCTAGATATGGGCGGCATGACGCCGGTGGCGTCAGCGGTGAGGAATATCAGCGCGGTGGGGTGACCGCCGACGCCGGGGATGACGGCGTTGGGGATGAAGTCCACGGGGTATGCCGCCCTGGTGTTCTCGGTGATGGCGTCGCTTGAGTAGTCGGGCTCCGCCGTGTCATCATCTACTACCACGTTCTCCATGATGGAGCCGAACCTGATGGCCTCCCATATCTGCGGCTCGTTTTCGCGAGTCAGCCCGATGCACTTGGCATAGCATCCTCCCTCGAAGTTGAACACCCCGAGCTGGCTCCAGCCGTGCTCGTCGTCGCCTATGAGCTGCCTGGCGGGGTCGGCAGAGAGCGTGGTCTTGCCGGTGCCAGAGAGGCCGAAGAACAGCGCTGTGTTGCCGGTGGGGCCGATGTTGGCGGCGCAGTGCATGGGAAGCACGCCGGCGGCGGGCAGCAGGTAGTTCATCATCGTGAAGACTGACTTCTTCATCTCCCCGGCGTAGTGGGTGCCTCCGATGAGGATCATGCGCTTCGTGAGGTTCAGCACAACGAAGGCCTCAGACCGCGTGCCATCTATCTCGGGGTCCGCTTTGAAGCCCGGGGCGCAGACCACCGTGCATTCGGCGGCATCGTCGGCGAGCTCGCCAGGGGCGGGCCGCAAGAACAGCTGCCTTGCGAACAGGTTGTGCCAGGCGAACTCGTTCACCACCCGCACGGAGAGCCGGTGGGCGGGGTCGGCGCCGACGTAGCCGTCGAACACGAACAGATCCCTGCTCTGCAGGTAGGCCAGCATGCGCGAGTAGAGCCGCGAGAACTGGTCTTCGGTGAACCCCTTGTTCACGTGGCCCCAGGCCACTTTCGAGCGGGATTCGGCGTCGTCCACAATGAACTTGTCTTCAGGGGAACGACCGGTATACTTGCCTGTTAGCACCGCCAGAGCTCCGGAGGAGGAGAGCCGGCCTTCGCCTCTCCAGATAGCCGCTTCCACAAGCTTTGCGGTGCCGATGTTCCAGAACACGCGTCCCGTGTTGGCCAGCCCAGGCACGACAGGGACTTCCACGACTCTACCCACGATCATCACCTCTAAGCTGCAATGTATGAACTTGCTGCTGTCATGTGGTACATATGAGATAAGGTACCAGACCGGTGAGGGCGCGTCAAGAACGCCCCGAACCCTGGCAGGAGGTTCCGGGGCGTCGACCGCCTTCTCGAAGAGAGGCGCCTGCGGCAGTTAGAATACCTTGCGCGCGCTCAGGTATTCCTGGACGTGGTTCAGGGTCTCGCCGAAGCGCTGAAAGTGGACTATCTCGCGCTCACGGAGCCACCGCAGGACGTTGGTGACCTCGGGATCGTCGGAGAGGTTGATGAGGTATTCGTACGTGGACCTGGCCTTCTGCTCTGCAGCCATGTTCTCGTGGAGGTCGGTTATGGGGTCTCCCTTTGACTGGATGTACGCAGCGGTCCAGGGCACGCCCTCAGCGCTGACGAAGTACAGCGCCTTGTCGTGGTCGGCGTAGTAGCCGTCGAGGCCGGCAGCCTTTATCTCGCTGATGGGCGCGTCCACCAGCAGCCCGTACACAAGGGCGGCCACGATCTCCATGTGGGCAAGCTCCTCGGTGCCGATGTCGGTCAGGGTGGCGATGGACCGCCCCGTGGGCATGGTGTAGCGCTGGGTGAGGTAGCGGAGTGACGCGGCGAGCTCGCCGTCAGGCCCACCGTACTGAGTTATGACGCTCTTGGCGAGCCTAGGGTTCGGTCCGCTGACCCTAACTGGGAACTGGAGCTTCTTGTCGTATATCCACATGCCACTAAGCCCTCCTCGTCGATATCTGCCAGGGCCACGGCTCCTCAACCCATCTCCACGAGTCGCCGCCGCATGACATGCCGAAGTTCAGCATTGGGCCGTACAGCTGCTCGTACAGGGCCCTGGTCTGGGCCAGCGCCGCCGAGATCTGGTTGTAGTCGGCAAGGGCCCGCGTGTCCCACGGGTGGGTATCGAGGTATAGGTTGAGGTCCACCGCGGTAAAGCTCAGCGCCTGGATGCGCCAGAGGAGCTGCTCCCTGTCGGGGAATCCGTTCATTCTTTCTGCGCCTCCTTCGCGGCGGTCCTCAGCAGAAGCTGATATGTGGGGTACGGGCTGACCAGCTCGGGGAAGATGGTACCCTGGCACAACCCCTCGTCAGGGTTGAACCTGGTGATGTACTCCTGCGGGCATACGAAGGCCATTGCGAGGTGTCCGGTGCCCAGCGGATTGTTGAAACCTGTGGTCATGCCGTCGATCCCTCCATCGATGGACTTGCGCTGACATCATATTCAAGCTCGGGATACGTGGGATTCCGCTGTCGGCACAATCGGGATGCGCGGGCAGGAATCGTGCCTGCGGTAGGTGAATCACCTAGGATGCAGCGAGTTGGCTGACATGGAAGGAGTGTTCGGTTTGCTTAGGACCAACAAGGACAAGCTCGTGGTCATGGCGGTGCAGGGCGTGGTGGCACCCCATGTCAGGAAACAGGCGTTCAGGATTGACGCCAATGGCGTTCCCTTTGCGCTCCCCGGGGTCGGGGGCATCACTTACAACGTGAAGGTGGGCGACCCGGCCTTCGGATGGGCCGGCGATCACGTGGAGCCAGGAGTGTCAACGTCAGCCAAGCCCGACAAGCGCACTGACCCGGAGAACGTGGCATACAACGTGCTGAGCTGCATCGGAAACCGGGTCCGTGTTGTGAGCGGCGACGCAAAGGGCGCGGAAGGCCGCGTGACAGGGCATCACGGCGGAATCGAGCATGTGCTCGTGGATTTCGACGACGAAACCCTAGAGAAGCTGGCCATCGGCGACAAGATCCTGGTGCGCGCGTGCGGCCAGGGGCTCCAGCTGCTGGATTACCCTGACGTGAAGCTCTTCAATCTCGATCCCGAGCTTCTGGAGCTCATGGGCGTAGAGGAGGCAGACGAACGGCTGCGGGTTAAGGTAGCGGCGCGGGTGCCTGCGGTGATGATGGGCTCCGGCATCGGCACTTCGGACGTGGCGTCGGGCGACTACGACATCACCACCACCGACCGCGACGAGATAGCCAGGCTTGGCCTGGACAGGCTCCGCTTCGGCGACGTCGTCGCCCTGGACGACTGCGACAACCTGTACGGCAGGAGCTTCCGCAGGGGAGCCATAACCATCGGGGTTGTGGTCCACTCCGACTGCCTGCTGGCAGGGCACGGGCCGGGGGTGGCCACCATCATGACGGCGGCGTCTCCCATCATAGAGCCGGTCCTGGATCCCGAGGCCAACATCGGCCGGTATCTAGGGATCGGCCGGTACCGCTGAAGCACCCTGAAGAGCAGGAGGCGAGCCAATGTACCCCGAGTGGATCCGCAGCATGCCCAAGGTGGAGCTCCACCGTCACCTGGAGGGCTCCATCAGGCCAGCCACGATACTGGACATGTTCCGCCGCAACCTCGGGATGTATCTCGACACCAGCCTTGAAGAACTGCTTCCCAGGATGCAGATAACCGGCAGCGAGCGCTCGCTCGTGGATTTCCTGGCGAAGTTTGAGTTCTTCATGCCGTGCATCAAGTCACGCGCCGACATAACAAGGATCACCAGGGAGGTCATTGAAGACTGCGCCGCCGAGGGCACAGTGCACGCGGAGCTTCGTTTCTCGCCCGCGTTCATCCAGGGCCTCACCGGGCTCAGCCTTGTGGAGGCGGTGGAGGCGGTGCTGGACGGGGCGCGGGAAGTGCCGGCGGGGATGTCGGTCAGCTTCATCCTGGGCACCCCTCAGCCCAGGGGGGTGGAGGTGGCTTGGGACACGGTGAAGCTCGCCCGCGACTACCTCTCCTCAGGCGTGAGGGGGGTCGATATCTCCGACGACACCAGGATCAGGAGCCTCGAGGAATACCAGGCTCCGATGGAGTGGGCGCGCTCGGAGGGCCTGGGTGTGACGATCCACGCCGGGGAGGCCGAGGGGCCGGAGTCGGTGAGGACCGCCGTCGAGAGACTGGGTGCCACCAGGCTCGGACACGGCGTCAGGGCCGTAGAGTGCGACGAGGTGCTCGAGCTGGCTGTGGCCAGGGGGGTGGTGTTCGAGGTGTGTCCCACCAGCAACATCCACACGCGAGTGGCCGAATCCTACGAGAACCACCCCATGGTTCAGCTCCTGGCAGCCGGTGCCAAGGTGACGCTCAACACGGACGATCCGGGGATAAGCGGGATAAGCCTTGGCCACGAGTACCAGGTGGCGATATCCCACTGGGGCCTTGGCCCGGATGAGCTGCGGCAGATGAACCTCACCGCTGCCCGGGCAGCCTTCGTTGACGATGCCAGGAAGGCTGAGCTGGCCGCCGTCGTGGCGGCCTGGCGGCCCGATGACGGCTCCGCCGGCGGAGCTGCGGGCGGGCCCCGGAGCTGACCTGCGGTGGCGAACCGGAGTGGAAGGAGGTCGTTTCAAATGATTGGACCCATCTTGAAAACGTGGGCGCGCAGGTCAACGTCGGTGCGGAGGGCGGCGGTCTTTCTTGCTGCGATGGCCGTGGCAGCTTGTGCGCACGCCGGCGTCGGCGCGCAGGTGTCGGCCTACTACTACCTGCCGGAAGAGTACAATGCGGCGGCACAGATCAGCGTGGCCGAGTTCGCCGCCTTGAGGCTCACGGCCTACTACAACAGCCCGGGCGCCCTCACATCCAAACTGGTCAGGCAGAGCGTCAGATGCTTCCTGGGGGAGCACTACATTGACCTGTTCGTGGATACCCTCACCCAGACCAGTTGGGATGCGCACGTGGGGGCTGCGAGGTTCTCGGTGAGCGACGCCGAGGTGATGAGGGCTTACTCTGAGGCCGGAGCCGTGGCCACGCAGTGGCTCGCTCTCTTCTTCCCGGACGTGGATCCCGCGCGCTTTCGTGTGATCTTCACCATCAAAGGTTACGAGGTGGGCATCTACACCCAGGGCCGGTTCACCCTCAGTCGATGAGGGTGACCGCGACAGCCGGGAACAACGATAGGCGGAGCTCAGCTCCGCCTATCTCGCTTGCGCCCGCCTGGCTTACGTCGCGAGGGTCAAACCGCCACCGCACCGAACGGGGGGGCGCGAAGGGCGGCCTGGGCGGGGGCAGAGGCAGGGGCACGGGCGGTACAGGGACGGTGACGAGCAAGCGTCGAGTCAACACGGAAGGAAGCCGGCGCCTCAGCGCCGGCTTCACCTTTCTCAAGCTACAGGCGTTACGTCATCGCCGCACCCCAGACGCGCCGCGAAGCGCTCTGCCGTCGTGTGGGGCGACGCTCACCTTTCGTGCTGGTTTGACCCTCACCTTGCGCCTATCTCACGTGGACCACTCACCGGGCGTTGCCTCTGGCGGCGCGAATCTTCTCGTCGTAGGCACCGATCTTCTCATACTCAGCCTCCCAGGCCTCTTGACGCTTGAGGGTTTCCAGGCGTTCGACGCTCCAGCCCAGGGGCACCCAGTCCACCTGTTTCTGGGCGAACAGCCGTTCCTTTGCCGGCTTGCGGCGGCAGTCGAACACCATCCTGTCTTCAGGACCCGCGAAAGCATCCCGGATCCACCTGTGGAGCACGTTGGGCGTGGTCTCAAGGCTCCTTCGGTCCAGATCGTCTATGACCGAATGGTACCTGTCGAACCCGTCCGTGGCTACGGTTACAACGTTCTCGTTCGGTCCCAGCCGTAGCCAGCGCGCCATGCGCGCCGCGGCGATTATGTTGAACATTCCTGACACGCCGAGCTGATCCCTCAAGGCGACCGCCTCTTCGTGGCCAACTCCCAGTTCCTCCAGGACGGAGGTGCCGTCACGGATCACTTTCAGCGCCCGCACGGCGTCCTCGTCATGCACGACTGCCACGAAATCGGTGGTGAGCACGTTGTGGATCAGGGTGCACATCTTGTCGCCGATGCCTTCCACGCGATGCTGGCCTTTTCCGCCTGTTGACAGCGTGGAGCACTCGTACGGCTCCACCGCTACCACGTGGGCGTCGGGGAATACCGACTTGACATGGTCCCCTGCTGCCAGGGTGCCCGCTGAACCCGGCGCCGACACAAAACAGGCGATTCGTCCGTTGCCCACGCCCCTTGCGGCCTCCACCGCCGCCCGCCCCGTCACGTGCCTGTGGAAGCGGTAATTGGAGAAGGATTCGAACTGCGCGAGGACGTGGTTGGACGGGTTCCTCATCAGCTCCTGGGTGCGTTGTAACGTGAGGATGACATCAGACTCCGTGCCCGGGGTGAGCTCAAGGTTGCCTCCGTACCTGCGTATCCGTTCGTATCTCTCTCTGCTCATGCTGTCGGGCATGATCACCAGTGACCTGAAACCCATCAGGCTGCATACGTAGGCCGCGCCGATGCCGAAGTTCCCCGTAGACGGGGCCAGGATGGTATGCACCTGCGGGTCGATGAGGCCGTCGACGCACGCCTCAGCCATCATGGCGTAGGCCGGGCCAACCTTGTGGGAGCCCGACGGGAAACCCGAGCCCAGAAGCACGATGATATTCACATCCAACGCCGTAACTTGGCGCGGGAACACCAGGTATCTGACGCGGTTCGAGGAGTCCTTCCAGTGGATATTGAACAGGTTGACCGGGTTTAGCTCGTCGGCCCCCAGCGCCGAGACGGCCAGCTGGCGGATGTCATCAGGTATCAGCTCCGGCCTGGCCATCTCCTCATAGGTCGGGCCGAGAACGAAGTCGCCGGCTTGCATCAGGATCGCCCCCAGTTCTATCTATCCTGGCATTTCCAAGCTATCCGGACTGACAGGCGTTGTCAAGCCGTCCGCCGTCAGGCGCCAGTGCGGGGCCCATCAGAGCCGAAACCTTCGGAATTCCTCCTTTCGGGCGATGGTGCCGGTCGCACCAGGACGGTATAGTACAAGCCACACGATGGAAGTTCAGGTGCAAGTTGGAGGTGGGCAGAGTGGGACTGCATGGCACACTGAGGCGAGCTCTGATGGGCGCCGCCTGCTCGGCTGCAGTGTGCGCGGCGACACTTGGTTTACCCTGCCTGGTAGGGGCTAGCACTGAACCTGTGGAGCTCCTCGAGATCCTGCGCAGGGCCGCGGCGGTGGCCAGGGTGAGCGATGCGGTGGAAAGTGCCTCAGGCAATTCCTGTTATCCTGTGAGACTGGAGGCTGAGATGCTGGGCTCGCAGTGGCGGGCTTCCCTTTACGCGCAGACTGAACACGGACTGGTAGCCATGGCGTCCTACGATTCCCATGGTTGCGCCCGGCTGAGCGTCTCATTGCCGGTTGAGGCTCTGGCGGACGCTGCGATGGGAGGGGCGGCCGGGCGGCTGCGCCAGCGGGCCGGGCAGGCGGCGCAACTGAGGCAGGAAGCGGAGGCAGGCGCCAGAGTGCTGGACCTCCTGGCCCAGGCTGAGCTGTTGGCGGAGGCGGACGGCGGAACCTTGGCCGCCAGCCTGCGGGCGCAGGCCGCGGCGGCGCTGGGATTGCCCGCAAGCACCGCAGGCTGCTTCAGCGTGTGTGCGGATGAACTCGACGCCGTGATACACCTGGTCCAGGCACAGCCCATAGATGGGATAGTCCGCGAATGGGTGGAGAACGATCCGGACGTTCTGGCCGCCATCATCGAGATGCATTGTGCGCGGTCCACAGCCTGGCTCGGAGCCGCTACCAGGGCCAGCGTGGCATTGGACCTGGCATGGCCTGTTGGCGAGCCTGGTCCCGTGGCAGGGGTGAGGCTGGAGATACCTCTGGGCCTGTCAGGCCGCGCCATGCAGGAGGCAGGAGTAGGCCGTGGGCTCGGCGATGCCGAGCTGAGGCTCGCCGCGGCAAGGGCCGAAAGCGAGGTTGAGCTTGCGAAGCTCCTGCATCAGCTGGAGAACGCCGGCTGGGCTGCTGGTGCCGAGGGCACTGAGCCTCGGAGCCGCGCCGCAAGGCTGTCTGCGGCAGCCGCGGCCCTGAGGATACTGGCAGGCATGGGGCTGGGCATGGAGGTCCGCGGAGGGCGGCTCGTAGCTGTGCAGAGGATTTCGGTGCCGGGTGTCTAATACTCGCAGAGTGGTGCCGCGATCACGGCCCAAGGCGCAGTTGCCAGTGAGAAGAGAGGGAGGGGCGTGGTGGATGCGGATGAATCAGACTCCGCTGATCCTCGGGCACAGGGGGGTTCCGGGCGAAGCTCCAGAGAACACGCTTGCCGGTTTCGAGCTGGCCATGGCCAGCGGGGCCGACGGTATCGAGCTAGACGTTCACCTGTCACGCGACGGCGAGCTGGTGGTGATACACGATGACACGCTTGACCGCACCACGGACGGCAGCGGCCCTGTGGGAGCGTATTCCCTCAGGGAGCTGAAGCGTTTCAACGCAGCAGCCAGGTTCGCAGGGCGCTTTCAACCGCAGCCCATACCCACCCTGGCGGAAGTGGTGGAAGCGGTGGGCGATTCCGCGTTCATTAACATCGAGATCAAGAGCGGAACGACGCAGTACCCAGGGATCGAACGTAAGGTGGCGGACTTCATCCTGGCCAGAGGGATTGGGGCGAGGGTGGTCGTGTCGTCCTTCAACCATCACGCGCTCATGGAACTGAAGCGTATAGCCCCTGAGATCCCAGTTGGCCTGCTGTACGTGGCCGCCCTCATCGGCCCATGGAGCTACGCGGAACGCGTCGGTGCCGATGCCCTGCACCCGCTCCATTACACCGTGTGCCCGAGAATGGTGGAGAAGGCGCACGAGCGAGGTCTTCAGGTGAACCCATGGACGGTGAACTCCGAGAAACATATCCGGCGGATGCTGGCCGCCGGGGTCGACGCCATCATAACCAACGTGCCGGCCCTAGCTGTGCAGATCGCGAGAGGTGACAGCGAGTGAGTGAGAGGCTCAATTACGGCAAGACGTTCGTTCTAGGCCTCGGCTTCTTCGCCATCAGCCTGTGCTGGACCATATACAACTCGTTCGTCCCGGTGTTTCTCCACGACGCCCTGGCTGGCGTCGCGTACACCAGCACGCTGGTTGGAGTGATTATGACCTTCGACAACATAGCCGCCGTTACGCTGCAGCCCTACTTCGGCGCCCTCAGCGACCGCACCTGGAACCGATACGGTCGACGCATGCCCTATATCCTGGTGGGAATGCCCCTGGGCGCGGCGTTCTTCGCGCTGATACCTTTCGTCAGGCTCTGGCTGGTGCCGATCATCACTGCTATCCTGTTCATGAACGTATCCATGGCCATCTTCCGGGCGCCAACTGTGGCGCTGATGCCTGACGTCACTCCTCCACCGCTGAGAAGCAAGGCCAACGGCGTGATCAACCTGATGGGCGGCGTCGGGGCCATGGTGGCCCTGTTCGCAGGGTCAGCTCTCTACAGGTTCAATCCGGCGTATCCGTTTATCATGGGGGCCGTTCTCATGATCCTCTCCGTGGCCATCCTCAAGTGGCGAATTGTTGAGCCACGTGAAGTCGAAGGCGCCTCGGGAGAGGCAGGTCAGAGCATCGGCATATCTGGCGCCCTTATGCAGGTGCTGACGGACACGGAGAAAAGTGCCCTGTACATGCTCGTCGCGATATTCTCCTGGTTCGTGGCGTGGAACGGCATTGAGGCCTTCTTCACGCTCTACGCGCGTGAGGTGTGGGGAGTATCGGAAGCTACTGGCGCAACGTACCTGGGGTTCTTCTCGGTGACGCTGGTGGCTTTCGCCATCCCGGCGGGCTTCATCGCCACGTCCATCGGACGCGCCCGCACCATACGCATCGGCATCATTGGTCTGGCAGTGTGCCTGGCGGGTCTGGGCCTGCTGGCCAGGGACTCTCTGGGTATGCCCCTCCTGGAGGCGTTGAACTCAGTGTTCGGCCTGGGCCACGACCCCTCAGGAGAGGCGCGCCTTATCGGTTGGCTCCTGGGATCGACCGGCATCATCGTGCCTGCGCTGCTGGCCGTTGCTGGGGTATTCTGGGCGCTGATCAACATCAACTCGTACCCTATGGTGGTGGACATGGCCGTGAGAGCGCAGACAGGCGCCTACACAGGCCTCTACTACCTGTTCTCGTCGCTGGCGGCCATTACCGGCCCACCGGCCTTTGGGCTTCTGAAGGACACGTTCGGCACGAGGGCGCTCTTCCCGTTCTCGATACTGTGCGCCCTGGCGGCTTTCGCTTTCATGGGGCGCGTAAGGAGGGGCGACCCGTCAAGAGCTGGCCTTGAGGCCCGGGCGGAGCAATGAAGGTGCTATGGAAGGAGCAATTCCGGTGCAGATCAAGATATGCCTGTACGGCTTCGGCAATGTAGGCCGGGAGTTCGCGAGGGTGCTGGCGGCGAAGGGCCCGTACCTGAAGGCGCGGCACCGCATCGACGCAAAGGTGTTCGCGATAGTCACTTCCACAGGAGGCGTCGTCGAGCCCCGTGGGTTCAGCGAGAGGGAGCTGTCGGAGCGATCCCGGTTGGCCCATCTGAGCAGCCAGGAAGGATTCCGCGAGGGCGATCCCGAGGACCTGTCGAAGTGGATCCTCCCATGGATCGACGGCGCGGGGCCCACGGTCATAGTGGACGCCACATGGTCTGACCTTGACACGGGCGAGCCTGGGCTTTCCCGCCTGCTCAAGGCGACCGCCATGGGCTGCCATATCGTGACCCTCAGCAAGGCTCCGCTTGTGGCCGACTTCTACGGGCTCGTGGAGGCAGCTCGCAGGCACTCGGTGCAGCTCAAGTTCAGCGGGGCCACCGCCGCCGGGCTGCCCACCATCGACACCATCAGGGTGAGCCTGGCCGGCGCCGAAGTCCAGTCAATTGAGGGTATACTGAACTCGACCACGAATTACATCTTGACTGCCATGTCAGACGAAGGCCTCTCCTACGAAGACGCTCTTCAGCGCACCAGAGCCATGGGCCTGGCGGAGTCGGACCCCGAGAGGGACGTTACGGGAATCGACACAGCGTGCAAGGTGCTGATCCTTGCGAACGCCGCGATGAATGCCAGAAAGAGGCTGAGCGACGTGAGGATCACGGGCATCACCGGCATAACCAGACGTCAGATCGCCACGTGGGCCATGGAAGGACGCAGCGTCAAGCTGGTGGGCAAGGCGGCACTGGTTGGCGACGACGTTCGGATCGAGGTCGCGCCGGCGCCCCTGCCTCACAGGGACTTCTTCGCCCAGGTCAGAGAGGACGCCAAGGCGGTGCGGTTCACCACGGATCTCTTCGGGGAGCTGGTGATGGCGGGAGGAGCGGGCGGCCTGACCGCTGCGGCGGGCTCAGCGCTGAGGGACCTCGTGAACCTCGCTGAACTCTTCAGGCATAGGCAGGGGGGCCGGTAGCCATGGAGGGGCATACAACTGTGGGTCAAACGTTCGTGCTCATCAAGCCCGACGCAGTACAGCGCCGCCTGGTGGGCGAGATAGTATCCAGGTTCGAGAGGCAGGGTTTCGTCGTGCGGCGCATGGATTCCAGGCGACTTGCCGAAGCCGATGTGGCCGAGCACTACCCGCACCTTGCCAACGAGCCGTTCTTTCCCGAGATAGTCGCCTATATGACTTCGGGGCCAGTGGTGGGCATGGTGCTGGAGGCGCCCAATGCCGTGCAGGCCGCGAGAAGGATCGTGGGAGCCACCGACCCGATGAAGGCGGAACGCGGCAGCATCAGAGGCGACTTGGCAACCTCCATCAGGTACAATCTGGTGCATGCTGCCGACAGCGAGAGCGCCGCCAGGATGGAGATAGGGCGCTTCTTCTCGGGAGCAGGCGATGAGAGGAATGAGGGCTGTAGATGAGCGCACTCTGTGGGAAAACGCAGTTCATATCCGACCTCAAGGTCGGCGATCCCGTCAACACGGTGTTCATGGTGACCGAGCTCCAACAGCGGCAGGGCAAGAACGGCCAGCCGTACCTGGATGTGAAGCTCTCTGACCGGACGGGCGAGATCAACCTCAAACTCTGGAACTACACCGGTGGGGCAGATAGAGCCATGGGGCCGGGATCGTTCATTCGTCTGTCTGGAGTCACCGTTACCGAGTTCGGAGGGCGGCTGCAGGTGGCCATGGACTGGTCAGTCTTCCTGCGGGCGTCGTCGGTGGTGGACGAGGCACAGGTTTGCCCGGGAGATTTCGTTTCGGCCACCGACAAGAGCATTGACGAGATGTGGGGCGTACTGATGGACGCCATCGCCTCGGTGCAGCGACGACCCGTGCGGTGCCTGCTGGAGTCGTTCTTCCACGATCCCGAGTTCGCCGGGACCTTCCGGACATGGCCCGCGGCGGTTCGTCACCATCACTCCTACTGCGGGGGGCTGTTGGAGCACACCGTCGGCGTGCTGCAGCTGTGCATCCTTGCGGCATCTCAGTACCACAACGTTGACCGCGACTTCCTTATTGCAGGCGCGCTGCTCCACGATGTGGGCAAGCTTTCGAGCTACGTATACGACAGGACGAAGGGCATCACAAGCATGAGCCTGCAGGGAGTAGCCGCCGACCACCTGGTGCTTGGGGCTGATCAGGTGGCGTGCCGAATAAGGTCGTTGGTGGATGGCTGCCCCAACAAGGCAAGCTGCGACAGCGGGTGTTGGGACCAAAGGATGGCGCTGTACATGCAGCACCTGATCGTGAGCCACCATGGGACGAAAGAATGGGGCTCCCCCGTGGAGCCTGCCACCATAGAGGCCTGTATCCTTCACTTTGCGGACAACATGGACGCGCAGGTGAACAAGTTCGAACGGTTCCTGAAGGAGCCGGCTGCGGACTGGGACGGGGATTACCGGTGGTGCGAGTCGCTGGGCAGATCTGTATGGAGCATCCTTCGCCATACAGTGAAACCCTGAAACCCTGGCATCGTCTAACATGTGTAGTAAGTGCTAGGGAGGTGCTGTGCGGTGAATAGGCACATGCATGTCTGCCTGGCAGGTATGTTGGCATTGCTCCTGGCGGTCCCGTGGAGCGCATGCTCGCAGCCTGCCTCGTTGGTGGGGTCGGCGGCCCCTAGGATCAGCGGAACGGCTGCGGACGGGGTGCGCGTGGACGTGCCGGTCGCCGGGCAAGTGACGGTGGTTGCCTTCTGGAACAGCAGGTACCGCCTGTCCCTTGACGCGTTGTCAGGCATCGAGCGTGTGTACCGAGAATACCGGTCCAAGGGCCTCGTGTGCGTGGGAGTCAACGACGCGGGCGAATCGTCTAGTTCCATGAACACGGTAAGGGCCAGCCTCGGCCTGACGTTCCCTCTGGTGGGAGGGGCCGTCGGGCCAAACGCAGCCGCTGCGTACAGGCTTCAGGGAGTTCCCGCTGTGTTCATAGTGGACCGGTCCGGTGATATCGACTCGGCCTACGGAGGCTGGGATAAGTCAGTTGAGGCGGCAGTGAAACAGAGAGTTGCCACGCTACTCTAGTGTGGAGGAGATGGTCGCCGGATGATCCATCGCGAGGCCACCGTCGAGAACCTCGCCCGGGCCATGCTCGTGGTTGCGGTCCTGGCGTCAGTGACAATGGCGCTGAGCACCGGTGCCAATTATCTGAAGTATCTGAGATGGACTTCCGAGGTGAAGGCGTCGCTGGTGTCCGCCTCCATCAAGCCGCATGGTACCAGCGGTGAGCTCTACATGGACATCCGTTTCACCGCGCCTGCCGTGGGCTATCGCGCTGAGATCCAGTCGGTTGAGTTCACCCTGAAAGGTGCCCATGGCGATGTGGGCTCCTATCGCATCGTGGTGCCTGAGGGCATCACCCACTGGGACGAGCATGGGGTTACGGCTGAGATGGCCCTTTACTCGGAGATCCACAAGGAGCACTGGCCGGACGTGAGATCCAGCAGGTGGCTGCAGGTTGACGGCAGGCTCGTTGTCAGGCTGTACTTACCTGGCAGAGTGCTTCCGGCGCGGGTGCCGCTCACTGGCGATGTGGACATGGGGGGAGCAAGATGAGAGTCGTCTTGGCTTTCGGTATAGGGGCCATGCTGTGCTGCGCCGTGGCGTGTGCGGCCCTGTCGGCTAGGTCCTTCCTGACGCTGCCGGTATGGGTGCCGTTCCTGCCGGTGGCCCTGGCCTGGTTTGCCTGCGGCCTGCGGGGCATGACCCCCGAACGCCTGCTGGGCACGGCCGCCATATCCATAGTGGGCGCTCCGATCCTGGCTGCGTGGATCGTGAGCTTGCCGGTGCCCGCCGAGGAGGAGTGGGCTGTGGCGTTCAGCGTGATACGTCATTCTATGGCGGTGGTTATCGTGGTCTTCCTGCCCCTGTGCCTGGCGTCCATGCTGGCCGGCGCGGCGGTGCGAGGGGCGCTGGAAGGCGGCATCCTGCGATTTCCTCGGCGGTGACATGTTCGAAGTACTCCGAGAAGTGCTTGCAATGGGAACATACTGCGTGTATGCTATTCTTTANNNNGAGCTAAATGTGCAACCAGTGCAGGGCTTGGGCTGGCCAGCTCCACGAAACGGGAGTTGCTTGCCTGGTTGGATCCGTTTGGCGGCGATCCGATTCGTGCCGAGGCGTGTCAGAAGTCAAGTATGCCGAGAAGAAGGAGGTAGACGTTTTATGCCAAGGAAGGTTCGTTTGATGCTGGGCCTCGTCCTGGCGGTGGCGATGGCCATCGGCTTCATGGGCGTGCCCGCAGCAGCCCAGGTGCAGTTCGAGGCCTGGGGCCCTCACGTGGACGAGATCATCATGCCGATCATCAGGGAACAGCAGGCTCGTCGTATCGCGTTTGAGCGTGGCGAGAGCATCGTCTGGTCAGGCCTGACCCAGCCTGCCGACATCGACCACGCCAGAACCCTTCCGTACGCGGACATGAGATGGACTCTGGGCTTCCACATGTTCTACACGTGCTTCAACATGAGGAAGGCACCCCTGGACAGCCAGGTGCTCCGCCAGGCCATCGCGCACACTGTTGACCGCGACAACATCATCCGCACCCTGTTCAAGGGCTACATGATGCCCATGAGCAGCTTCGTGCCTCAGGTTTCTCCGTTCTTCAATCCGGACGTGCCTACCTATGAGTACAGCCTTGAGAAGGCGGCGGAAGTCCTGGATGCCGCAGGCTACAAGCTTGATCCGGCCACCGGCACGAGGATTGACCCCAACACCGGCAAGCCGCTGCCTGACATCAAGCTGATGACGCCTACCTACGAGGTTGCGGCCACCTCCGCGGAGATCGGCAAGATCATCTCCGAGTCCGCGAGGAAGGTAGGAATCCCGCTGGTTCATGAGCCCACCGACTTCAACACCATGCTGGACAAGATCGATTACCATGACTTCGACATGTACTGCCTGGCATGGTCGCTGAGCAAGAACCCGACCCACCTGGTGAGCTTCTTCCACTCCAGGAATGACGTCGAGGCTGGGTACAACAACCCGGGCATCCGCAACCCCGAGCTCGACAGGATCCTCGACCTGCTCGATTCGGCTCCGGACCTCGCCACCGCCAAGGAGGCGGCTGATGCGGCCCAGCTCATCCTGGCCCGCGAGATGCCGTACATCCCGCTGTATTCCAGGCCGTATATCGACGCGTTCAACAAGACGCTGGTGACCGGCTACGTTGACATGGCTGGTTTCGGTGCTGCCAGCTACAACAACCCGTGGACCCTCCTGAACATACGCAGGGTCGACCGGAACGGCAGGCCCATCGAGGGCGGCACCATTCGCTGGGCCCTCAGCGAGGAGCCGAAGAACCTCAACTACGCGGTGGCTTCCAGCGCCTACGAGTGGGAGGTTCTTAACAAGACCGCTGATGGCCTGATCATCAGCCACCCCGAGACGCTCGAGGACATGCCATGGCTCGCTGAGAAGTGGGATGTGGGCGTTTGGGAAGTGGAGCCCGGCAAACAGGGCACCGTGATCACCTGGTACATCCGTAAGGGAGTGAAGTGGTCTGACGGAATGCCGTTCAGCGGCGAGGACGTCAAGTTCACCATCGAGTTCCTGAAGAACAACCAGGTGCCTCGCTACCTGCCCAACACCGAGCACATCGTCAAAGTGGAGCTGGTAGACCAGTACACCGTGAAGGTGTACTTCGACAACGTCAGCTACTGGCACATCTACAACGCTGGCCTGGCGTTCCTGGCCAAGCACATCTGGGAGAAGGTAGAAGACTACCGGACCTTCGAACCCTGGAACGAGCCTCATCCGACGATCAAGGGCTACAACCAGGTAGTTGGAACCGGTCCCTTCATCCTGAAGGATTACGTGCCCGGCGAGTACGTCAGGCTCGTGAAGAACCCGAACTACTGGCGCCTGAACCCAACTGAGCTGTAGGCGTCAATAAGGCCGTGCGAACCGCCGCTCCGGGGCTCAGGTTCCGGGCGGCGGTTCGACTGATAAGGCAAGACGAGGTGAGAAGGGCTTGGGTTTCCGCTCCTATCTGATCAGGCGTCTAATTTACACTGTGATCGTGCTCTGGGTCATCCTGACGTTCAACTACATCCTTTTTCGCGTGATGCCTGGCGATCCCGAGAAGATGATCCTGGATCCCAACTTCACGCCGCAAGCTAAGATGGAACTGCGCCGGCAGTTCGGATTGGACCAACCGCCGCTGACGCAGTACCTCAACTATCTCAAGTCACTGGTCAAGTTCGACTTGGGTCTGTCGTTCAGCACTCGCCGGCTGGTCTGGTCTGAGCTGCGCGAGAGGCTGCCCAACACCATAGTACTCTTCAGCGTCGCCTTCGTGGGCCAAGCTGCTTTGGGAATCTCGCTGGGAGTGGCTTCTGCCGCCAATCGCGGGCGGTTCACGGAGAAGTTTGTGGTGGGCGCAGGGCTCTTTGCCTACGCCGTCCCAACGTTTTTCATTCAGCTGCTGCTGCTCCTGGCCTTCGGCTACTACTGGCCCATAATGCCGATCCACGGGACGATGAGCGCCCCGCCGCCTGACGGGAGCTGGGCGCGATTCCTCGACCGGCTGTGGCACCTGATCCTGCCCGCCGGTTCCAACATACTGATCGGCTTCGGTTCCTGGGCTCTATACACGCGCAACACGATGCTGGAAGCCTTGGGGCAGGATTACATCGTCACCGCTCGAGCTAAGGGCCTTCCCAGGTCGGAGGTGCTCTATCACCACGCCCTCAGGAGCGTGCTGCCACCCATCGTGACGCTCATCTTCATGTCGTTACCTGGAGCCGTGTCCGGCGCGGTGATCACAGAGAGCATATTCTCGTGGCATGGGGTGGGCCGGTACCTGCTGGATGCCACGCTTCAGATGGACTACCCGGCTGCCCAGGGTGCTTTCTACCTGATAGCACTGGCAGTGATCATCTCCAATCTCATGGCGGACATAGCTTATGGTCTGGTTGACCCCAGGATCCGCGTCGGGGCAGGTGCAGGCAAATGAGGAACAACGAGAGAGCAGCGCAGAAAGCCGAAGTAGCCAAGGCGGCAGCCGTTGCAGCACCGCGCCCCCTAACCTTCTGGGAGCAGTACCGGCGCAAGCCCCAGGGGATGGTTGGCCTCGCCATCGTGGCCGTGTACGTTCTCGTAGCGGTGTTCGCGCCGTTGCTGACGAAGTACGATCCCATGGACGACCTGTACCTGGCCGACAACATAGCCGCGCCTGCCTGGCTCGGGAAGATCAACCCGAAGTACCGAGATCTGCCTCCCACCATGCGGTGGGTTCTCGGGCTGTCTGACTGGGATGCGGAGACGGCAGAAGGCGTCAAGGTAGGCCCCTGGCAGCATCAGCGAGGAGAGGGCTTGGATATACAGCTGCCTGCAACGGAGCCTGCGGAGGGAGAGACCCAGCAGTCCGGTACGCCCTTCGGGTTCGTGAGCAGCTTCGCCTGGAACCCGTTCGGAACGTCCGCATCCGCTCAGCAGGCTGAACCTGAAGACAGCGATGCCCTGTTCGAGTTCAGCTTCGCTTACGATTACGGCAGACCCCAGACCTTCTCCGCAGGGTTCGAATACTCCGTGGAGGCTCCTGGCGATGCCTCCACCAAGCTCGCCTTCGAGCTGGTGAATCCCAGCGGCAAGACCTTCAACCTGTGGAACACCACGGTGAGAGGAAGCCTCCGGACGGGGTCGGCGATAATCGACGCCAGGGACTACGACCTCAAGATGCGTCTGGGCCTGTCCTTCTTTGATGAGCCCACCGCAGTGGTTTTCGCGGAGCGCGGAAACTACACGGTGAGGCTCAGGGTGGACAGCGAATCGCCCAGCGGGCCAGTGCAGGTCAGGATTCGCCCCGTGGACTTCGGAGTGCTTGGTATGGTCCATGGCATCCTCGGCACCGACCACATGGGGTCTGACCTCTGGGCGCAGCTGGTGTACGGCACCCGGGTGGCGCTGGCCATAGGCCTGTCGGCCGCGTTCATTGCGGTGTTCATCGGAACATCCGTGGGCTTGATCGCCGGCTACCTGGGTGGTGTGGTCGACGAGGTCCTGATGAGGGTCGTCGATGTGCTGCTGGCGGTACCCGTCATGCCCGTCCTGATAGTGTTGGGCGCACTGTTCGGAAAGAGCGTGGCCAACGTGGTGATCCTGCTGGCCCTGTTCTCTTGGATGGGCATCGCCAGGATGGTGCGTGCGCAGACCCTCTCGCTGAAGGAGCGCACCTTCGTGGAAGCTGCGAAGGCTGCAGGAGCTTCCAGCGCGTACATCATGATATCGCACATCCTGCCTAACACGATGCCCCTGATCTTCGCCAACCTGGTGCTCAGGATACCCAGCGCCATCCTGACGGAGGCCTCGCTGAGCTTCCTGGGCCTGGGCGATCCAAGGGTCCCCACATGGGGCAGGATGCTGCAGAACGCTCGACAGTTCGGCGCGTTCACCAAGATGGCGTGGTGGTGGATGCTGCCTCCGGGCATAGTCCTTACAGGACTTGCTGTGGCGTTCGTGTTCATCGGAAACTCCGTGAACGAGATCCTCAATCCACGGTATAGGGAGAGATCGTGACATGGCCCTGTTAGAAGTTAGAGACCTCAAGATGTACTACCGCACCGCCAGGGGCCATGTTCGTGCCGTCGACTCCGTGAGCTTCGAGATCGAGAAAGGCAAGGCCCTGGGGATAGCCGGTGAGTCCGGTTGCGGCAAGACCAGCATGGCTTCGGCCTTACTGCGCCTGCTGCCCTCCAACGGCGAGTATCATGGTGGCAGTGTGGTGATGGACGGCAAGGAGCTGCTCACCATGGCGGAGGAGCAGTTCAGGAAGGACATACGATGGAAACGTATCTCCATGATATTCCAGGGCGCGATGAACGCCCTCAACCCCGTCCACCGTGTGGGCGAGCAGATAGTTGAGGCCATCCTCCACCACGAGGACGTCTCCAGGGAGGAGGCTATCAAGCGCACCCACGATCTCTTTGCGCTGGTTGGGATAAACCCCAAGAGGTTCAGCGAGTACCCACACGAGTTCAGCGGCGGCATGAAGCAGCGCGCGGTGATCGCGATGGCCCTGGCATGCCATCCGGACCTGATCATCGCCGATGAGCCCACCACCGCGCTGGACGTGATGGTTCAGGCCCAGATCCTTAAGGCCATCACCGAGCTCAGGCAGCGGCTGAACCTATCGATGATGCTGATCACCCACGACCTGTCGGTCATCGCACAGACCTGCGATTCCGTGGTGATCATGTATGCAGGCAAGGTAGTGGAGTACGGCTCCGTGATGGATGTATACGTCAATCCGGCGCACCCGTACGCCATGGGGCTGGTGCGTTCCTTCCCCAACATCAAGGCTGAACGTACCACCGTGAGGAGCCTGCCTGGGTTCCCGCCAAACCTCTTGGCGCCTCCGCCAGGCTGCAGGTTCCACCCTAGATGTCCGTTGGCCGACGACGAGTGCAGGCAGGTGGAGCCTCCGGTGAGAGAGATCGGCGGCAACAAGCACATGGTGGCCTGCCACAAGGCTGAGATCGTGCAGCAGGGGGGAGACGTATGGCAGCGATGACGGCGGCGCATACAGAGCTCAAGAAGGGCGACGTGATACTGCAGGTCAGGAACCTGGTGAAGCACTTCCCGGTGCGCCTGGGGCTCATCCAGGCTCTGCGCACCAAGGTGCCGCCGGTGCTCAAGGCGGTGGACAACGTCTCCTTTGACGTCTACAAGGGAGAGATCTTCGGGGTTGTTGGCGAGTCCGGCTGCGGCAAGACCACGCTGGCCAGGACCATCCTGAGGCTCACCGACGCCACCAGCGGCAGTGCCATCCTTGAGGGAACCGACATCATGAGCCTGTCTCCGCCTGAGATGAAGAAGCTCCGTAAGAAGATGCAGGTGATCTTCCAGGATCCTTACGAGTCCATGAACCCTCGGATGGACGTGCAGACGATAATCTCCGAGCCCCTGAGGATACAGGGGATCGTGCGCAGCGTTCACGAGGCTCGTGACATCGTGGCAAGGGTGCTGGCTGACGTGGAGATGCTGCCTCCCGAGGAGTACATGACCAGGTACCCGCACGAGCTGTCAGGCGGCCAGCGTCAGCGCGTCGCCGTGGCCCGGGCGCTCTCGGTGGATCCCGATTTCATCGTGGCGGACGAGCCAGTGTCCATGCTGGACGTGTCCATCAGGGGAGAGGTCCTCAACCTCATGCTGGAGCTGTCAAGGTCGAGGGGCGTCACCTTCATCTACATCACCCACGACTTGGCCACAGCCAGGCACGTATGCGACAGGATCGCCGTGATGTACCTGGGTAAGATGGTGGAGCTGGGCACTGCCGATGAGGTCATCGGCAACCCGCTGCATCCCTACACCCAGGCGTTGATCGGCGCCGTGTTCGTGCCCGATCCCAGGCACCGGGGTTTTGCGGACATCCTGAAGGGCGAGATACCGAGCCCGGTGAACCCTCCGTCTGGATGCAGGCTGCATCCCAGGTGTCCGTACGCCATTGACCGCTGCAAGGCCGAAGAGCCCGAGTTCCGCACCTTCGAGGGCACGCACCAGGCTGCGTGCCACCTGGTGGGGCAGTTCGGGAAGAGCTGAGGCCCGCGAGGAGTACACTGGACACAGGCTATTTCAATTGCACTGCGGGCAAGTGCTGTGCCCCAGGCACCATCGAGGTGCCTGGGGCATATATCATGGGTAGGCAGTGCAGCTTGCGAAGCGGGTGATGTTCATGACGGGCTACTCTCGAGGGCAGGAAGGCGTGTACGTGGCCGAGGCCGGCGAGGATCTTCTGAGGATAGCGGGCGCGCGCGGCGTTCCCGTGGGGTTACTTGAGGAACTGAACCCCGGGGTAGGCAGGCGTGACAGCCTGCAGACGGGGCAGGCTGTGGCGGTGCCGTCTCCCCACAGGCATCGGGGCACCGTCGTAGCGGTGTCCAACAGACAAGCCGGCCCCTGCCTGGTTGCCATCGATGTATGCTCCGGAGAGGTGCGTGTCCTCGAGGCAGGGGCATGCGCCTGGAGCTCAGTGCCGGTGCTCTCTCCGGACGGGGACCGCGTGGCTTACCAGGGCCCTGACGGCCGAGTGGCGGTGCTGAGCACTGACGGTGGGAGCCCGGTTCCCATCGGGCGCTCTCCTTCTGGCTTCGTGTCGCCGAAGTGGTCTCCCACAGGCGAACTCCTGGCGTGGGACTCTGACGGCGTCACGGAGGTGCTGTCGGCCTCAGGAGAGCTTGTGGCCAGGATCGAGGGGGCCTGTCCCAGCTGGATGGGACGCGGCCGATCCATAGCCGTGATACGCGACGGCCGGGCGGTGTTGGTGGACCTTGGGGACGGCACCAGCGTCCAGCTGGAAGCGGTGTTGCGCCCGCAAGATCAGGTGTGGGCGGTTCACGGGGCCACGATGGGTAGCGTTTACGCGTGCGTGGCCACAGTAAACGGCCAGCTTAGACTTGAGGTGCATGACTGGTTCACCGGCGACCGGGCAGGCGTGGATGTAGGCTCCGACCTGTGGCCGTGGTCCATCAAGTGGTCGCCTGACTGCACGATGCTGGCGGCTCAGTCAGGGACACAGATGGGCATGGAGAGCGCTGTGACGGTCACCTTCTACCAGGTGGATGCGGCAGGCCCTGAGATACGTCCTGTGGACTCAGTAACGCTGGTGAGCGACCCGCGCTACGCCGGGCTCAGCTGGAGCCACTCATCCGACGCTGTGGCCTTGTCTGCCAGGGTGGCGGGCGGCGGAGCGTACGCCGTGCACATCGTGGAGCTCCTGGGAGGCGTTCACAGGATAACCGGCAGGGGCGACTCCGTTCTTCCGGATTGGGGTCCGTCTAGATAGCGAGACGCCGGGAGCGGCGTGGCTCCCGGCGCATGATCTGCCCCTGCGCTCAGGCCGAAGCTGAATCGGCTTTGGCATCGGACTTGTACGATGCCGGCCGGTTGTCGGTGACGTAAAAGCCCGATCCGTGGAACACTATGCCCATCCTGGAGCTGATCAGCTTCTGCACAGGGGATCCGCACGTGAGACACGTGGTCAGAGCGGCCTCCCTGGGGCCGTGCAGGAACTCAAACTTCCCGCACTTCTCGCACTTGTATTCGAAGATCGGCATGGAACGTCCCTCCATCGGACCTGTAATCAGCGTCTATTCAACAATTCATAATTCTACTACGATTTGTCGCTAGAGTAAAGGCAGCCCGGCCCCAAGAGGCCGGGCTGCGACTGCGTGTGAGGTCTGCAGTCTCACCTGAAGAAGACGTGATTGCCGATGATGGTGGTAACCGGCCGCGACTTGACCCAGTAGTTCGAGGTCTTGCTGGGGTTGTAGAAGCCCAGGGCGCCCAACGAGGGATCCCAACCGCCCATGGCCTCCCTCACGGCTTGGAGGGCGGTGGAGGTCGGCATGTTGTTTATCCTGCCGTCCAGGACCGGGCTGTACTGATAGTACTTGCCATCTATGACCTGGTAGATCACCCCATGCACGGTATTGGGATATGACGGGTCTTTGACCCTGTTCAACACGGAGGCTGCCACTGCCACCTGGCCCGTGTATGGTTCGCCGGCAGACTCCGCGGTGACGAGCTTCGCCAGCAGGTAAATGTCGGATTCCGTGTAGCCACCGGCAGGCGGATAGTTGGGCGACGGCGAATTACTACCGTTACCGCCTGCTTGGCCAGGGATGATGAGGGATTGGCCCGGGTAGATGGTGCTGGACCAGAGCCCGTTGGCGCTCATTATGGCGCTGACGGTGGTTCCGTACCTCTGGGCGATCAGGTACAGAGTATCGCCGCTGCGCACGGTGTACCGCGTGGACGATCCTCCGGACGAGGGTATGCTCAGCACCTGCCCGGGGTAGATCACGTCGCTCTGAAGGCCGTTAGCCGCCTTGATCGCTGACACGGTGACTCCGTACTTCTTCGCGATGAGGTACAGGCTGTCGCCGTAGCGGACCGTGTAGGTCGCTGCTGAGACGGTGGTGGCAGCTAGAGCGATGATGAACAGTGCACCCACAGTTGCCGCCAAAGCGCGACGGACCTTGCTGCTGATTCTGGAACTCAATAGCTGCAACTCCTTTCTGATACTTTACTGGGTCTGGGTGTTCTAGATTCGACGCGCATATGTGGGATTCCCTGTGGTAAGTGGAGGAAGCGCACTGAGCAGGCGCAAAGATGGAAATGCGGGCAGATTCAGCACTTTGTGGAGGTTGGATCAGGTGGCTTACAGGACTCCGCAGGAGATCAGGCAGTTTGCATCCGATCAGGGGGTTGTGAAGGCCGAGATGCCTATCCGGCGCACGTTTACCCTGGGCATGCTCGCCGGAGCGTACATCGCTATGGCGGCGATGGTGGCCTCTTCGGTTTCGGCCACCCTCGGCGATTGGGCAGGGCCCGGTATGGTGAAACTGATCTCGTCGGCTGTGTTCACCGTTGGCATCGTGATGGTGCTCATCGCCGGCGCCGAGCTGTTCACGGGCAACATGCTTCTGGTGGTGGCGCTCCTTGACCGCAGGATCAGCATGTCGAAAACCCTGCGAAACTGGGCGTTGGTGTTCGCGTCGAATCTGGTAGGGGCGGGATTCGCCGCGTGGCTCTACTGGCAGAGCGGCCTGTGGCAGCAGGCCGGTGGCGCAGTGGGGGAGGCCATGGCCGCGACTGCCGCGGCGAAGTGCGCGATGGGGTGGTGGGCAGGCTTCACCAGGGGCGTGCTGTGCAACTGGCTGGTGGCCCTGTCGGTGTGGATGTCGTACGCCGCCGACGACGTGACCGGCCGGATGCTCCCCGCCGCCATGGCAGTTGCCACCTTCGTTACCATCGGCGGGGAGCACTGCGTGGCCAACATGTTCTACGTGCCCGCCGGCCATCTCATAGCCGGTGTGCCCTTCGCCCAACTGGCGGCCGGCGTGGCGCGGAACTTGGTGCCGGTGACCTTGGGCAACATGGTGGGGGGCGGCCTTCTGGTGGCCGGCATGTACTGGATGAGCTATCCGCGCCAGTGACGGGCACCGCAAACGGGAATCGGCGCCCGTTCCGGCGAAAGCCGCCGGGATGGGCGCCGTACTGCCGAGTAACCCGTTACGACTTGGTCAGGTTGGGATTGGTCGTTGTTGAGAAGCCTGACGTTACGTCCTGCGCGAAGTTCCCGGGTCTCAGAGCCTGGTTGAAGCTGGCCTGCGCGCCTGCCACCGTCTGGCTGATCAGGCTCTGCTCGGCGGCGGCGATCATCTGCTTCACCATCTGGCCGCCGATCCTGCCCGCCTCACGAGCGGGGATATCGCCAAGGTAGCCGCCGTAGGAGTTGTAGTCGATGCCTACCTGGCTGGCGATCTCGTATTTCATCTGATCAAGCGCTTGACGTGCCTGAGGATTGAGGATCCGGTTCTTGTTGCTGCTCCTTCGTGCCATGCAAATCATCCTCCCTTCGCATAGGTGATTCGGCAGCACCTGTAGTGTGGCCGCGCAAAGCAGCTGCATACTGGTGCGTTCCTGCACTACAAGGCCTAACGCTCCAAGGAAGGACGTCTGCTGCCATGGTTATCGAATGCATTGGAGGACGACTCTGCAAGGGGCTCCGTCGAGCCCTGCGAGAGGAATAGGTAGCGCCCACAGCATGTAATCGCCTGGGGCAGCGAAGTCGAGCCGAAGCCTCTCCAAGATGAGAATGCCGGCTTCCAGCAGCGTCCTGTGAACGGATCCGTCACCGGAAGCTTCCTCAATTGACATCGATTCCGTTCCGACCAGGCGGAGGCCGGCGCGCTTGGCCGCGTGTGCGCCCTCCAGGTCCAACGTGGCGCCGCCTTCGGCTTTCAGCAACACCCGACCTACGCCGTCTCGGCGGCACTCCTCGAATGCCTCGCGCAACTGCACCCGATCCATGCCGGCAACGTCCAGCACCCTGCAGGGCCCGCAGAGGTCGGCAAGATCCAGCTGGTCCACGGTGGCTCCATCCTCCACGTAGTGTCTGGGCGCGTCAACGTGAGTGCCCGTGTGCGCCCCGAGTTCCACTCGGACCACGGCGCCTGGGTGAAACCGGATTTCGGGATCGCCTGGCCATACCTGCATTCGGGGACAAATCGGAAAAGTGATGTCGATTAGACGAAACATGGCTGGTTTACAACTCCTCTTGCCGGCGAGTGGTGTATAATAGCGATAACCGCACGATAGGTGTCCATCGTCCGTCTCCGCCCGGGAGGTGACGGGGTTGCAGCTGTTGTTCGTAGTCCTGAACGACACCAATCTTCTAGACGATCTATTCGCATCCTTCTATAGAGCGGGAATAAGCGGTGCTACCTGCGTTGAGAGCATGGGGATGGGAAGGGCTCTCTCAGCTTCAGACGTGGCATCGATTCCGATTTTCGCGGCTCTTCGGCATCACCTCAACGAAAGCCGTCCGCACAATCGCACGATCTTCGCGCTGCTCGATGATGACGAGGTCGACAAGGCCATCAATGCTGTGCAGCAGGTAGTTGGAGACTTGAGCAGACCGGGCACCGGTCTGGTGTTTACCGTGCCCGTCGGCCGTGTTGTAGGCTTGCCCAAGCAGTCAACCTAGCCGGGGGCGGAGATGTTGCGCCATGATTAGTGTGCTCGCCGTTGGCCTTGTGATGCTTGCCAGCGCCGTCGTGGGCGGCGTTGTGGCGGCCCTGGGCTTCTCCTCAGCTGCTGGATACATACTGGCAGGCATGGCCGTGGGTCAGTTGCTGCCCGGACTCAGGGAGGCCGTCACCCCGGCGGGGATGGCGCTTGCCGCCGACATCGGCCTAGGGCTGATCGCGTTCGTGGTCGGGGGCGAGCTTGAGGCGTCCAGGCTCAGAGGCTTCCCACGCGGAGCCATGGGCATGGCTTTCGGGCAGGCTCTAGCCTGTGTGATCCTGATATCAGCTGTGACCGTGGCTCTCGGCTTCCGAATAGAGTTGGGGCTGGCGCTGGGGGCCATAGCGGCCACCACCTCGCCTGCGTCGACGGTACTGGTCACCCGGCGCCTCCGTGCCGGTGGGCAGCTCACCAACGCTCTGCTCTCTGTGGTTGCCATCAACGACGCGCTTTGCCTGCTGCTGTTTTCCGTGGTGCTTGCAGTGGCCCGGGCCCTTGCCCAGTGGGCCGTGTCGCAGTCGCTCCTGGGCATGGCAGGTATAGTGCTATGGGAGGTCTTCGGTTCCCTACTGGTGGGCTCGGTGGCCGGGATCGCCCTTGCGTACTTCATAAGGCAGGTAAGAGGCGGCGACGAGCTCACTGTGGTGCTGGTGGGCGCCGTGTTGCTCGCATCCGGCCTGTCAGATAGGATGCATACGTCGCCAGTCATAGCCTGCCTGGTCTTTGGCGCAGTGGTAACTAACCTGGTGATGGGCTCCCGCAGGCTGTTTGCTGCCATCGACAGGTTTTCGGCTCCCCTGTACGTCCTGGTGCTGGCACTGGCTGGCGTGACCGTGCAGACAGGGCAGGTGCTGGGCGCCGGCGTTCTGCTGGCAGCTTACGTGGCCATGCGTGTTGTGGGCAAGGTTTCAGGGGCCGGCCTTGCCGGAAGGTTCGTGCAGGCGGAGGCCTCCGTGCGAAGGTTCCTGGGGCTGTGCCTCACGCCCCACGCCGGCCTGGCGACTGGCCTGGTCCTTGCCGCCAGCGGTGCGTTGCCGGAACAGGCCGGGCTGATGGCGGCTGTGGTGGTTCCCGGCGTGTTGGCCTTCGAGGCCGTGGGGCTGAGGATCGTGGAAACGTGCTTGACGAAAGCCGGTGAAGCGCAGGGTGATACGCGATCGAGTTAGCGAGGTGGTGGGGGCGGTGGCTTCGTGCAGTTCCGTGAGGCGGTTCGGTAGCTCTCCCAGACTGCTGCTGTTCCAGGCGGGGCTCCTGGCTGCCGCCGCATGCGGTTCCGGCGCGCTGTGGGCGATCTCGGACGGCCGCGTGTCGGCGGTGGAGCTGATCCCAGCGATACTGCTGCCTGGAGCCGTCGCTGCGACCCTGGCCTACAAGTCTTCCTGCAGCAGGCTGGCGGGGATCCTCGCTGACCTGATGACCACTGCGCTCATCAGCGTGGCGGTGCGCGTCACAGGCGGAGCCGCCAGCGAGGCGTACGTGCTCTACTTCGTGTCGCTGGTGGCGCAGCCCATCTCGGCAGACGGCGCCAGGAGGTGTTGGGCCACGTTGATGGCGGCGGGGGCGTACACCATCGCGTCGGCACCATGGCATGCGCCTGACGGAGGCAGCACCGTGTGGCTCACCGCGTTCAGGGCAGGGGTGCTGCTTGTCGCGGGCCTCGTTACCTGCGCGTTATCCAGACGGCTTCTGGAGTCCGACGCCGCCGCCTCTGCGGCCCGGGCAAAGCTGCGGATGCGGGAGCGATGGGACGAGGCGATGCTCAGGATCTCCAGGGGCGTGGATGCCGGCCTAGGTCTGTCGGAGACCCTGGAGCTGATCCTTGACAACGGGCTCCAGGTGCTTGAGGCTGACATCGGCATGGTTGCGCTGCGCGACCGAAGGGGAAAGTTCGTGATCCGCGCGGTGCGAAACGCCAGCCCCGCCATGGTAGGACGTGTGGTGGGCGAACGCGAGGGCGCGATGGGGCTGTGTCTGGAGTTGGGGCAGACCGTTCGCATATCTGATTACCAGGATTACCAGCATCCGATGCCGGAGATGAAGGACGAGCAGCTGACGAACGTAATCGCCGCGCCTCTATTTGCCGGAACGGAGCTGGTAGGCACTATCGGCTTTGGGGACAGAGGCAAGCATCGGTCTTTCCACCAGGAAGAAGTGGAGTTCATCGAGTCCCTTGCGAAGCAGCTGTCGGTGGTGGTGGTCAACGCTAACCTGCTCGAGGAGGCCAGGCGCAACGCCGACTACCTGTCCAGCCTCAACCAGATCTCGATGAGCCTCACTTCAGTGCTGGAGCCGTACGAGCTTTTCGAGCAGATATACCGCTCGGTATGTCAGGTGCTGCCGCTGGATGCCTTCTTCGTGGCGGTGCCCAGCGATGTCGAGGGCGAGGCTGAGATCTGCTTCCTGATGGACAGGGGCGTCAGGAGCCCGTCGGTCCATGTGAAGCTGGGCGACACACCCACGGCGAAGGTCATGAGATCCGGCCGACCGCTTCTGGCGAACGTGGAGAAGCCCGAGGACTCAGAGGGCTTCGGCACCCTTGCCGGCGCCGATGACTCGGAGACCACGAGATCCATCATGATAGTGCCCATGCGCGTGGGGAACCGTGTGGTGGGAGCCATCTCCGCCCAGAGCTATACCCTGTACGCGTACGACGAGGAGGAGCTTGAGCTGTTGATGACGGTTGCCAGCAGCGCCGCCATAGCCCTGGAGAACGCCAGGCTCTACGAGTCCGTTCGGGAGCAGTCCATCACCGACGCCCTCACCGGCTTGGGCAACTACAGGTACTTCATGGACGTGCTCACCAGGGAGATCGAGCGCGCCCGCAGATACTCGACGCCGCTCTCCCTCATAATGGTGGACTCCGACAGCATGAAGACCATCAACGACACCTACGGCCATGCCGCCGGCGACAAGCACATGCAGTGCCTGACCCAGGTGATGACCTCCGTGACCCGCAGGACGGACTACGTCGCCAGGTACGCCGGAGACGAGTTCATGATCATCCTGCCGAACACCAGCGGGGAAGCCGCCATGGTGCTGGCCGAGCGGCTCAGGACCGCAGTTGAGGAGAGCCGGTTCTGCATCGACGGGCACGAGGTAGCGGCCACGGTGTCCATCGGAGTGGCCTCCTTCCCTGAGTCAGGCACCGATGTGGACAGCATGCTGAAAGCGGTGGACCAGGCTATGTACAGGTCTAAGAGGGCCGGCAAGAACCGCGTCAGCAAGGC
The DNA here is from genome assembly GCA_001513145.1 of Clostridia bacterium DTU025. Taxonomy (GTDB): domain Bacteria; phylum Bacillota; class DTU025; order DTU025; family DTU025; genus DTU025. Next base: position 40,754 of record LFSP01000023.1, on the reverse strand, counting down.
CTGGTAGCGCCGAAGTGAGGCAGCATGGCCCTATCACACGATCCCCTTCACGATCTCCTCTAGGCCGCCCGGAAGCATGCTGATGACTGGAAGCTCCGCCATGGTGTAGGCTCCAGGCGCCATCTTAAGGCCAGCTCTGAGCGCCGACAGCATGCACTGCCCGGTGGCGGCGGGGTTGATCACCCGTATCCTCCACTCCATCTGCTGGTTTCCGGTGGTGCCTGCGGCGCCGTAGCGTTTCAGGCTGACCCCGTGGCCGGTATCATGGTAGTCCGCAGCCGATTCCACCTGCATCACCCTGGTGTCGTCGTGGGCGAAGTACGGATCCGCCTTAATGTCGGCCTCCACTTCTTCGAAAGGCCGCGTCCCGTCAAGCTGGACGTATACCTGGCGCCTGTGAACCCCGAAGCCCACGGGCAGCGTGAATGACCGTGCGTCGGCCACGCCCGGCACCGATCTTGCGGCCACGGAGTGGCCCATGCTCATTCCAGGCCCGAAATCGGTGTACGTTACGCCCTTCGGCGCCATCGCCTCCATGAGGCACCTGATGATGGAGTCTACGCCGGGATCCCATCCGGCGGCCACCACCGCCACGGCGCCGCCCCGGCGGGCCGCATCGCCCAGCATCCTCCTGTGCTCCAACAGGGCGTCCCCGTGGATGTCGAAGCTGTCGACGGTGCTGATGCCCGCTTTCAGCATCTCCACCTCTGCCGCCGTAGTCAACCGTGTGGGAAGGCACACCAGCGCTGCCACTGCTCCGTCTGCGTCCGCGATGCTCCTTACTGCGGGAATGTCAGCCCCGTTGACGTGCACCACCTGGCCCGGCTGCGCGTTTCGCCGGACAACGGCGCACAGCTCGAAGTCGGGGGAAAGCATCACGGCTTCCGCCGCCCCTCGACCAACATTGCCCCAACCAACAACTGCTACTCTGACTTTCTGCATTTTATTACCTCCCGAGCAGAATTATACAACAGCCCGGCATCCTGCGATACCTCTTTCTGCGCGGCGGAGGCGCCGGGCATTGAACCGTCGAGGCTTATCGGCCATACTACGTATGTGGCGACTCAGTTCCAGACATATCAACAACTGCACGGAGCGGACAATGGGGGGTTAGTCTTGCCAAGCGGGTTTCGCACCATGCACCTTTCAGATGGCATCGACCTTCATATACTGGTAGACCGCAAGTTCAAGACCGTCGGGGCCACGGCGGTGGTTCATGCGCACATCAGCAGCGAGACGGTGACCAAGAACGCCCTGCTGCCGCGGGTGCTCCGGCGGGGCACTGAGCGGATTCCCGAGACGATGGACCTTGAGCGCCGGCTGGAGGAGCTCTATGGTGCCACTCTGGATGTGGGGGTGTCGAAGAAGGGCACCAGGCACCTTCTGGCATTCCACGTGGAAGTGGCTGAGGCGCGGTATGTGGGCGCCGGCTCCCAGCTGTTTCGGGCCGCGGTGGAGCTGCTACGCGACGTCATGTTGCGTCCGGCGAGAGGCGCCGACGGCGCTCTGCGCCATGACTACGTGGCCCAGGAGAAGGAGAACCTTAGGCGGCTGATAGAGAGCCTCATCGACGACAAGCAGGCGTGGGCCATGCGGCGGTGCATGGAGGTGATGTTCCCCGGCGACGACGCGGCGTTGTTCAAGTACGGGAGAGTGGAGGACATAGAAGGCATATCCCCGGCCGAGCTCAGCTCCTGGCATCAGGAGCTTTTCGGTGCCGCGCCCATCGACATCTTCGTCGTGGGCAACTGCGATGAGGAGAGTGTCGTAAACGACGTCGGCGAGGTCTTCTCCCTGAACCGCGCCGTCGCGAAGCTGCCGCCGGCGGCCGGCGCCGCAGGGACCAGCCAGGCCAGGGATGGGGAAAAAGTGAACACCGTTGTAGAAACCATGGACGTCAGCCAGGGCCATCTGGTGATGGGCTATCGCACAGGCCTTAGGCTGGGTGATGCTGACTGGCCGGCCATGGTGGTGACGGACGGGGTGTTCGGCAGGTATTCCCATTCCAAGCTGTTTCAGGTGGTACGCGAGCGGGAGGCGCTGGCCTACTCTGTCTGGTCCGCGTTGGACCCGACCAGAGGACTGATGTTGGTATCGGCAGGCGTGGACTTCGGGGCAAGGGAAAAGTGCGTCGAACTCGTGGAGGGTCAGCTGAGAGCGGTGAAAGCGGGCCAGGTCAGCGCCGAGGAGCTTGACAACACCCTTCGCGGCATGGCGCGGGACTTCGCTCTCATGTCGGACCACCCTGGCAGCCTGGTGGATTTCGCCTTGGAGGCCAAGGTGAACGAGGTGGACCTGGGCGTGGAAGATCTGAAGAACGCGGTGGCGAAGGTGACACTGGACGGTATCGTGCACGCTGCCAGCAGGGCGCGGCTTGACACCGTGTATTTCCTTACGCACAAGGAGGGGCCGGCAAGTGAGGGTTGAGACGTTGACCAGGTCGGAGCTTCTGGAGGAGGTGGTGGCGTGCCACAGGCTCGGATGCGGCCTGGAAGTCTGCGTGTATCCGAAGCCGGGGTTCGCCAAGAAGTACGCGCTGCTGGCCACCAGGTACGGTTCGAACGACACCAGGTTCAGGGTGAACGGAGAGGAGGCAATGACGCCGGCAGGCATCGCACATTTCCTGGAGCACAAGCTATTTGAGGCGGAAGACGGATCCATCGACGACGTGTTCGCTCGGCAGGGGGCTTACTCCAACGCGTTTACCAACTACACCACCACCGCGTACCTGTTCTCGTGCACCGACGGCTTCGAGACGTCCCTCAAGACGCTGGTGGACTTCGTGTTCTCTCCACGCTTCACCTATGAGGGAGTGGAGAGGGAGAAGGGCATCATCGAGCAGGAGATCAGGATGAACCAGGACCAGCCGGGGTGGCAGGTGGTGTCGGAGCTGATAAGGTCGCTATTCCACTTCCACCCTGCGAGGGAAGACGTGGCCGGCACCGTGGAATCGGTGAGGTCCATCGACGTTGAGACGCTGCGCAAGTGCTACAATACCTTTTATCACCCGTCCAACATGACGCTGTTCGCCATCGGAGACATCTCGATGCAGCAGGTGGTGGACCTGGTGGAGCAAGAGATGGAGCGCTTCCGGCATGGCCACGCCCCCGTTGTTGAGCGCGTCAGGCCCGACGAGCCGGTGACGGTGGCCAGAAGGCAGCATTCCAGGAAGATGATGGTGTCAAGGCCGCTGGTCTGCATGGGATACAAGGATCCCGACGTGGGCTACGACGGTGAGAGGCTGGCCCGCAAGGTGGTCACCGCGGAAGTTCTCCTCTCGATGCTGGTGGGCCGCAGCTCCCAGTTGTTCTCGCAGCTGTATGCGGAGGGGATCATCGACAACTCGTTCAGCTGGGATTACTCCTTCGATCGGGACTACGCCTTCGTCATGTTCGACGGGCGGACGCCTGACCCTCAGGCCTTCGTGGACGGGCTCACCTGGGGGTTCGAGCGGTTCCGCACGAAGGGGCCGGATGCAGAGGCGCTGGAGCGCACCAGGAGGTTCCTGATGGGCACCTGGCTGAAGGAGTTCAACTCGTTGGAGGCCATAGCCTATCAGTACCTTGACTACCATTTTCTAGGGATGAACCTCTTCCGCAGGCTGGAGATGGCCGCAGCTGTCACCAGGGAGGAAGTGATGGCCATGGCGGAGAACCTTCTCATAGAGGAAAACAAGTCTGTTTCGATGGTGCTTCCAGCGTGAGGGGTTGAACGGAAGGCGTGGGAAAGCTGCTCTTGGCCAGACACGGCGAGACTGTCTTCAATGTTGAAAAGAGGCTGCAGGGAAGGCTCGACGTGCCCCTTTCCGACGTCGGGCGCCGGCAGGCGCTTCGTCTGGCCGAATACCTTCATCAGAACAGCCGCCGGCTGATGGCCGGCGGCATGCTGCGCCGGATAGTGTCGAGCCCGCAGCGCAGGGCGATGGACACGGCCCGGGCTGTGGCGGACGCCTTCGGCATGGAGGTGGTCACCGACGATCGGCTGGTGGAGATCGACGTCGGGGGTTTCGCGGGGCTGACGTGGCCCGAGGCCAGGGAAACCGCTCCGGATTTCTTCGCCGCTCTGCAGGCCGATGCGGTGTACACGCGCTACCCTGGAGGAGAGAGTCTCGCGGACGTGTACAGGCGCGCCTCCAGTTTTCTTGACGAAGCCGAGGCGGGCCTTGCGGATGGCGCCACGGTGCTTGTGGTCGCCCACGCCGTGGTGCTCAAATGCATGCTGTGCCGGGCGCTCCGCGTTGAAGTGGGGCGGTGCCGGCGGATCGCGCTGGGCAACGCGTCCGTGAGCTCACTCAGCATCGATGGCGGCGTGGCGGTGGTGGATTTCATCAACGATACGCACTTCCTGGAGGAGGCGATGGCGGAATGGGCCCCGGCGCCCGGCGCGTGAGGGTGGCGTGTCCTCTGGACTGCTTCGATACCTGTGCCATGATCGCCACGGTGGAGAGCGGACGCATTGTCAAGCTCGAGGGCGACCCGGACCATCCCATTACCCGCGGGTTTCTTTGCTCCAAAGGGCAGCGTCTGGCTGAGAGGGCCTCCTCGCCTCAGAGGGTCACCACGCCGTTGGTGCGGGATGAGGCGGGGCAGTGGCGCCAGTGTACGTGGGACGAGGCGCTGGACCTGGTGGCGGCGCAGCTCGCCGACACCAGGGAGAGGCTTGGCAGCCTCGGCGTGTACTACAACTCTGATGCCGGCTCCATGGGAATGCTGAAGTCGTTGGACGAGAGGTTCTGGAACATGTACGGCGGTGCCACGCTGCCTGCCGGCAGCCTGTGCTCATCCGCAGGCATCGCCGCCCTGACAGCCCACTACGGCAGGTACACCTCCCCCGACCCCCTCGACATCCCGAACTCGCGGTTCATCATCCTGTGGGGCAAGAACCCCGCAGTAACCAGCATCCACATGCTCCCCCTGCTGAAGGAGGCCAAGGCTCGAGGCGCCCGCGTGGCGTTGATCGACCCGGTACGCACGGAGTCCGCCGCCGTGGCCCACCAGGTGATACAGCCCAGACCAGGCAGCGACGGTGCCCTGGCGCTGGCGATGGCCGGAGCCATCATCCGGGAAGGGCTGGCAGACGAGGATTACATCGCGGCGCACGTTCACGGGTACGAGGAGTTCAGCCAGAGGGCGCTCACGTGGACCTGTGAGCGGGCGGCCTCAGAGTGCGACGTGCCGGCCGACGTGATCCGCGGTCTCGCCATGGAGTACGCGCGCACCCGCCCGGCCAGCATCTGGGTGGGCTTCGGCCTTCAGCGCCACGCAGGCGGCGGAGGGGCCGTCAGGGCCATAGACGCGCTCACCGTCATCACGGGGAACGTGGGGGTGAGCGGGGGCGGAACCGGCTACGCACACCGGAACACCAGGCGGAACAAACCGCTGGAGGCCAGAGAACGCGCCTCCGCGCACAGGCGCCTGCCCAGGGGCGCGCTGGGCAAAGCCCTGCTTGAGGCGGATGAGCCGCCCATCGAGGTCTGTTTCATCACGCGGTCTAACCCCATGTGCCAGTCGCCCAACACCGCATCGCTTCAGAAGGCTTTGTCCCGCATGAAGCTGGTGGTTGTGGCAGACATGTTCATGACCGACACGGCCCGCGCTGCCCACGTCTTTCTGCCCTGCGCAGGCCCGCTCGAGGAAGACGACGTGTTGATGTCGTATTGGCACAATTTCGTCAGCTACTCCCCGGCAGCAGTGGAGCCGCCGGGGCTCGCCCGAAGCGATCTAGAGATCTGGTCGGCTCTGGCCCAGCGGCTGGGGTTTGGCGAAGAGTTCTCCCGAACCCCACGGCAGTGGATCGAGTACGCCCTCAAGCCCATGGCCAAGCACGGCGTAATGCTGGGCGCCCTGGCAGAGCGTGGCTGGATGAGGGACCCAAAGGCCCCGATGGTTCCGTGGGCCGACGGAGCCTTTCCCACGCCCACTGGCAAGATCGAGCTTTGGTCAAGCTCGGCCCAGTCGTGGGGCGCCGACCCGCTGCCGGGCTACATCCGCCCGGCGGAAGTGGTGTGCGGCGACTACCCGCTCACACTGATATCCGCCCAGCCCAGGCACAGGCTTCACTCGCAGTTCGACGAGGTGAACGACTACTGGGACGACACAGGGCTGCCCCCACTGCGGGTGCATCCCGACGTTGCCACGAGCAGGGGAATCGCCGACGGCGCCACAGTGCGCCTGGTGTCGCGCAGGGGAAGCGCCAGATTCCGATGCGTCTACGATGAGGGGCTGCGCCGCGATACCGTGGCCTGCACCAACGGTCGCCCCGTCCATCGCGGCGGAGGGGTGAACTACCTCACCGGCAGCTATATCAGCGACATCGGCATGCAGGCGGCGCTGTACGACTGCCAGTGCGAACTCGAGCCTGACCAGTGAGGAAGCCGCAGGGGCCGCGCAGGGATCCCTTGGAGCCGGTGGCACCGTTGGATGCAATGTTGCATAGCAGATTTTGGTCAAGTATGATGGTGGTGGCAGTGAAACATGTCACAGCCTCTGGGACATCAGGCGAGCGGGCTTGCTCGCTTTGATATCGGGGGCCACAGAAGGATATCTGCCCCCATGTCGTGAAGTAGACTTCAGCAAGTTCCAAGATCAATTGTGTGGAGGGTGAGTTCATGACTCTGGCAGGAAGCTCCGGGGGCCCAGTGACCGTCAGGTCCGCGTGGTGCAAGAGCTGTGGCATTTGCATCTCCGTGTGCCCCAAGAACGTGCTCGAGTTCGGGCATGACGGCAAGGCTACGCCGGCGCGGCCGCAGGACTGCATCCAGTGCGAGATGTGCGAGATGATGTGTCCCGACCTGGCCATCACGGTGGCCACCAGGGCCAAGGCGGCCGGTGCCGCAAAGGAGGGTGGTTCAGGTGGCAATTAAGTGCGACACTCGGGCGAGGTTGCTGCAAGGGAATGAGTCCTGTTGTGAGGCAGCCATCCTTGCAGGGGTCAGATTCTTCGCAGGGTATCCCATCACGCCGTCCAGCGAGGTCGCAGAGGTTCTCGCCCAGCGTCTGCCCCAGGTCGGGGGCAAGTTCATCCAGATGGAAGACGAGATAGGCAGCATGGCTGCGGTCGTCGGAGCCTCCCTCACGGGAGCGAAGGCTATGACCGCCACTTCGGGGCCGGGATTCTCCCTCAAGCAGGAGAACCTCGGGTTCGCCGCGTTCATTGAGGCGCCTTGCGTGGTCGTGAACGTTCAGCGCACCGGCCCCAGCACCGGTCTGCCCACGTCTCCGGGGCAGGGCGATCTGATGCAGGCCAGGTGGGGCACACACGGTGACCATCCGGTGGTGGCGCTGTACCCGTCGAGCGTTAGCGAGGCTTTCGAACTGACGGTGAAGGCGGTCAACATCTCCGAGATGCTTCGGACACCCGTGATCCTGTTGATGGACGAGGTAGTCGGGCACATGCGCGAGCCGGTGATCGTGCCGTGCGCCGACGATATAGAGGTTGTGAACAGGCCTCGCCCCACGGTCAAGCCAGAGGATTATCTGCCGTACGACGCGGAACCTGACGGAGTGCCTCCCATGGCGGATTTCGGCACGGGCTACCGGTGGCATACCACGGGGCTGTATCACGACGTGACGGGATTCCCCACCAGCATGCCTGCGAAGGTGGACTTCCTGATCCGCCGGCTCATGGCGAAAGTCGAAAAGAGAAGGAAGGACATCACTTTCACTTCCCATCGCTACATGGACGATGCCACCGTCGCCGTCGTGGCGTGCGGCATCGTGGCGCGGTCGGCGCGGCGCGCGGTGCAGATGGCGAGGGAGAAGGGGATCAAGGCAGGTTTCTTCCAGCCGCTGACCATCTGGCCGTTCCCGATGGAGCAGGTGGCCGACATCGCCGGTCGTGTGCGCAAGATAATCGTACCTGAGATGAACATGGGCCAGCTCGTGGAGGAAGTCCAGCGGGCTGCCGCAGGCAAGTGCGAGGTCGTGGGCTACTCCAGAGTGGACGGCGAGCCCATCGCTCCCGATGAGATCTTCGCACTGCTGGAGGAGGTGTAGGCGGTGGCAAAGACGGTTCAGGATTACCTACGCCCGCAGTTCATGCCGCACATCTGGTGCCCAGGATGCGGGCACGGAATTACGTTGAATGCCATGCTCAGGGCCATAGCCAAGCTTGATCTGGACAAGGACAAGGTCTGCGTTGTCTCGGGAATCGGCTGTGCATCGAGGTTGCCCGGCTACGTCGACTTCAACACGCTGCACACCACCCACGGAAGAGCCATTGCCTTCGCCACCGGTATCAAGCTGGCTAAGCCTGAACTCACCGTGATAGTGGTCACGGGAGACGGCGACGGCGCCGCCATCGGCGGCAACCACCTGATCCACGCCGCAAGGCGCAACATAGGCCTGACGGTGGTCATGTTCAACAACGCCATTTACGGTATGACCAGTGGACAGTACTCCCCGATGACGCCGTCGGGCAAGACCGCCACCACGGCTCCGTACGGCAACATCGAGAGGGACTTCGACATATGCAAGCTGGTGCAGGCGGCTGGGGCGAACTACGTGGCCAGGGCCACGGTGGCGCAGCCCAGGCAGCTTTCGACCTACATCGAGCGCGCCATCACCACCAAGGGGTTCGCCTTCGTGGAAGCCCAGTGCATGTGCCCGACGTACTACGGCCGTAGGAACAAGCTCGGCGGGCCCGTGGAGATGCTTGATATGCTGAGGAAGAATACCGTTACGATGCAGGCGGCAGCTAAGCTCTCCCCTGAGGAGCTGAGGGGCAAGATCATCACAGGCGAGCTGCATAAAGCGGAAGATCCGGAATACTGTGAACTCTACGATGACCTCATCAGGCGTGCACAGGAGGAGGTGGCTGGCAAGTGAGGCGCGAGATAAGGCTTTCGGGCTTCGGCGGCCAGGGCCTGATCCTGGCGGGCATAATCCTTGCTGAGGCAGGGATGTACGACGGCCACCAGGTGGTTCAGACGCAGAGCTACGGCCCAGAAGCTCGAGGGGGAGCATCCAAGTCCGAGGTGGTCATCAGTTCCGAGGCCATTGACTATCCGAAGGTGACCTCGCCCGACGTTGTGCTCGTCATGTCGGACGTGGCGTGCCAGAGGTACGCCTGCACCGTCCAGCAGGGTGGCACCTTGATAGTCGACTCAGGCCTTGTAAAGGACGTGCCTCCAGCCCCGGGCCAGCTCTACAGCGTGCCCATTACGGACGTGGCCAAGCAGGCAACAGGCAGGGCCATCACAGCCAACATCGTGGCGCTGGGAGTCGTCAACACGATAGCGGGTATAGTCTCGCCTGAGGCCCTGGAGAAGGCGGTGCTGAGCCGCGTGCCCAAAGGCACCGAGGAGCTGAACCTCAAGGCGTTGCGCGCCGGAATCGAGGCGGCTAAGGCAGCCATGTAATCCGAACACCGACAGAGTGGGGTGGTAGCTCAGTGCAGAGAGCCGCTATCGCCAACAGGATGCGAGACCTAGGCGGCGACGTGGTTACCAACATGTTCACGGTACTAGACAAGGCAGACATCATCTCCTTTGCCGGAGGCGTACCGTCGCCGTACGCGCTGCCGGTGGAACAGCTGCAGGTTCTTGCCGACGAGATCCTTGCGACGGCAGGACGGCAGGTGCTCCAGTACTCGACCATCGATGGATATGGCCCTCTGAGGGAATGGATCGCTCAGTGGGTGGCGGACCGTGGTATCCAGGCAACGCGCGATAACGTTCTGGTGCTGTCAGGAGGACAGCAGGGAATCGACCTGTCGGCAAAGGTCTTCCTCAATCCAGGCGACAACGTGCTGTTGGAGAGGCCGACGTATCTTGCGGCCATCACCATCTTCAAGGCGTACGAAGTCGGATTCCGTCCCGTGGCCTCCGATGAGCAGGGAATAATCCCCGAGTCGCTGGAGGAAGCTATACTAAAGTACAAACCCAAGATGCTGTACGTGGTGCCCACCTTCCAGAACCCCACTGGGGTGACGATCCCGGCGGAGCGGCGCAAGGCCATCGCGGAGATCGCAGGGAAGTACGGTGTCATCGTTGTGGAGGACGACCCATACGCGCTCCTAAGGTACGATGGCGACCCGATACCCTCGATTGCCAGCTACGATACGGCTGGAGTCGTGATCCACGTTAACAGCTTCTCCAAGATAGTGTCGCCGGGTTTGAGGGTGGGATATGCCGTGGCCGCGCCACAGATAAAGGACCTGCTCACTCAGGCTAAGCAGACCGCGGACTTCCATACCTCCAACCTGTCGCAGCGGATGATCTACGAGTTCTGTACCAGAGGAATGCTCGAGCCTCACCTGGCCACCGTCAGGGAGACCTACAAAGCCAAGCGCGACGCCGCGCTACGGGCCATGGAGAAGTACTTCCCAGAGGGAGTCCACTGGACCCATCCCGATGGCGGCCTGTTCGTATGGGTCACTTTGCCCGAGCACATCGACACCGGCAAGCTGATGGCGACAGCCGCAGAGCACAAAGTGGCGTTCATACCCGGCACCCCGTTCTACTTCGACGACACCGGGAAGAACACCATGAGGATCAACTTCAGCAACGCCGACTTCGAGATGCTGGATGAGGGCCTGGCCAGATTGGGAGACGTGATCCGAGAGGCGATGTAGCATACCACCGGGAACCGGCTGGCCCGGATGCGCCCCGAGCGGGCGCGTCCGGGCCATTATACCAGGGGGGAGGCGCTGATGAGTCGGATTCCTGCAGAGCGGATCCTGGCCGCGCTGGACCTGTCGGGGCTCAGCACGAAACGCTGGTTCCGACAGAAGCTGGCCGTGGTGGCCGGCCGCCGGCTTGAGGCCGAGATAATGGACTGGGCGGAGCTTCCCTGCCAAGACGAATCGGTGACGCTGTTGATGGCCGTCGTCCGCACCGAGCAGGGGCAGGGCTACTTCCTGCCAGTGATCGCTTTCCCTGGAGACTGGGAGGGCGCGACGAGAAGCCCCGTCGCCGCAGGCGATATCTCGGAGACCGGAAGGGTTCTGGGCGAGGGGGACGGCTTCGCGGCGTTCGACGCCGCGTCCAGCGACCATTACGTTCACTCCGTGCTACGCCTCATGGAGGACCAGGCGAACGTTCCGTCTCGACGCGGCGTACTCCGCTTCAGGTCCAAGGGTTCGGCTGTGGGATGGCGAGTGCGCCCGTCAGAGGCCTACTCGAACACGGTGGTGCTGGCGCGGCGCGGTGTCGTGTTGAAGACCTACCGGGGCTTCTCTGGAGGGATCAATCCAGAGGTAGAGGTGTGTGCCGCCCTTGCTACGCAACCGGGCTTTGAGAACACGGCGCCCTACGTCGGGCATGTCACGTACGAATGCCCAGACGGCACCGAGGAGTCGGTTGCCCTGGCCACGGCGGAGGTGGAGGCCATGGGAGACGCGTGGGAGCTTGTCCAGCGCGACCTTGCCGCCATCGCTTCCGGTTCCCCGAACCCTGTGACGGTGGCGTCCCTGAAGGCCATGGATGAGCTAGGCGTGACGCTGGCCAGGCTGCACCTGGCCTTGGCGGCGGCAAGGCTCCCGGGGTTCGGTCGGCGTAAGGTCACCGACGGCGACCTTGTGGACTGGGTGGAAGCGTACCGCCGCACGGCGGAGGCGGCGCAGGCGGTGCTAGACCGCATGGAGCAGCCGGTGAAGTCAGGGAAGCCGATCCGGTCCGTGCCGCTACCTGAGGCGCTGAGGACGTCGCCTCTCGTGCCGTACCTGGGCGGCGGCGCGGAGATGGGTTTCGCCATAAGGTGCCACGGCGACATGCACCTGGGGCAAGTGCTGGTGAGGGCGGATGGAAGCTACGTCGTAATCGATTTCGAGGGGGAACCCTGCACGCCCCTAAACGGCAGGCGCCGGCCCACCAGCCCTCTCAGGGACGTGGCCGGCATGATGAGGAGCCTGTCGTATGCCAGGGGCGCTGCAGAGCGCAGGCTGCGTGAGGCCGCCAACGGCGCAGCGGCTGACCCGGCGAGGCTCGCGCGGCTCGCCGCATGGGAGGCTGACGCGTGGGAAAGCCTTTTCCAGGGCTACCTGAGGGTACTCGACGAGGCCGGCCCCGACCTGCTGCCGCCGGAGCCTCAGAGGCGGGCGGTGCTGCTACACTTTGCCGCCGAGAAGGCCATGTACGAGCTGGTGTACGAGCTGAACAACCGGCCCGACTGGGTGGAGATACCGCTGGCCGGCCTCAGGGCCCTCGGCGAGCTGCTCGGAGGTGACGGACGTTGACGGCCAAGGGCGATATCAGCGTGACCATCATGACCAGGGAGTACCCGCCTGACGTGTACGGAGGCGCAGGCGTGCATGTGGACTACCTCTCTCACGCACTGGCCCGGCTCATGCCGGTTGAGGTGCGGCGCTTCGGATCGCACCACGCAGCCTCCGAGAGCGGCCCGGCTGTCGTCGGCTACGACCCGTGGCCGGAACTGGCCAGAGGCTCGGACGCGAGGCTCAGAAAGGTGCTGGACCCCCTGTCCGTCAACCTTGCCATGGTGCGGGACCCCATCGGGACCGAGGTGGTGCACTGCCACACCTGGTACACGTTTTTCGCGGGTCACCTGGCGAAGATGATGTACGGCGTGAAGCTGATCACCACCATACACTCGCTGGAGCCTCTACGTCCATGGAAGCGGGAGCAACTGGGGCGGGGCTACGAGGTGAGCTCCTGGATGGAGCGGGCGGGGGTGGAGAGCTCAGATGCGGTCATAGCGGTGTCACAGGCGATGCGCGACGACATTATCTCGCACTACAACGTCGACCCCGCGCGGGTGGTGGTCATCCACAACGGTATCGATCTTGCGGCATATCGCAGGGTGGAGGATCGGAAGGCTCTGGACGCGCGCGGAATCAGGCAACCGTACGTCCTGTTTGTGGGAAGGGTATCCCGGCAGAAAGGCATCACGTACCTCTTGGAGGCGGCTGAGTCCTTTCCCGAAGGCGTGACGTTGGTGCTCTGCGCCAGCAGTCCCGACACCCCCGAGCTGCAGGAAGAGGTGGTTCAGAAGGTTTCACGGATGCGTAACGTGGTCTGGATAGATAGGATGCTCCCCAAGAGCGAGCTGGTGCAGCTTTACAGCCACGCCTCGGTATTCGTATGTCCGTCGGTGTACGAGCCGTTCGGCATCATCAACCTGGAGGCGATGGCGTGCGAGACCGCGGTGGTGGCCACCGCCGTGGGAGGCATCCCTGAAGTTGTGGAGGACGGGATAACCGGTATCCTTGTGGAGCCCGGGAACCCGGTGGACCTGGCGCGAGCCGTCACCGGGATCCTCGAGTCACCTGATGTCGCGCGCAGGATGGGCGAAGCTGGCCGAGCGCGCGTGGAAGAGCGTTTCTCCTGGCAAGCCATTGCGAAACAGACGAAACGGCTCTACGAGGAGATCGCGGCCAGCTAGTCCTCAGGGCCCTTACGAATTGTCTTGTCGTAGGAAACCAGCTGCTTGCTGATCTCCGTTGCCGTATAGATGAGGTCCAACGGGCAGTCGCTCAGCGTCACCATCAGCTCCCGGAGGGCCTTGGCTCTCTCATCATCCCCCGGCGCCATCAATAGCGAAGGATCCACGTGCAACGCGGCAGAGATGCGGCAGTACTTGTCCATTGAAGGCGCCTTCCTGCCCCTCTCGATCTGGCTGAGGAAGCTGTCGGTGATATCGGAAGCTTCGGATAGCTGGGTCTGACTCAGCCCCTTCCATTCGCGCGTCTCGCGTATCCTCTGGCCGATCCTGCTGAGAAGATCTCTGTACTGCAAGCGCTCACCTCCGATTACCATCGTAACGGCAAGCGACGCAGGTTTGAAGCGACTCACAGCAAGGATTCCGGCTCAGAAGTGTCCTGTCAGTAAAACTAACAAGCCTTGGACAGAAACCGTCAGTTGATGACGTCCAGGAGCTCGTAGATGATTGTCCCTCCCGGAGCTGACACCTCCACGCAGGCGCCGCAGGGCTTGCCCAAGATCGCCTTGGCCACCGGGGACTCCGACGACAGCATCCCGTGAGGCGCCGACGCGTGTTCCGGCGGGACTATGAAGTACTCCAGGTCGGCGCCGAGCTCCACGTCGCGGATCCTGACCCTGCTTCCTATTTGGGGAACCCTCCTTCGCCCGTCCAGGCGCAGCGCGTCGCCTGTCAGGGCCGCCCGCATTCCGGCCGCCTCCGCCGCCATCGCGGCCGCGGAGACGCCGGTGAACACCAGCGAGATCGATGCTGAGTGCGAGTGTTCGAAGGCGAGTGCCGCCTTCACCAGTGTGTACACGTCGGCGCTGTGTGGAGTGGACCTGCCGTACTCGAAGCGGCCGGCGACGTACAGGCACGCGCTGGGCGAACCGTTGGCTTCGACGCACGTAGCCAGCGCCCGCCGGGCTGTGGCGGCGAGAGCCTGTCCTTGTTCTCGCCCCAGGGTGATGGAGGGCAGCACCATCCACCCCGGGCGCCGGCGGGCGGCCTCCATGCACGCCGCGGCGGCCAGCGGGTTATGCCAATCCGCTATGATCCCGAAGGGGGCACCCCCTTCGTCTGAGACGCCCGCCAGTGAATCGAGCTGCGCGCCCCTGGAGCGACGATAGGCCATGGTTACCAGGTAGCCTCCGTAGAGAGCGGCCAGCTGTCTGGCGTACGCGGCGTTCGCGGGCTCGGCCAAGTGCTGGTCTCCAAGTCGCATCATCACTTGAACGTCGGGGAAGCCGGCCCTTGGCGACTGCATGTTGGTGCACTCGGCCAGGAGCTGGTTTCGCCAGTCTCCCTTGCCCAATAGCAGATTTGCCGGAATCTCCACGCAGTCGAGACCTGCGTCAGCCACCGCTGCGGAGTAGCGTCGGAATCGGTCCGAGGGCGACCAGCGCCCTCTCAGGGACGGAGGCGACGGGGGCCTGCCAGAGTATCCTACTCGCATCTGTATCCCTCCCAGTTGTATGATGCCCACCCAGTATGGAAATAGTCGGCTAGCTGGATGCGAAGGAGAACGCCCCGTCAAGTCGAAAACATACGAATGTCGTCGATTTGAACGGGGGAGATCCTGTTGCGCTTACGCGTGGTAATGGCAGTGGCCCTTGCGTGCCTGGCCGTGTCCGGCGTAGCCATGGCGCAGGACGCGGCGGCGCTGCCTTCTGTGGTGGTGGAGAGGGACGGCGCATCCGTGCAGCTTCAGGAGACGGCCATCAGGCGAGAGGATGGCGGCCTGGCTGTGCCGCTGCGCCCTCTGGCGGAGGCACTGGGAGGCGTGGTGCAATGGATTGACGCCACCAAGGAGGCGGTGTTCACCGCCCACCGCACGGTGGCGATCTTCGCGACGTCGTCTGGCAGGGTGACGGTGAACGGCGCGAGCCAGCAGCTGTCGGGGGGCGTCATGTCTTACGATGGAAGGCTGGCGCTGGCCGTTGAGGATCTCGGCCACCTCGGCCTGGCCTGGGCGCTTGACGCCAGTGGTTCCACCCTCAGGGTGTACGTGAAGCGAGCCGTCGTGTCGGTGGATGTCGCGGTGGAGGATGGAAGGCCCCGGGTGGCGATAACGGGCGAAAGGGAGCTCAGCTACACCGCGTTCGCGTTGACCGCGCCTGACAGGGTGGTAGTGGACATCTTCGACGCGGTTATCCTGGACGAGTTCGTGCCGGTGTCTGTGGGAGCCGGTGGGGTTGCCCAGGTTAGGGCGGGAATGAACAGGCCCGGAGTGGTGAGGGTAGTGGCCGACCTGGATCGGCCCGTGGGATACAGAGTCAGCAAGGTGGGGGAGGATCTTTCCAGCATCCAACTGATGTTCAACTCCATGTTGAGCGAGGTCAGCCTGGACGATTCGTCGGCCATGCCGGGCCTTGTGGTGAGGACGTCTTCGCCTGTGAGGCCCGTGCTGTCGGAGGAGTCTGCCCCTGGGGTGACTGTGATCAGCCTTCCCGGCACGAGCCTGCCGGCGGAGTTTGAGCATTCGGAGCTGGGCGGCGAGAGCATCCAGGAGGTGCGGGCAGAGCAGGCGTATGACGATACCGTGAGGATCGTGGCGGTCACCAGCGAGGCGCTGCGGCCCCTGATAAGGCGAGCCGGCGACGACGGCACCAGTTGGCGGATTGACTTCGCCGTTGAGATAGTGGAGGCGCTGATCTGGGATGAGCCTGGGGCCACTGTGGTGGAGCTGGTGACGTCGGGGTCGGTGGACGTGAACGTGATGCGGCTGAAGGCGCCGCACAGGATCGCCATCGACCTCCCCGGCGTGTGGGTGCCGACGGCGGTGACTTCGAGCCAGGCGGCCGCAGGCGGCGGAAGCTTGGGCCCACAGGTGAGCGGGGAGACCAGCACGGGGATCGGTCTGCGGATGGCCCAGTTCAGCCCGGATACGGCCAGGGCCGTGGTGGACCTTCCGGGCGACTTCGCACACGAGCTGGAGCGCCCCGACCCGTGCAGGCTGAGGATAAGGGTAGCCGTCTCCCCGTTGTGGAGAAGGCGCGTGATCATAGACCCCGGGCACGGCGGCGCTGACCCGGGCGCGGTGCGGGGAAGGGTGTACGAGAAGGACATCAACCTCGACATAGCGATCCGGCTTCGGAACCTGCTGGTGGAGGCCGGGGCTGAGGTGGTCATGACCAGGGATGACGACATCAGCATGGAGCTCGAGGAGCGCGTGGAGAAGGCGAACTCGTCGGGCGCTGACGCGTTCGTGTCGATACACTGCAACTCGGTGTTCGACATATTCCCGGGTGGCACCGAGACGTTCTACTATAATCTAGCGCCATACAGCCAAGAACTGGGCGTCTTGGTGCACACGTACCTGCTGCGGTCGATCAACCTGCTTGATAGGAAGGTGAAGTCGCGGAACCTCTACGTGCTGAGGCACACCAACATCCCAGCAGTGCTGGTGGAAGTGGCGTTCCTGTCTAACGATTATGAGTTCTCGAGGCTGCAGGACACGTCGTTCCGCGAGAAGGCGGCCGAGGGGATCTTCAACGGCATCGAGGCGTACTTCCGGTCAGAGATTTACCAGCGCTGGCTGGCGAGGCTGCGCGGCGAGCCGGTGGACGAGACGTGGACGCCCTCTGTGGTGGATTACGGGAGTGGCGCGGAGGTCGCGGGCGACGCCGCCGATGCGGTTGACGCGGTTGATGCGGGTGATGGGAGCGACGCGAGCGACACGGGTAGCGTTGGCGGCGAGGGTCAGGAGGGAACCGCGGTGGGGCCCGAGGAAGAGCCTGTCGATGGGCCCACGGAGGACGGCGTGCCGGAAGAGGACACGGCGGCAGCCGGCGGCGAGGCCGCTTCGGGCGAGAGCTTGCCGGAGGAATCGGTGGACGTGCCGGAGGGGCTGGAAGGGCCCCTGCCCGAGAGGCTCGAGGAGAGCGTGACCGAGGAGGGTTCCTCTCAGGTCACAGCGCCGGGAGGCGACACGCCGGAGAGCGACCCGCCGGGGACCGACGTCCCGCATCGGGACGAGGGCGCGACGGAGGCGACGGCGGGGGGTACCGACGAAGGAGACGTGGAGGCCGTCGGGGAGGCTGAGGAAGAACCACCCGCCAGCACGCAGTACGGTGGGCCCGACGGTGAGCTGACGAACGAGCCAGGTCCCGAGCCTAGGCCTGAACGTGAGCCTGAGCGCGAGCCGGCTTCGGACTAGAGGCCTGGTGCCAAGCCTTGTCCGGCCTATGATCGACACTGCGCGGACCGACACTACAATTACGGCGTCCGTCAGAGTATACTAAGGGCATGGACTCAACCAGCATTGGCGTTTTCGATTCCGGGGTAGGCGGGCTCACGGTGCTCAAAGCCATAAGGGAGGCCCTGCCAGCCCATGACATAATCTACTACGCTGACACCGCACATCTGCCTTACGGCGACAGGGCGCCTGACGAGATCGTCCGCTTCGCGACAGGCATCTCCCAGTATCTTATGGAACGTGGCGCAGCCATCGTGGCCGTGGCGTGCAACACCTCGTCTGCGCTGGCGCTGCAGGCCCTGAGGCAGCGCTTGAGCGTGCCCTTCGTGGGAATGATAGACTGCGGCGCCTCCGCGGTGGCGCGGGCCTCGGCATCGGGCAGGATCGGCGTGATGGCCACCGTGAACACCGTGCGAAGCCGGGCGTACACCGAGGCCATCGCGGGGCGCCGGCCCGGCGCCGTGGTGGTGCAGCAGGCGTGTCCCGAACTGGTCCCGCTGGTGGAGCGCGGCGAGTTAGACGGGGCGCGCGTGCGCAGGGCTCTCAGGGAGTACCTGGGCCCCCTGATGGAGGCCGAGGTGGATTCGATCCTGTACGGCTGCACCCACTATCCCTTCCTGCACACGGCCGTCCGCGAGGAAGTGGGGCTGGGAGTGGCACTGGTGGATCCCGCCCGCGAGGTGGCCAGGGAGGTGGCTAGAGAGGTTACGAGGGCCGTCGACGAGGCGGAGGTCGCGCCGTCGGCCGGGAAGGGTGCTCCGGGCCGTTGCGGCGGTGCCGGAGCGGTGGAGTTCGTGTGCAGCGGCGATCCAGCCCAGTTCAGGGCCATTGCGGCTGAGCTTCTGGGCTGGGATATCCCTGAGGTGGAGCCGGCGGAGCCTGTGTGATCGCGTCGGATTGGGCGGATTTAGCTTGTATACTGGAGGGATGCCCGTGCTGTCCTGCCTCAGCTTGACGATCCTCGGAAACCAGGGACCGTTCCCCGGCCCCGCAGGGGCGTGCTCAGGATACCTCGTGGAGTGCGGAGGCACCAGGCTGGTGATGGACTTGGGCCCGGGAACCCTTGCCCGCCTGCAGCTGGCTGGCGACATCGGTGCGGCGCAGGCGCTCGTGATCTCGCACTACCATCCCGACCATTTCTCCGACATCCTCACCCTGAGGTACGCCCTGAGGAAGGCGAAGAACCAGGGAGCGCTGCATGGGCCCATGACGCTGCTCTTGCCTGTGGACGGTTTGGACGATTTCGTCGCGACGTACATCGGCGATGGCTATGTCGACCTTTTCGATGTTGTTCCCGTGGAAGACGGGAAGACTGTGGAACTGCAGGACTTGAGCCTGCATTTTGAGGCTATGAGCCACGCAGTGCAGTCGTACGGGGTGAGCCTGCAGCCCAAGACGCGCGGCGCGAAGGCGGGGGGCTCGCAGCGCTGGCTGCTGGGGTACACGTCCGACACGGGGCCGTGCGACGCGCTGGTGCGGCTGGCCCGGCGTAGCCGCGTGCTGTTGAGCGAGTGTGCCGTGGCCGCTACGGACCAGACTGGGATCGCGGCGGGGCACGTGTGGCCGGAGCACATAGGGCAGGTGGCCCGCGAGGCGCAGGTGGAGAGGTTGATCCTCACTCACTTCGCGCCGGACGCCGACGTCGCGTCGGTCGCCACGGCGGCGTCGGAGGCCTTCGGCAAGAGAGCCTGGGCTTCGGCCATCGGTTGCACGTATCATCTGCAGGCTCCGTGCACGCACGGGGCCGGAGGGAGGCAATCATGAGAATCGACGGCAGGGCCTTTGATGAGCTCAGGCCCGTCAGGATAACGAGACATTACATAAAGCACGCTCCAGGTTCCGTGCTTGTGGAGATGGGCGACACGAAGGTGTTGTGCGCCGCGTCCTTTGACGAGAGGCCGCCCATGCACGTGAAGGGAACGGGCAAGGGCTGGGTGAGCGCGGAGTACTCGATGCTGCCCATGGCCACGCTTGATAGGACTCCAAGGGAACGCGCGGGCAGAATAAGCGGCCGTACACAGGAGATACAGCGTCTCATAGGCCGCTCCCTTCGTGCCGTGGTGAACCAGGAGGAGCTGGGAGAGTGCACTGTGTGGGTTGACTGCGACGTGATCCAGGCCGATGGCGGCACCCGAACCGCCTCGATAACCGGCGCCTTCGTGGCCATGGTGGACCTGCTGGCCTCGATGGAGCGATACGCAGGGAAGGTGCTGCCGGTCCGCGACTACCTGGCGGCTATCAGCGTGGGCCTGGTGGGTGGACAGCTGATGCTGGACCTGTGCTATGCCGAGGACTCGCAGGCAGAGGTGGATATGAACGTGGTGATGACCTCGTTGGGCGGGCTCGTGGAGGTGCAGGGCACGGCGGAGGGCGCGCCCTTCAGCCGGGAGGACCTTGACAGGTTGCTGGATGTGGCGGCGGGAGGCATCAGGCAGCTGTGCCGGGCGCAGAGGGAGGCGCTGGGCGACGTTGCCGGCAGGATCGCCCTGGGGACGTGATGACCGCGGATAAGCTGGTGGTGGCGACAAGGAATCGAGGGAAGCTTGCGGAGATCGCGGCGATATTGGACATGGAGGGCCTACGACTGCTGAGCCTGGCAGACTGGCCTGGGGCGCCGGACACGGAGGAGTCTGGGGCCACGTTCCGCGAGAACGCTGTGCTGAAGGCGGTGAACGCCGCCAGGTTCACAGGCCTGCCGGCCCTGGCGGACGACTCGGGGTTGTGCGTGGACGCTCTGGGAGGGGCGCCGGGCGTCATGTCGGCCAGGTACGGCGGCCCCGATCTGGACGATGAGGGAAGGTACCGGCTGCTCCTGGAGGCCATGCGGAACGTTCCGGATTCCCAGCGGAGCGCGAAGTTCGTGTGCGTTGCGGCGCTGGCGATGCCCAGCGGCGAGATGCGGACGGCCCTAGGCGAGCTGCACGGCATGATCGCACGGGAGCCCATGGGCGACGGGGGGTTTGGGTACGATCCCGTGTTCTTCCTGCCCCACCGCGGATGTACCCTGGCGCAGCTTCCGGCGGAGGAGAAGAACGTGTTGTCCCACAGGGCCATCGCCGTCAGGGCCATAGTGCCCCACGTGCGTGAGCTGCTCGGAGGCGCCTGCTCGAAGGCTTGCCCTCGTTGACCCAGCGCCTGCTCCGTGGTAGACTGATGATATCGGGGCGTAGCTCAGCTTGGTAGAGCGCATGGTTTGGGACCATGATGTCGCAGGTTCAAATCCTGTCGCCCCGACCAAGAGTTTTTCAAAACCGGAAACGTGCCACAGGCGATGAGGGAGACCGTGGAGCCGCATGCACCTGCGCGCAGGGAGGGTGCGCCGTGACTGAAAGCGCCCCCAGGTGAGGCTCGGAATTCGCTCCTGAGCTGCCGGCTGAACGCGGGTTTCCGCCTGTAGGCTGAGCCGGGTCCTCCCGTTACAGAGGTGAGGCATCATGCGTGCCGAACCGAGAGGCCCACAGGCAAAGATGGGTGGTACCACGGAAGTCCACGACTTGCGTCCCATACGTACGTCGTGGGCTTTTTTGTAAGGGATGTGAATGCGGTGAAGGGAGCGTCGGCACGCCGCGCCCGCCTTGACCAGCTGCTGGTAGCCAGGGGATACTGCTCCCACATGAAGGAGGCACAGGCCCTGATCATGGCAGGGCAGGTGCTGGTGAATGAGGTTCGCGTCGACAAGCCAGGAACGCCGGTGCTCACCGATGCGGGCATTCGGATCAAAGGCCGCGACATTCCGTACGTGGGGCGCGGAGGCCTGAAGCTGCAGGCTGCGTTGGACCGGTGGGGAATACGCACTGAGGGCAGGGTGGCGCTGGACGCAGGTGCCAGCACAGGAGGGTTCACGGACTGCCTGCTCAAGCGCGGCTGCGCTCTGGTGTACGCGGTGGACGTGGGGTACGGCCAGCTGGCGGGCAGCCTCCGGCAGGATCCCAGGGTTCGGAACATGGAGAGGACCAACATCAGCGACGTGAGGCCTGAGAGCCTGGATCCGCCGCCGAGCCTGGGCGTGATGGACCTTTCCTACCTGTCTCTATCGGTGGCGGTTCCCGTGGTGGCTAGCCTCCTGGTCCAGGACGATCCTGACCGGGAGATAGTGGCGCTGGTAAAGCCACTGTTCGAGGTGCCGGCCTCCGGGCCGGACCTGTCGCGGGAGCAGTATGAGGCGGCGCTCAGGAGAGCGTGCCGTGCCGGCACAGAGGCGGGGATGCGCCCTTCGGCGGCCATGGCATCGCCGGTGCTGGGCTCCTCGGGCACGCTGGAGTTCTTGGTGTTGTTTCGGCCGCTTCAGGAGCGGATGCAGGCAGGGTCGGAGCAGGACCCGGAGCGGGAACCGGGATTCGGTTTCCCCATCGACGACATGATCGCCGAGGCGCTGGATGAGGGAGAAGCAGTGCTCAAAGGCGACGATAGAAGGAGTGATCTATTGTGAAGGAGAGGTTGGAGGCCATCCTCGGCACGGCGCTGGACGCCGTCGCTCAGGCCGAGACCACCGACGCTCTTGAAGACGTGCGCGTGCGGTTCCTGGGCCGGAAAGGGGAGCTCACGGCACTGCTCCGGCAGATGGGGCAGCTCGCCCCTGAGCTGCGCCCGGCTTTCGGCGAGGCGCTGAACCGCGCTCGCGATAGGGTTCAGGCCGAGCTGGAGGCCAGGCAGGCGGCGCTGCTTGCTCGGGAAAAGCAGGAGAGGCTCCGGCGTGAGACAATAGACGTCACGATGCCGGGGAGGGCACCCGTGCTGGGGTCGGCGCACCCGCTCACCATCGGCATACGCGAGGTGTGCGAGATCTTCGTGAACATGGGATTCAAGGTTATCGAGGGCCCCGAGGTGGAGACGGAGTTCTACAACTTCACGGCGCTGAACACCCCGGCTTACCACCCTGCCCGCGACGTTCAAGACACGTTCTACATCAGCGACTCGGTGCTCTTGAGAACGCAGACGTCTCCCATGCAGGTGCGTGAGATGGAGCGGAGCAAGCCTCCGGTGAAGGTGGTGGTGCCTGGCAAGGTGTACCGGCGCGACCAGATCGACGCCACTCACTCGCCGGTCTTCCATCAGATAGAGGGGCTGCTGGTGGACGAGGGCGTCACCTTTGCGGACCTGAAAGGGGTACTGACGGCCTTTGCACACCAGTTCTACGGCGCTGACCGCAAGGTCAGGTTCAGGCCGCACTACTTCCCGTTCACAGAGCCTTCTGCGGAGATGGACGTGTCGTGCGGGCTGTGCGGCGGCGCCGGATGCCGCGTGTGCAAGGGCGAGGGCTGGATCGAGATACTGGGGTCGGGCATGGTGCATCCCAACGTACTAAGGGCTGTGGGCTATGACCCGGAGGCGCTCACGGGGTTCGCGTTCGGCATGGGCCTGGAGCGCATCGTGATGTTGAAGTACGGTATCGACGACATGAGGCTGTTGTTCGAGAACGACCTCAGGTTCCTGTCGCAGTTCAGGTAGGGGGTGGTGGGCAATGCGCGTTCCTGTATCGTGGCTCAAGGATTACGTTGACATAGATCTGGACGTGGAGACCCTGGCCGAGAGGCTCACTATGACCGGGACCAAGGTGGAGGCGGTGATCCCTGTGGGCTCATCCCTCCGCGACATCGTGGCGTGTAAGGTGCTGGAGCTGAAGCGGCATCCGCAGTCGGCCTCGCTACAGATCGCCAAAGTGGCCCTGGGGCAGGGCATGCCTGTACGTCAGGTGGTCACCGCCGCCAGCAACCTGGCTGCAGGCGATCTGGTGCCTGTGGTGCTTCCCGGCGGCAGAATCGCGGACGGAACTGAGATAGGCCAGATGGAGTTCGGCGGCGTTGTCTCAGAAGGCATGCTGTGTTCGGCGCGGGAACTTGGCGTCTCCGCACAGGCCGACGGCATCCTTCACCTGGATGGCGGTATCGCGCCCGGCGACGACGTAGTGGCTCACTACACTCTCGCCGACACAGTCCTGGAGTTTGAGATAACCCCGAACCGGCCCGACTGCCTGTGCGTGGTGGGCATAGCGCGGGAAGTGGCGGCCATCACCGGAAAGACGCTGCGCACGCCGGAGGTGTCCTTTACCGAGCTGGCCGACGCCATCGAGGGCAGGGTAAGCATCGACATCGATGATCCCGACCTGTGCCCCCGCTATAGCGCCAGGCTGTTCCGCCTGACGGGTGTGGGACAGTCTCCCATAGTGATGCAGGCTAGGCTGAGCGCGGCCGGCGTTAGGCCCATCAATGCCATCGTGGACGTCACCAACTACGTGATGCTGGAGCTGAACCAGCCGCTACACGCCTTCGACTTCGATGCTGTAGGCGGAGGCCGCATCGTGGTCAGGCGGGCCAGAAGCGGCGAGAGCCTGGTGACTCTGGATCGTGTGGAGCGCCCGCTGCAGCCGGGGATGCTCGTCATCGCTGATAGCGAGAAGCCGATTGCGGTGGCGGGCGTGATGGGCGGCGAGGAGAGCGAGATAACCGACTCCACCACCACGGTGCTCCTGGAGTCGGCCACCTTCAACAGGCAGAGCGTGTGGCGCACGTCCCGCGACCTGAAGCTCAGAACGGAGGCCTCGTCCAGGTTCGAGAAGGGACTTGACCCAGCCACGACAGTGCCCGCGCTGAACAGGGTTGCCCATCTGTTTGAGGTGATGGGCGCCGGGAAGGCATTCGCTGGCATCGTCGACAACTATCCGTCGCCGGAGCGGCCGACGGTGATACGGACCACCGCTGCCCGCATCGACCGTAGTCTGGGCGCGGGGATAACCGCTGAAGATGTGCGGGCGTGTCTGGTGCCTCTGGGCTTCGGCGTCATCTCCGCCGCAGACGAGATCCAGGTGGAAGTGCCGAGCTTCCGGAGGGACGTGACGGAGGAGATAGACCTGGCGGAGGAGGTCGTCAGGATCTGGGGCTACAACGTCGTCGAGCCGACGCTGCCCGGTGGCGCCCACGCCGGCGGTTACAGCCGCGAGTACCGGTTCGCCGAGAGGCTGCGTCACGTACTGACGGCGTCAGGGGGCTTCGAGGCCCTGACGTTCCCGTTCATGTCAGATGCTGACTTCGATCGGCTGGGGTCGGCGGTGGACGAAGGGCGCAGGGAGGCCATCCGGCTCCTGAACCCCATGGTGGAGGACCAGGCGCTGATGCGCACCACGATGATCCCGTCTATACTGGCGAGCGTCAGGGTGAACACCAGAAGGTCAGCCCGCGGCACGTTCCTGTTCGAGATCGGCAGGGTATACGCGGCGGGGCCGGAGCTTGCGGCGGGGCAGCAGGTGCCCACGGGCGCTTGCCCTGCCGTGGAGACCAGGATGCTCATCGGTGCCATGGCCGGGCCGCGGGAGGCTGCGCAGTGGTTCGCTCCAGAGAGGCCCTTCGACTTCTACGACGCCAAGGGTGTGGTGCAGGCAATCATGGAGGATCTCGGGATCGACCACGTGGAGTACGCGAGGATGGACCGCCTGCCTTACCACCCCGGAAGGGCGGCCAGCGTGGTGGCGGGCGGCAGGGCCGTGGGCGTCGTCGGTCAGCTGCATCCCGATGTGGCGGCGGCTTACGATGTGCCGGAGGGCACGGTGCTGTTCGAACTAGAGCTGGAGCCGTTGATGGAACTTGCCACATTCCACAGCGCGTACTCGCCGCTGCCACGCTTTCCGGGGGTGGATCGCGATGTGGCTGTGGTACTGCCCATTCACGTGCCGGCGGAAGGCGTGAAGCAGGCGATTGTGCAGGCCGGCGGCGATCTAGTGGAATCGGTGAGGCTGTTCGACGTGTACACGGGCCCTCAGGTTGGAGAGGGCAACCGCAGCCTGGCGTACACGGTGACGTACAGGTCGATGGAACGCACCCTCACCGACGACGAGGTTAACCAGGTGCACGCGCGGGTGAGGCAGGCGTTGGTGGATCAGTTCGGCGCAGCGCTGCGCTAGGATCGGCGGTACCCAGAAATCCGCCGGGCAAGTCAAGGCAATCCCGGGGCCTACCTGCACAAATCCGGAGAAGAAGGAACAGGGCGCGTGGTGGCGTATGGTACTACGATCGTACCACGCCGCCAGGCGCCCTCGTTTCATTTCCGCCGGCGGCTATGTGATGGACAAGGGGTGGTCATGTGGCTGAAGTTGCTGCAAAGGTCACGTGCAGGATCATGGGGGAGGACTACGTGATCCGCGCAAAGGCTCCGACTGAGTACGTGCTGGCCCTGGCTGCCAAGGTTGACGAGTGCATGCGGCGGGCTGTGGAGGCCGACCCGAGACTGTCGCCGCGGCAGGCCGCCGTGCTGGCTGCTCTGAACTTCGCGCACGAGCGCCAGAGGGCTGTCGAGAGGCAGAGCAAGCTCATATCGGTGATAGAGAGCATGTGATTTCGGGAAGGGGATGGCTGATTTGTTGGCCAATATTGACTGGCTCAGCGCGGCGATCCTGGTGATACTTGTGGCCGACTTGGTGTTGGGCTTCAGGCGCGGCCTCATCAGGCAGGTTTTCGACCTCGTTGGGATCATAGTGGCTGTGCTGGCTGCGATACGCTTCGGGCCCGACGCCGCCGACGCGTTGGTTCGAATGGCTTTTCCCAGGGTGTCGGCGCAGGTGGCGTCGGTGTTAGGGTTCGTCATAGTGCTCTTGGGCACTTTGGCCCTGACGGAGCTGCTCAGCTATGGCGTCGGCCTCATAGCGAGAGTGCCTGGAGTGTCAGTGCTTAACAACCTCCTGGGCGCTCTGTTCAGAGTCGTGAGGGGAATGATCCTTATCAGCGTGGCGCTGAGCCTGCTGTCTGCGCTGCAGCTGCCCGCCGTAGATTCAGCGATAGCCAGGTCGTCCCTGGCGCAGTCGCTGAAGCCGGTGGCCGGCATCCTGTGGAACGAGGTCAAGGATTACATCCCCGACCACCTGGGCATACCTGGCATAGGAGGCGTCGAAGATGGCCAACCTCAACAGGACGGTGGCGGAATGCTTTAGCGAGATCGCCGATCTTCTCGAGCTCCTCGGCGAGAATCCCTTCAAGATTCGGGCTTACCGGCGCGGTGCCGAGGCCGTGCTTGCCCTGGACGAGCCGGTGAACGAGGCCATAGAGGCCAACAGGTCCGTTCCGGGTCTGGGGGAAGCCCTGAAGGCGAAGGCTCTGGAGTACGCCGCCACCGGACGCATGGAGTACCTCGAGCGGCTGCGCGACGAGGTGCCTCCGGCCATCATCGGGCTCACTCAGGTGCCTGGCATAGGTGCGAAAACCGCGTGGAAGCTCTACAACGCGTTGGGAGTGGAGGACCCTGCCAGCCTGCTGGCGGCCGCCCGCTCCGGGCTGATTCGCAAAGTGCCGGGCTTCGGCGAACGAACGGAGGAGAACATCATCAGAGCTCTGACCATGCACGCGTCGGCACAGGCAAGGAGGCCGCTGTACACGGTTCTCCCGGCAGTGGAGCGCATCGTCCAGGAGCTTCGACGGGTTGATGGGGTGACGGCGGTCTCGCCAGGCGGTAGCGTCCGGCGCAGGTGCGAGACCATTGGAGACATCGACATCGTGGCGGCCTCCACCGATCCTAAGCGCCTACTGGACGCCTTCGTCGGTTTGGATGAGTTTCAGGAGGTACTGTCAAGGGGTTCGGTGAGGGCCAGTGCGCTGACGCGCGACGGGGTGCAGTGCGACATCTGGGTGGTGGAGCCAGGACAGTTCGCTACTGCGTTGCATCACGTGACCGGCTCGAAGGAGCATCACGTGGCGCTCAGGGGCATCGCCGGCAGGATGGGGCTGAAGATCAGCGAGTACGGGGTCACCCGCGACTCCGACGGCGCCGTGCTCCCGGTTCACTCAGAGGAGGACCTCTACGCACTACTGGGCATGGACTACGTCCCCCCGGAGCTCCGCGAGAACCGGGGAGAGATAGACGCCGCCCTGGCCCATGAGCTGCCAATGCTCATCGAGGCAAGCCACATCAGGGGCGACCTGCACATGCACAGCAACTGGAGCGACGGGACGCTCAGCATAGCCCAGATGGCGCGGGCCGCCCGCGACATGGGCTACGAGTACATCGCCATCACCGACCACTCCCGGTCCCTCGCCATCGCCAGGGGGCTGTCCGAGGAGCGGTTCCTGCAGCAGCTGGAGGAGATCCAGCGTGCCCGCAGGGAAGTGCCGGGCATCCACATACTCGCCGGATCCGAAGTTGACATCCTGAGAGACGGCTCGCTTGACTTCGATGACAGCCTTCTGGAAAGGGCGGACATCGTGATCGCGTCGATACACAGTGGTTTCAAGCAGGATAAGGAGACCATCACCTCCAGGATTATCAAGGCCATGCGCAACCCCAACGTCGACATCGTCGCCCATCCCACCGGGCGCCTTCTGGGCAGGCGGCCTGGGTATGCCGTTGACATAGAGGCCGTGATCAGGGAGGCGAAGGCCACCAACACTGCGCTGGAGATCAACTCCTACC
Source organism: Clostridia bacterium DTU025 (assembly GCA_001513145.1). Classification (GTDB taxonomy): domain Bacteria; phylum Bacillota; class DTU025; order DTU025; family DTU025; genus DTU025. The sequence continues at coordinate 12,791 of LFSP01000023.1, read as the reverse complement.
CTGAGAGGATGGATCTTTCCGACGTGAACGCCAGGGCAGCGATGGAGGCTGGGGTGATGGTGGCCATCAACACCGACTCCCATGCAGCTGAGGAACTGGAAAACATCAAGTTCGGCATCTGGACCGCACGACGGGCTTGGCTTGGGCCGCGCAACGTGCTGAATGCCAGGCCCCTGGATGAGCTGCTGAGCTGGCTCAGAAATAGAGAATAGCTTGGCCGGACGGGGAACGGACCGGACGCGGTGAGAGTCGGCGCAACCGCTGCCCGGCGCTCGCCACCTGCGAGCTGAGGCTAGCATCGAGCCGTCATCCCCCCTGACCATAGTCTAGCGCGTGGGCATAATAGTGTGTGCTCACGCGCTAGTTCATGTATGGGAGGGCACCATGCTTCACATCGTGGCAAGGGCGCTGGTGGTCTACGCGTTCGTGCTGGCCAGCATGCGTCTGATGGGCAAGCGCGAGATCGGAAACCTGTCACCCTTCGATCTCGTGGTGGCCATAACCATAGCGGAGCTCGGCGCATTGCCGCTTCAGCAGCAGGATATACCGCTGACCCACGGAATCGCCCCCATAGTGGTGTTGGCCCTGCTCCATGTGGTCATGGCCGCCGCATGTCTCAAGTACCAGGGCGTCCGCCGCGTGATCATCGGAGAGCCCACAGTCATCATCGAGAATGGCAAGATCATAAGCTCCAACATGAAGCGGCTGAGGTACAACATCAACGATGTCATGACGCAGCTGCGCGGGGAGGGCTACTTCAACGTAGCTGACGTGGAGTTCGCCGTGTTGGAGCCGTCGGGCAGCCTCAGCGTGCTTCCCAAGAGCCAGGCCAGGCCCGTTACCCCGCGCGACCTCGGCCTCCCGACGCCGTACGAGGGGCCCGCGTTGCCTCTGGTCGCCGACGGCGTGGTGCAGTACCGCTACCTCAAGATGCTGGGTCTCACCGTAAAGGACCTCAGCGACATGCTTCAGGCCAAAGGCGTGCAAGAGGTGAAAGAAGTCTTCTTCGCCAGCATCGACAGCATGGGCGACGTGTACGTGGCCATGAAGAACGAGGTGTCCCTGGATGAGCTGTCCCGAAACGACTGATGTCAAGGAGTGGTCGGCATGGAGCTGAGCCGGGAATTCAGGGATAAGTTCGTACGCAACCTCAACGGACGCGACTTCATTCTCTACGGAGGCGTGTTGCAGCTAGCCAAAGAGCGTGGCCTAAAGCGCATAGCCACCAGGATCGTGCAGCTTCCCCACAAAGACAATGGATACTACGCGGTGTGCGAGGCGGAAGTCGAAACCGACGATGGCGTCTTCAGCGACGTGGGAGACGCCTCTCCTGCCAGCGTCTCCCGCACCATACAGCCGCACCTTCTCAGGATGGCGGCCACCCGCGCCAAAGCCCGTGCAATGAGGGATGCCGTGGGCATAGAGATGGTGGCCCTGGAGGAGTTGGGAGGCGACGCCGACACCGACGACACCGTAGAGGAACCCGCTGTTGAGTTCGGCCCAGCCGCGCCTGCCAGAGCGGTGCCCAGCATCAAGTTCGGCAAGTACGCCGGCAAGTCCCTGGACGACATCTGGCAGATCGACCCGGGATACGTGGAGTGGCTCGCACGCAACGCCCACGATGAGTCGATCCGCAGCGCTGCCTCGGCATACACCAGGGATCTGGTATAATCGCCTTGGGCGTGTATGGTCCGCGCCTGGGGGAGGCTGCTCAATTGCTGGTGGCACAGGTTCTGACGCGCGCCGAGGCGCTGGCCGCGGTGGGTGCAGGCGCTGACGGCGTGTGCATCAGCGTCGATCCGCTCAAGCTCGCAGACGGCGCAAGGCTCATAGAGGATCTCCATCTGTGCGGCGCCTCGGTATGGGTTGACCTGGGGCATCGATGTCCCAATGCCCACCCTTCCGACGCTGTCGCCAGGGCTATGGCCGAATGCGCTGCAGCCGGCGCGGAGGGCCTTCTCGTGAAAGACCTGGGGATGCTCGCCCTGGCCCGGGCCGCGATGCCGTCCTTTGCGGTGGTGGCCGGCGGCGACCTGGCGCTTTCCAGCGGCAGGCGGCGGGAGCTTTACGAGCGCGCAGGGCTTTCAGGCGCCTTCGTCAGCCCTCAGCTGGCCGTGGGCCAAATCGCCAGGGCGGCGGAAGGTTCTAGCCTCAAACTCTGGGCCTATGTCCATGGGAGACTGGACCTGACGTACGGCGGGCCCGCGTGCGGCGAGTTCGGTCCATCCTGGAGACTGGGGCTCCAGTCCAAGCGCTGGCAGCTGCATGCGCCGGAAGACGGCGCCGAAACGCCACGGTCAGAGCTGGCCGACGCGTACCTCCTGAACCTCAAGACTTTGGCCGCCATCAAGCCGCTGAGGCAGCTACGGTTCGCTGGGGTAGAAGTCTTGGTGATCAACGCCGCTGGCATGGGGCCCGCCTGGGTTGCGGCCGTATGCAGGGTATACCGCGCCGAGGTGGATTGGCTGATGGGCAAGCGGGGCCACCGGCCAGGCCTGGCCCAGCAGTTCCGCAGCCTCAGCTCCACGTTCAACACGGGGCTGGGCCCTGGGTTCTACATGGCGGGTTCTATTCGCCATCTCGTCAACAGAGGCCACCCCGGCGGCGAAGGTGTGGCGGTGGGCAAAGTGGAGTCGGTGCGACGTGCCGACAGCCGTGCCCTGATCAGGCTCTCACTAGAGGTTCGGGTTTCCGACCGGCTAGAGGCAAGGACGGCCGGGGGCGGGGCAGACGCTGTGAGGCTGAACCTAGTGGACAAGCCCGCCGGCCGGTCATGGCCTGCGGGATCCCGGGTGTGGGCGAACGTCGGCGGAAGGGTGATGCCTGGGGATACGGTGTACAGGGTCTGGGCGCCAGGGAGCGAGCCTTCTGCAGACACTGTCCCCGCCTGCGTCGAAGTGGACGTGGACGCGCACCTCGCTGTGGGGGCTCCGCTCGTTGTCAGGCTTCGAGCACGGGGCCGGTGCAGGTCTGCCGGACCCCAAACGGCGGACGGTGGCGCGGGCATCCGGACCGTGGAGGTCGAAGAGCGGGGCCGGGTACAGGCCGTGCCGGCGGATGGCTCGGGCATCAGCGAGCAGTGGCTGGCAAGGGAGCTCGCGAGGTTCGGCGGCCGCCCGCTAAGGCCTGGCCGGGTGGTGTGTCATGTAGAGCCCGGGCTGTATCTGCCGCCGTCAGAAGTGAACGCCGTGAGGAGAAATGCCCTGGCAAAGCTCGTTAGAGAGTACTTATCGCCCACACTTGGGCAGGCGTCGGCGCTTTCCGGGGAGGCAGCGCCATCTCCGTCGGTCCGTCTTGATGGCGTTGAGACTGGCCCCCTACTGGCGGCTCAGCCGTCCAGAGTCAGGGTGATGGTGATGGTGCGCGGCGACATCGACCCGCTGGCCATCGCCGACGCAGGCGCCGACGGCGTGTGCCTGAACCCCGATTCGAGCTACTCTGCGATGATGGACTATTTCGCCGAAGCCAAGGGCGCCGGTCTCGTGTGCGCATACTGTTCCGACGTGGCGATGTCCGACGACGACCTGGACCATGCGGTCTCCCAGATGATGAGAGCCAGCGATGCCGGCGCAGACCTCATCGTGGTGGAAGATGTCGCCCTCCTGGCGGCAAGCCTTGACGCGGCTCCGGACGCCGTCGTGCTTGGCCCGGGCTGCTCCGTAGCCAGCCCGGAGGCGATGCGATGGGCCGTCGATGCCGGTGCCGCCGGGTTCGTGGTGCCGTATTGCGGCCTCGGCCAGGTGCCTGGGGTGCCTCAGGACGAGGCTATCCGTGGCCCGAATGTGCTGCGAGGCGCGGTGGTGGGAGGGCGCCCATACCTGGGCGCCTCTCGGCTCTGCGTGCTCGGGGCGGAGCTGGGCGAACAAGGCGGTAGGGGCGGCTGCAGCGCGCCGTGCCGCGGTCGCGCCGACACGTGGCTCATGCGTTCGACCGGGGACGGCACGGAGCTGAGGCTTGCCACCGACAGATGGTGCCGGATGCACCTTTACGGCCCTGAGGTGCCTCTGATCCGTGGGCACATTGAGCAGCTGGCCTGTATGGGGTATGATTGGGTCTGGCTGGACTTGAGGGCGTACACCCGCGAGGGCGCGGTGCGCGCATGCGCCAGGTACACAGGTTTGGAGGCGTAGGTTATGGACGATAGGTCCCTGAGGGTGCTGGAGTTTCACAAGGTAGGACAGATGCTGGTGTCGTGCGCCGCCACCGAGCTGGGCAAGGAGAAGTGCGCCGCCGCGACGCCGCTGGTAGAGATCGCCCTCATACGGGAGCTGCAGTCGGGGACCAGCGAGGCGAGGCGCCTCTTCGACCTGGGCAAACAGGTGCCGCTCGGGGGGATCCACGACATCCGCGACGCCGTCGATAGGGCGGAGCGCGGCGGGGTGCTGCGCCCGGAACAGCTGCTGGACGTGCTCTACACGCTGGAGTCGTCTCGTAGGCTGAAGAAGGCCGCGCTGTCGCTCGGGGACGGTTTCCCCATACTTGTTGACATGGCCGCCGGGATCGAGCCCCTCTCCAGGCTGGAGGATGCCATCGCGTCGGCCATCTCCGAGTCGGCGGAGGTGATGGACTCCGCAAGTCCCGTCCTGAGAAGCATCAGGACGAAGATCCGTTCCATCAACAACAGGATCCGCGACACTCTGGACTCCATAGTCAAGTCCGCGCAATGGTCCAAGGTGCTTCAGGACCCGGTGGTCAGCTTGAGGAACGGGCGCTTCGTGGTGCCCGTGAAGGCGGAGATGCGCGGACAAGCTCCTGGGATAGTGCATGACCAGTCTTCGTCAGGGGCCACCGTGTTCATAGAGCCGATGGCCGTGGTGGAGCTGAACAACCAGCTGAGGCAGGCCGTGGCCGCGGAGGAAGCCGAGGTTGAGCGGATCCTCTCGGAGCTTTCCAGCGCAGTTGCGGAGCAGTCTCCCAAGATAAGGAGGACGCTGGAGGCCATCGCGGCCATCGACTACACCATGGCCAGGGGTCGGCTCTCCTACCAGATGGACGCCGTGTGCCCCGAGCTGAACGTCGAGGGAAGGATCGCGCTGTTCGGCGCGAGGCACCCGCTCCTGGGGTCCGACGCCGTCCCCATCGACCCGTATCTGGGAAAGGGATTCACGACACTGGTGATTACCGGGCCCAACACCGGCGGCAAGACCGTGACGTTGAAGACCGTCGGGCTGCTCACGCTCATGGCCCAGGCGGGTTTGCACGTGCCTGCGGAACCCGGGAGCGAGATCGCAGTGTTCCAGCAGGTGTTCGCCGACATCGGTGACGAGCAGAGCATCGAACAGAGCCTGTCGACGTTCTCGTCGCACATGACTCACATCGTGGGCATCCTGGACCGAGCCGACGCGAAGTCGCTGGTGCTCCTGGACGAGCTGGGCGCCGGCACCGACCCGCAGGAGGGCGCGGCCCTCGCCATGGCGATCCTCGAGGAGCTTCACTCCATGGGCGCCCGCACCGTGGCGACGACGCACTACAGCGAGCTGAAGGCCTTCGCCCACACCACCCCCGGACTGCGCAACGCCTCGGTGGAGTTCGACGTGGAGACGCTGCGGCCTACGTACAGGTTGTCCATCGGGATCCCCGGCTCAAGCAACGCCTTCGCAATCGCCCAGAGGTTGGGGCTTCCTGATCAGATCCTTGAGCGCGCCCGGTCCCTGGTGAGCTCCGGCGGACAGCGCATGGAGGAGATGATAACCACCCTCCGGGAGGACCACGAGCGGGCCGCCGCGGCCAGGGCAGATGCAGAGGGCCTGCGCAGACGTTACCAGGAGCTGGTGCAGAAGTACGAGGGACTCGTTCGGGCGGCCCATGCGGAACGAGCGGCCGCGGTCAAGAGGGCCCGGGATGAGGCCGAACTCATACTCAAGGAGGCCAGGCGCGACGCCGACCGGCTACTCTCGCAGCTGCGAGAAGCCCTCGCGCAGGTAAGTGCAGGCGGGACCGGCGGGACAGGCGGCGTTGACGCTGAGGCTCTCCTTGAGGACGCACGTGCCGCAAGGCGCGGGCTCGAGGACCTGAGGCGTGCTGTGCGCCAGCTGGCCGCGCTCGATGGGGGCATTGCGGAGGATGCGGAAGGCTTCGAGGATGAGGACCTGCCCAACGAAGGCGGAAGCGCAAAGCTCAAGGTGGGGCAGGAAGTTGAGCTGCTGAGCCTAGGCCAGCGCGGAACGGTGCTGGAGGCGCTGTCGGGGGATGAGTACGTTGTGGGCGTCGGATCGATGAGGATCAACGTTAAGCGTTCAGGGCTGAGGCCGGTGCGCGTCAGGGAAGCCGCGGCTGGGGCCGGGGCGGCGGCAAGGGCAGTGGCTGCCAAGGGCGCCGGCGGCGGAGCGAGGACGCTTCCGGGAGATGCCAGTGCATCAGGGGCCGCGCGCGCCAGGCGCGCAGGCGTCGAGCTTCTTGCGGCAAGCAACATCAGCCCAGAGCTTGACCTCAGGGGCATGCGAGTCGACGAGGCGCTGGAGGCCGTGGACAAGTACATCGACAACGCCGTGCTGGGCGCGCTGCCTACGGCCAGGATCATCCATGGCAAGGGCACTGGAGCCCTCCGTGAGGCGGTGAGGGCGAAGGTCAGCTCTGACCCCCGGGTAGCGTCGATGAGGTTCGGCGAGGCAGGGGAGGGCGGCGACGGCGTCACCGTAGTCCACTTCCAGAGGTAGCGCGAAGCCGGAAGCGAGAAGCATTGAAATCCCGCCCGGGCGCCGGTCAGGACGGAGGGTAAGCGTCAGAGAGCGGTCGCGGCGACCCGTGGGTCGCCCTAGCTTCTGCCCTTGCCTTGGATCGAAGAAGGAAGCCGGCACCTCAGCGCCGGCCCTACCTTACCTCAGCTACAAGTATTGGGCCCTCGCCGAGGTCGCGAAGCGCCACGAAGCGCTCTGCCTTCCGCGCGGGGCTCGCGTGTAAACGACCTACCGGCGGTCGAAGCTCAGAGAAAGCGACCCGTCCATGGGTCGGCCTGAGCGGCCAACGCGGGCAGGGGCTCTCTCGTGCTGGTTCGACGCTTACGACGGGCGTTCATCATGCCCGTGTCTGTCTTGCGGTCACGCGCCTATTGCTGTTGGTTCTGGCGCTGATCCTGCTGCTGGTCCTGCTGGTAGCTCTGCTGCTGCTCCTCACCGGCCTCCTCCTGCTGGTCTCCCTCTGGGAAGCCGAAGTTGAAGTTGAGCAGGTTCTCCAGGAACGAGGGGACCTTCGGCGCATGCACGCTGCACTTGGCGGTGGGCTGCGTGCCCGCAATGAAGATCTCCTCTATCACGTCGCCGGCAGGGCAGTGGGTATCGGCGAGTTCGCCTGACTGCTTGCATATCTTGACGCCAGTCACGATGCCGCCGGGCATAGGGAAATCCCGCGGAGGCAGGTCCGCCAGTGCCTGCTTCATGTACGCTGCCCAGATCTGAGCAGCCCTGCCGCTCCCTACCACGCCGAGGTTGGCGTAGCGCATCTCCCTCTGGGTATCCTCGCCGATCCAGACCGCGGTGATCATGTCAGGCGTGTACCCGACGAACCACGCGTCGGTGTTGCTGTCGGCCGTTCCCGTCTTGCCCGCTGCCGGACGACCAATGTCGGCCGACCGCCCTGTGCCGTGTGGCGCCTTGATCACGCCTTTGAGCATGTCTGTGATGATGTACGCCGTCTTGTCATCCAGCACCAGTTGCCTCTTAGGCGAGTGGGACTCAAGTACCATCCCGTTGGCGTCGCGCACTTCTATGATGAAGTACGGCGTGACCCGAACACCGGCGTTGGCCAGGGGGCTGTATGCCTCCACCATCTGAAGCGGCGTGACGCCTCTGGTCAGGCCGCCTAGGGCCAGCGCGAGCCCTCTGTCGTTGCGCGAGCCCGACTCCACCAGCGAGGTGATGCCCATCTTCTTGGCGTACGATATCACCGCCTCAGGGGTCACCTGATCTGTCAACTTCACGGCGATGGTGTTGGTGGACCTCTCCAGCGCCTCTCTGAGCCTCAAAGGACCAAGGAACGTCCTGTTGAAGTTGGACGGGCTCCATTCGGAGCCGTCTCCCTGGATGTAGTGGAGAGGCTCATCGACCACGATGGTGGCCGGGGTGAAGCCCTTCTCAATGGCAGCCACGTACACGAAAGGCTTGATGGCGGAGCCAGGAGACCTCTCCGCCATTATGGCCCTGTTGAACTCGTCGTTGCCGCGACCGCCCACAAGCGCCTTGATCTGGCCGGTCTGGGCGCTGATCGACACCAGCGCCGCCTGCGGGTACTCCATGGTCACGCCGTTGCGATCCTCCGTGCGCCCGGTGGGCAGGAGTTCAGCGATGGCCTTCTCGGCGGCGCGCTGCAGGTTCAGGTCGATCGTGGTCTTCACGGTGAGGCCGCCCCTGTACACCGCGTCAGCACCGTAGCGTTTCAAGAGGTAGTCCCTGACCATGAAGCTGACGTAGCGCGCGGTGTTGTCCTTTTCCCTGTTGAGGCCCACCAGATTCACAGGTTCCTGTGCCGCCTTGTTCGCGGTGTCCTGGTCGATGTATCCCACGTCAACCATGCGCTGCAGCACCACGCGGCGCCGGCTCAGTGAAGCCTCCATGTTCACGTATGGCGAGTACACGCCCGCGCCCTTCGCGACTCCTGCGATGAGGGCAAGCTCTCCGAGGGTACACTGCGACAGCTCCTTGCCGAAGTAGATGTTAGCCGCCGCGGCGACGCCGTAGGCGCCGTGGCCCATCCAGATCCAGTTCAGGTAGAACTCGAGGATCTCGTCTTTGGTGTACTTGCGCTCCAGTTGGAACGCGTACAGCACCTCCCAGATCTTGCGGTCGATGGTCTTCTCGTGGCTGAGAAATACGTTCCTCGCCAGCTGGGTGGTGATGGTGCTGCCACCCTGCTCAGGTGACATGCTCTTGATGTCCTGCCAGAGGGCGCTTAGAATGCGGCGAATGCTTATGCCGTGGTGCTCGTAGAACCTGTGATCCTCCACCGCGAGCACCGCCTGAACCAGCTGCTCGGGGATGTCCCTCAGCTTCACCCAGATCCGGTTCTCCACCATCAGCTTGGTGATGACCTCTCCGTTGGCGTCGTAGACTATGGTCGGTAGCGATCTTCGCGACTCCACGTCCACGTCGTCGATGTTGGGGGCGTTGCGGAGGTACCCTACCATGATGCCGGTGACGGCACCCACTGCGATGAGAATGCCGACAAGTACGATTACACCGAATATGTGAACGGAACCTCTGCTATCAGACAGCATGCCAATTGCAGGGCCTCCTTGCCGATGAATTCACTACATTATAACACGTGCTCACGGTCGGGCAACCGCAGTATGCAGCGGCTGGATACTCATTCATGGCATGCACAGGACTGGAACGCGGTTGCCGCCTTTCGAGGGCCTGTGATAGACTCTACCTGTAATAACGAAGATGCAAGGGGGCACTACACCATGGACCCACGCGAGCAGCTTGAACGCATCAAGCTGGGAGCTGCTGAGATAATATCCGAGGAAGACCTGCTGGCCAAGTTCGAGCGTTCGCAGCGTACCGGAAAGCCCCTCAAGGTAAAGCTTGGCCTCGATCCGTCGGCACCTGACATACACATAGGCCACACGGTGGTGCTCCACAAGATGCGGCAGTTCCAGGACTTGGGCCACCAAGGCATCATCGTCATTGGAGACTTTACCGGCAGGATCGGAGATCCCACCGGACGGTCCGAGACCCGACGCCAGCTCAGTGAGGAGGAGATCCGCGAGAACGCCGTCACCTACCAGCGGCAGGTCTTCAAGATCCTCGATCCTGAGCGCACCACTATCACCTTCAACTCCACATGGCTGGCTCCGCTCACCTTCGAGGGCGTGGTAAAGCTGGCGTCGAAGGTGACCGTGGCCCGAATGCTGGAGCGTGACGATTTCGCCAACAGGTACCGGGAAGGACGCCCCATCTTCATACACGAGTTCTTCTACCCCCTGATGCAGGCATACGATTCAGTGGCGCTCGACGCCGACGTGGAGCTGGGCGGCACTGACCAGAAGTTCAATAACCTGATGGGCCGGGCCCTGCAGCGCGAGTTCGGCCAGGAGAGCCAGTGCGTGGTCCTCACACCGATTCTGCCCGGCTTGGACGGCGTGCAGAAGATGAGCAAGAGCCTGGGCAACTACATCGGCATCAACGAGCCGCCAGGCGAGATATTCGGCAAGACCATGTCCATACCTGACGACCTCATCGTGCCGTACATCAACTGTGCGACGAGGCTTCCCCACCAGGAGAAGGTGGCCATCGAGCGCGGGCTGGCCTCAGGCCAGCTGCACCCGATGGCGGCCAAGAAGAGGCTGGCCTGGCAGTTCGTGGCCGAGTACCACGGCGAGGAACAGGCCGACGCCGCCCAGGTCGAGTTCGAGCGCGTGTTCAGCCGCAGACAGGTGCCTGACGACGTGCCCCTGCTCACGGTGCCCGCCAGTGAGCTCTCGGATGGGCGCATCGGCATAGTGAGGCTCATGATGCTTGGTGCCCTCGCCTCCAGCAACAGCGAGGCCAGGCGCCTGGTGGATCAGGGAGGAGTGCGCATCGACGACGTCAAGGTGGAGAGCTCCAACGACTTGGTTGAGGTGCGCAGCGGCATGATTCTGAAGGTGGGCAAGCGGCGCTTTGCCAAGGTGGCGGTGGAGTAGACGCCGCCTGTTACGGTAGGCCATACGCAGGGAGGTAGGCACGATGGCCCTAGTGACGTCCAAGCGCATATTGGACGACGCCAGCGCCCGCGGATACGCGGTGGGCGCTTTCAACGTCAACAACCTGGAGTTTGCGAAGGCAGTGATGGGCGCAGCTCAAGAGGCGAACTCGCCGGTGATCATCCAGGCGTCCGAGGGCGCCGTGTCCTACGCCGGCGTGCGCCAGATGGTCGCCATGGTCCGATCTCTGGCGGAGGACACTGACGTGCCGGTGGTCCTTCACCTTGACCACGGCAGATCCTTTGATACCATCGTTCAATGCATCAGGCACGGGTTCACTTCCGTCATGATTGACGGCTCGCACCTGCCCTTCGACGAGAACGTGGCGATCACGAAGAAGGTGGTGGAGGTGGCCCACGCCGCCGGCGTCAGCGTGGAAGCGGAGCTGGGGCGGCTGGCGGGCATAGAGGACATCGTGGCCGTCTCTGAGAGGGAGGCAGCCCTCACCGACCCCGACGAGGCCAGGGCCTTCGTGGAGCAGACCGGGTGTGACGCGCTGGCCGTGGCCATAGGCACATCCCACGGGCCACGGAAGTTCAAGGGCGAACCGGTGCTTGCCGTGGACCTGGTGGAGAAGATAAAGGAGCAGGTTAGGATACCGCTGGTGCTCCATGGTGCGTCGGGGGTGTCCACCGAGGTGGTGCAGATCGGAGAACGCTACGGTGCTCGCTGGGCAGGGTCGAAGGGCATACCTGACCAGGCCATAGTGGAAGTGATACGAAGGGGTATCAACAAGATCAACATCGACACCGACATGCGCCTGGCCTTCGTCGCATCCATCAGGGAGACCCTGGCAACCAAGCCGGAGCTGCTGGATCCCAGGGACCTGATGAGGCCGGCCATCGCGGCCATCAAGAAGGTGGCGACCGGGAAGATGCAGCTGTTCGGTAGCGCGGGCATGGCCGCCGACATGATGTAGCCAACGACGCCGGCGCGTCTCGCCGGAAGATCGAGCTCTGGGTGAAGATGAAGAGCAAGATATCGTAAGAACGGACCACCCCTTCCGCATACGCATAGGAAGGGGTGGTGTGCTTGTGCATCAGGTTTCCCATGGGGTTCTCGGCCCCGGGCTGGCTTATCAGGCTGTCGGGCAGGTTTCTGCGGTGGGGCAGGCCCCATCCGCCCGGCGGTGGACGCCGCGGCCGCGCCATGGCCGCACGGGCCGGGGGGTTCGGGATCCGACAGCGTGTGAGGCGGCCAGGGCGCCCTGCTGCGCCTCATGGGGCGCCGGCTGAAGACGTGCCCCGCCAGGCGGGAAATCAGCGGCCCGATGAGGCCATGTCCGGCGCGGCGCCGGAGCCGGACGGGAACGCGTCTGAAGTCGCCGAGCCGGTTCGCCACCGCAGGCGGTCCGGCCCCGGGCGGAGGAGCCAGCGGCGGATCATGGTGCAGGTGTTCGTCGCCTTCCTGATTGTGGGCCTTGTGGGATTCACCTTCGTTGAGATCAGGCTCAAGCCCACCCTCAAGGAGCTGGCGGAGGCGAAGGCCACCGAGGTTGGCACGCAGGCGGTGAATAACGCCCTAGCGGAAACCGCCGCCCTTGACATAAGGTATGAGGATCTCATGCACTGGAAGACGGACGGTCAGGGCAACATCGTCGCGGTGCAGCCAAATACGGGAGAGATAAACAGGATCGCCGCAGGGACCACCAGCAAGGTCCAGGAAGTGCTCAAGCAGATACAGAAGGTCAGGGTGGGACTGCCCCTGGGGCAGGTGTTCGGTAGCGCCCTGCTTGCCGGGGTGGGGCCGTGGATCAACGTGTCGGTGATACCCATAGGCGTCGTGAGCACCAGGGTCACGGACAGCTTCGAAGTGGCCGGCATCAACCAGCTGAGGCACAGGGTGTACCTGGAGCTGCGCGCCAACATGAAGATCCTCGTGCCGTTGGTCAGCTCCAACGTCACCATCAACACCAGCATGCCCATAGCGGAAGCGATAATCCTCGGGGACGTGCCCAACTTCTACGTGAGCAGCACCGAGCCTGTCAGGGGCCTGCTTCAGAACGCGTCTCCCTGATGGCGGAGACTGCGCGAAAAAAGCCCAGAAGATGTTGTTGACACGTCGAAGGGCGGGTGTTAAGATACTACTTGCCGCCCGCGAGCAGGGCGGGGCG
>LFSP01000001.1 GCA_001513145.1 Clostridia bacterium DTU025 | reverse complement strand
GAAGTTCGTGGTCGGTCAGCTCGTTGCGGTAGTACGCTTTCCCGAGAGCGTTGGGTACGTGTGCACTCTTTATATTATGAGCAAGGCCATCGGTCCTATACGACGCCCGCATTCACAAGCTTCCGCGACTGACAACTCCGCGTAAAGTGATGGTCCGAACCATCGTCAGCTTCCGCTGAGGATGATCCGGACCATTGAGCTCCGGCGGTGCACCCTTTACATTATGTTTCAACCCACGCTACTCGACGAGTCAAGAGCGACGCTCCTAGGTTTAGCCGCTGAGCTCTCTTGAATGCATCTGCCTGCTAAGCGGACACGTCTGCTCGCAGCCAACCCGCGAGGAAGCGAAAGCCCCCGAACTACCCGGGGGCTTTCGGATGCACCTGCACTTATCCTACGGTGCAAACCCTGTAACAGCACCGCGCCCCACCGCTGCGGTGCTTACCATTTATGGCACAGCTCACACGCATCATAGTCTTCCATGTCGTGGCACGGCGCACAGATGTCGTGGTTGATGTCCCAGGCTGCCACAGCTTCAGGCGGGGCCATCGGTCCATGGCACGCGCCGCACTGCATGAATGAGTGCACGTCGTGCGGGATACGCAGCGTCTCGGTCTCCGTGACCGTGCTCGGCTTGTGGCACACGCCGCA
>LFSP01000051.1 GCA_001513145.1 Clostridia bacterium DTU025 | reverse complement strand
ACGAGAACTCGTCAAGCGTCTTGGTCTGTGGAAATCCCGCACGCTTCAGTTTGCGCCTCGTCTGTGCCGCCTTCCCAAAAGAATGTAAATCGTTCCCCGCATAGAATTAATCAACAACGACGAGAAGGGGAGTGCAACGAGGTGAGCGGTGTGAGCCTTGTTGAGGCTTTGAAGGCCTTCGGCGTCAGGAGGTTTCTCAGGTACATCGATGCCGATCCCGAAAAGCGCGTGCTCAAAGCCGTTAACTGGCTGCTCAGGTTCAGCAAAGACAACCACGTTGCCCCACAGCTGCAGGCGGTCCGCAACGCCCTACAGGATCCTGAGAACAACTGGTGCAAGCTGGGGATGAGCTTCTGGACGGATATCGACGACGGGGTCAGGCATCGAGTGCTTGAGAACTTCGTCGTGAACGCCGGCATAATCGGCTTGAAACGGCAAGACAAAATCAGAGAGGAGCACGGTTGCAACGTCCCCTGGGCGATTCTCATGGATCCCACCTCCGCGTGCAACCTGCACTGCGAGGGCTGTTGGGCTGCAGACTACGGCTCTGCGCTCAACATGAGTTTCGACACCCTGAACCACATCGTCGAGCAGGGAAAGGAACTCGGGGTGTACTTCTACATCTTCTCAGGCGGCGAGCCTCTGGTGCGCAAGGACGACGTCATCAGGCTGTGCGAGACCCATGGCGACTGCGTGTTCATGGCATTCACCAACGGCACCCTCATCGACGAGGGCTTCGCCGACGAGATGCTCCGGGTTCAGAACTTCGTCCCTGCGATAAGCGTGGAGGGCTTTGAGGAGTCCACGGATTCACGGCGCGGCCGCGGCACTTACCAGGCAGTGATGCGCGCCATGGACGTCTTGAGGAGTAAGAAGCTACTCTTCGGCGTATCGTGCTGCTACACAAGCGAAAACACCTACACCGTAGGCAGCGAGGAGTTTTTCGACCATATCATCGATGCGGGCGCCAAGTTCGCATGGTTCTTCACCTACATGCCCGTGGGAGTGAACGCATCGCCTGAGCTCATCGCCAGCGCTGATCAGCGCGAGTTCATGTGCAGGCAGATCAGACGATTCCGTCAAACAAAGCCCATATTCACCTTGGACTTTTGGAACGACGGAGAGTACTCCGGGGGCTGCATCGCAGGAGGTCGGAAGTACCTGCACATCAATGCCAATGGCGACATCGAGCCCTGCGCGTTCATCCACTACTCCGACAGCAACATATGCGAAAAAACGCTGCTCGAAGCGCTGAAGTCGCCACTGTTCATGGAGTACCGCACTAACCAGCCCTTCAACTGCAACCACCTGCGTCCTTGCCCGTTGCTGGATAACCCAGAAAAGCTCGCCGAGATGGTGGAGCGCACCGGTGCGCGGTCAACCGACCTCGCAAACCCCGAGGACGTGCGGGATCTAGCCTCCAAGTGCGTCGGCGCCGCTGAAGCCTGGGCCATCAGGGCCGAGGCCTTGTGGGAAGAGTTCCATCGGGACAATGCGGCTGGCAGCTAACGATAGGCCGAAAACAGCGCGGCGGCCCGGGAGCAACCCAGGCCGCGCACAAAACACACAAGACAGCGCCTAGAGCAGCTGTTTGAAAACCTCGGCACACCTAACGATCGCCTCGTCCTGATCCGGGTAATTGAACACTTCCGCCGACACGTAGCCAGTGTAGCCGGCGCGTTTCAGAGCGTCGAAGATGCTTGGGAAATCCATATGGCCGTATCCAGGAGGCTTGCGGTTTGTGTCGCAAAGGTGCACATGCACCACTGCATCAGCCTGCACGGCCTGGAAGATACTGCTCTCGATGCTGAGCCGGTCGTCTATGTTCATGTGGTACACGTCGAGCATCAATTTGAAGTTGGGCCTTCCCACTCGGCGCACCCATTCAAGGCCCTCTTGCGTGCTGTTGATGAAGTTGCATACGTGAAACGCGATGGGCTCCAGCGCGATGCAAACGGACTTTTCAGCTGCGTAGTCCGCTATCTCACAGAATGCTTCATACGCCCACTGTTCAGTGAGAGACCTTGGCACGCCCTCTGTGTAGTACCACCTGGACCTGCCGATGTTCACGTTGGAGCCGAAGATGGCCGCGAAATCAACGAGCCGCTTCAGTCTGACCAGTGCCGCGGCCCTCACGTGTTCATCCGGTGCGGCCAGCCCCAGCTTTGACTGCCCGAACACCTCACCCGAGCACACTAGGGGCACATCCAGCCCGGCTGCTTCGATGGCGGCCTGCACCGCCCCCCATCCGAAGGCATCAGGATCGGCAGTGGTGAGCTCTATCCCGTCGTAGCCCAGCTCCCGCAGAAGCTTCGTACTGTAGTTGATGTCTCCGTGATAGCCAAGGGCCTCCCTCGACTCGATGTCAGGCGTGGCTACCATGTACGCTAGTTTGAGACGACTGATACTATCGGTCATGGCAAGGCCTCCAATGCTTTACTGCCGCGAGATGGCCCTGAGGTAGCGCCGGATCCGGAGAGCCAGGCCCAGATTGAACCGGGTTTCAGGGTCCTGCAGGTTTATGCCGACAAGCCGTTCCACCCTGCTCAGGCGGTATTTGAGGGTGTTGACGTGCACAAAAAGCCTATCCGCAGTGGCCTGCAGGTTGCAGCCCTCGTCAAGGAACGCTTCCAATGTAGCCACAAGCTCCGTGCTGCGCACGCTGTCATATGATATCACCGGGCCAAGCAGGCCATCGACGAACCCCTTGAGCTCCGAATGGTCTGAGCAGCGGGACATGATGCGGTAAGCTCCCATGGAGTCGAAATGCACTACCCTGTTGGGGCCGAACACCAAGGTCCCTAGGATCACCGCCTGCCAGGATTCCCTGTAACACTGCGAAACCGACATGGGATCCTTGTAGTACCGCCCTATACCTATCGACAGCGTCCTGGGGGCTATCTCCGCCGCCACATGGGCGTGGAGCCGCTGCGCCAAGGCCATTGCCTCCCTGCGGGCGCCAGCGGCGTCGTGAATGTCGCCTGTCCATGGCATGAGCACCGATACGCCTCTGCGGTACGGGAAAGCCACCAGAGAGGCCCCTTCAGGTTCCTCGGCGCAGAATCTGCTGACAGCCTGTGCGATCTCGTCCTGCAAGCGCACTGACTCGGGACCGGGAATCGCCGCGATTCCGTTCAACCCGTTGGCGACAGCGGGGTCCGGCGCCAGCGTGAACACGATGTTCGGTCTAGATAGATCAACGTCGAAGGCTTTCGCCTTCTTCACGGTGTCTTGCGCGGAGTCGAACCTCCGATGCACCAGATCGTCCCAGAAGTTCACCCGGTAGCGGCGCTCCACATCCTGCGCAGACTTGATCCGCAGTGCCTCCAGAGTGACAGTGGTAACGGCATGGCCTATCGCGATAGAGTCCATGCGGCCCAGTGCCCGGCCTTCCGGCTCCAGCACCAGCAGCCTTCCATACTTGAAATCATCGCTGCCGATAGAGGCCAGTATGACGGAATGTGCCGGACCTATGGAAGCCTCCGATACGGGCTCCAACGTTATCCTCGTCATTTCAGGAGCGAAGCCCCATGGCTCCTCCACAGCCCGCACCTGCCGGGCGTCGCGCGTACTCAATGACGCCAGAAGCTCAAGGTCACCTGCGAGACCATGCCACTCGCCTGCGGCGGCGACGATGGACCATCTCATGTCCACTATGGCGACGGCCGCGTCAATCTGGCTGGCCAAGACGGAGGCGATATCGTCCATGCCGCCTCCGCTTAGAACGGTCTCGATGAACTGCGTGTGCATGTCCATGGACCGCTGCAATACGCTGGCCTGGCGTTCAAGTACCTCGCCCAAGACTGGCGTGATTATGTCTGCCCAGGCAACCTCGTAGGGAAGCTCGATGACGGGAAAGTCCGCGTCATCGGCGCAGGCCAGGGCCTCATCAGAGAGGGCGTCGATAAAACGCCGGAGCTTGATGCCGAGGCATGCGACGCCAGCCGATATCATGCGCTTGATCAGCTCGACCTGCCCCTCGGGGGTGTCCTTCACCCCATACGCCGTGGTCAGCACGAACTCGCCGCCCCGCAGCCAGTCGGCGGCGTCAGGGGCGTCAACTACCGTCACGTGTTCGATGACGCGGTCGAGCCCGCCATCGCCGGCCAACACCCTGGCACCTGCGAGAGGCGCCAAGCGCAGCGCTTCCGCCACTGTCAGGCCCAATCCCGCTCACCCCCTGAACATGCTGTCCGTCTGCTTCGCGTCGTTCGTTTCCAGTTAAGCTCAGGCGGCCGAACGCTGTCCGTCACCTGCACCGAGCAAGGCTGCCAGGGCTATGGAGTTCAGTTTGGTTTCGGGGGCATCGGCTCTGGAGGTGAGCACCACAGGGCAGCTGGCCCCTGTAACCACTCCTGCAGCGCTCGCTCCGCAAAGGTATATCACCGACTTGGCAAGCATGTTGCCGGAGTTCAGGTCTGGAACGATCAGCACATCCGCTCTGCCCGCAACGTCCGAAACGATGCCCTTGTGACGCGCGGCGTCAAGGCTGATAGCGTTGTCAAGGGCCAGCGGTCCGTCGAAGATCGCGCCGGATCCAGCTTTGCCCGCCCCGGGAATCTGGCCCCTGGCAGCCATCTGCACTATGAGGGCAGCGTTGGCGTTCCCCGGGATGGCAGGGTTCACGGTATCCACCGAACTGAGCATGGCCACCCTGGGCCGGCCCTCGTCCCCCAGGCACAGGGCTTTCGCCACCTGCACGGCCCCGGCAGCGATCCCCACCAGCTGATCAAGGTCTGGCACGATCACGATGCCCACGTCGGCCATGACCACGAGCCTCCCAAGCGAGGGTACCTCGTACACTCCCACCTGGCAAAGCAGATTGCCTGCCCGGATGCCCGTCTCCTTGTTGAGGACCGCGCGCATGAAGTCGGCGGTCTGCACAAAGCCTTTCATCAGAATGTCGGCCTC
Source organism: Clostridia bacterium DTU025 (assembly GCA_001513145.1). Lineage (GTDB taxonomy): Bacteria > Bacillota > DTU025 > DTU025 > DTU025 > DTU025. The sequence continues at coordinate 3,891 of LFSP01000051.1, read as the reverse complement.
GCCATCGCGCACCGCAGCCACTGCCTGGAAGCAGGGCTCCCGGTCACCAGCCGCACGCCCTTCGCCCACGGCATCGATCTCGAAAGACCCGGGCTCCAGACCTGCCTGCTCCAACTCCAGCTCCGCTTCTGCGCGAGTCAGCCGCGACATGCACAGCCTGCCGCCTGACACGATGCCCTCGGAAACGGCCATCGCCACTGCATGAAGCACCGCGGGGTCATCCGCCCCGGCAACTGCTATCCGCCGCCCGCGCGGCGCAGCCGCGCGTACCTGCCTGAAGCTGGTCATCGCGTTCCTGTTCACACGCGTTCCCTCCCCCTCGATGCCGCTCAATGCCATCCGGCCTCAGCCGGCGCGATCGCCGGCGCCACGCCGATCCCGACGCTTCTGGCTTCTCACAGGGCGCTACTCGTAGATTGCGGGCAGCTCCTGATTGCGCAGAACGCGGAGCACTCCCTCCACGAGCGCCCGCAGCTCGTCCTCGCCCGGGTACACCTTCACCGGAGCTATGAATCCTACCCGTTCCGCTATCCACTGGGTCAACCTGGCCGAATGGGCCATGCCTCCGGTGATGGCCACCACGTCAACCCTGCCGCCCAGAACAGCCGCCATCGATCCGATAGCCTTGGCGAAGCCGTATGCCATGGCCTCATACACCATCTCGGCGTAGCGGTCGCCCTCGTCGATGCGCCTTTCCACCTCGCGCGCATCCTTCGTGCCGAGGTGCGACATGAGGCCTCCACCGCCCACAAGCATTCGCATGACCTCGTCCTTGGTGTATCTGCCGGAAAAGCACAGCTCCACCAGATCGAGGCTGGGGATGGCCCCCGCCCGCTCGGCGCTGAACGGCCCCTCTTTGTCGCAGTTGTTTATCTCGATCATGCGCCCGTCGGCATGCGCCGACACCGATCCGCCGCCGCCGATATGCGCGACAATGACCCGCGCCGCGCCGTACTCCAGTCCCACGTCGGCAGCAGCTCGCCTGGCCACAGCCTTCATGTTCAGCGCGTGCGAGAGGCTGTTCCTCTTGATCTCCTTCACTCCACACAGCCTGGCCACGTCGTCCAGCTCGTCCACTGACACGGGATCCACGATGTAGGCCTCGACTCCCGCCCTCTTGGCGATGTCGTATCCGATGATGCATGCCAGATTCGACGCGTGTTCGCCCTGCACTCCCCGCTCGGCATCGTGTACCATCCTCTCGTTCACCAGGTAGGTGCCGCTGGGGAGAGGCTTCAGCCTGCCCCCGCGACACGCCACGGCTGAAAGGGAGTGGATATCGATCCCGTGGTCTACCAGCACCCTCTCCACCACAGCGCGTCTCATGTCGAGCTGGTCAGTGATGTGAGTGAATCCCGCGAGCTCCTGCGCGGAATGCGCCACCGACTCGGTGAACAGGGGTTCCTCATCCTTGTAGACTGCGATCTTTGTCGAGGTGGACCCCGGGTTTATCGCCAGCACCATGTGGGCCCTGCGGTTCATCACAGACTCCTCCATCTAGTAGATGCACCCCACCGAGCCGTAGCGGCGCAGCGCGAACTCCCTGTGGCCGGCTATCTCCGATGCGGTGAGCTTTCCTTCAGCCACGGCCAACACTGTGGTCACTATCTCCCTGGCCATCTCGTCCAGGGTCTTCTCGCCGTCGAGAACCGCGCCGGCGTTCAGGTCGAGGTTGCGGCGCATCCTGTTGAAGGCCTGGGTGTTGCTGACGACCTTGATGATTGGAGCGATGGCCGAACCGGTGGGCGTGCCCCTGCCTGTGGTGAAGATCCCTATCTGAGCGCCCCCGGCCATGAGCCCTGTGAGCGACTGGATGTCCTGCCCGGGAGTGTCCATCATCACAAGGCCCTTCTTGGTGGGCCGCTGCGCGTACTCCACCACCTGCACGTACGGGCGACTGCCGCCCTTCCTGATGCATCCGAGGGACTTCTCTTCGATGGTGGTCAGGCCCCCCTCGATGTTCCCTGGAGTGATGTCCGAAAGGCCGCACGCTGGGTCGATAGCAGCCAAATTTCTCTCCGTCCTGGCCACCACGTCCAGGATCTGCTGCTTCACCTCGTCGTTGGCGGCCTGGGCGGCGGCGATGTGCTCGGCACCCATGTACTCGGTGATCTCTGAAATCATCACCGTCATGCCCATGTCCACCATGATGTCTGCGGCCTTCCCCACAGCCGGGTTAGCCGACAGCCCCGAGAACGCATCGGAGGCGCCACATTCCAAGGCGATTATCAGGCCGTCTTCAGGGCAGTCGACGCGCTCCACCTTCGAGGCCTCCTCGAGGAAGCTTCGCGCCACCTTCTCCGCTGCATCCGCAGCCGCAAAGGTGTCGCCCTCGTCCTGGACCGTGACCAGCGCGCACCTGGCTCCGGCAGCCTGCGCCATCTCCATGACCTGCTGGCCCACGACGGTCTCGCATCCCAGCGCCACCAGCACGGTGGCGTACACGTTGGGGTTGGACGCGATGCCGGCGAAGACCCGAGTCATCTCGTCATTGGCCACAGGGTCAAGAGTGCAGCCGTACGGGTGTGTGATGGGCTGAACGCCTGGAACGCGCCTTCCCACCTCCTCCACCACCGCGTTGGCGCAGACCACCGTGGGGAGCACGATGACGTGGTTTCTCACGCCCACCAGTCCGTTGGGTCTCATGTAAGCCCTGATCATGCGTGCGCCCCCTTGCCCCGGGCGCTGCGCACGTTGTGCACGTGAACCCACTGCCCGGGCTCGATAGATGTTGTGGCCAGGCCTATCGGAGAGCCGTACTTGGTCACCACGCTCCCTGCGGGGATCGCCTGTATGCACACCTTGTGGGCAGCCGGCACATCCTCCACAAGCTGCACACATCCTCCATCCCAGCAGGCCATGTCGCCCGCCGCTGCCGCCTGCACCAAAGTGACGACGTTGTCCGACGCGTCCACCTGTATGGCTCGCACGCGTCTCACTTCCTTAGCCCTCACTTGCCCAGCACCTCGTTGATGATGGAGTCTATCTCCTGAGGCTCCAGCACCCTGCGCACTTTCCTGCCGTAGTCCTTGACTTTCGCCAAGATCTCCTCCACCTCTTCGTCGGTGCACGTTGTCCCGCGCTGGTCCAGGAAGTACTTCACGCTGGCCTTTCCGCTGGATCCGCCCATGACCACCTCGATGGGGCTGTGCCCCACCACTTCAGGCATGTAGGGGCACATGGCAGGCACGAGTCCGGCAGCCTCCATCTTGGTCTTGGCGTCCACCACCACGCCGGACTCCAGCCAGAACAGGCGCGTACCCGTCACTGGCTTGTTGTAAGCAGGGGCGATGCCGGTGATGCGCTGCACCATCCCGCACACGTCTCCCAGCTTGGAGATGTCGACTCCGGTATCGATGTTCAACAGGAGCTTCAGCGTAGCCGCCACTTCCTCGGTGGCCACGTTCCCGGTGCGTTCGCCTAGCGCGTTTATGGACGAGTGGATGCCGTCAACGCCGGCGTACACCGCCGCCAGCACCGAGCCCATGGCCATCCCGAACTCGTTGTGCACGTGGAATTCAACCCTCACGCCCGGCAGCCTGGTCTTCAGCTGTCTTATCGCGTGGTAGATCGCATTGGGCGTGGCCACTCCGAAGCTATCGGTGAAAACCACAGCCTCCGGCTTGGCCTCGGCGACGACTTGCTCGTACACGCCCAACACGTAGTCCAGCCTGGCCCTGGTGACGTCCCATCCCATGAAGGTGGTCCGCAGGCCCTGCTCCTTGGCGTAGTTGACGGAACTCACGATCCTGTCGATGAGCTTCTCCCTGTCGACGTTGTACGCGTAATAGCAGGTGTAGGGGTTCACGGCGTGCTCCACCACGATGTGGGAGGCGCCGGCTGCGGAGGCGAACTTCGAAAGCTTCACGATCGGGGTCTCTCCTATGGCGC
>LFSP01000034.1 GCA_001513145.1 Clostridia bacterium DTU025 | reverse complement strand
TGTGGGGGGTGTGGGGGGGTGTGCGGAGGCGCCGGGGGGCATTATGTCGATTCCGTTACAAAAGGAGGGGCCTTTCGCAGTAAATTCGGGCCCAAGCTCGGCGAATTGTAACGAAATCGATACAAAGGGCTGCGTTGCCGCCGCGAGACCTTGATGCCATATCACGGTTATCTGCCCGCACCGCTTTGAACTGGGGTTTTGTCGCCCCGCTTTCGGGGCGACCGGCGCCGCGTGGCGCCTATGGGGCCGTCACGAGAGCATCATGTTGATCATGCAACAATGTATGCCACCTTACCCCCGATTCCATTGCAAAAGGGGTGGCCTTTTGTAACGGATCCGACATAAACGGCTTTCTGCTGCTGTGCTGGAGAGGAGCACACCATCATCAGCTCCCGTATAGGCCTCACTGCAACTGGTCTCGGGCCTGCGCTGATGCGGCGGGACTTCACGTGGCTTGATTTGGCCGGTGCAGTCAAGTACCATTACGCATAGCACGGGTTTGGTCACGACTGCCTAACCCGCAGCGCTGCGGCTAGGCGTCTCCAGCACAAGAGGAGTGGGCACAAAGTTCAGGCACCGGGGAAGGAGGAGCCTCCTTGAACTTGCGTGACAAGGCACAGATCATGGACGAGGCCAGCATCAGGCGGGTCCTAACGCGGATCGCCCACGAGATCCTGGAGTCAAACAAGGGAATAACCAACGTGGCCCTAGTGGGGATCAGGCGCCGCGGCGGCCCCCTGGCGGAGCGACTCGCCACAGCCATCGAGACCATAGAGGGGACGCGCCCGCCGGTGGGGGTTCTTGACATCACCCTCTACCGCGACGACCTCACCACGCTGTCGTCCCAGCCCGAAGTGCGCGGAACCCACGTGCCATTCGACGTGACTGGCCTCAACGTGGTCCTGGTGGACGACGTGATATACACAGGCCGCACGGTGCGCGCCGCCCTGGACGCCCTGATGGACCTGGGCCGGCCGCGCCGGATACAGCTTGCGGTGCTGGTAGACCGCGGCCACCGTGAGCTGCCCATCAAGGCTGACTTCGTGGGCAAGAACGTCCCGACGTCGAGCGCAGAAGTTATATCGGTGTACGTGCGCGAGATCGACGGGGTCGACAAGGTGACGATCCAAGAGCCGGCGTAGGCCCGCGTGAGCGCCGCTCGCCGGGCCCGGCGCGCCCGCTGCGCCGCCGACGCTCACCATGCCGCCCCGCGCCCCCACGTCCCCACCTCCTCGCGCCCCCACGTCCTCGCGCTCTCACGCGGTCAGCCCGGCTCGGCGCGCGACGCGGTGTATTGCAGCGGTGCAGCTTGCCAGCACCTCTTCCTCGTCGATATGCGTGAGGCCTCTGCCGTCGCGCCCGCCCTCATACAGCACCTTTCCGCCCACCATGGTCATCACCACGTCGGAACTCTTGGCCGAGTAGACTATCCTCGACACCGGGTCCACACCTGCGCTGGGCCAGGCGTGCGGCTTGTTCAGGTCAAGAAGCACTATGTCGGCGAGCTTGCCCTCTTCGATGCTGCCGATCAGGTGGGCCTGCCCCATGGCTCTGGCGCCGCCCATGGTGGCCATCTCCAGCACCTTTGCCGCTGGCATGGCGGTGGGCCCCAGCCGCGGCTTGTGTATGAGCGCCGCGAAGCGCATGTCGATGAAGGGATCGAGGTTGTTGTTGGCGCCGGCGCCGTCGGAGCCCAGCCCGACGTTGATCCCGCGCTCCAACATCTCGGGAACAGGTGCTATCCCCGAGGCGAGCTTGAGGTTGGTCGCTGGGCAGTGCGCCACGTGGGTGCCGGTGTCGGCCAGGAGCGCCATCTCCTCCTCGTCGATGTGGATGCAATGGGCCAGCACAGTGGTGGGGCCCAGAAGGCCCACCTGGTGCAGGTAAACAGCGTTTCGCACTCCCGTGCTCTCTATGACCAGCTGAACCTCGTCGCGGTTCTCGGCGCAGTGCGTGTGTATGATGGCGCCGCGCTCCCGGGCGATCCGTCCGACTTCCCTCAGGAGACTGTCGGAGCACGACAGCGCGAACCTTGGGGTGAAAGCGTATCTGATGCGGCCGCCGGCGGCGCCGTCCCATTTGTCGGCAAGCTCCAGACTCTCCTCAATTGACCGCGCCGCCGACTCCACAAGCCGCTCCGGCACCCCGTCTCCAACATCCATCATCACCTTGCCGGTGACCGCCCTGATACCCGACTCCTCGATGGCACGAAACCCCGCCTCGGCGTGATGCACAGTCTGCATGTCGATGATGGAGGTGACCCCGGCCTTGAGCATTTCACCGGTTCCCAGCAGCGCCGAGTAGTAAACAGACTCCTCATCGTGGGCCGCTTCCAGAGGCCACGTGCGCAGGCGCAGCCAGTCGAGGAGCTCCATGTCGTCTGACAGCCCCCTGAACAGCACCTGGCACAGGTGAACGTGGGTTTGGACGAGGCCGGGCATGGCGATGAGCCCGGAGGCGTCGATGACCTTGTCGGCCTGAGGCGCGGGCCCGGAGCGTGCAGGCTGAACAGATGCGATCTTGCCGTCCTCGATGAGGATGTTTCCTTCCTCGATCACCCTCTGGGAGGGATCCATCGTGACCACCAGAGCGTTCCGTATCAGAGTGATTGGCACAACATACACTCCTTCGAAGACCATTCTCACATCGGGAATACCACAATCTGTATCACACTATTAGACGGATGCGGGCTGAGTCCTCCCCTGGGCGGGCGGCAAAGGCGAAACCGTAGCCTTCTGCCAGTAGCGCTCACAGCTGCAGACGCACACGCCGCAAACGCAGAACTTGCGAACACAAACAGACAGGGCGCGACCCGCAGGCATGCACTCTGCTCCTGCATGGCCACGCCCTGATTGTCATGTTCTCGGCGTTCATGCCGCCGCCGGATCACGCGTCCAGGCCAGCCTGCTCCGCCTTCCTCTTCTTCCTCGCGCTCATGATCGGTATCAGGAACGACAGCGCAGCCACTGCCAGCATCGCCACGCTGATGGGCCGCTGGAAGATGGCGGTAGGCCCTGCCATCATGATGGCTCTCCGCAAGTTCTGTTCCGCCATGTTTCCAAGGACCATGCCCAAAACGAACGGAGGAAGTGGATAGCCGTTACGTTTCAGTATGTAGCCCACTATGCCGAAGCCCACGCACACCATGACGTCCCACATGTTGGAGTTCACGGCGTAGCTTCCTATCATGGCGAAGGCGAAGATCAGCGGGAACAGGAGTTCCTTTCTCACTCGCGTGACGTTGATCCAGAGCCTGCTTCCACCAAGGCCCAAGATGAGCATGATCACGTTTCCGATGAGAAGCGCGGCGAAGAGCCTGTAGACTACCTCAGGGTTCTTGGTGAACAGCTCTGGACCTGGCTGAAGGTCGTGGATCATCAGCGCCCCCATGAGCACTGCCGCCGTGGCGCTACCCGGGATGCCCAGGGTGAGCATGGGGACCAAGGCTCCGCCTACCGAAGCGCTGTTGGCGGCCTCGCCGGCGACTACTCCCTCGGGAGCGCCCTTCCCGAATTTCTCCGGGGTCTTGCTCAGCCTCTTCTCAACATCGTAACTGATAAACGCCGCTATGGTGGCACCGGCACCAGGGAAGATCCCCACGATCGTGCCGATCAACGACGAGCGTATCATCGACATTCTGAGTCTCCAGTAGTCGGCTATGGAAGGCCATTTCGCCTTCCCGGTATCGGACACGCGCTGCGCCCTGAAGTCGAACCTCTCGACTTCCATGAACACCTCGCTCAGAGCCAGCATGCCGATGAGCATCGGAATGAACTCAAAGCCGTCGAACAGGTGCACATTCCCGAAAGTGAACCTGCTCACCCCCAACACCGGGTCCATCCCCACAGTGCACACTAGGAGACCCAGACCGGCGGTAATGACGCTCTTCAACGCGTTCCCACCGCCCATGCTGGCGATGGTTGACAGTCCTAGCACCGACAGGGAGAAGTACTCCGCAGGCCAGAACTTCAGGGCGATGTTGGCCAGCGGGCCGGCGAACAACATCAGCACAATGGTGCCGATAGCTCCGCCAAGAAACGATGCTATCAGCGCCATGCCCAGCGCCTCGCTCGCTCTGCCCTGGGCGGACAGGGGATATCCGTCGAAGGCGGTGACCACAGCCGACGGCGTGCCAGGCGTGTTTATCATGATCGCAGTGATGGCACCACCGTAGTTGGCCGCCAGGTATATGGCCGCCAGGTACACCAGAGCCAGTGACGGGCTCATGGCGTAAGTGAAGGGAACCATGAGGGCCACGCCCATTGACGGCGATACCCCTGGCATGGCGCCTGCCAGTATCCCGACGATGACACCGAAGGTGATCAGGAGAAGGGGCTGCAGGCCCATCAGGTCCCGTGCTGCCTGAAAAAGCCCAATCAAGCTATCCATTGGCACCCCATCCCTCCTCTCTCACCAGCCTAGTCCAGCGAAGAGCTGGCCTGTGGGTAGCGGAACTGTGAGCAGCCTGTAGAACACGAGATATGAGAAAGCGACCCAGATCGCCGACACCAGAGCGAGCCTAGCGCGGTGCGGGTAACCCAGGAGCAGCCCGCATGCGAACACGAACAGTCCTGCCGTGATGTAGTAGCCTACCCACGGGATGCACACGATCTTGGCTGCCAGCAAGGCCATGAGCAGCAGCACCTTGTCGACCCGTCCCACCTCGGGATCGGGATCCTCTCTCCCGGTCCACGCGCGCAACAGCCTCACCAGGGCCAGCACCACCAGCAGCCCAGCCCACAGTCTGGGCACCATCTCGGCGCTGGCTCCAGCGAACCTCATTCCTCGGAACCCGTAGGTCAGCGCGTACGCCACCAGGCCTATGCAGACGAGGCCTGTATCTACCGCTATCCTGCCGGCGTACTTCCGCATCGAGCCGGTCCGCGCCAAAACCCAGCTCAGCAGCGTTATGGAGGCGCCGATCAGGGGCAGGACCACCTGCCCCTGGCCAGCCACCCAAGAAGAGAACCGGTCCATGTCAACTCCTCCGAACTATGGGGCAGCCCGGAAGGCTCGGACTACTGGATTATTCCGAACTGCCTGAAGTACTTCTCGGCGTCCTCGAGGTTCTGCCTGACGATGTCTGTGAACCTGTCGGTCTTGTAGTGAACCACTTCGATGGCTTGGTTCTCGAAGAACTGCCTCCACTCGGGGTCATTGGTCACCTGGTCCACCAGGTTCTGCAGCCACTGCACGGCCTCCGGAGGCGTGCCCTTCTTCACGCAGAAGCCGCGCCACATCGACTCCTCGTCCAGTCCCTCGATGCCCAACTCTCTGAAGGTGGGCGCGTCGGGGAACTGAGGGAGCCTCTCGGCAGAGGACACGGCGGCGATCTTCAGGTCGGGCCTGCCCATGATGTCGGCGGGGTTACCAACGTAAGCAACTCCCTGGCCACCCATGAGGGCAGCCATGGCAGCCGGACCGCTCTCGTACGGGATCCACGTGGCCATGATGCCGGCTTTGTCCCACACCTTCATGGCCATGAGGTGGTCGTTGCCTCCGGTGGACGGGCCCACCCAGATCTGCCTGCCCCCCTTGGCCTTGGCGTCGGCCACGACATCTTCCCAGGTGTTGATCGGCAGCTTGCTGTTGGTGATGATGCACTCGGGGTCCTTCATGAGCATCGAGGTCCACTCGAAGCCCCAGATGTACCTGTCGACGTCGCTCCTCGTGGCCACCACCTGGATCACCACGGACATGGTGGGGGCGAATATGGTGTAGCCATCGGCCGGCTGGTTCAATACGTACTCCATTCCCACGAGTCCGCCCGCTCCGGTGCGGTTTTCCACGACGAACACGGCGTTGGTGTACTTGGCGGCAACCTCGGTGAACTTTCTGGTGGTAACGTCCATCAGGCCGCCAGGTGCAACGTAGTTGATGATTCTGATGGGTCGTGTCGGATAGTCGGCGGCCAGCACTCCTGCTGCCAACGCCACAATAAGCGCGGCAGCAGCAGTCAACACTAGTACCCTGTTGATCCTCATCTCACTGACCTCCTAAATGATCCTTAGTAGTTAACTGTTTGAGCCCTCACTGAACAGCTGGAACATCAGCCCATGCCTGAGACCTCGGTCGCTCATGGTCAGCTCGGCCACGCCAAGCTGTTGCATTATGCACCGCAGTATGCACGCCCCGCCGACGATCACCTCTGCCCGTTTGGGCTGCAGTCCCGTGATCGTCCTCCTCCGCTCCAAGGGCATGGAGATGAAGAGCTCTATGAGCCTGTCAACATCCGCGGCGGTGAGGATGGCCCCCTGTATACGGTCTGCATCGTACTGGACCATCTCGAACTTGACGGCGCCCAGCGACGTCACGGTCCCGCCGATGCCCACCAGACGTCCCACCTCGCCCCTGACGCCGCCGGCCTCGAGCTCGTCCATGATGAAGCGCTTGGCCTCTTCCACCTGCTCGGCGCCGGGCGGGTCGTCCGTGAGGAACCTGTCGGTGACTCTAACAGCGCCGAGGTTGATGCTGAGCCGTCTGTCGACTTCGGCCCCGCGGCCGAACACAAACTCGGAGCTGCCGCCTCCCACGTCGCAGACGGCCAGGGCATCCGCGTGCGGGCCCAGCCCCGACACCGCAGCGAGGTACGACAGATGAGCCTCCACCTCTCCTGGGATCACCCTCACATCGATGCCGGTAGCTGTCTTCACCGCATCTATGAACTCAGCTGCGTTCTTGGCTGTGCGCAGTGCCATGGTGCCTACCGCCACGATCTGGCCTGCGCCGCTGGCTGCGGCCTGCTTGACGAACTGGTCCACGGCTTCGACGTTGCGGGCTATGGCCTCAGGCTTGAGCAGGCCTTCCTCGCCCATGCCCTCGCCCAGGCGAGCGATGTTGTTCACGTCGATTATCTTAGTGAGGCTTCCGTTTGGGGCCATCTCGGCAACGAACATCTTGATGGAGTTCGTGCCGATGTCGATCACTGCTTTCCTGTTCATCTACCTGATCCCCACAATCCGTTTCATGGCCTTTATGTAGTTGATGTTCTCCAGGTGGTCGAGGCCGAGCTCGCGCACGGTGGCCATCACCAGCTCAGGGTCGGCGTGCTCGACGCAGATGGTCTGGAGGGGGATGCCATTGAACTCGGTCTCCGCGAACTCCACGATCGCGCCGTTGATGGTAAGCCCGTGTCTGCGCTTCTTCACATCCACCGCCACAAGATCAGGATGAATCTCCACAAGCTCGGAGAGGAACTCCCCGAAGGTGTACGAGTCTCTCAGCTCAGCTGGAGCCGATACCTTCAGGACGTCAAGCAGCCGCTGGACCTTGTCGGCGCTGAGGGGAAACTCTTCCTTCATGATGGGGCACCACTGCTCGAGGCCGTCCTCGTTCACAGCCTGGAGCGACTTGATGTCCATCAGGCCGTCGCGGATCTTAGTGTTCTCGTCGCTTCTGCGCGACAGGACGTAAGTCTCCCGGCTCTCCTTCACTCTGGCCTCGCCGCGGGTCAGCACCCTTTGGCCTTCGGCCCCAAGGTTCTCGGCGAACGTGCGCCATTCCCACCTAGGTATGATCTTACCTTCCAAGTGCACCCCTCCTGTTCCTTGCGCATATATGTTCCGAAGGTGATCTGGGGATTAGGGGCCATCCTCAGGGGCCACCCAGTCGCCAGCTCACCCACATACTAATGCACAAACCGTGCCAACTGATGCCAGCGCACGAAGGCCTGACAGAGCAGGTTAAGCCGCACGGCCCGCCGTCGGTAGTATCAAGACGATACTTTCACGGTTTCAGATGCGGTTCAATATGGTATCATCCACGTGAAGACTGATGAGGGCCGATGAGGCTTGCACGAAAGGGTCGGCTGAGGGGGCTCAGATGAGAGATGAAGGTTTCCGATGACATCCTGTTCGTAGCCACCAATGAGGAGCTGGCAAACATCGCCCGACAGGTAGCGCTGGAGATGGGGCTCTCGCTCGAAGTGGTGATGGGCAATCCGTTGACCGCCGTGGAGATCGCCCACGAGGCCAACGCCCGGGGCTTCACCGTCATCGTCAGCAGGGGCACCACCGCCAGGCTGATGGACAGGTGCGGGCTGCCGGCACCTGTGGTCAAGGTGCGGGTCACTGGCTATGATGCCGTGCGGGCGTTGATCAAGGCCAAACGTTACACAGACCATGTGGGCATCGTCGGCTCCGACGACATGATCCGCTGGGTGGGCAGCCTCGATGGCGTGCTGGGCGTAAAGGTGTCAACCCGAGTGGCGGAGTCATGGGACGACACCTGCGAGGCCATCACGTCTTTGCGCGACGGAGGTGTCGGCGCCATCGTCGGATGGAACCTGGTTCAGAGGCGCGCAGCCGAGGTGGGACTGCCCTTCGTGCCCTTGAGCTCGGGGAAGGAGGCGGTGTACGATGCCCTGAATGAGGCCATGGCTGTAGCCAAGGCCCGACACAGCGAAGCCGAGAGGGCTGAACGGCTGAAGGCGATACTCTCATCCGTGACCAATGCCGTCGTCGCCGTGGATTCGTCCGGAAAGGTGACCCACTTCAACCAAGCGGCAGAGCGCATGGTGGGGATTAGCTCGGAGGAAGCCATCGGCACGCACCTGTCAACGATCCTCGGGTCGCATCAGACCGGCGCCGAATTGCTCGACCTGGAGTCCCGGGGCGAGTGGATCGACAGGATCGGTCATCTCACGGTGCTGGCCCGCCGCGAACCCATCGTTGTCGACGGGGCTTTCGTCGGAGCAGTGTTGAGCCTTGACGACGTCACCCGCATCCGCGAGCTGGAACGCATCGTAAGGGAGGAAGTGCGCGATACCGGGCATACCAGCAAGCACCGGCTCAACGACGTGGTGGGGGTCAGCGACGCCATCAGGGAGGCGGTGAACCTGGCCGCACGGTTCGCCCAGGTCGACTCCACAGTGCTCATTCAGGGCGAAACAGGCACAGGAAAGGAGCTCTTCGCCCACGGGATCCATTCCGAAAGCGCCAGGCAGAACGGGCCCTTCGTCGCTGTGAACTGCGCTGCCATTCCCGAAACCCTGCTCGAGAGCGAACTCTTCGGTTACGCCCCTGGGGCGTTCACAGGAGCCCGCCAGTCAGGCAAGCCCGGCCTCTTCGAGATCGCCCACATGGGCACCATCTTCCTGGACGAGATCGGAGAGATGTCAAAGCCCCTGCAGGCCCGCCTCCTCCGGGTTCTGCAGGAGCGCCAGACCATGCGCGTCGGCGGCACGAGAGTCATACCCATCGACGTGCGCATCATCGCTGCCACCAACAAACACCTATTCAGCCTGGTGCAGCAAGGGGCCTTCCGGGACGACCTCTTCTACAGGCTCAGCGTGCTCAACCTTGAGATCCCTCCGCTCAGAAGGCGGCCTGAGGACATCCCAGTGCTGGCCGTGCACCTCATGAGGTCAGTTGCGGCCCGCCTGCAGCGACCGGCCCGCACCTTCACGCCGGATGCTCTCGATCGCCTGGCATCCTACTCTTGGCCTGGCAACGTCAGGCAGCTGGAGAACACCATTGAGCAGCTGGTAGCCGTGGGCCAGGAACGCCAGCCGATAAAGGCGGCCGAGGTTGACAAGATCCTCAGCCGCTACGCCCTGGCGACCGACACTTCATCGAGCGGCGCCAGCACGTTGGTGGCAGGCGCGAAGGCGGCGTGTGAAGCCACGGCGAATGAACACGCACCCGCCGGCCTGAGCGGGCGCGCATCCCCATCTCATCCTGGTGAGACGCCCAGCCTTCCCGACCTGCGCACTCTGGAGACCCGTGCCATCCTCACGGCGCTGGCTGCTGCCGGCGGCAACAAGGCCGCAGCCGCCCGCGCTCTCGGCATCAGCAAGACCACGCTGTGGCGCCGCCTCAAGCGCCTTCAGGCCTGCGGCCTGCTCACCAATTCCACGCGTGCGCTCAACTAAGCGCTACCACCTGGGCCCTCAGCCGAAACCCGAGCGCCGTGGGCGCTCGTCGTCCGAGCTTGCGAGCGGGGCGTTCCAGGCGTCCTTGAGCGACCTGGCTACCGATGCGAACAAGTCCGATATGAAACGAAGCAGTCTCTTCACGACCACATCTCACCGCCTAATCCCGAAGCCCGGCAGGGGTGTAGTATACCCCTACCGGGTATCGTCTGTGTACTCCCATTGTAGACTGGGCTACCCGGGCCGTCAAGGCACACTTGGTCCGCGCGGCGACGTGTTTCCCACACACCATGCCCCCTGCCTCAATGCCGTCTGAAATAACCCCATCCACGGTGCCCGCGAATACGCTGTCGTGGAAGCTCATGTCTCGAGCTTTGCGAGCTCCATTCGAATGGAGGTGCTGAACGATGATGCCTTACGACCCTTCCATGTATGGGGCAGACGATATCATGCTGGACCAGTTCGGGCGCCCGTGGTGGAGACCATCGTTCCCCTGGTGGTGGAGGCCTACAATACCTTGGTGGTGGTGGCGTTTCCCGTGGGGTAGGCCCGGCTTCCCCGGCGGATCCCCTGGAAGCCCAGGGATGCCCGGCGGGTTCAGCAGCAATCCCAAGTAGGCCCGTCCTGCCTCGAAACCTGTGCGAAAGGTAAGGGCGCGCCGGCCCATCGGCGGCGCGCCCTTCCTATTCCTTTTCCTCATGTGTCGTCCCTACTTGGCATGCACCCACCCGTAGAACCACGGGTCGTCGTCAGTCTCGACGTAGGTGATGCCCAGTCTCTGGCCAGCCGACACGCCTTCGATCGCGAACTCGATCTTCCCGGCGGCCGCCGCGGCGGCGTCGATGACGAACTTGGCGAGCTGGTTGCCGTCTTCAGTGGAGACGATGATCTCATCTCCAGCGGACTCGTCGAAGTGGGTCTCCGCGCAGACCAGCTCCACGCTGCCGGCAGCCGACACGATCACGCCGGGCGCCTCGGGATACGCCACCTCGGGGATCACGGCCTTGCCCTCATACGGAGGCATGCCCTTCATTCTCTCCTCGAACTCGGCCTTCACTGCCGCCAGCGCGTCGGGGTTGAGCAGCATCTCCAGTCCGAGCGCCGCCAGAACCTTCGAGCCGTAGATGGCGCCCTTGAAGCCGTATACCGTGCCGGACTGGAGGGCCGATGCCGCAGAGTGGCCGGGGGTGCCGGGCACCCAGGTGGCGATGTTGATGGAGGTGGTCGGGGTGTTCCAGGTCACGTCGCCGATGGGGTTGGACCCGAAGCTCTGGCTACCGTCGGGCTCGACAACCTCCCACGACGGGACACCCTCGACGCCCAGGGCCGCCAGGGCGGCGATGTCATCCGCCGTGTACTCGGGCGGCGTGATACCCTTCATGATCTCAAGGCCAGCATACGCCAGGGTCTTGTTGGGGATCTTGTTGTAGATGCCCGAGCTGAAGCCTATCTCCAGCTCCGCGCCCGTGGCGAGGGCCGCCGCCTGGGCGCACTTGTCAATGCGCTCTCTCGCGTAGGCCACGTCAGGCCACTGCGGTCCTCTGATGAACCAGCGGCTGGCCGCCGTGGCCGGCACGATGTTCGGCGCCGCGCCGCCATCGGTGATGACGTAGTGGAGCCTCATCTCCTGGATGAGGTGCTCCCTGAGGTAGTTCACGGCGACGTTCATGATCTCCACGGCGTCAAGGGCGCTGATCCCCTGCTCAGGCGCGGCGGAGGCATGGGCCGCCTTGCCCTTGAACTTGTACTCCACATGGTCCATGGCCATGGTGCTGCCGTACTCGGAAGTGGCGACGTCGGATGCGTGGACGCTGATGAGCACGTCCACATCGGCGTAGTAGCCGGCGGCCGCCACCAGGGGCGCCACGTCCCACACTTCCTCAGCAGGGGTGATGAACAGCTTGATGGTTCCGGGGATGTTGTAGGTCTCCATGGCCTTCTTGATGGAGATGGCCGCGACGATGCCGGCTGCGGTGTTCAGGTTGTGCCCGCATCCGTGACCGACGTCAGGCAGGGCGTCATAGTCCTCGTAGATTCCCAGAACCGGCTCGCCTGAGCCCCACTTGGCCACTATGGCCGTTGGGACTCCCGCTGCAGACTGCACCACTTCAAAGCCGGCGTTCTTGAGAACGTCACGTACCAGAACGTAAGACTTGTACTCATTAAGGCCGATCTCTGCATAATTCCACAGTGCCTGAGCGATGTCGATGGTAAGGGCAGAGTTGTCCTCTGCGAACTGCATGGCGGCCGCCTTGATCGCTTCAATGTCGAAGGCGGCGGCGGATTGGGCCAGCTCGGCGGTTGCCTCCGCGATCCCAGCAGATGAGGCCATCGGGGCTATCCCGACCAGCGCCACGATCAACAGCGCTGCGAGGCCGATAACGTAGTGTTTGGACATGTTACGCGCAACTCCTCTCAAGTGGGTTTGTCTTCATGGGTTTGATTATAGCGCGCAAAGTCATGCAATGCAAGCGCGATTTTATGCATCATGCAGATTTTGTAGCGGCAGCCGCGAACGATGATGAGGAGGGGGCGTTCTAACCCGCCAGGTGGGTCGGTATTCGGCGACACCGACCCCCCCATGGCAAGCGTCAAGTCAACGCGAGAGAGCCCCCGCGCCCCACACCCCTCCGCAGGGAATGCTCTCATTGCGGCGAAATCTGCTACGTAGGAGGTGCCCAACATGGACAACGCGAACACCAGTGACAATACAGGCAACAGCAACAACACTAACAACCCGGCCAACGCGGCCAACCAAGCCAACCCGGGCAACGTGGGCAGAGCGGCCAACCCAGGCGGCCCAGGCGACATCGACAATATGGCCCCCATCGATGCCATACCCATAGTGAACTCCACAATGAAGCTGCTGCACGAACGTTCCAGCTGCCGCGCCTTCCAGGACCGTCCCGTGCCGCCCCCCGTGCTCCAAGCAGTGCTGGAGGCCGGGGTTCAGGCGCCGTCAGGCGGCAACCTGCAGCCATACAGCATCATCCTCATCCGCAACCGCTCAACCTCCCAGAAGCTCGCCGCCCTCTGCGGCAACCAGCAGTTCATCGCCCGCGCGCCGGTTAATCTCCTCTTCTGCATAGACTGGCACCGCTCCCGACGCTGGGCCCACCTGAGCGACGCGCCTTTCACAGCGAACCGCTCCTTCCGCCACTTCTGGATCGCCTTCCAAGACACCATCATCGCCGCCCAGAACATCTGCACCGCCGCCGACAGCGTCGGCCTGGGCTCCTGCTACGTCGGCACCGTGCTGGAATGCTTCACCCAGCTCCGCGAGATGTTCCAGCTTCCGGCTGGCGTGTTCCCGGTGGTGCTTCTCTCCATCGGCTACCCCGCCGCCGAGCGGCGCCGGCGCCCCAAGTTCCCGCAGAGAGTGATGGTGCACGAGGAGGTCTACCGCGACCCCTCCCACGAAGAGCTCCAAGAGGCTCTCGACGCCAAGTACCAGGGCCGAACCTTCGAGATCACCGACGACCGCATCGGGCGCCTGCACCAGACATGCCTGGAGGCCGGCGGCGAGGAGCTGGCCGCCAGGTGCATCCAGCGCGTTCGCGCCGACGGCGCCATCAACATGGCCCAGTACTACTTCGGCCTCCACTACCCCGCCAACGCCATGCCCAGGGGCAACGGCAATTTCGTCCGCCAGCTGCGCGAGGCCGGGCTCGAGTTCCTGGAAGACTAACGCTGAAGGGGATGAAGGTATTCTCTCAACCTGAAGACTGAGGAACCTGAGATTCGAGGAGGGGGCAACATTGGAGACCACGGACACCACGCAGAACCCCACGCAACACACCTCGCAAGAACGAGACCGCAAGCCCGCCCGTCTCCCTTGCGAGGACCACATGATGCGGCTGGCCAGGCGCTTCATGGAGCAGGGCTTCTACCAGGCCGCATCCGGAGTGCTGGCGGAGCTCAGCTCCACCGCAGCCTCCTACCAGCTCCGCCGGATCGCCCGCGTCCTTTCCGCCGCGGCCGCCGGTTACGCCCGCTGGTTCCTGGTGCAGCACGAGAAGGCCGGCGAGCTGCTGGACCAAGCCATTGAGCATGCTCAGGGCTGCGACGCGCTGTCGCCCTGGATGGACCTTCTCGAGCAGCAGGCCGCCGCCATTGAGCAGATCGTCCGCGCCTTCGCCGACGACGAGCGCGCCCACTTCGAGACCTACCACAACCTCGTCGATACCTACTACAACTCCGTCTGCCAAGCCCTCACCGGCGACTACTGCACGTGCCTGGCCAGGTTCTGGCGCCTGTATGAGGGCCTGCTCCACCATCGGCTCCGCACCGCCCACGGCGTGGAGCCCATCCTCACCAGCCCTCACCCAGGGCCATCCGAAGAGAACGAGCTGAAGCTCAGCGAGTACCTGGCTCGCCTGGGCCGCTCGCGGGGCCGCGGCACTCTTTACGTCCACGAGCTGCGGGAGATCCTGCGCACCGTGTACGGCGACAGCCTCTTTGACGACATGGGTAAGACCATAGTCCACGCCGACCGCGGCCACGCCCTCCAGCCGGTGGAGCTCGACCGCGCCCTCACCCGCATCAGGCAGCTGAGGCACGACTCTGCGGCCGCCCACGGCATGCGCCCGGTCGCGCGGTCCACGGCCAACACCTGCCTCATCGCCGGCCGTGCCCTGCTGGACGGCTACTTCTCCGACCGCACCGACGACATCGCCAGCCACCCCTTCGCCCCCGACCGCATCGCGGCCCTGGCCTCGTCGGTGCTCTCGACGGACTCAACCCCAGATAAGTAGGCCCAGCCCCACGGCTGGGCCTACCCCTACCTCACCTGCTGATCACCAGCCTGCGCACCTCCGACCTGGCGCCGTCCTCGCCCACCAGGTAGCACATGTACAGGCCGTTCGGCAGCGGCCTCCCGTCGG
Organism: Clostridia bacterium DTU025; assembly: GCA_001513145.1. Lineage (GTDB taxonomy): Bacteria > Bacillota > DTU025 > DTU025 > DTU025 > DTU025. The sequence goes on along the minus strand of LFSP01000034.1, from coordinate 25,289 downwards.
AGCCCACCAGCGGCCACACATGGTGCATCTCACCTGCCTCGAACCGGTGCTGGTACACCAGCCTGCCGGCGATGTCGTGCACGTACAGCGCGGCCCCGCCCTCCGCGTTCACGTAGAAGTTCACGAAGTCGCTGGCGGGGTTGGGCCCGAACGCGAACTCGCTGACACCCGCCGCCGCCACCACGAACTCGCCGCTGTCGCCGTGGCCCGAGTAACCGCCGGCCTTGCTCGCCGTCACCCTCACGACGTAGCGGCCGCCCGGCGCCGTCCGGGGCACGCTCCACGTGTATTCCCCGTCGTCGCTCTCGCCGCTGGCCAGCTGCGTCCAGCTCTCGCCGCCATCGGCCAAGTAGGCCAGGCCAATCGCGAGCTCCTCGCCGAGGCGGTCGTCGGCGCTCCACCTGACGGGCACCGCGCCCACATACACCTCCCCGCCCACCGGCGACAGCACCGTCACCAGGGGCCTGTTAAGCCACGCCAGCACGTTCGCCAGCAGCTTCAACGGGCTCATTGGAGACTGTAGTGACAATGCCTCGAACGCCAGCGACATGAACACGAGACGATGGCCCTGTCCGCTGTAGCTGAGGGCGCAGACGCTTCCGTCTTCAGTGAAGAGCACCGGATCCGCCTGCGCGGCGATGGCAAGGACGTCGGTCCTGTCTTCAAATTCTACTGGGAAGACAAGATCCATGTGGCCAGCCCCGCTGATGATGCTGTCCTCGACGCCGAAGACCTGCGCGCATCCTACGTCGCGATGCACGAACGCGACGCGCATCATTTCGGCGCACGCGGGGTCGCCCTGGAGGGCGTCCTGGCCGATGAGGAAGAGTCCGCCGCCACGCACCAGGTAGTCGGCGATGGCGTCGAGCTCCGCGGCATCGACCGTGCCAAGCTCTCCGCAGTTCCATAGGACGCGGAACCGCTCGAGGCCCTCGCGGGAGGCGGCCTGGTCCAGCATCATGGCGGGCTCCACCTGCACGAAGCCCTGTCCGATGGCGCGGAGCGCATCGTCCAGCTGCTCGCCGGCGGCGCCTCCGGGCGCCTCGTCGAACACGTACACGACATCGTCAGGCTCCAGGGCTGCCACCTCGATCGAGGCCTGGCTGGTGCGGCCGTCGTCCCACGTCGCGGTGAGTGCCGCAACATGAAGGCCTTGCTCGGTGAAGGCCTTAGCGACAACGGGTCCCTCCATGTCGTCCGCACCGTCGCTGAAGGACCAGACAAAGGTGGCGGCTTCCGCCGCGGCTTTGAAGGTGACCTCCTCGCCAACCGGAACGAATCGCTTGCTTGCCTGGGCGAGCAGCTCGGGCGGCGGAGGAGGGGGCGGCGTGCCGATCCCCTCGGTGAGATAGTCGTAGATCTTCTTGAGCAAATAGACCGAATTGTTGGGATCGTCGCCCTCCATGGGCAGCTCAGACCACGGCATGGTGCTGAACACAACGCGATAGGTGTCATCGGCATACCTGATGGCTGGATACACGGGCTCGGAGCCGTCACGGTTTACCAGGATGGGCTGGGCACCGGAGGCGGGCACGAGGGCGTCCTCCAGGCCGCGCCCGACGATCACCTCGAAGGACATGCCGTCGGTGATGGGATCGCCCGAAACCCCCTCCCATCGGCGAAGCGGCGGCCAGCCGGACACGTCAACTTCGGCATCGGCAACGTGAAGGTAGTCCCTGGCGAAGGGCGTCACCTGGGCGCGGTCAGTGAAGTAGTCGGCTGAGAGCAGGAGGAGGCGGCCACCGCTGTCGAGGCAGGCCGCGAGATAATCCTCCTGGTCGGGAAGGAGTGTGTCGTTCCATGAAAGGCCCGTATCCCAGATGAGCATCCTGGGGCCGAGGTTGGCGGGCAGGCTGAAAGGCAGCCTCGCGTCGATCGACACGCAGTCGATGCCGGCGGCCGCGGCGTCGGCCAGGAAGGAGTCGCTCCAGTCGTGACCGCCGTCGTCGTCCACGTAGATGGCGGTACCGGGGTTCGCGACGACCACCTGGATAGGCCATTCGGTGACGCTTCCGTCAGCGGCCACGGCCGTGAAGCGCACCAGGTACGAGCCCTCCTCTTCGAAGACGCGGTAGGCGGTGAACCCCTCTTGCCGGCTAGCTGCCGCCGAGCGGGATGTGGGCGCCGAGGCGAGCGTGGAGGCGAGGTCATCGAAATGCCAGTAGACCGCTGCGACGTCGGCTGGCCGGTCCACAGTGGCAGTGAAGCGAACGCCGAGAGGCGCCTGGCCGAAGGCGATGTCGGCCGACACTTCTGCTCTCAGAGGGAACCGCAGGCTGACGGCGTTGGCGACGTTCAGGCGCGCGCCGGTGCTCACTTTGCCGGCCAGGGATGGGTGTTGGTCTGCGGACTCGAGGATGACCTTCCTGACGGTGAGCTGCGATCGGGCCCCCTGCCCTGGCCCTGGGGCGCCGGCGCCCTCAAAGAGGGGGATGTCAGGATGTGCCGCAGCCACCAGGGCAGCGGCGCCGGCCACGTGAGCCGCTGCCTGCGAGGTGCCTCCCATCCAGGCGGTGTTGGCAGACCCAACCGGGCCGTATGTGGAGATGATCCAATGGCCGGGCGCGGCGATGTGAACCGATTCCCGGCCGTAGCTGGAGAAGTTGGCGAGGTTGTCGTTCCAGTCTGAGGCGGCAACTGAGATGATGTTAGGCAGGTCGTAGCACGCGGGGTATCGCGGATCGAGGTCGTTGTCTGCACCGGTGTTGCCTGCGGCCACGATGAATAGCATCCCTGAGTCGGCGATAGCAGTCTCCAGTAGACTGCTATATCCAGCGGCAGACCAGGTGCAGCAGGCTATGGAAGCGCCCATGCGAACGGCGTAGTCGATGGCCTCAAGCAGGGCCCAGGTGGAGCAGACGCCGTCGGGGCCCAGCACTTTGAGGGGAAGCAGGGGGGCCTTCCAGGCCACACCCGCCACGGCGATGCCGTTGCCGCCGTCGGCTGCGATAATGCCTGCTATGTGCGTGCCGTGCATGTCGGGGAAGGCGCCGTCGAACACGGAACCGTCGTCGTGGAGGAAGTCCCAGCCATGCACGTCATCGATGTAGCCGTTGCCGTCGTTGTCGATGCCGTCGTCGGGGATCTCGCCTTGGTTTCGCCAGATGTTTTGCGCAAGGTCAGGGTGGTTCACGCTCACCCCGGTGTCGAGCAGCGCCACCAGGACTTCGGAGGCGTCGGTGCGTGCGGCCCAGGCGCTGGCGGCGTCGACGTCGGCGCCGGGGATGCCCTTCTCCCAGAGGATGCCCGGGTAGAAGTCCTGACCGACGTTGTGCAGGTTCCACTGAGGCCAGAAGTCGGGATCGCCGCTGGGTGGAGTGGAGCTCTGGGAAGTGTTCGCGGAGAGTCCCTCATGGTAGCTCGGCGGCTGGCCGGTAAGGTGGATGGATGGACGGCTCAGCGGATGGACAGGTAACGTGCAGGCGCGCCACACGTAATTTGGTTCCGCACGATCCACGAACTCGCTGGCGATCAGCCTTGCCAGCGCCTGCGGAAGGCTTTCGCCGTCGGCGACGCCGACCTTCAGCAGCATGCGGCCAGAGTGGGTGGAGAGGGAGTCGATGATAGTAGCTTCGATGTCATCCCGAGATGCCCCCGGTTTGAGCTGAACGAGCACTTCACCTTGGAAGTGTTCCGCGTAGTGGAGACCGAGAGTGCCTGAGGGTGCGACTGCTCCTGCGGCGGCGACGAACGCTGCCAGGAGCGCAACATGCCTCAAGGCGCGAGCTTTGAGCGTACGCATACCCCTGCATACCTCCCTGAGTAATTGCCAGGCAGTCAGTCGGGGAGCGGTGAGACTCTCGTCCTAATTGACTGACAATTTGCCCCGGATGTACGAACCAGGGCTGCGCCCTAAAGGATGAGATTCTACAGGGATATGGGGCATCCTCCCATGTTGCCTCCAGATCTCTATGCTCCCGGCATATGCTTTCGCTGGTTATATCACCCTGCGTCGACTGTTGACCGCATTGAGCAGATCGTACATGAACGGCCTGCCGTGTGGGGGGCGGTCAAGAGGGACGTTGTGGGCGATGAGTAGCAGGCTTCGTTTGATCAGGCCTTTCACGCGGTCGTCGTCAAGGCGTTGGCCGCGAAGCACGTCCATGGTGAGGCCGTGCACCCTGGCGGCGTCGGGATGGATCGGTACCGCCGGCTCCCGCAGGCCCGAGTACGAGTCAAGGCTCTCGCCTATCTCGCCGGTGCGGGCATCGTAGCTGAAAAGCATCATGGCGAGCTCGACCACTTCGTCCCTGTAAGGAGAGAGCCCCGTGGTCTCAACATCGAGAAAACATGCTACCGGCATGCTTGCACCCTCCATTGCCCGAGTTGTCGTCGGATTCCCGGGGGCCTCAGTCTTCCAGTAGCAAGTGTACTGTAGAGGCGTGACACTGCAAAGGCTTCGCCCGTTTGGGCGATTACCAGTAGCTGGGCTAACTGCTATGCTGGTGGTTGGACAAACAAGAAAAGGAGAGAACGAGCGTGTCGATTCGGCTCATCATGGACAACGCGCTCAGCCAGTGGCTGGTGGCCGATGGTTCGATATCCAGCAGAGCTGTACGTGTGCGGGTGGCCATGAGGGATCTCCGACCCAGAACCATCCGGGAGATAGCCGCGATGACCGCTACGTCTGTTGCCGTTGCGGCCGCAGGCGTCAGGGAGCTCGTGGACTGCGGGTGGCTTGTGTACGACAGCGATGTGAGGACGAGGCCACGCAAGGTGGCGGCGGCCTTTCCGGAGGTAGTCGAAAAGCACATGGTCAAGGAGATACGGCTGGCGTTCGATGTGGCTCCATTCCAGGGCGAGTGGTTGATGCGCGCCAAGCTCGACTTGCACGTGGCTACCGCGGAGTACTACGACAACTGCCGGCCACGGTGGTTGAGGAACGTTGTCACGGGCATGAAGATGGAGTGCGATCGAATGTACCCGGAAGTGAAGGTGGTCTTTGAATACCAGGGGGCGTCGCACCACCCACCAGCGGTGCCGGGCGGAGGCCGTTGCGACGAAGTCACGCACAGGGAACGGCTCAAAGCGTATCAGGAGCAGGTGGAGCGCGACGCCCAGAAACTGCTAGCGTGCAAGCGCCATGGCTTCGAGCTGGTGGAAGTCACGGCCCTGGAGCTCTGCCAGGCCGGATGTCAGTTCCTACCGCAACATGTCGAGCTACCCAAGAGCAGGTATGCCACGTTGCCTGCGTCGGCGTCGCCGCTGGCCAGGGAGCTGGACGCGTTGGCAGATGGTTACGCGAAGATGGTGGCGGCGAGGTAGGCGTTTCGAGAGGGAGGCAACGGAAGGCCCCGGCACGGGATGGAGATGGAGGTGAAGGTGCAGGCGGAGCCGGAGGCAAAGGCGGATGTTGGGTTCGCGTGGGCAGGATGGTGGAGGGGGGTGCGGGCAGGGGTTAGTGCGGGAGGGCTCGCCCGAAAGGGTGAGCACGTTACAATCGGGCACCCTTTCGTAGCGATACCGGGGGTTGCCCCCGGTCTTTCGTAACGAAATCGGGATAAAGGCCGTTGGGAGGCGGAACGGTGGAGGGGCAGAAGGGGGACAGTCTTTCTACCTTCAGCAAATGTCCTGGCAAGAGGCTCTTCCAAACCGCACCATTCGGTTCGCGTCGGGCCACCTCCCGGCCTCCAAGGGCATTATGTTGATTATGCAACGAAGTATACGGTCCAAGGTGTGTTCTTGTAAGTAACGCGGGGGTGTTTCGTAACGAAATCGACATGATGCCTTCCGCAAGCGCCTCCGCGCCCTGCCCGCACCCGGCCTCCCCAGCCCGGACCAGTGAAAACGTGGGGACCCGCATCACAGTGGCACGGTATCACCGCATCACCGTCACCCTCCGACGCCGGCATCCCGAAGTACCTCTTGCCACAGCCCCGGAAAGTCGTCGGCCGCCCTAAGCATGTTCTCGTCGCCGCGCCTCCACTGTGCCATCTGTCGAAACGCCCTCTGAACATGGGGAACCACCCGCATGCGGGCGACCTCCCCACCACTGCCTCCACTCTCGAGCCCACCGTAGCACTCAACGAACGCCACCGCCGCGCGCCACCTGTGTTCGGAGAAGGCAGGGGTGTGCAGCAGGATCCTCATCGCTCCCTCACCCACGTCGTCATAGGGATCGCCAAGCCTGGTATCGCCGAAGTCGATGCCCCAGATGCTGCCATCGGCCTCGCCAACTATGAAGTTTCCGAGGTTCATGTCGCCCACCAGCCAGGTTGCGGCATGCGTGGATGCCGCCTTTGCTTCCTCGGTTCCCACTGCATGACACCTGTACAGCCAGCTGGCAAGCTCCCGGCACGAGCGCTCGTCGATGTCGAGCTCCCGCAGCGGCCGGCCTGCCACATGACGCCGCAGCAGCGCTCGCTCGCCCACAGCCACGATCTCGGGCACGGTAACCCCAGCCGCTGCCAACCGCTGCATCACACGGGCCTCGCGCTCCGCCCGCCCCTCGTCGGAGTACACCTTCATCACGTACTCCTCCTGCGCCCCTGCCCCTGCCCGCACCGACACCACCAGGAACGTCAGGCTCTTCTTCGTAGTCAGCACGGGCCCTGGCGCCAGCCCAACGGGAACGGGCGTCGCGCCAACCGGCTTGAGCTGGCCGAGGAGCGACGCCCATTCATCCGGGCTGAATGCCGCGTTCAAGCTAGAACCTCCTGATCTCGACGCGTATCTCGTCGCCGTCTGGAGCGTCCTTCAGGGACATGACCATCGCCTTCACCGTGCGCGCCACGAACTCCTGGATGAACGGATTCAGAGGTAACTCGACGCCATCGACGGTGATGAGCGTCTCGTACCGCTCCTCATAGCCGGCCTGGCCAGCAGCGGCTGGCTTCGAAACCGATGTCGCCTTCTCTTCCGCCAAGTCCACTACCTCCCTATAATGAACGCGAGCGTCGAGCACCGGAACGCCTCGCCACCGAGTGATGCCGCCGCCCGCAGCACCATCCGCGCCCGCGCCGTCCGCAACCGGCCCGCACACCGCAAACGTGTGCACGTCGAAGCACTCGTCGATATCATCCACGGTGCGGGCACACACGATCCTGGCGTAAGGCTCGCCCCGCGCCCCCTCGATGACAACCCAGTCGGTGTCGTACCATGACAGGATCTCCTGGTAGCTGGCGCGTCGCGTCATCATCACCGCGGTCTCACCGTCCGACACCGCCGTCACCATGCTGGCGCCTGCCATTCGGTGCCTGTGGGTATTGGAGCCCAGCCTGTCGATGGAGAAGCCTTCCTTGTGGATGCTCTTCACGGTGCCCACGGCGTATCCGCGCCGAACCAGCTCGGCCACGACGTGCTCCACCACGGTGGTCTTGCCGGACCGGTGCAAGCCCGACACTGCGATCACTCTCATACCAGCTGCGGGAGGGTGTGCCACACGATGCCGGCCGCCCCGGGTCCCACATGCGCCCCTACCACAGCGCCGACGTCAGCCACGATCAGCTCGGCGCAGTCGAAGTTGGCTTCCACCTCCCGCTTCCACTCCTCCGCCTTGTACGGGGCGTTGCAGTGCAACACCGCGGCGCTCACCCTCTCTGAGCCCACCTGCTCCTTCATCGACTGGATCACCCTATGGAAGGCCTTCCGGGCGCCGATGACCTTCTCGAAAGGCGCCACCACCCCGTCCTCGATGCTCAGGATGGGCTTTACCGAAAGCAGTGCGCCTACCAACGAGGCCGCCCTGCCTATGCGGCCGTTCTTCGCTAGGTACTCCAGCGTATCAACTACAAAGAGCAGCCTCACCGAGGCCATCGTCTGCTCTATCCGGCGACGCACCGCATCGGTACCTGCGCCCCGCGCTGCCGCCCGCGCCGCCTCGACGGCAACGAAACCCTCGCACATGGTCGCCTGCCGCGAGTCGATTACCTCGACGTTGTCGGCGGCCAGAGTCTCCTTGGCCAGAACTGCGCTCTGGTAGGTGCCGCTCAGCGCGCTCGACGCGTGTATCGAGAACACGTAGTCGTTTTCATCCAGCAGCCCGGTGTAGACCTTCATGAAATCGGCCGGCGACGGCTGCGACGTTGAGGGCATCACCTTCGATGCTTTGAGTTTCGTGTAGAACGAGTAGATGTCAAGGTCCACGCCGTCAATGAAGGTTTCGTCGCCGAAGATGATCGAAAGCGGGACCACGGTGATTCCCAGCTCCTTCCGGAGTGACTCCGGCACATCGGCGACGCTGTCCGTCACTATGGCTATTTTCAAGCTGCATCTCCCTACCTTCAGACTGACTTGTGGGCGGCGCGGGCGCCGGCGTCTGCTTTATCCATCAGCTCAACTACCTCAGCGTACACTTTCTCCAGGAGACTGATTACCTCCAACCCCTGCGGGCACACTGACTCGCACCTGCCGCATCGCGCACAATGGGACGCGTCCTTCTGAGACTGAACGAGGTCTCGGTACTCCCTGACCAGACCGGATCTGTCGTCGAACATGTACGCCTTGTTGTACACCCCGAACACCTGCGGGATGGCCACACCTTCAGGGCACGGATGGCAGTACCCACACTGGGTGCAGAGTATCCGCACCCTGTCCATGAAGACCTGCCGCGCCCGCTGGAGAGCCTCCCGCTCTGCAGGGCCGAGGCTGCCCGGAAAAGACTCCGAGGCGATCCGAAGGTTTTCCTCCACCTGATCCATGTCGCTCATGCCGCTGAGCACCACTGAGACCTCGGGCCAATCCAACACGGCCTTGAGCCCCCACTCCGCCGGCGTCCACTCAGGATGCACCTGGGAGAACGCATGGGAAACCTCGGGCGGCAGGCCCGCCGCTAGCTTTCCCCCGCGCAGGGGCTCCATCACCACAACAGCCATACCCTTCGCCGCGGCATACTGCAGGCCGGCTAAACCGGCCTGGTACTCCACGTCCACGTAGTTGAGCATGATCTGGCACATGTCCCATTCGAACGCGTCAACGATCTGCACAAACACCTCGTAGCTGTCGTGAAACGAAAACCCCAGAAATCCGATGCGCCCCCTCTCCCGCTCCTTCACCAGGAAATCCAGAACCCCCATGTCCCTGACGCGGCGCCAGGAATCGCGGTTGAGGGAATGCAGAAGGTAGACGTCAATGCGCTCGTCGTTGAGCCTCTCAAGCTGCGTTGACAGGAGCTTCTCGAAGTCGGAGGGCTCGTGCGCCAGCCACACCGGGAGCTTGTCCGCCACAGCCACCTTGCTTCGGAGGCCGTCCCGTAGCGCCTTCGCCACCAGCGCCTCGCTGTTCCCGCCGTGATAGCCATAAGCGGTGTCTACGTACGTGACTCCTCCGTCGACAGCGCGACGGATCATCTCGATGGCCTGATCCTCCCTGATGCGTGATGAGTCGCCCTTCTCATGGGGAAGGCGCATGGCCCCGAAACCGAGAACGGAGTGCTTGGCACCGGTGCTGCCGAAGTCCCTGTAGCGCATCGCGTCGCCTCCTTACGCTAAGGGAATTCTATCTGAGTGGCCCATAACCTTCAATTCTGCTTCTGTTGTACCTTCGTCTGCGAGTGCTGGTCCACCGACGGCCTCAACTGCGATCCAACCCTGGGTTCCGTGGCGCCCCCGCGCGCTCCCGGACGCTCTTCCTCGCTCACCAGCGCCCGGCATCGAAGTACATCGCTAGTTCTCGGTAATTCACAGGAGGTGACGCGAGGTTTCATCGATAATCTTTGGATATGTCCTGTCCCCCAGTTGAACACAATGTCAATAATGTTTACAGACAGAAAAATCGCGTGGAGCTGGCTTGAGGGAAATGCCTACTGTACTCGTTGTGGACGACGACCCCGACACATTATATATACTGTCAGAAGTGTTGGCTGCCATCGGATGCTCGACTGTGACCGCTCGAAACGGCATTGAGGCCCTAGAGTACATGGCTCGCAACCCGCTGCCAGATCTCTTGATGACCGACCTGAGCATGCCTTTGATGGACGGCAAAGGCCTCATAGAGTCGTTGAGACGCCGGTGTGCTGCTCAAGGCGTGCCAATGGTGCCCGTGATCGTCGTCACTGGCGCCTGGCACGAACGCGACCTCGCTCCGGCACAAGGCACATACGAGTGCATCATATACAAGCCCTTCGACATCCAAACCGTCATGAAGGCCGCGGCATCTGCGCTGCGACTGCCTCCAAAGCGGCATTCATAGTCAGAGCAGTCGGTAGCCGCCCGAACCCGCCAGCCATCCCGCAGGCCCCTAAACAGCAGGTTCCTGCCCGGTAGACCTCGGCTCCTCAGGCGGCGCCGCGTTTTCCGCCTGTTCCTCTTCTTCCTCTTCTTCCTCTTCTTCTTTGTCCTCTTCGTCCTCCGCCTCCAGATACGGCCTGATGTTCTGCTGCATCACCGCCACCAACTTCTTCGCGTAGTTGGGATCGGTGGCGTAGCCGCTGCTTTGCAGCTGCCACGCGAAGGCCACCGGGTTGTCGCGCACCGCCATCGCCGGTGCGTACCTGGGCGCCTCCGCTATCAGGCTGGCGTAATCCTCGAAAGATTCCTCGTAGGAGTTGTAGGCCCTGAAGCGCGCGTCCTGCCACACCTTCCTGCCCTTCACGTACTCCACCACAGAAGCCGTCACCGAGCCGGCAGGCCCCTCTCCCTTTATGTTGAACAGGTTAAGGCTGTCCCTGCCGGTGACCCTGTCTTTCACGGTCCTTGTCAGCCAACCGGTCTCCAACGCCGCCTGGGCCAGCATGACCTCCACCGGGATACCTGTCCGCTGGTGAACCATGTCTGCATGGGGTTTGAGTAGCCTCACGAAATCTCTCGGCTCCATCGCACACTCAGCCTCCTTGCGTCTCTGATGGTATCGCCCCCGGATCGCTCTCGGGATTGGCCCCCGGATCACCCCCGGGTTGCGCCGGGATCACCTGGATCGTACCTGGATCGTACCTGAATCCCCCTACATCGATCCGGCGCCCGCCTTCGATATCCCTGTTAGATAACCATATGAGTTCCGGGTACGTGCTGCCACCGTTCTGATTGGCCCGTATTGTGAAATCTTTCTCAAGTGTTCTCAAGTGTATGGATACTGATATCCATACCAGTATCACAATTTTCGGGATTCTCCAGCTGAAGGAAAAAGCTTTGACACGGAGAATAAGAAGAACAACTAGCGCACGGGCTGAACGCCCGCCGTCAGCGTTTTCCATTACAATGCGGAGGTGTTGTCCACGTGAGTAGCAGACGGTCAACTCGGTTACTGGTGGTCCTAGTCGTTCTGGCGCTCCTATCGTTGGTTCCATTCGCAGGAGCCCAAGAACCCATCAAGATCGGCCTCCAGGCGCCCATCACCGGGCCATGGGCCTATGAAGGCGAAATGGCCTACAACTGCGTGAAGATCGTGGCGGACTGGATCAACGCAGCCGGCGGCATCCTCGGCCGTCCAGTCCAGATAGTGCTCGGCGACGACCAGGGTCAGCCGCAGCAGTCTGCTCTGGCAGCTCAGAGGATGGTCAGCGAGAGAGTGGTGGCCGTCGTCGGCACTTACGGCTCGTCAGTGAACGATCCTGCCGCAGCCATCTACGAGAGGAACAAGATCGTTAACGTGGCGTACGGCTCCACGGCGGAAACCCTCACCCAGCAGGGCCGCAAGTACTTCTTCAGAACATGCTTCCGCGATGACAAGCAGGGCGAGTTCTTCGCCAACTTCGCCGTCGACGTGCTCGGCGCGAAACGCATAGCCATAATCCACGACAATACGACCTTCGGCAAGGGCCTCGCAGAGGCAGCGCTCCGTCCTCTGCAGGCGCAGACCAAGGCTGAGGTCGTCTTCTACGACGCCATCACCCCTGGCGAGCGCGACTTCACCGCAATCCTCGGCCGCATGAGCCTGACCAACCCTGATGTCGTGTACTTCACCGGCTACTACGCCGAGGCGGGCCTCATCATCAGGCAGATGCGCACCATGAGCATAGCCGCCACCTTCGTCGGCGGCAACGCGGCGGTGAACGACGAGTTCGTCAAGATCGCCGGCCTCGATGTCGCCAAGGGTGCCCTGATGACCCAGGAGCCCATGCCCACCGACCTGGAGTATCCTGAGTCCAAGGCCTTCATCGAGGAGTACGTCCGTCGGCACGGCGCTCCGCCGTCAAGCCCGTGGCCTGTGTACGCCGCGGATGCCTTCAAGGTGATTTGCGCGGCCATCGAGGCCACCGGCTCCACCAACTCGGAGACCCTCATGAACTACCTGCATGATGGGCTCAAGGATTACCCCGGCATCACCGGCCCGATCTCCTTCGACGCCAACGGCGACCGCGAGGGCGCCATCTACCTGGCGTACGAAGTGTTCGGGGAGGGCGACTTCAGGCCTCGTCGCTAGTTGACCCACGAGCAGTCCGTGCAATCCATGGAGACGGGAGGTGCCCGCGCCTCCCTCTCAAAGCTTCCGGTTAGCGGATCGCCAAGACCGGTCAAGGCTCCCCACCGGAGCCTTGGCCGGTCGCGGCAAAGTGGAGGATGGTGAGCTACAGCATGGTATTCTTCCTCAACCAGATGATAAACGGCCTCACAGTCGGGGCGGTGTACGCCCTGGTCGCTCTCGGATACACCATGGTATACGGGGTGATGAGGCTCATCAACTTCGCTCATGGCGAGTTCTTCATGATCGGATCCTATCTGGGCTACACGACACTGGTCATGGTCCTAGCCGACTCCGGACTACCCCTCTGGCTCATGCTCCTGATAGCCACGGCCGCCTCCACCGTGGGAGTGGCCATCCTCGGTGTGTCCGTTGAGCAGGTGGCCTACAGGCCCTTGAGGAAGTCCGGCCGCCTCGCTGCAGTGGTGTCAGCCCTCGGCGTATCGCAGTTCCTGCAGAACGCCGCGATGTTGGTATGGGGAGCAAGGTACCAGGCCTACCCTCCGTGGTCGGCTCCTGAGGCAACGTGGCGGGTTGCCAGCGTGAACATCAGCTTCATGCAGGTCCTCATCATGGCGGTATCCCTTCTTCTTATGGTAGGCCTCTATATGTTCGTTCAGCGCACCACGGCCGGCACGGCCATCCGGGCGACGGCCATCGACCACGACACAGCAAGGTTGATGGGCATCAACGTCGACCACGTCATCAGGCTGATCTTCATCATCGGCCCCGCTCTCGGCGCCATCGCCGGAGTGCTTCTGGGCCTGTACTACAGGCAGATCCACTTCAGCGTCGGGTGGTCGTACGGCCTGAAGGCATTCACCGCGGCCATCCTCGGAGGGATAGGGAACATTCCAGGCGCCATGCTAGGCGGCCTGCTGCTGGGCATCCTTGAGATGCTGGGCGCAGGCTACATATCCGCTGCATGGAAAGACGTCATGGTGTTCCTCATCCTGATCCTGCTGCTGATCTTCAGGCCCACAGGACTACTTGGAGAGAGGGTGGCGGAGAAGGTATGAGCAACGGCCATGACATTCAGAAAACTCCAACTGCGAACTCGGCACTGGCGAAGGCAAGGACGTCGAGGATGTCGACGTCCAGTACCACCTTGTTCCTGGCGATCCTCGCAGCTGTGTTGATAGTGTTGCCCTTCGTGGCATCTGACTACTGGATCGACGTGTGCGTGTTCTGGGGCATCAACGCGCTGCTGAGCCTCTCCCTCAACATCATCCTGGGCGAGGTGGGCCTCTTCAACATGGGGCACAGCGCATTCTACGCTATCGGCGCCTACACCACCGCCATCCTTTCGCAGCGGTTTGGCATAAACTTGTGGATTCTCATGGTGCTGAGCGGCCTGACCGCGGCCCTGGCCGGGTACATCCTGACCGCGCCGATCATGCACCTGAGAGGCGACTACCTGCTGGTGGTCACCATCGGCCTCAACGAGATGATCCGCATAACCCTGATCAACAACCCGTTCGGCCTCACCGGCGGCCCCAACGGCCTCCTGGTGCTGGACCAGTTCAGGATCTTCGGCAAGGTGATACAGACCCCCCGCGATTTCTACGTGCTGGTATGGGCCTGCGTCGCCGTGCTCCTCTTCTCCCTCTTCCGGCTGCAGCGTTCGCGCATCGGCAGGGCCTGGAACTACGTGCGCGAGGACCCCGTGGCCGCTGAGTCCACCGGCGTCGACACGCGCTGGGCCAAGGCGCTGGCGTTCACCATCGGCGCCGGCATCGCCGGGGCCACAGGCACCATATACGCGGCGAAGATGATGGTCATATCCCCTGACTCCTTCACTTTCGCCGCCTCGGTCATGCTGTTCGCCATCGTCATCCTGGGCGGCACCGGGTCGATCCCCGGCGTCATCCTGGCCTCAGGAGCCATGCTGGTCCTGCCTGAGGTGCTGCGTGACTTCGCTCGGTACAGGATGCTCTTCTTCGGCCTGGCAATGGTGCTGATGATGATCTTCAGGCCGCAGGGGCTCTGGCCCAGCACCAGATGGACTACGAAGATGCGGGAGAGTGGTGGCAAGTGACCGGGAAGGCGCTTCTGAGAATAGACAACATATCGAAGAACTTCGGCGGCCTGAAAGCCGTCGCCGACTTTACCCTCGACGTGATGGAGGGCAGCATCACCAGCCTGATCGGCCCCAACGGCGCCGGCAAGACCACCGTCTTCAACCTGGTCACCGGCATCTACAGCCCCGATACCGGCCAGGTGGTCTTCGACGGGAAGAACATCACCGGGATCCAGCCGCACGCCGTCGTGGAAGCCGGCATAGCCCGAACCTTCCAGACCCTCAGGCTGTTCGAGAACCTCACCTGCTTCGAGAACGTCGTGTCAGGGCAGCATTGCCGCTGCAGGTCGGGGGTTATCGCGTGCCTCCTCAACACCAAGTCGCGACGGGAGGAGGACGCCCGGGCCTTCAACTTCGCCGAAGAGTGCATGCGCCTGATGGGGATATGGGAGTTCCGCGACGAGCTGGCCAAGAACCTCTCCTATGGAGACCGCAGGCGCCTTGAGATCGCCCGCGCCCTGGCCAGCCGCCCGAAGCTGCTCATCCTCGACGAGCCCGCCGGCGGGCTGAACGAGAACGAGAGCGACGAGCTCATGGACAAGATCCGCCAGATCCGCGATTCAGGCATCACCGTGTTCCTCATCGAGCACGACATGCACGTCGTCATGGGCATATCCGACGTGGTGGCAGTGATGGAGTACGGCAGGAAGATCGCGGAGGGCACGCCTGAGGAGGTCCAGCGGAACCCCGACGTCATCGAGGCCTACCTCGGCTCCGAGGAGGACGAGGAGCTTCTTGCCACCCTCAAGGAAGGCGCGATGGAGGAAGTCACGCAGGAAGCAGCGCAGGAAGCAGGTGAGGCAGTATGAGCGGAAGCCTCCTAGCCCTCAAGGACGTAAGGATAGCGTACGGTAACGTCGAGGCCGTCCACGGCATCGCCCTCGAAGTGGGCGAGGGCAAGATAGTCACCCTCCTGGGAGCCAACGGCGCCGGCAAGACCACGACTCTCCGCGCCATCTCCGGCCTGCTCAGGCCCAGAGCTGGCCAGATCATGCTGCGCGGCACCGACATCACCAACCTGCCGGCCCACGAGATCGTCAACATGGGCGTCGCCCACGTGCCCGAGGGCAGGCGCGTGTTCGCCACCCTCACGGTGGAGGAGAACCTCAAGCTGGGAGCTTACAAGCATCGTCGCGAACCCCAGCGCTGGGTCGGCACCATCAAGAAGGTGTACGAGCTCTTCCCCAGGCTGGAGGAGCGCCGCAACCAGCTGGCCGGCACGCTGTCCGGCGGCGAGCAGCAGATGCTGGCCATCGGCCGCGGCCTCATGGCCGAGCCCGAGATCATCCTCCTTGACGAGCCATCCCTGGGCCTCGCCCCCAAACTGGTGCAGGAGATCTTCCGGGTCATCATCGAGATCAACCGCCGCGGCACCACCGTGCTGCTGGTGGAGCAGAACGCCCGCATGGCCCTGAAGATATCCGACGACGCCTACGTCCTGGAGACCGGCAGGATCGCCCTGTCCGGCCCCGCCGCCGAGCTCCGCGACGATCCCAGAGTCAGAAAGGCCTACCTCGGCGAGAGGTAGCCCACTGCGCCCAATCCGACAGCGAAGCCGCTGCCCGTCACCGCGACAGGCAGCGGCTCTCCGCTTCTATAGCTTCCCTACTCGACCCCGGCTTCCGCCTCAACCCCTGCCTCCGCCGCAGCCTCAGCCTCAGCCGCGCCTTCTGCCGCCTCCTGCCGTTGGCGCCGGCGCGCCCTGGCCCGCTCGCGGATCTCCTCCGGCGTCGGCCACATGCGCACAATTCTGCCCCTGGCGTGCATGAGATAGTCTTCGAGTCGGAGATTCGAGTCTTCTATCAACGCAAACTGGTAGACGCCCAGCGGACCGGCGGAAACCACTAGGTGACCCGCGCCGTTCAGGAACGTGAAGTCCACGTCTGCCACGGGAATCTCCAAGCAGACCGCCTCTCCCCTCTCCGACGTGCCGGCGAAGGCCAGTTGCTCGTTGGTCAAGCTCACGGTGCCCTCGCCCACCCTGGTCAACAGGTCAGTGGACTCGATCCTGTACGCCTTCGCGCGGCTGGCAAGCGACAGCCTGCCGTCGGCGGCGTCCTCCAGCTTCCCGTCTGCGAGCATCTTCAGGAGGGTCGACCGGTACTGCGCCTCAGTCATGGCGCGCCCGTTGGCCTTGTCTACAATTTTGAGATCAGGCTCAACCTTGAACTCAGACCGGCATTTCCGGCACCGCACCCCCTCCCTGGTCTCCTCCAGGGTGGCGGCGCCGCCGCACCTGACGCAGCCCCACAGAACGACAGTGATGCCCTTGTGCGATGCGAAGCCCCTGCGCCGCACAGGCGGGTAGCCGTTGGTGGAGAACATCTTCGAGTCCAGCGCCTTGCGGAATTCGGCCACGTCAGCGTAGTCGCGGGGGTGCACCGGCTCGAAGAACCTGACCTCCCAGTCGCTGCGGGCGGGCCAGAAAGACCAGGGAGGCCACGCCTCGTGCGCTCCGACGAAGGTGACCGGCACCACGGGGGCGTTCAGGAAGCGCAGCACGCGGTATACTTCGTCGCCGACGACGTTGTGCCCGCCGTCCCAGTTGTACTGGCCCTGCGGGAAGATGCCGACGGCGCGCCCGCTGTCGACGATGCGCTTCATCTCCCGAAGCACCCACACGTTCCGCGTCCACTTCTTCTTGCGTATGGCGCCCTGGGCCCCGAAGAACCACCTGCCGAAGGGGTGGCGGAACACCTCGTCTGCGGTGACGAAGTGGATCATCCTCGTAGCGAACAGGGCGATGGCCCATGGATCGGCGTTGGTCATGTGGTTGGACGCGAACACCACAGGGCCCTTGCGAGGGATGTGCTCCATGCCCACAGCCCGTACCCTCCACAGGAACTCCCCGAGCGGCCGCGCCAGCGTTATGACTATCAGGCCCACGTTGGGAATGTCCCGCCAGTCCTCCACGAGGGCGGCGAAGTCCGGTATCACTGCCCCGACGGACCTGCGGTACTCCAGGAAATCGTCGCCGAACCTCTGCGCCAGCTCGCGCTCTTCCAGCGCCGCCACCACCGCGAACCCCGCCGCCAACAGGCCGGTGGCCGCAAGCAAGCTCCACGATCCGGCGATGATCGACCGCCCCACCCAGAACACGGTGTAGCCCCAGAACACCGGGTGCCGGATGAACCTGTAGGTGTTGGTGTCCACCAGATACATCGTGCGCCCGCCGGGCCAGTTCTTGCCCATGTGCGCGAGGACCATATACCCCCTCGCCGCCACGTACGCGCCCAGCGCGCAGATGGCCACGCCCAGCGGAACCCTCACGTAAGGCCAGGCCATCGCGCCAGGCAAGGCCGGAGCCAGCCAGGCGGCGGCTTTCCGGAGCGCCCAAGGCACAGCAACAAAGTACGTTCCAACGATCAACAGCCCCGCCCAGACGGGCCTGCCGCTTCTGTAGGTCATGCGGGATCGACGCCTCCTCCGTTGGCCTTGGCGCGCCTGCGCACCTGCTCGCCGCTGCGCCACTGGCGAACAGCTGACCCCCTCGCCGTAAGCAGGTAATCCTCCCACCTCACCGGCGAGTCGCCCTTTATGTGGAACTGCAACGCCCGGCCGCGACTGACCACGACCAAATGGTTTGCCAGGTTCAGATAGGTGAAATCGATGTCTTCAACGGCACAGTCAAGCTCGAAAGGCTCCCCCTTGCCCCGCTCGCCTCGCTCGCCTTTGCGCGGCGCGGCCCTGCCTGAGAAATGCAGGCCGGACCGTGTGAGCCTCAACGCGCCCCTTGCCAGCGGGACGAGCTCGCGGGTGGAACGTATGCTATACACGTCCGCCTGGCAGTCGACGTTGAACTCGCCGCCCGGTGCATCAAGCATCCTGCCTGCCCGCAAGCGCTCCAGCAGCGCAGCCCTGTAGTCTCGCTCCAGCATCCGGCGGCCGGTGGCGTCGTCCACGACTTCCAGCGCTGGTGTCACCGTATACGACGCGCCGCACGAGCGACACTCAAGGCCAGCATCAGTGTGGCCCAGGCTCATCGGAGCGCCACACCTGAGGCACCCCCATGCCACCGTGGTGATCCCGACGTGCGATGGCCCGCGGGCTGGAACGCCCTTCCTGGGCTGAGGCTCATCATCGGCGCACGCGAAGATGCGCCTTTCCACCTCGTGCCTGAAGCGCTCGACGGTTTCGAAATCCGAGGGGCGCAGCGGCTCGAAGAACTCCACGGTGACGTTGCAGACTGAAGGCCAGCGGCACCAGCGGGGCCACGCCTCATGGGCGCCGTGGAGGCTCACGCAGGTGACGGGAGCGTCCAGGTGCATCAGCAGACGGTAGACCTCGTCGCCCACTGGCACCGGCGCGCCGTCCCAGTTGCGCCCCCCTTCGGGGAATATCCCCACCAGCTCTCCCCGGTTGAGCGCGGAACGGATCTGCCTCAGCACGCCTATGTCCCTACTCCATCTCTTCTTCGATATGGCTCCCATGGCACGGAAGAACCACCTGGTGAAGGGCTTGCGGAACAGCTCGTCGGAAGCGACATATCTGGTGGAGGCCGTTGCGAACATATTGATGAGGAACGGATCAAGGTACATCACATGGTTAGAGACGATGACGCCCGGCCCCTTTCTGGGCACATGCTGGATGCCCTTGACGTCGACACGCCACAGTGCCCGGGCGACGATCCTGAGGACGAACGCCACCAGCATCCGGATCATGGGGAAGTCGCGCCAGTCGTAGAACAGCACCTTCCAGGTGGGCAGGATGGACGGGGTGTGTCGCTCATACTCGATGTACTCGGCGCCGAACCTGCGCCTGAGGGCTGGGCGCTCCACCGCGAGGCTCCAAAGAGCGAGACCCGCTCCCACCACGGCCGACGCCGCCAGCATGGCGGCGCTGCGTAGGCGCACAGTCATGCCCAGCCAGAACACGGTATACCCCCAGTACATGGGATTCATCACGAAACGGTAGATGCCGCGGGTGACCAGGACGCGGGGGGCTTGACCCAAAGGGCTCGCTCCCACCAGCGACAGGCACATCCACGCCCTGATGGCGACGTACGCTCCAAGCGCGCTTATGAGAGCGCCCGCGCTTGAGCTGGCCAGGCGGACGCCGGGCATATGAAATGCGCTGACCTGCCATGGAACGTCGATGCGCGCCACGAACCTGAACATGATCACGGGAATGGCCGCGAGGAAGAGCGCTGCCTGCGCCCAAAACCCGACGCCAGCCAGAGCTGCGCCGTTGCCGATTTCAGAGGAGCTGCCCGCGCCGCGGGAGCTTCCGCTTCTGCCCATTGGGTACCACCGCCTGATGCCGCTTAATGCACCAAGAAGCTTCTGCGTCGCCTTACCGGTTCCTTCTGGTAAGTGCCAACAACTGTCGATATCTCATGGGCGTGAGGTGAACAGGCAGAGGACGGCGCCGCGCGGCGGAGCGGCGGGGCGGCCCCATCGGCGGACGTCGGCGCGCGTGTCGGGACAATCGAGCATCAAGCCAACGCGGATGAACCGCCGGCCGCCCTGGCTACGCAAGCCGACCCATGGGTCGATTTCGCGCGGCTTCGACCTGCCGGTGGGCCGTTTACACGAGAGCGCGACGCCGAAGGCAGAGCACCTCGTGGCGCTTCGCGTCCGCGGGGATGGCGCAACGCGTGTAGCTGAAAAAAGGCGAAGCCGGCGCCGCGGCGCCGGCTACCACCTTCAACCACAGCCCTCGAGCCGAGGCCGGAGCGGAGCGCTTCCTGTGTAAGCGTCAAATCAATACGAGAGAGCCTCCGCCTTGGCTTGGCGGGGGCTCTTACATCGTGACTTGACCCTCACATTCCTGTGCAAACGACCCATGGGTGGGGCGCCACGACCGCTCTCTGACGCTCGCGGAGAACGCGCCGCAACTGGTCCGCGGGAATCCCGGTCCGTGGGGATCAATCAGGGCGCGAGTCGCCCTTGCGACGTCGCGCCCCGTATATAGAACGCCCTGCGGCCCGGCCACTCGGCGATTCCTACGTTCGAACGCTGCCATCATGTTCTTCGGCCGCTGCCGCGGAGGCGGGCGTCAGTAGTGGTTGCTTCGTCTATTGTGACGATGAAGACCTCCAGCGAGTTCCCGTGTAAGCACCCTTCGCGTTTCAGGNNNNATTGTGTACACTACAGACGCTACCATGTCACGGAGGGTACCACATGGACGCACGAGTAGTCGCTCGGGCCCTGTGCGACTGGATAGGTGCACAGGTGAGGGCCGCCCGATGCCGAGGGGTAGTGTTCGGCCTGTCCGGCGGGTTGGACTCAGCCGTAGTGGCGGCCCTGGCCATGCGGTCTGACATCGAAGCGAGCCTCGGAGTGGTGATGCCCTGCCACTCCGATCCGCAGGATGTTGAGCACGCCCTGGAGTGCGCCCGAGCTTTCAGTCTCCCAGTAGTGATATGTGACCTATCACGTCAGTACGACGCGCAGCTTGCCCTCATGGAATCCGCACTGTCAACTCTGGAGAGCAACACCACGCCGGATACAGCCCCCAGCTTCGAATACACCCCTGAGCGCCTGCGCATGGCCGAGGCCAACCTCAAGCCCAGGCTGAGAATGAGCGTCCTGTACTATTACTCCAACAAGATGAACCTGCTGGTGGCAGGCACAAGCAACCGCAGCGAGCTCAAGGTGGGCTACTTCACGAAGTACGGCGACGGCGGAGCAGACATCCTTCCCATCGCCGGGCTGGTGAAGAGCCAGGTGCGAGAGCTTGCGGAGTACCTCGGAGTGCCCAGGGCCATCATCGAGAAGCCACCGTCGGCAGGGCTTTGGGCTGGGCAGACAGACGAAAAGGAGATGGGCATCACCTACGAGCAGCTGGACCATTACATCCTCACAGGAAAAGGACCGCAGAGCGTAGTGGACCGGGTAGAGGCGCTTGCAAGGGCATCTGCGCACAAGATGGCTCGACCTCCCGCCCCTGATCTGCACCTTGAGTAACACCTGTGACCTATGAGTGGGAGGATCTGCTGTGGATGACATGTCCCTGGTTCGCGCGGTACTGGATGCCGCAGAGGATCCGGTAGCAATCGTAGAGGCGTCCGGCCAGTGCGTGTTTCTCTGCAACTCCGCCTTCAGGAATCTCGATTTCGGTGAACCCTGCGCGGAAGGCGTCGGCCTGCGCCAGCTGTCTCCCACATTAGGGCCGATACTGGGCGATCTGTGTCGCGACGCCGCTGCCGAAGGCAACACGGTGAGCACGTGCTTCTCGTGGAAGAGCCCCCTTTCCGATGAACCGTCTTTCTGGAGCGTGCGCTTGGCTCCCATACGCGGCCCTGGAGACAAGGACCTGGTGGTGTTGTCGCTCCATGAGGAGACTGACCACGCCCGCCTGGTGCGCAAGCTCGACAGCATCATCTCAAGCGTCACCCGGGAGCAGCGAGATCGCGATTTGGGCGCTGCTGTGGCACAGCTGCTGGAGATCGGGGCAAAGGTCCTGGATACGAGCGGACTCGCCGTGATGCTCTCAAGTGGCGGCGACGACGCGCTCTCGTGCCTCGCCCAGCACGCGCCGGGCGTTCCCTTCCCAGACCGCACAACTCTCTCGGATTGGCCCTCCATAGCCGAAGCCATCAAGCTGGACCACAGCCTTTACGTGAACAGATCTGTGGCGGCCGACGGCGAGGCGAAGTTCCTGGACACGGCGAAAAGCGGCGGCCTGCTCATCTGCCCCATCAGGGTTTCAGTGGGCCCCAGCGGTGTGCTGTTGGGGCTGCTACCTGACGCCGACTGCGAGCCCAGCAGCGATCAGATGTGCCTGGCGGAGGTCATAGCGGGCAAGTGTGCGTCCTTGGCGGAAAGCTACTACAACGAGGAACGTTTCGCGTTGCTTCTGATGGCGGAGCGTAACGCCTACACCAGGGCGGTAACCAGCACGCGCCAGCTCAGAGCTTTGCTTGAGAGCCTCTGCGACGCCGTGGTGATATTCGACCGGTTCGGGAGGATCATCTTCGCCAACTCGTCTTTCGAGGAGCTGTTGGGCGTGGGCCCTGGCGGCCTCCGCGACTGGAACCAGCTGAGGCAGGCAGCGGTATTCCGTAGGCTGGACGGCTCGGTTATCGACACTGATGGCGTTGACCTCGCTGACGCGCTCCAGGAACTGCGGTCCGCTGACATGGATATCATAGTAGAGACGCCAAGCGGCCCGCGTTACGAGAAAGTCACCGTCGGCGTCCTGCGCGATGACAACGGGGAAGTGGAGTCGGTCATATGCATCGCCCACGATTGGACCAACATCCATCAGATGCGCGAGGCGCAGCTGGACGTCATCAAGTTCGTGTCGCACGACCTGCGCACCCCGCTTACGCAGATCATGGCAAGGGCTCAGCTCATCGAGTTGGTGGCGGACAAGCCTGATGCGGTTCGGCGCGCGGCGGCGGCCATAGTTAGTGCCTCGAAGCACATGAACAACATGATCCACGACATCACCGACTCCGCCCGCATCGAGCTGGGCAAAGCCCCAGTCAGTCCGAAACCCATCGACCTGGTACACACACTCTCTGAGATCGTCGACGCCCTCTGCTCCTGCAATCCGCAATCTCCCATCCGGATGCATGCCCCGACCGAGAAGATCACCGTCATGGTGGACCCGCTCAGACTTGAGCGAATTGTCGGGAATCTAGTCTCCAATGCGATAAAGTACTCGCCGCACGGTTCTCCCGTGCTGATCACGGTCGAGCGCTGCGGCGACGAGGCGAAAGTGGCGGTGACGGACCGCGGCGTCGGCATGACGCCGGAGGAACTTGCTAAGGTGTTCGACCGCTATTACCGGGCGCCTGAGGCGATCAGGGGCTCCGAGGGCCTGGGCCTTGGCCTGTTCATCACGAAGTCCTTCGTGGAGGCGCACGGGGGACGCATATGGGCGGAGTCAAGCCCGGGGCAGGGATCGGTGTTCCACTTCACACTTCCACTGGCAAAGGATTTGCACTAGAATGATTCGCATGGAACTCAACTTAGGTAGATTTCTTCTCGCACTGTCAACCTGGCTTGATTGGTCAGCTGATGGCTTGAACGCCCACCAGAGGCGGGTAGCCTGCGCTTCAGCGGCGATGGCGGCGCACGTGGGAGCGGACCCAGCCATCGTCGAGCGCACATTCGCCGCCGCGGTCATCCACGACCTCGGAGCTGTGAAAAACGCCGAGAGGCTGGACTTGCAGCGCTTCGACGTGGAGCACACGCTGCCCCACTGCCTGAGAGGGGCGCAGATGGTAGCGGAGGCGTCCGTACTGAGCGGGCTTGGCAACATCGTATTGCATCATCACGACAAGTGGGCCGGCCGGAACCCCGGGGGTGTACAAGGAACAGAGATTCCGGTCGAGGCGCGTATCATTCATGTATGCGACCGCGTGGCGGTGCTCTCGTCGCCTGACAGCTACATACTCACCCAGCGCGGCGAGATCGTCGAGAGGGTCAAATCGCTGCGAGGGAAGGCCTTCGACCCCGACATGGTGGAAGCCTTTCAGGACCTGGCAGCCCACGAGAGCTTCTGGCTGGACATGACGATGCCTGAATGGGGCCTCGAGGCGCTGCCTGACATGCCGGGCCTGTCGGTGGAGCTGCCGGCGGAAGGCATCCGTCAGCTCGCTGGCGTCGCTGCGTACGCCGTGGACGCCAAGAGCAGGTTCACCTACCGTCACTCCCACGGCGTGGCGGGAACCTCAAGGATGCTGGGAGAGATCATGGGGCTCGCAGCCGAGCGCTGCCTACTCCTGGAGACGTCGGGCCTGCTGCATGACATCGGCAAGCTCACGGTGCCCGATCAGATCCTGGAAAAGGAGGGGCCTCTCACTCCCGACGAGATAAGCATCATACGCGGGCATACTTACTACACATACTGGTTCCTGGTGGACGCCGGGTTCGACGTCGCCATGGCCGAGTGGGCAGCTTTCCATCACGAGCGACTGGACGGCCGCGGGTATCCGTTTGGGGTAGACGATAGCCGTCTGGATCTCGAGCACAGGATCATCGCCGTGGCCGACATCTACACGGCGTTGCGAGAGGATCGGCCGTACAGGCCCGGCATGCCGTGGCCTGAGATCGAGAAGGTGCTCTGGTCGCAGGTGAAGTCGGGCGCCATAGACGGCGACGTGGTCACGGCGTTGTTGAACGCGAAGCCCGAGGCGGACCGACGCTGGGAGGAGCTGACCCTAGCCAGCGCGGCAAGACTAGTTGACGAAGGGGAAGAACAGTGAAGAGAGTCGCCACGGCACTTGCCATCCTTGGCATCGCGGCGCTGGCGATACTGGCTGGCCCGCGAGTTCCCGTTCCCGTATCAGCGATGGAGGTTCCTGAGGTTCCTGTGGAAGTCGTAAGAGCTGTTCAGAACATGGCACGCAACTTGCCATCCGACATGTTCCAGATGAGCCCGGCGGCGCTGGCGCAGAGGCTCCAGGCTGGGCAGGAGTTGTTCCTCCTCGACGTGCGCCGCCCCGACGAGTTCGCGGCCGGCCGTATCGAGGGCGCTGTAAACGTGCCGGTGCACGAGATCGCCGAGGATTTGCACCTGCTGCCTGAGGATCCAGAAACGTTCATCGTGGTCTACTGCCGCAGCGGGGTGCGCTCGATGTTCGCAACGGCGGCGCTGTTGATGCTGGGCTACAAGACTGTCTACAACATGCAGGGCGGTATCATCGCCTGGGAGGCGGCAGGGTTCTCGGTGGTCAGGTAGGCGCGTCAGGTGGGCGCTGAGTCCCGGTTCTAGTGCGGGGCCACTGCGAGTGGCAAGGCCCTCACCGCGGCGGGCTAGCTCAAAGGGGCGGAGCCGTTACGGAACGGGGTGGCTTTCGTGATGATTTCGGGGGTTGGCCGCAGTCTTTCGTAACGAAATCGACATAATGGTCTTGGAAGACGGGTTTCGAGGCGCCGCGGGGCGATCCGCCATCTTCGAACTGGCGAGCGGCACCGCG
>LFSP01000030.1 GCA_001513145.1 Clostridia bacterium DTU025 | reverse complement strand
TGAAAGTGAGCGATATCATCGTCGGCCCCGTGAAGGCATGGGCCAGTTACACGGCAGTGGATAGCGTATTCGATCAGGCCTATGCTGACGACGACGATTCCATCGTCGCTGAGTACGCCGCTTCGGCAGCTGCTGAAGTCGAAGCTGAGGTCTCGATCCCGGTAGGCTTCCCGCTTAGCCTCACGCTTGGCAATGGCCTCTGGATGGAGTACCCGGCTGTCCTGGACTACGACGAGGTCTATGCGAAGCTCGTTGGAGAGCCTCTGGAGGACCTGATCGCCACCATCAGCGGTAACTACAAGTTCGACCTGACTGACGGCAGCGGGGACGACAACGGTTGGAAGGTCCACGGCGACGTGGAGTACACCGTGTTCGGGCTTACGCTGAACCCCTACGCCGACTACAAGGTTGGCAGCTATGCCAAGACCGATGGCCACGTTAACGACAGGGATACCATCGTTGGCATGACCATCGAGGGCAGTCCGATCGGAGGTCTGACCATCGAGGCGGGTGCTGAGTACACGTTCGAGGAGATGTACCTCGAGGCAGACGCTTACGCCGCGTTCGTCACGGAGGCTAACCCCGGTTTCGTGAAGAGCGCGAAGACCACG
>LFSP01000038.1:43328-43613 GCA_001513145.1 Clostridia bacterium DTU025 | reverse complement strand
CGAGTTGTAGTTGCGAGCCCGCCGAGGGCTCGAGCAAGCCCATGTGGTCACCGTGGGGGTTTTCCTCCTTTCGGAGGAGCAGAGCGCCTTCCACTCCTCCGTTTGGAGGAGTAGAAACGAGAGAGCGCCTCGTTTCGGAGGAGAATGCCAGGTTTCGGTGGCTGAAGGCTGCTTCGGGACGCAGGGCGGCAAGAGAAGGTTGGCGGCGCCGTGCGCCGCCTTCATATACTCCCAGCTACACGAGTTGTAGTTGCGAGCCCGCCGAGGGCTCGAGCAAGCCCATGT
>LFSP01000038.1:0-43276 GCA_001513145.1 Clostridia bacterium DTU025 | reverse complement strand
ACTCCTCCGTTTGGAGGAGTGGAACCTGACTTGCTCCTCCAAACGGAGGAGAACCCCCGTCCTGAGTGAGTCAACGTCATCCCGGGACGCAGCATGCCACAAAAAGGTAAGCGGCGCCTTGCGCCGCCTTCATATACTCCCAGCTACGCGTGTTATGCCTCGGCGACCTCGCAGGCCGCGATGGAGCAAGTGCACACATTTCCCGAGTTCTCCTACGTTTCGCGGAGCAACACGGCCTGTGCTCCTCTTTTCCGAGGAGCACAACTCACTCATCTCCTCGAATCCGAGGAACACCTTGCCTCGCCTCGCTTCGCCTCAGCCCGCTCTGCTACGCCATCTCGCATCATCCACTGTACCCATGCGGGTGCGCCCTGTGCCACTTCCACGCCGACTGCACGATTTCCGCCAGAGACGTTCGCCGCGGGGCCCAGCCCAGCTCCGATTTGGCCCTTTCCGAGCTTGCCACCAGAACCGCCGGGTCTCCGGGCCTGCGCTGCCCATCCACCGCCCGGATCGTTGCCTCCGTGCCCACCACCTCACGGGCACACTCGATCACCTGGCGCACTGTGAACCCTGTTCCGCTGCCCAGGTTGAACGCTTCCGCTCGTGCCGCCCGGCCGGACATCTCCATCTCGTGCATCCTTTGCAGCGCCAGCACGTGGGCGTCGGCCAGGTCACTTACGTGGATGTAGTCGCGCACGCACGTGCCGTCCGGGGTATCGTAGTCGGTACCGAACACCCTGACCTCGGCACGTTGCTCCAGCGCTGCCTGGAGCACGATGGGGATCAAGTGCGTCTCGGGGTTATGAGCCTCTCCGATATCTCCAGGCTCGTCAGCCCCCGCCGCGTTGAAATACCGTAGCGACACGCATCTCATGCTGTGCGCCGCCGAGTAGCTCTGCAGCATGTGTTCGATGGCCAGCTTGGTCATGCCGTACGTCGAGGTGGGGCTCTTTGGATGCGTCTCCTCTATGGGCACGGCCACCGGCTCTCCGTACACCGCGGCGCTGGACGAGAAGACGATCTTGTCCACGCCTGCCAGCACCATCGCGTCCAGAAGGCCGATGGCCTCCTGCACGTTGTTGCGCCAGTACTTGGACGGGTTCGCCATCGACTCTCCCACCAAGCTCGCCGCAGCGCAATGCACGACCGCGTCGATCTTGCGCGAGATCAGCACGTCCCGCACGAGCTCGCAGTCTCCGACGTTTCCCACGACGAGCTCCGCGCGCCCTCCCGTCGCCCGCGCTACAGCTGCGGCATGCCCGGTGCTGAGGTTGTCCAGAACCACAGCTTCCCATCCCGCCGCCACCAGCGCGCGCAGCACATGGCTTCCAACGTATCCGGCGCCCCCGGCCACAAGCACTCTCATGTCCATCCCTCCAGCCCACGCCAACGCCCGCGGCCTCGTTTTCCCATCTCTACTTCGCCCAATTTCTACAGCCGCGTTCGTAACCCTGCTGCCAGCCCCGGGGCGAACCGCGGTCGCCCCCACACTCGCGCCTCGCCCCTGGCCTCCGCCCCGCCCCATGCAGCCATGCAGCGTGCACACATGCAGGAGTTGGAGCCCCGCCACGCGAATGAACCCAATTGCGAGACATTCTGAGGCAACCGCAGCAAACCAGAGGGAGGTATGCAGGTGGCCTCAACATCCGATCCCATCGTGGTGCGCACGAAATTCCTGGTCCCGCTTCCGCGCAAGAAGCTTCTGCACCGGCCGCGCGTGGCGGCGCTGCTCGACCAGATCACCGCGCACCGCCTCACAATAGTCCAAGCGGGCCCCGGATATGGAAAGAGCACCGCCGTGGCGCTGCACCTTTGCTCCAGCTCACACCAGTTCTTCTGGTACAGCACGTCTGGCACCGACGCCGATCCCCACGTGTTCATGAGCCACCTCGTGTGGTCCATGCGCTCCGCCTACCCGCGCATGGGCGGCTCAGCTCTTGCCATCATCAGCCAGGGCCTCGACGCCACCGCCCGCCGCCGTGCCGTCGAAGCCCTTGCCAACGACATGCTCGACATGCTGCAGGCCGACGCTGTCCTAGTCATCGACGACTACCACGCTGCCTCCCGCAACCCCGAGATACACGACATAGTGGAGTTCCTGGTCGACACCATGCCGCCCCAGATGCACCTTGTCCTGTGCACGCGCAAGCGCCCGGCCCTCAGCGCCATCCCGCGCTGGCGCGTCAAAGGTGACGTCCTGGAGATCACCGAGCGCGACCTGGCCTTTACCGGCGACGAGATCCGCGACCTGT
The DNA here is from genome assembly GCA_001513145.1 of Clostridia bacterium DTU025. Lineage (GTDB taxonomy): Bacteria > Bacillota > DTU025 > DTU025 > DTU025 > DTU025. Next base: position 41,021 of record LFSP01000038.1, on the reverse strand, counting down.
TCGCCACTGCCTACCAGCTCGAGCTCACCCAGGCCCAGGTTCGTCTCATGGCCGAGCGCACCGAGGGCTGGATCATCGCCGTCGAGATGATCTGGCACGCCCTCCGCGAGGGCCTCAGCCTCGACGAGCTGCTCAGCCGCTCGCCGGCAACCCTCGACAGCGTCTTCGACTACCTCGTCCAGGAGGTGCTGCTCAAGCAGAAGGAGAGCGTCGGTGCCTTCCTCATCGACGTGTCAGTCCTGGACGAGCTCGACGCCGCAGCCTGCGCCGCCGTCTCCGGCAACGACCACGCCGAAGCCGCCTCGCTCCTCTCTGAGCTCTCCGTCGGCGGCGTGTTCCTCTACTCCACGGGCTCCGGCACCTATCGGTTCCACAACCTCATCAAGGCCTTCCTCCGGCGCCTATGCCGCCGCGACTTCGACCGCTGGGCCCTGGCCAACCGCCGCGCCGCATCCTTCTACGCCGACCGCGGCGACGCCGTCCGCGCCGTCGACCACCTCCTGGAGGCCGACGACTTCGACGCCGCCGCCAGCCACCTCCTTTCCGCCGCCCCGGAGCTCATCGCCTCCGGCCGCGTCGACGGCCTGGCGCATCTCGTCGACCAGCTCCCAGGCTCCTCCCTGGAAGCCCATCCCGATCTCCTGGTCTACCGCGCCGACGCCTACCGTCTCACCAGCGACTACCAGAACGCCCTGGCCTGGTACTCCATGGCCGACGAGATCTTCGCCGCCCGCGGCGACAACGCCGGCCGCAGCCGCGCCCTGAAGGGCAAAGCCACCGTCTACCTCGACACCGTGGAGCCCGCCAAGAGTGATGCCCTCCTGGCCGAGGCCCTGGATCTCCTCCCCGCCGAAGACCGCCTCGAGCGCGCCACGCTTCTCCGCATGATGGCCGAGAGCAAGACCAACCAGGGCCAGGGCCAAGAAGCCCTGAAGCTCCTGCACAGCGCCGAACAGCTCATCAACCAGGCCATGGAGGACGAGCTCAACATCCGCGTCCACCTCCGCACCGGACGTCTCGCTGCCGCCCTGACATCCCTGGAACGCCGCGCCAGCCTCGCCGGCGAAACCGACGGCCCCGTCCGCCGCCCGGCCCGGTCCCACCGCGAAACCCAGCTCTTGCTCTCTCTCATCTATTGTCTCATTGGAGACGCCGAGCGAGCCCGCACGTGCGCGCAGGCAGGGATCCGTCTGGGCAAAGAGTTACGTTCGCCTTTCGTCGAGGCAGTGGGCTACATGCGCCTCGGACATGCCCTCTACCTCAGCGCGATACCTGGGAGTCTCACAGCGGAAGAATGCTACAGGGAGGCGCTGGCCATCTGCGACTCCCTCAAGGTGACCCGTGGGCGCGCCGAACCGCTGATGGGCCTCGCCCTGCTCCACGCCGCCGCAGGCGATGAGGTGGGGGCTTCCGCGCACGCGGCTGAGGCCATCGACATCTGCAAGACCGCAGGCGACGAGTGGATGGCCGGGTTCGTGCAGCTTGCAGTGGGATCCGGGCTTGCTGGCGCGGGCCGCGACCGCGCCGCCCGGCCCTGGGTGGAGGCTGCCCGCGCCACCTTCGCCAGGTGCGGCGACGAGTACTGCAGCGCCGCCAGCCAGCTGTGGCAGGCGGTGCTCGATCTGCGCGCAGCAGGGCCTGCAGCCGCGGGCTCCAGCTCAAGCGCAAACGGCACCGGCTCGAGCCCGCCCGCAACCCCGCCCCCAACCCGGTCCCCGGCCTCCCGCGGTGAACTTGAGAGTCTGTTGCGCACTGTGCGCACTCACAGCTACGAGTTTCTGTTTACGCGCCGCACGCTGTTTGGCCCGCGCGACCTGGGCGTCCTCGCCCCGCTAATCATCGAGGCGTCCCGCCTCGGCATCGACCGCGACCACGTGCAGTGGCTGAGCTCCATCACCGGACTGGAAGGCCTCGAATACCACCCAGGCTACACACTGTACGTCCGCACCCTCGGCCGGTTCGTGCTCTACCGAGGCAACGAGGAGGTTCCCAACCGCGAGTGGCAGCGCGAGAAGGCGAAGGCGCTGTTCCAGCTGCTCCTGGTCAACCGAAAGGGCTACATCCACCGCGACCAGATCCTCGACGCCCTCTGGCCGGGCCTCGATTCCGACGTGGCATCGCGCCACTTCAAAGTCGCGCTCAACGCCATGCTGAACGTGCTGGAACCCGACCGTCCGCCGCGACTCAACTCCTTCACTATCCACCGCGACGGCCAGCTCTACGCCATCAACCCCCGTGCCGGCCTCTGGACCGACGCCGATGAGTTCGAGAGCCTCGCCGCCAAGGCGGGTCGCCTGGCGGCCACCGACCCGGCCGGCGCCTGTGACCTCTATCGCCACGCCCTGAGCCTCTATCGCGGCGACTTCCTCCAGGAGTGCATGTATGAAGACTGGGCCACCGCCGAGCGCGAGCGTCTACTGGCGGTGTACCTCCGCGCCGCCCAGCGCACCGCCGAGCTCCTCTTCGACCTCGGCCAGCTGGACGAGTGCATCGCCGTGAGCGAGCAGGTCATATCCAAGGACCCCTGCTGGGAGGAAGCCTACCGCATGCTCATCAGGTGCGCAGCTCAGCAGGGCAACCGCCCCATGGCCCTGCGCGCCTACGAGCGCTGCGAGACAGCCCTAAGAAGCGAAATGGGCATCGCCCCGTCCCGCAGCACCAGGGCTGCGCTGGAGCAGTCAACCAGGCAGGGTTAGTCCGCGGCGGGCTGCCGCCGCGGCGCCCAGCTGCCCCGCTACGCCTCCGCGCTGTGGACGTCCGCGCACGCAGAATGCCGCCTGGCGTTGCAGGGTTATCCTAGACGATGTGGAAACACTCAGCACATACCGGAAACTTCGAACGGGAGGGGCGAACATGGAGAATTACGATGTGGTTCTCGACTTCTTCGAAAAAGTCGGCAAGCCCGTCAAGGCCGGCGAGGTAGCCGAAGCCACCGGCCTCGACAAGAAGGAAGTCGACAAGATCATGGCCAAGCTTAAGAAAGAAGGCAAGATCGTCTCGCCGAAGGTGTGCTTCTGGGAGATCAAGAAGTAGCCGAGCTGCGCAACACACGGACGCGGCCCCGCCATTCGGGCGCCGCGTCCGCCTGCTTTCCGCCCCGATGCCCCGCCTACTATCACCTCTGAAGACGCCCAGCTGTACCATGGGAACGTGCAAGTCATCACGAAGGAGGAGAAGGCGATGACCTCACGTCTGTCAGCACCGCCCCCCGCAGCAGACCGCCTCCCCGTCCAGCCCGGCGACATCCGCATCGAGACCGGATACCGGCTGGAGCCCGTAGCCGTGGGGCTCACGTTCCCCACCAGCATCGCGTTGGACCCCGGCGGAAGCCTTTACGTGGCTGAGGCCGGCTTCTCATACGGCCCCGCCAAGAGCGCAGCCCAGGGCAGAGTCCTGCGCCTCGATAACAACGGGGGCATGACCCCGATCATCTCCGGCCTGCGCGGACCGGTCACAGGCATCGTGTTCCACGACGGCGCTCTGTTCGTCGCCGAAGGCGCATTTCCAGGCCGCATACTCCGCGTCGAGCCGGGCGGCTGCACCAAGCCTGTGGTATGCGGCCTCCGGTCAGGCGGAGACCACTACACCGGCGAGATCGCCGTCGGCCCAGACGGCCGCCTCTACTTCGGGGTTGGTACATTCACCAACTCCGCCGTGGTGGGGTTCGACAACTTCATGTTCGGGTGGCTGGGCTCCATGCCCGCAGAACACGACGTGCCCGCCAGGCCAACAGTGCTTGCGGGAGTGAACTACTCCAGCCCTGACCCATTCACTTTCGAACAGACCGTTCCGTGCACCACCGTCACCGGTGCCTTCAAGCCCTTCGGCACCCCCAGTCTGCCAGGGGAAGTGGTCATGGGCAACCTCATGGCCAACGGCGTGATATACTCGGTGAACCCCGACGGCTCTGACCTCCAGATCATCGCAGACGGCCTGCGCAACCCCTTCGGCCTCGGGTTCGTCAACGGGCGCCTGTACTCGCTGGACCAGGGCTACGACAGGCGCGGCAGCCGCCCGGTGTCCAATTCCCCTGACTCCCTGTGGGAGATAACGCCTGGTGGATGGTACGGCTTCCCCGACTACGTATCCGGGATTCCCATCACCGCGCCGGAGTTCCAGACGCCAGGGATGCCGCCCACCCAGTTCGTCCTAGCCGAGCATCCGCCGCTGGCGGGCCAGCCTGTGCTGCGCCTTGCGCCGCACTCCGCATCCACCAAGTTCGCGGTCTCCACCAATCCAGCCTTCGGTCACGTGGGGCAGATGTTCATCGCACAGCTGGGCTCAGGCGGACCCGCCGTGGGAGGCACCGTCGCAGGGTACAAAGTAGTCAGAGCGGACCTCAACACCTGCCAGGTGCACGACTTCCTGGCCAGCACGAACCCGCTTCCCGGCGGTAAGGGCCCTCAGAGGCCGGTGGACGTCAAGTTCGACCCCGCCGGAACAGCCCTCTACGTGCTTGATTTCGGCACCCTGGAAGGGACCCCGTCTGGTGTGATACCATACTGCGGCTCAGGGATGCTGTGGAAAGCCACCAGGACATGTCGAGCAGGCGAAGTAGGCGAGGGGCGAGGCGCCTGAGGGCCATGACCCACAGGGCCGAATAGAACAGGGAAAAGGTCACGTAGGCACCTGCGACGGTCAGAAAGCTCAAGTGCGACGTCAGGCCGCCCGCAGGGTCAATCCCGACGACCTTCGATAGCAGGACCATCCCGGCGGTGAGGGTGAGGGTTCCGGCCAGGATCTGCGCCTTCACCCCCGCCTTTGTACGCATGGAGACGCCCAGCGCCACCCCCAACGGGCCTGTCATGCAGAGCAGTATCGGAGCCTCCGCTGGGAAGGCCGAGAACACCAGCGCCGATGACGTGATCAGACACGCGATGCCCGGGGCCAGGCCCGTCATGGAGACCAGCGCCATAGGCAGCGTGCACACTGCGCTGAGCACGTGGCCCACCACTGGGGCGACCCCCGCCGAGACCTGCAACGCCGCGCATATCCCCGCCATCAATCCAACTGTGGCTACTCTGCGGCTCGGGGCCTTTGGCCTTCTCGAGGGCTCTGATGATACGCCCATGTGCGTGGCTCCTCTCGCCTGCGCCGAGGTGATGCTTGGAATGGACGAGGCGTTCGCGTGGATATTGCAGGTTGACGCATGATAGTGTATGTCGAGGCGCTCAGCGAGGCGCCCAACTGAGCAAGTCAAGAGAGCGCAGGCGGCGAAATCCACGAAGTAGAGGATCTGGGCGTCTGAGGCCCACAAACCTGTGGATCTCCGCCTGAACCCTCGATCGGCCCAGCGATAGACAGTAACGCCCACCCTCCGGTTTACCCGCGCTGATTGCTCCGGCTACCGAATTGGCAGCATCCCTGCATACGCCCTCAGGCGCCTCCCCGGGCCCCCGACCAGTGTGCACTCTGCACGTTGGGTGTGATATTATGAGCTCATAGCGCCTCATGTTCCGCGCTCAGCGCCAACGAGGAGCGTGTCCCATGACCGGAACACTCATGAACATGGCAACAGTCATAGCAGGCACCATCCTAGGCATGGCGTTGAAACGGCGCATGCCGGAGAGGATGTCCGGTGCGGTGATGCAGGGACTTGCGTTGTTCACGAGCTTCATGGGGCTGAAGATGGCGTTCGGCACCGAGAAGATGCTGGCCATGCTCTTCAGCATGGTGCTGGGAACCGTGGTGGGCACGGCTCTGGACATCGAAGGGCGCCTTGAAAGGGGCGCGGTCAGGCTTGAGGCGCGGTTCGCCAAGGAAGGTTCCGGGCTTGCTGCCGGCTTCCTAGCTGCCAGCCTCTTGTACTGCGTCGGGCCCATGAGCATAATTGGGTCCATTGAAGACGGATTGACGGGCAACTACAGCATCCTGCTGACGAAAGCCCTTATGGACGGGGTATCGTCCATCGTTTTCGGAGCCACGATGGGGATAGGGGTGGCGCTGTCCGCTGTGACGATCCTGGCATATCAGGGCGGGATCTCGCTGGCAGCGGCGTCTGTGAAAGCCCTGGTTACCGATGCCGCGATGGTGGAGATGACTGCCGTAGGCGGCCTGCTCATAGTGGGCATCGGCATCAACATGCTCGGGCTGAAGAAGATCCGTGTGGCTGACATGCTGCCCGCCATCGTGTTTGCGGCAGTCTTGGCGCAGATTATTCCGTAAGCATTTCAGGAGGTGTGAGGCATGATCTGGGATACTGCCGGACCGGCTAACACTGTGGAGACGCTGAAGCTTGCGATGGCGCGGGCTAGGGACGAGGGCATCAAGTGGCTGGTCGTGGCGTCCAACACCGGCGACACGGTGCGGAAAGCGCTTGAGCTGGGTGCAGAGGGCCTGTCTATTGTCTGCGTGACCCATCACGTGGGTTACCCTACCCCCGGCAAGGACGACATGAGCACGGAGGCAAGGGAGTATCTTGCCAGCCAAGGAGTCAAGGTACTGACGACAACCCACGTTCTTGCGGGCATCGACAGGAGCCTGCGCATCAAGTTCGGAGGCCTCTATCCGCCGGAGATCATGGCGGCTGCCCTGCGAATGCTGGGCCAGGGCGTGAAGGTGTGCGTGGAGATCTCCATAATGGCGCTGGACGCCGGGTTGGTGCCCTATGGCGAACGTGTCGTGGCTGTGGGCGGGACTGGTACTGGGGCCGATACCGCCGCGGTGGTCCTGCCGGCGCACTCCAACAACGTGTTCGATCTGAAGGTGGAGGAGATCATCTGCAAGCCACGCAGATGGTAGTCTACTGCCGATGATAGATGGACCAGGGGCCGTCCTCATCTCGAGGACGGCCCCGTCGTCGTAAGCTCTGTCAGTTGAGGAACACTCGTGAGGGAACTGCTTCGTCTGGGTTGTGGAGGTAGTAGCCCATGCCGTTTGTGATGATGTCTGTGTACCGCGGGAACCAGAGGTCGATGGCCCTATCTGGATACATCATGTTGAAAACGTTGATCAGCTCTATCGCGCTGGTCAACAGCCGGCCGACTCTGGTGTCGATGGTCTGAGCGTTGTTGATGTCGTAGTCCGTGTAAAGCAGACCTTTCTCAGCTGCCCGCTGCAGGAACTCGTCCTTGCCGTCTATCATCAGCTGCTCTGTGACCCTTCCCACGACCCTATCGATGAAGGGCTCGGCGGTCTCCACCAGCACGCACAGAGTCTCGCTGTAGTCACCGACCTCTCGGTGTGTCAGGCCCCTCAGGTTCTTGGGCGACACCTCGCTCCTCATGGGCATCTCTGCCTGACATAACATGGCCGCCATGAAAGCGAGATCCTCAGCTCTCTGGTGCGCCACGTAGGTGTCCACCACGGGGTACATCAGCGACGCCTCGTGGAAGTCGATGGTGAGGTCTACCTTCTCGTTCCTGATGAGCTCCATGAAGGCGTAGGACATGCGCTCGGTCAGGGTGCCGTTGGGCCTTCCAGGGAAGGTGCGGTTGAAGTTCCTCAGGTCTTGATAGGCCAGGTTCTGCCCTGACGGGTAGTGCACGTAGGTGAACGGGTCAGGCCACTGGTCGAGGGGGGCTGTCTCCCTGTCGCCGATCCTGTACACTTTCTGCCCCCAGGAAGTGGGGATATGCAGGTACTGAGGATACGCGTGCCCCACGATGCCTTGGGTGGATGCGCTCATGTCGGCCCTGGGTACCAGGATGACCCTGCCGTTGTTGAGCTTCAGGTTCTCCATGATAACGTAGACAGCGAGGCTACCTGCGGGCTCATAGGGGTGGGCACCGCCGTAGATCAGCACGGTGGCCCCGGGCTTTCCCGAGTCATAGAAGTAAACAGGGGTGTCGCCCCAGGTGTTCTTGAGGTTCGGCAGCCATTCCGACAGCATGCGCTTTTCAGTAAAGGCCTCCGATACGACCACCGTTTCCTTGTAGTGCCTCAGATCCAGGAACTCCGCTGCCGCGAAACCGGCGATGACGAGGAAGGCCAGCAACATGATGAGCTTTCTGATGTTAGAGCCGTTCATCTGCCTTCCTCCTCACCTAATGTGCAGCGCGCGCAGCAGAAATGGGATTATGGTGTATGCGTAGACTATGTCGTATATCAAGCTCTTACGGGTGTCCCGCTTGAACAGTCCCCTCAAGAGAAGCAACCCGAAGAAAGCGGTCATGGCGAAGTATATATGTCTGATAACCTCCTGCAGAAAGACCATTTGACTCCCTCCTCTGCCTCTCTACATCGTCAGTGGGACGAACACCCTCGGGAAGATGAGCATCGTCAGGGCGACGATAGCCAGAACGCACCAGGGCACCGCGATGGCCCTTATGAACTCCATGTACGAGCCTTTGAAGCCTACTTTCTCGATGCTCAGCCTTGCCACTATCCTCGACGGAGGCACGCAGTCTCCGAGTGGGAACATCAAAGCAAGGGCCGCCGTCACCACGGTGACGTTTATTCCCACCGAGTTGAACCGGAAGATGATCGGCACTCCCAGGATCGCCGCGCTACCGTACGAAAGGGACCCCTGCGCTATGGGGCAGAACAGCAGGGCGGTGACGTAGATCCAGACTATCGGCAACGTGACGAAGTTGATGGCGATCAGGCCCCGCACGCCAGTGAGCGCCATCATGCTGACGAGTACTCCAACGCTGACCAGCGTCGCCACCAACGGGAACACGCTCTCCATGGTCTGAATCGTTACGTCGTACCAACGCTTGAGGCCTCTGCGCTCGGGGTCAAGCAGCATCACCAGCACCGCGCACAGCAGGAACGTGAGGGGAAGGCCTATCACGGGAATGGAGTGCGCCGCGTACTGCGACAGGAGGATCAAGAGGAGCAACAGCGCGAAAGGCAGCGCCAGGCGCCACCAGGTCATCCCCCGGGCAGCGGAGGGCAGTCCCGCAAGCACCTCTGCTTTGGGCTTGGGTTTGGTGCCCCTGCCGAAGTAGAATACTGAGAATATTGCGACAGCCAATACAGGCAGGAGAAGTATGGTGTTGAAGCCGACATAGGGCATGTTGGCGCCAGCGGCCATGAGCATTGCCCACAGGTTGATCGGGGGCGCAGCCGCCGAAAGGATCGCCATGATGAACACGAACGCGGCTCTGCGCGCAGGTGGAAAGCCCATGAACTCAAGCACCGTGGCCACTAGGCCCCCGACCACCAATATCGACACGCTGCCGGCACCGGTGATAGCACCGGGGATCAACATGACGAAGGCCAGGAGGAAGAGCATCAGCCACTTGTTGTCGTAGAACCTTGCGACCAGGTTGCGCACCAGGGCATTGGTGGCTCCTATTTCAGCATAGAAGTTCATGAAGAGCGATGCGGTGATGAACTGGAGGGCCAGGTCTATGTAGGTGAGAGTGCCTTCCACCAGCAGTCGCACCGGAAATCCGAATCCTGCGACCAGCGCGCCGACGACGGCGGTGATGACCATGGAGATCTCGGGGGATCGCGATTTCCAACTGCTGATCACGAACGTTGCTACCATTGCCGCCAGCGTATACGTGGTCTGAAGAGTCATGGACATCTTTCTTACCCCCACAGATTGCGCCCCTTGACGGGGCGCAGGTAACTCACTTGGAGAACATCTCTGTCACTATCTGAGGAATGTCAGTGAGTCCGTTGTCGAAGTAAGTGATGGGTACTTTGTTCTTGGCGGCTATGGAGGTAAACCTGCCATCGCTGTCTGCGGCCTTGTGGACGATGATGTAGTCTGCGTAAGGGGCTATAGCGTCGATGCTCTGCTCAGCTGCGCTGCCGGGAAGTCCGCGGTTGTTGGTACCTGACTGGAGGCACAGCGCGACTATCTTGATGCCCAGCTTCTTGGCCTCATCCACGACCTTGTTCAGCCTGGCGATCTCCTGCTCGATGGTGATGCCCGACGCTCCCAGACCCTTGGCACTGGAGCTTATGGCGAAGATGATGGTCCTATATCCGGCGATGTCGGCAGGCTGTGGCTCGGCGTTGTAGAAGTAGTCTACCTCATATTTGACTGCTTCCTTGGAGACGGCATTGAAGTTGATGATGGTTCTCGTGCCTTTGCCGTCGGGCCCTTGACCGGCGTTGCTCAGAAGCATTGGGAACTCGAACTTGGGCGGGGGATACGTTCCGGTGATCGTCGCCATCGCGGGGCTCACACCGATAAGCATCACGATTCCCAACAGAGCCAATAAGATAGGTATCTTCTTCATTTGAAGTCTCCTTTCAAAATAGGCTCATGCCCAGGACACCCGAGCAAGCGCAGGCTATGGAGGTATCCTCAGCTATGGCAATTGTATCATGATGCACCACGGGCAGCAAGACTTGCCTACTCCCTGAGAAGAACTCTTGGGAGTGTAGTTGCTGGCGCCAGAGTCACTCCATGGCAAGCAATGCTAGCATTGACAAGTGGAACGGCCACCAAATACCTGAAGGGAACCTGCCTGCCAGATGAAGAATTTACACAGCTGTAGTATGATTGGTGTTCAGGGGGCCGAGAGGCTGATATGAACAGTATGATTGTGCCGGTGGCTGCTATGCTCCTGGGCGCACTTGGCGTTGTCGAGAACACGCTTCACCAGCGCCGGATCAGGGCCATACCCATCAGGATCAACGTCAATGGTACCCGCGGCAAATCCACTGTAACGAGGCTGATCGCGGCGGGGCTCAGGTCTGGGGGCCTTCGCACCGTGGGCAAGACGACGGGCACCGCCCCTAGGCTGATACTGCCCGACGGCTCGGAGGAACCCATCAGACGCAGGGGCCGCGCCAGGATATCAGAGCACATCGCCGTGGCCAAACGCGCGTTCGGCGAGGGCGCCGATGCCCTGGTGGTGGAGTGTATGGCGTTGACGCCGGAAAATCAGGCGGTGTACGAGCATGTGCTGGTGCGTTCCACGATAGGGGTCATCACCAACATAAGGCCTGACCACCTCGAGGTGATGGGGCCGGGGCTTGAGGATGTGGCCGAGACCCTGGCCCTCACCGTTCCGGACCGGGGGAAGCTTGTGACCCTCGACGGGCCGCACCTGGACGTGATACGGCAAGAGTGTGCGAGGCGAGACGCGTCGCTGCACCTAGCGGATCCGGCCTCCGTGAGTGAAGAGGAGCTGGCTCAGTTCCGGTACACGTCTTTCGCCGAGAACGTCGCGCTGGCGCTGCTGGCGTGCGAGCTGGCGGGGGTGGATCGGGCCATAGCGCTGAGGGGCATGGTGCAGGCGCTGCCTGATCCAGGCGTGAGCCCGGTGGTCAGTCTGGCGGTGGATGGGAGATCGCTGCGAATCGTGAACGCATTCGCCGCCAATGACGTCGAGTCCACGCTGAAGATGTGGGAAGATTTCGTCGAACCGCACGTTTCCGACCACGACCGAACGTTCGTAATGGTGAACAACAGGAGCGACCGTCCGCACAGGGTGGAGGAGATGTCCAGGATGGCGGCGAGCCTCCCCGTGGACTGCTTGTTCTATGTCGGGGACTTGCAGCGTCTGGCGGTGCGGCTCACTCCGGCGGGAAAGGCGCCAGTGGTTCTAGCCCTGGGCTCCAGGCGGCCCGCCGAGATACTTCAGCAGGTGGCGGCGCGCGTGCCCGAGGGTGGATCGGCCATCCTGTTCCTGGTCGGCAACATGAAGGGGGCAGGGAGCTCGCTTACGGAGGAAATCGCTGCGAGGACGGGGGCTGTGAGCGCATGATCAACGCGTCAATTACACTTGGCATAATCCTTAGTTTCGTGGTGAGCGAGGCCGCTGGGCTTCTGTCAGGCGGTCTCATCAGCCCCGGCTACCTTGCGCTTTACATGGACCAGCCCGTGAGAGTGGCCGCCACCTTGGCGGTGGGAGGGCTTACGTATCTGTTGGTCACCGTGTTGTCCAACTACGTGGTGCTCTTCGGCAGACGGCGGTTCATGGCCAACGTTCTCGGTGGCCTTCTGGTGGGATGGATCGTAAGCCGAGCGGTGATGTGGATGCCGCAGCTGGGGCAGGATTTCAGAGCGGTGGGGTACATAGTGCCCGGCCTCATCGCCAACGACAGCTACAAGCAGGGCTTCTTCAAGACCGCGCTGTCCGTCGTGGTGGTGGCCGGGATCGTCCGTCTCGCGTTGATACTGATGTTCTGACCCGGGATGTGGATGTCGGGTGGCTGATGATGACGATGGTGGTAGCAAGGGTGAAACTCAAGTCCAGGAGAGGGAGCGTGCTGCGGGCGGTTGCGTCCCTGGCAGTGGTGACGTTGGCGCTGCAGTTGACCTTCTCCACGTCGTATATGGGCAAGCACGAGGAGTACGACGTCATGCTCCGAGCCGCGCGGAAGATGCTGGAGGCATCGGAGGCGGTGAAGGCCCACAGGCTATCGGTGGGAATCCCTCTGAGCCCTGAGGATCTCAATGTTACGGGACTCATCGGCGATGAGCTCACGGAGATCACCACCACCCCTGGGAACCTGCTGGCGAAGCGCACCGCCACCAACCCCGACTTCGCGGCGCTGACGGTGAGGTACTTCCACGAGCTCGGGCTTGAGGCAGGCGACAAGGTGGCTGTGGGAGCCAGCGGGTCTTTCCCTGGGATCATCGTTGCGGTGCTCTCGGCGTGTTGGGCCACAGGGGTGGAGCCGGTCATCATAGCGTCCCTTGGGGCCTCCGAGTACGGCGCCAACGTGCCGGGGATCACGTGCGTGGAGATGATAGATGCCCTGCGGGAAGCCGGGGTGTTCCCGTACGTCCCGGCTGCGGTGTCGCTGGGAGGCCTCGAGGACACGGGCAGGGTTGGGATATTCATCGACGGACGGCCCATCCTGCTGGAGATAGCCGAAAGGTCTGGCCACAGGCTCATACTTCCCGAGGACGCGGTGGACAGCATCAGGCAGAGGCTGGAAGTATACCGCGCCGCAGGCGAGATCAGGGCCTTCATCAACATCGGTGGGGCCGAGCCGAACTACGGCTCGACCCTGGCATCGCTGGAGTTCCCTAACGGGCTGGTGCTGGAACCGCCCGTGAAGGTGGACGCTCCGGATATGGGCCTGGTGTACGAGTTCATCAACCGCGGCATTCCCGTCATTCACTTCTTGAACATCCAGGGCCTGGCGGCGAAGAGCGGCATCCCGGTGGATCCTATCCCCCTGCCTGAGCCGGGAACGAGCCTCGTTTACTATGAGACTAGGTACCAGAAGGCGTACGCGGCCGTCGGTCTCGTGGTGGCGTTGGCGCTGTTGGTTGTTCCACTTCCGCAGACGAAGCGCAGGGCCCTTCCCCCTCAGTAGGCAAGAACCGCCGCAGTCTCCAACAACGATAAACGTTCATGCCTTGTTCACATACTTGACACATGCCTCCGTTAGTCTTGATAGCAGACAGAGACGAACGGGGGTTTATTCGTATGAGGCGAAAGCGAGTGGCCGTAGGCCTTCTCCTGATCGCGGTCTTAGTCATCGGCGCCGGCGTGGTGTGGCGCGCAAGGTCGAAGTCCGCATCGAGCGGAGCCGTTAACCCATATGTTCCGATTCCGGTAAGGCAGGGACAGCTCTCCACCGACATCTACGCCACAGGGAACGTTCAGGCGCTGAAGACCACCAACGTGTACGCTCCCAAAGGCGGCGTGGTGGCGGAGACTCTGGTGGGCCAGGGTGACGTGGTGAGTGCCGGGGAGGTGCTGGTGAGGCTGGAGCCCAACGAGGCCGACGTGCAACAGGCAGAGGCCGACGTGCGGCAGAAGCGGGAGAACCTCGCTGCGGCCACGGAGAAGCTGGCGAAGATCCGCGGTCTGCATGAGAAGGGCGCTGCGACGGCGTCCGAGCTCAGGTCGGCGGAGTCAGATGTGGCGCAGGCGCGGGAGGCGCTGGAGATCTCGCAGCTGAAGCTGGATAAGCTGGTGACACGTAAGGGTGAGGGCGAGGTCAGGGCCCCTGTGGGAGGGGTCGTCAGCACGCTCAACGCTGTAGCGGGGCAGTCTATGGCGTCGGGCGCCGTTGCCGCGGTGATCACGGAGATAGCGGATCTGGTGGTCAGGGTGACGGTGGACGAGTACGATGTCGGGACGATCCAGGTGGGCCAGCCTGCGGAGGTGACCTTCGACGCGCTGGGCAACCAGGTGTTCACCGGCGTGGTGTCGTTCATCGGCAGGATAGGCCAGACCAGGCAGGGCGTGGTGGTATACGACGTGGACATCAGGCTTGACGACACGTTCGGCAGGGTGCTGCCGGGCATGAGCGCGGAGGCGAGCATAGTCGCGAACAGGGTGGAGAACGCGCTGATCGTGCCCAATGCGGCACTGCAGTCCATGGGTGGGAGAACTTTCGTGATGATATACAAGTCAGACGGCACGGTGGAGATGAGGCCGGTGACGGTGGGGCTATCGGCGGACTCAGGCACGCAGATCGTGGAAGGGGTCTCGCTTGGGGAGATGGTGGCGGTGGCGAACCCAAGGGCCGTTCCAAGCTCCAGCCGGGGCTCTTCGTGGCAGAACATCCTGAACAACCTGCGCGGCCGAACGTCGCAGTCGCAGCAGCGGGTAGTGGTCACGTCGCCTGGAGTCGTGTCAATGCCTGCGGCTGGCGTAGCGGCACCGGCCGTGCCGATGACTGGCGGAGGGCCGGGCGGCGGTCCGACCTTCGGAAGGTAGCGAAGGCTGAGTGATGTCAGTGAGTATGATACAGCTTCGAGATGTGACCAAGGTCTACTCCATGGGGCGTGGTGCGGTGAAGGTGCATGCGCTGCGAGGGGTCAGTCTCCAGGTGGAAGAGGGAGAGTTCCTGGCGATAATGGGCCACTCGGGCTCAGGCAAGTCGACGCTGCTGAACATACTGGGGTGTTTGGACAGGCCGACGTCGGGCGAGTACCTGCTGCACGGAAGGCCGGTGCAGGGACTGAGCTCCAACGAGCTGGCGGAAGTGAGGAACAGGACCATAGGGTTCGTGTTCCAGTCGTTCAACCTGCTTCCGAAGCTGAACGCGTTGGGCAACGTGGAGCTGCCGATGGTGTACGCTGGGGTGCCGCCGAAGAAGCGGCGCGAGGCGGCGATGCGCGCGCTGGAGATGGTGGGCGTTGGGGACAGGGCCCATCATAAGCCCAGCGAGCTCTCGGGCGGGCAGCAGCAGAGGGTGGCGATTGCCAGGGCGATCGTGAGCGAGCCGAAGCTGGTGCTGGCCGACGAGCCCACAGGTAACCTGGATACTGCGGCCAGCCGTGAGATCATGGACCTCCTGACGGACATGAACAGGCGTGGGATCACGGTGATCGTGGTGACGCATGAGCCGGAAGTGGCAGCGTGCACGCCGCGGGTGCTGACGTTCAGGGACGGCGTGTGCGTCGAGGACAGGCGGCAGGCGGCCGGGGGTGCGGCGTCATGAGGCTATCTGACACGTTCAAGCTGGCCCTAGGAGGCATCACCAGCAACACGTTCCGTTCTATCCTGACAGCGCTGGGCGTCATCATCGGCGTGTCGGCGGTGATCATCGTGGTGTCCATAGGCACCGGCGCCAGGCGGCAGACGGAGGCGCAGATCCAGCGGCTAGGGTCGAACCTGATCACGGTTAGCGCGGGTTACAGGACGTCGAGGTCGCCGATAAACAACGACGTGCTGCCGTATATCGAGGCCATCAGCACCATCAGACAGGTGGTGCCCCAGGTGCAGACTTCGGGGACCGCGGCGTACGGCTCGGTGGGCATGACCACTACGCTGATGGGGACGTCGGTGAACTACGCCGAGGTGCGGAACCTGAAGGTGGCTCGGGGCAGGTGGCTTACGGAGGCTGACATCCAGCAGAACACGTGGAACTGCGTGCTAGGGGCTGACCTGGCCGAGGAGCTGTTCGGGGAGGCTGACCCGATAGGCCAGAGGGTGCGTTTCGAGCGGGTGCGGTTCACGGTGGTAGGCGTGGCGCAGGCCCAGGGTGACAGCGGGTTTGCCAGCGTCGACAACATGATGTATGTGCCTTATACCACGATGCAGCAGAGGGTCACCGGTAACAAGAACCTCAACAGCATAGTCGCGCAGGCGGTGGACGAGTCGGTGATGGGCATGGCGTACGACCAGGTGTACGCGACGCTGCTTGGCCTCACTGGCGACGAGAGGGCATTCCGGGTGTCGAACCAGGCGGACATGCTGGAGGTGGTGTCCAACGTCAGTGCCACCATGACGATGCTGCTTGCTGGCATCGCTGCCGTGTCACTGGTGGTCGGCGGCATCGGGATCATGAACATCATGCTGGTGTCGGTGACGGAGCGCATCAGGGAGATAGCCATAAGGAAGGCGCTGGGCGCCAAGGAAGGCGAGATACTGGTTCAGTTCCTGCTGGAGTCGGCCGCCATAAGCCTTACGGGAGGCCTGTTGGGGGTGGCTGTGGGATTCGGAGGGTCCGCGGTGGTCAGCCGGATCTTCGGGTGGCCAACGGCAGTGGATATGCAGTCCGTGGTGCTGGGCTTCGTACTGTCGCTGTCGGTGGGCATGTTCTTCGGAGCCTACCCCGCGTACAAGGCGGCCAAACTAGATCCTATTGAGGGGTTGAGGTACGAATGAGGGTTGCCAGGGGACTCGTGTTGGTGGCGATGGCGGTCGTGTTGGCGGCTACGACGGCCACTGCTGCGGCGGAAACGGCGACGGCGGCTATGGCTGCCACGGCTGCGGCTGCGCCGACAGCCGGGGCGGGGACGGTGGATGTGGAGACGCTGGCGGCGGGCGCAGGGTCGGGCACCCTATGGACCATCGACTCGTTTGTGGACGCGGCTGTGGAGACCTGGCGGAAAAGCCTCGACGCCACCAGCAGGCTGGAGCTGGCTGAAATATCGGAAAAGCTCAGCGTGGCGCTGCGGTCATCCAGCATCACGCTATCGGGCGGGATAAGCAACCAGGATGGTTCTGGCGGCGGAGCGCCCTCTGGCGACCGCAGCGACGGGGAGCGGGTGTCGGTGAGGGTGCCCGTTACCGAAAGGATCAGCGTGACGGGGAGTTACGACTTCGACCGGGAGACCGGGTCGGTGAAGATCTCCTATACACTGCCTAAGACGTGGCTGGCAGGGGCCGGCGCTGGCAGCGGCGGTGACGACGGCGGCGACGGTGGCGCTGGTGTCCGGGGGGATGCTGGGACGATAGAGAGGCTCCTCGGGGCCCTCGGGCCGAACGCGCAGGCGCGGCAGGCGGCCAATATGTCGGTTCTGGAGTATCGGGCCGCTGAGGCTTCGACGAGGCTCGCGGCGCAGAAGGCGTACATCAACGCCATCAAGTCGGTGAAGGCAACGGCTGTGGCCCGGGAGGAGCTACGCCTGGCGGAGGTAGCCCTTGAGATAGCCAGGCGGCGGCGGGAGGCCGGGATAGCCGCAGATTCCGAGGTGGAGCAGGCGGCCATGAAGGTGCTGGACTGCCAGATCGCCCTGGCGAGGGCGGAGAACGACGAGAGATGGATGAGGTTAGACCTTGCCGAGATAACTGGCGTCGACATGTCGAATGCCACCTTCGCGGACCTTCCGGAGTTCGATATGGAGGTGCCCGAGCTTGAGGCGCTGGTGGAGGCGGCCCTGAACAACGACCTGAACCTGATAAAGGCCCATCTCGAACTCGATTCCGCGCTGAGCGATCTTGACGCGGCGAGAAGCCTGCTGCCTGCGGTGTCGGTGGATGTGCAGCTCTCGACTGGCGGAAGCAAGCCAGTGGTGAGCGCGTCCGCAAGTTGGAGCCTGGACGGGTCGCGGGGCCTGAACATCAGGCGGGCGGAGATCGCCGTGGAGAGGCAGCGGCAGGCGGTGGAGGCGCGGCGCAAGGCGGTGGTTGAGGAGGTGCAGAGGAGCGTCGAGCAGCTGAACCTGGACCTCTGGTCGGCGGAGAAGTGGAGGTCACAGCTGGAGAACGCGCAGAAGGCTTACGACGAGGCGCTTAAGGCGTATGCCGAGGGAGACCTGCTCATGGTGGATCTTGAGAGGGCCCAGCTGAACCTGACCACTGCCCGCAACAACTACATGGCCAACTGGGGCGGAGTCTGGCAGGCCTGGTATTCGCTGATGAACTACTGTGGAATGTGACAAGAGGATTTGGGGGGATATCAGATGAAATCAATGAATCTGAACAAGGCAGTCTGCATGAGATTGGTGCTGGCGCTGGCGGCGGTGGCGTTGGCTGTGACGATGGCGCCCGGCCGCACGGTGGCTGCGGGCCAGGCCGAGGGAGTCCTGGAGATCAGTCTTGCAGATTACGTGGCCGCGTACGTCGCCAACAGCGACGAGGTGGCCACTGCCAGGGAGAACGCTGAGAACGCCGAGACGCAGTGGCAGAGGGCTGTGGCTGAGAAACAGGCCCGCCTTACCATAGAGGAACTGGAGAACACGGCGTACACCAGGAAGCTTGCACTGCAGGAGACCGTTAACAACGTGGTGATTAAGGCGGTTCAGGCTTACGTCGACTTGGACCAGGCCATGCGGGATCTTGCGGCTAAGCGCGTGGCGCTGAACGTGGCCGAGGAAAGGCTCCGCGTGACGAGGTTGCGCTACGAAGCCGGTCTCACCACCCGGGACTCCGTGCTGCAGCAGGAGAACTCCTACATATCGGCCACCGACGCTCTGGTGAAGGCCGAGATCAACATCAAGCAGGTGAAGGAGAGCTTCTGCGAGGCCGCGGGGTTGGAGCCTGCCGACACGATAGCGCTGACCACCGACGTGAGCTCGCTCTACACCGGCGAAGTGGAGTTCGCCAGGGACGAGGTCCTGGAGGCGGCGCGCAAGGCAAGCTCGTCGTACTTCTCGGCGGCCGCCGCGGCGGACATCGCGCGCAGGAAGCATGAGGCGCTGAAGGACCCGATGATAGCCACCAAGAACGAGCGGGATCAGGCCGCCAAGGCCGACAGTGATGCCCAGGCGAGGCTGTCGGATGCTGAGAAGTCACTGGTGAGTTCGGTCGACAACGCCCTGGCCACGCTGGAGTCGCTGATGAGGAGCCTGGAGATGCAGACCATCTCAGCCGAGCTGGCGGCGGCCGACCTAGAGGTGGCGAGGATCAGGTTCGACCACGGCGAGATGCTCCAGTACGAGCTGGATAGCCAGGTGAGCTCGGCTGAGCAGGCGCAGTTCAGGGCGGTGCAAGCCAAGATCGACCTGTTCCTGCAGGTCCTGAGGATCGTCGCGCTCACCGGCGGTGACGCCATGGGCTTGATCACGAGATGACGGAGGGAGTGGCAGGTGACATGACCAGAGTGCTGATAGCGGACGACGAGGCCAGGATGAGGAGGCTCGTTGCCGACTTCTTCAGGCGAGAGGGCTTCACCATACTGGAGGCTGCTGACGGAAGCCAGGCTCTGGACATGTTCCTTGCCGATCCCAAGATCGACCTGGTTATCCTTGACGTGATGATGCCGGGACTGGATGGGTGGGTCGTATGTCGAGAGATCCGCAAGAGGTCACAGGTGCCCATCATCATGCTGACCGCCAGAGCCGAGGAGCACGACCAGCTTTTCGGCTTCGACATCGGGGCGGATGAGTACGTCACCAAACCGTTCAGCCCGGCAATCCTCGTAGCGAGGGCGAAGGCGCTGCTGCGCCGGGTCCGCGGCGGCGGCAAGGGAGTGCGCCGCTTCGGCGTGCTGGAGGTGGACGACGCAAAGCACGTGGTGACGGTGGCCGGCGAGAAAGTGGACCTGAGCCCCAAGGAGTACGAGCTTCTCACGTACTTCATCGACAACGCCGGGCAGGCTCTAGGGCGGGATCAGATCCTGAACGCGGTGTGGGACTACGACTACTTCGGAGACGTGAGGACAGTCGATACACACGTGAAGAGACTTCGATCCAAGCTGGGACCGGCGGCTGAGTTCATCCAGACCGTGCGCGGCATCGGCTACAGATTCGAGGCTGATTAGGAGTGAGGTTCCCCAGAATCCGGACCATCCGAGGCAAGCTGTTCGTTGGCATCGTCGGCGTGGTGGCACTGTTCGTGCTGCTGTCGTGGGTGCTGAATTGGCAGCTGCTTGGGCGGTACTATCACAGGGTGAAGACGGCGTCGCTGGTCAGCCGCTACCGGCAGATCCGACAGCTCTACGAGGCGGGCGATGTCGAGGCGCTGGCTCTCGCGCTGGAGACCATAGAGCGCAAGGACGGCTTGACCATCACTGTCGTGGACGCGGATCTTCAGGTGCGCTACTCGACGATGGCTCTTGAAAGGCTGGGCCGGATAGCCACACTGGCGCAGCGGGGCGGCGGCGGCGCCGTCGGCGCCGTCGGCGGCACCGGAGAGGGCTTCGTCGTCAGCGTAACTGCCCCGGTTGTCAGTGAGCCGTTCTTTGCCGAACCTCTGAGGCAGATCAAGGGCCAGCTGACCGACTCCGACTACATCATGATGGGCTCCACCTTCGATGACAGGTTGAAGCTGGAGTTCATCAGCCTCCTGGGGGTGCTCTCTGACGGGGGCTACGTGATGTTGCGCACGCCGGTGGCTCCCGTGCAGGAGAGCGCCTCGGCCGCGAACAGGTTCTTCCTTATTAGCGGCACTTTGGTTGCGGTTGCCGGCAGTCTGGTGGCGTACTGGTACGCAGGGCGGTTCACCCGGCCGGTGGAACGCATGAAGGTGATCGCCGAGAAGGTGGCGGGCCTCGACTTCTCCGAGCGGTACGAGGGTGACTCCGATGACGAGATCGGCGCCCTGGGCTCCAGCATCAACGAGATGTCGCGGAAGCTAGAGGCTACTATCGGGGAGCTTAGGGAGGCCAACGTTCGGCTTCAGGAGGACATCCAGCGCGAGCGCAGGATAGACGAGCTGCGCAAGGAGTTCATCGCGAACGTATCGCACGAGCTGAAGACTCCCATAGCGCTGATCCAGGGCTATGCCGAAGGGCTGAAGCTGAACATCAACGAGGATGAGGAGAACAGGGCCTTCTACTGCGATGTCATCATGGACGAGACCGCCCGCATGAACCGGCTGGTGGGCCAGCTCCTGAAGCTCAGCCAGATCGAGCTGGGCTATGTTGAGCCTTTGAAGTCCAGCTTCGATATGGTGGGCCTTATCAACCGCGTCGTGAAGAAGAACTCCCTTCACCTGGACGAATACCGCATCGAGCTGTCGGTGGAGGGGGAGAGTCACCTAGACGTAGTTGCCGACATCGACATGATGGAACAGGTGCTGGTCAACTACATCACCAACGCCATCAACAACATCGACGACCGGCGTACCATCCGTATCTCAGTGGAAAAGCTGGACCACAAGGCTCGGGTATCGGTGTTCAACACCGGCGAGCACATACCCGCTGACTGCAAGGAGCTGATATGGAGCAGCTTCTACAAGCTTGACAGGGCTCGCACCCGAAGCCACGGCGGCACCGGCCTGGGCCTGAGCATAGTCAAGGCTGTACAGGATGCCCACGGGAACGCTTGCGGGTGTGATAACGTCGAAGGTGGAGTGGCCTTCTGGTTCGACGTGGATCTCGCTGAGAACGATGTTGCTGACGGTGAAGAACCAGCGTGACTAGTTGTAGTTGGAAGGTGCCATCGCAAGGATGACAGGTTGACGGATGGGCTTCGACCCCACAGACAGGCGGATCAGTCTTCGATGACCATCATGGCGGCCCCCACCGGCTGAGGTAGGGGCTACCTTCATCCCTTCACCCACTTAAGTG
The DNA here is from genome assembly GCA_001513145.1 of Clostridia bacterium DTU025. GTDB lineage: Bacteria > Bacillota > DTU025 > DTU025 > DTU025 > DTU025. Next base: position 19,523 of record LFSP01000038.1, on the reverse strand, counting down.
CCTCACAGAGTCAGGGAACTGGTCGACGCAAAGCGGATACTCTTGTCGAAGGTGGTATCCATGAGCGGATACGATCAGGTCAAACGCATATTCGAGGCACGTGGCGGCATTGCCCCAACCTCAGACATGCTCGGGGAGGGGGTTCACAGCAGACGACCTTGAGATGATCGGCCGGCTCCTCCCCGGGCCCGTCGTGTGCATGGAAAGCGCTCTGTACTGCCATGGCTATACGGATCGAACGCCGAGCGCATGGACGATTGCCGTGAGCAAAGTCAGACTGGCATACCCTCCCGTCAAGGTTCACTTCTGGGGTCCGAGCCTGCTGGATCTCGGCGTCACACGGGGCGAGGTGAACGGAGTCTCTATCCGGATCTACAGAGCGTTAGCCACCTCATGGACTACGCAAGAGCCTTTCGGATCCAGCGTAAGGTAGAGCGTCTTGTCGGGGTGTGGCTCTAGCCAGCGCCGCGATGCGGTACCGTCTCTGCTCGATGGGCCCAAGAACCGAACACCGTGTCGTGGCGTTACCTATCAGAGTGTGCTCCCATGAAATTGTAACCCGCCTGTAACCCATCTGTAACTCCCCTGTAACTGCCATGCCCTAACATCAGACTAGATCCCTGTACCCTCGACCGGGATCCTCACGATTGCACACGATCTCATAAGAGATGGGAGGCCAATAGGCGTGCGACTTGACGGTAAGGTAGCAGTGATCACCGGTGCCGGACGCGGCCTGGGCAAGGAGGCTGCCCTGCTGTTCGCCAAGGAAGGCGCCAAGGTGATGGTCTGCGATATCAACCAGGAGTCGGCTGAGGAGGTCGCGTCCTCCGTCAACGCAGGCGGAGGCGAGGCGCTCGCGTTCCGCGTCGACGTCACCGACGCAGCCAGCGTGCAGGCCATGGTGGACGCGGTGGTTGAGCGTTACGGCCGCATCGACGTGCTGGTCAACAACGCCGGGATCACCGCCGACGCGCAGCTGGTGAAGATGACGGACGATCAGTGGGACCGCGTGATCAACGTAAACCTCAAAGGCGTCTACCTCTGCACCAAGGCTGTGGCGCCGGTGATGATCGCAAAGGGTTCAGGGCGGATCATCAACACTTCGTCCGTTGTCGGCATCTACGGAAACTTCGGGCAGACGAACTACGTGGCCACCAAAGCCGGTGTCATCGGCATGACTAAGGTGTGGGCTAAGGAGCTAGGACGTAAGGGGATCACCGTCAACGCCGTAGCTCCAGGGTTCATCATGACTGACATGATGTCCACTGTGCCCGAGAAGATCCTTACGAACATCAGGGAGAAGACTCCCCTCGGCCGCCTGGGCGAGCCCCGCGACATAGCTTACGCATATCTCTACCTTGCTTCCGACGAGGCGGCCTTTGTGAACGGCGCGGTACTGCAGGTGGACGGAGGGCTGGCCCTGTAGCCCGGCGCGGAACGGACGCACTACCAGCACCCGACCCGCATCCGTCCGGTGCCCGTCTGGTGTCCGTCTGCTGTCCGCGTATATGGTGTCGAACAAGGAGTGACGCAGATGAACGTGATGGAACTCTACCGGAGCAAGCTCATCAGCATCGAAGAGGCCGTCTCCAAGGTGAAGTCGGGGCAGTCCATCGTCACTGCCATGGCCGCCGCCCAGCCCCCAGGCTTACTCCGTGCCCTGGCGTCCCGAAAGGACGAGCTCAGAGACGTGACCGTCATGTCCTGTCTGCTCCTTGAGGACTACGACTTTCTCAAGCCGGAGATGCGCGGCCACTTCCTGAACGAAGCCTGGTACTACGGGCCGTGCTCCTACAGGGCGCACCCTGGAGGCACCGTCACCTTCATGCCAAACCACCTGAACGAATGCGGCGTGAAGAAGGCCGCGAACGATCCCCCCGACATCTACTGGGGAACCGCCACCCCTCCTGACAGGCATGGCTACATGTCGCTCTCGCTGAGCCTGACCTACGAGAAGGCGATGCTCAAGGCGGCAAAGCAAGTTGTGCTGGAGATCAACGAGAACCTCCCCAGAACCCTCGGCGACACGCATATACACATCTCGCAGGTGGACCACGTTGTGGAGAACACCGTGCCCCTCAAGGAGGTGCCTCCGATCCAGCCCACCGAGGTTGAGATGGAGATCGGCAGGCTCGTTGCCAGCCTCATCGAGGACGGCTCCACCATTCAGCTGGGCATAGGCGGCATTCCCAACGCCGTCACCGCCTGCCTCATGGAGAAGAATGACCTGGGCGTGCACACCGAGATGATCACCGACGGCATGGCGGACCTGTACAACGCCGGAGTCATCACGGGCAAGTGCAAGACCCTATGGCCGGAGAAGATGATCGGCACCTTCGTGCTGGGAACCAGGAGGCTGTACGACTTCATCGATGACAACCCCGGGGTGGAGCTTCACGGCGGCGACGTCGTGAACGACCCGTGGATCGTCGGCCGCAACCACAAGATGGTGAGCATCAACACCACCCTGCAGGTGGACCTCACCGGGCAGGCCAACTCCGAAACCCTAGGCACCATGCAGTACAGCGGCGGCGGCGGCGCGCTCAACACCTGCATGGGGGCGCAGATGTCGCCCGGCGGCAAGTCCATCCTTGCCCTGCGCTCTACCGCCAAGAATGGGACCATCTCCACCATAGTGCCTGCCTTCTTCGACGGGCAGGTGGTCACCGTGCCCAGGGCCGACGTGGACTACGTGGTCACAGAATACGGCATTGCCCGGCTCAAGTCGATGAACATACGAAAGCGGGTTGAGGCGCTGATATCCATCGCCCACCCCGACTTCAGGGATTGGCTGTGGTCTGAAGCTCGAAGGCTGCAGTACGTGTTCTGAGTGTTCTGCCCGTCACACCCGACTTACCCGACAGACCCGACAAACCCGATCACCCCGATCACTAGGAGGGATAGCCATGGCGCGGTACGCGCGAATAGTGGGCACCGGACGATACTTGCCGGAGGAGGAGCTATCCAACGCTGAGTTCGCCGCGCGTATGGATAGGCTCAGCCCCGGTCTTGGCCAGATAGTCTTCAAGTTCGAGGAGAACTCCGGCATCAGGCGACGCTTCCGGGCTCCCCGCGAGTGGACCACCTCTGACCTGGCCACCCGCGCAGCCCAGGCCGCCCTCGAGGCCGCGGGCCTCACCCCCGACCAGGTCGACCTGATCATCCTTGGAACCGACAGCCCGGACTACATAACGCCGGCGACGTCCGTAGTGGTTCAGCACAAACTGGGCGCCAAGAACGCCGGAACCTTCGACATCGGCTGCGCCTGCGCGTCGTTCCCCACGGCCTTCTCCGCCGCCTCCGGCTACATCGCCGCTAACCCATGGATGAAATACGTCCTTGTCATCGGGGCTTACATGATGAGTAAGCTCGCCGACGAGAACGACCTTACGTCTTTCTTCTATGGAGACGGCGCCGGAGCCGCCGTGCTCACTGCCGCTGACAGGCCCGGCTTCATCTCGTGCGCGTTCAACGCAGACGGCGCCTACCACAAGCACTGGGGCATCTACTCCGGCGGCACGTACGAGCCCGCCACCTGCGAGTCGGTGCAGGCAGGCCGCACCAAGGTGAGGCTCTTGGAGAGGTACCCTCCTGAGGTGAACCACCAGGGATGGCCGAAGGTCACGCGCATGCTGGCCGAGCGCGGCGGGTTCACCCTGGATGAGATCGACCACATCATCTTTACGCAGGTCAACAGCACCTCCATATCAATAGTCATGGCCGACCTCGGCCTTCCTCTGGAGCGTGCCCACCAGGTCATGCACGACTTCGGCTACACCGGCTCCGCTTGCATCCCCATGGCCCTGGACGACGCCGTGAAGAAGGGCCTGATCAAGGAGGGCCAGCTGGTGGCGCTGGTGGGTTCCGGAGTGGGCTACAACCAGGCTGGAGTGGCCTTCAGGTGGTGAGCGCCTGGCAGGCGCGGCGCCACAGCGCAGCATGAAACGGGAGGCAGTGCCATGAGAAGAGCTGTGATAGTGTCGGCGGCACGGACCGCCATAGGCGCCTTCGGCGGCGCCCTGGCCGGCGTTAGCGCATCCAGCCTCGCCGCAGTGGCCATCAAGGCGGCGGTGGAGCGAGCCGGCCTAAGCCCGGCAGACGTCGATGAGGTGCTGATCGGCTGCATACTTCAGGCTGGTCAGGGCCAGAACCCGGCGCGCCAGGCGGCGCTGAGGGCAGGGATCCCGGTGGAGGCGCCGGCGTCCACCATCAACATGGTTTGTGGGTCGGGGCTGAGAACCGTGGCCATGGCCGCGCAGCATATCGCCATTGGAGACTGTGACGTCGTGGTAGCCGGAGGCACCGAGAGCATGAGCATGGCCCCGTACCTCCTCGACAAAGCCCGGACCGGATACAGGATGGGCCACGGCCAGGTAACGGACGTCATGATCAGAGACGGCCTCTGGTGCGCCATCGGCGACACGCACATGGGCATCACCGCCGAAAACCTGGCCGAGAAGTACGGCATCAGCCGAAAGGAGCAGGACGCCTTCGCCGCTGAAAGCCAGGCTAAGGCGGCAGCCGCCGTCGCTGCGGGCAAGTTCGCTGACGAGATCGTTCCAATGGCCGTTCCCCAGCGCAAGGGCGAGCCGGTCATGTTTGTCGTCGACGAGCACCCGAAGCCCGGCACCACAGTGGAGTCGCTGGCGCGGCTGCGTCCTGCCTTCAAGGAGGGCGGCACGGTCACCGCCGGCAACTCGTCCGGCATCAACGACGGGGCGGCGGCCCTGGTGGTCATGGCGGAGGAGCGCGCCGCTGAGCTTGGGATCGAGCCATTGGCCGCGATCACCTCCTATGCCTGGGCCGGAGTGGAGCCGCACATCATGGGCATCGGTCCCGTGCCAGCAACCCGAAAGGCGTTGGCCAGGGCCGGCCTGAGTCTCGACGACATCGACCTTATCGAGGCCAACGAGGCGTTCGCGGCGCAGGCGCTTGCAGTCTCCAGGGAACTTCAGTGGGACCCCGCTCGAGTCAACGTGAACGGCGGCGCGATAGCCCTGGGGCACCCCATCGGCGCCAGCGGAGCCAGGATACTCGTGACCCTGCTTTACGAGATGAAGCGGCGCGGAGCGCGGCGGGGCCTGGCCACACTTTGCTGCGGAGGCGGTATGGGGATCACGCTGATCGTGGAGAGAGGTTAGCCATGGTTCGGGAGACGGTGATAGCCTCGTTCATATTGAGGTTCGTAAGGCCCGGCCGCGAGGGTCCAGCCATCGCCGCCGGCGGCGGGCAGTCCGACTCAGACCCCGGCGAGACGCGCATCGTCGTCAGGCACGTGCAGAGCGGCTATGAACGGCGGTTTTCCCAGATCGACGAGGCGATGTGCTTCATCCAGAGCGAGCTGGAGCTCCTGCAGAGGGAATAGGGGGAGGTGGGCAGATGTTCGCTCAGCAAGTGGTTAGCGGCCTTTCAGCGGGCTGCCTGTACGCAGTGGCCGCCCTGGGCCTGGTGCTGATATACCGCACCATGGATATAGTCAACTTCGCCCACGGCGAGATGGCCATGGTGTCGACGTTCGTCGCCTACACCTTGCTCGTCCGCCTGAAGCTGCCTTACCCTCTGGCGGCCCTGGGGGCGCTGGCCTTCGCCTTCGTGTTGGGAGTGGTTGTAGAGCGAATCTTCCTGCGGCCCATCCAGAACGGTCCTCTGATAAGCATGATGATCATGACGCTGGGCCTGCTCATGGTGCTTTCCGGCACGGCGGGTTGGGTGTGGGGGCATGATCCAGTGAGCTTCCCGCGCGCGGTCTCGGGGCGCCCGTTCTTCGTGGGCGACCTGATCATCACCCGCGACAGCCTCCTGGTGCTTGGGGTTACCGTGTTCATGGCGCTCGTGCTTTACCTGGTGCTCCGGTTTACCCTGGCGGGCGTGGCCATCAGGGCCACCAGCCAGAACGCCCGCGCCGCCCGGCTCATGGGCGTGCCTGTGCCGAAGGTATACGCTCTGACCTGGGGCATCAGCGCGGTGCTGGGGGCCGTGGCCGGCATCCTCGTGGCGCCTACGGCGTTCCTCAGCCCCACCATGATGTCTGAGGTGCAGATAAAGGCGTTCACCGCGGCGGTGCTGGGCGGGTTCAACAGTCTTCCCGGGGCCGTGGTGGGCGGGCTGCTGCTGGGAGTGCTGGAGAACCTGGTGGCAGGCTACATCTCGACCCAACTCAAGAGCACCTTCGCCTTCGCCCTGATAATGGTGGTTCTCTTCATCAAGCCCAGCGGGCTCATGGGGTCCGTCCAGAGAAGGAAGGTGTAGGCTGCGGTGAAACGTACACAGTCGACGCTTTCTCCACTGCGCTCGCGGCTGGCGCTGGCAGCCGTCCTGGTGGCGCTGCCGCTGGTCACGGTGGCTCTCGACAGGGCATACGTGGTCTATATTTACAGCCTGCTGATGGTGTACTCAGTCGCCTGCGTCGGACTGAACATCCTCACCGGCTTCACCGGACAGATATCCATAGGCCATGCGGGGTTCATGGCGGTTTCGGCCTACGCCTCCGCCATACTCACCGGCAGGTTCGGGGTTCCCTTCGCGGCTTCCCTGGTGCTCTCGTCGGGGCTCGCGGCCGTTCTGGGCCTGGCCCTGGGCGTGCCGGCACTGAGGCTTCGCGGGCACTACCTGGCCATCTGTACGTTGGGGTTCGGCGTGGCCGTGAGCCAGCTGTCGGCGGTGTGGGAGAAGCTCACCGGCGGCTACCAGGGCATGAAGGTGCCAGCGGCGTCGATCCTGGGATTTCGGTTCGATACCGACCTGAAGTTCTACTTCCTGGCGCTGGCGGTGGCCTGGCTGATGATCGAGGCGGCCATGAACATCATCAGGAGCCGGCCCGGGCGCGCGCTGATGGCGGTGCGCGACAGCGAGGTGGCAGCCCAGGCCATGGGCGTCAACCTCGCCAAGTACAAGGTCGCGTCCTTCTCCATCAGCGCGTTCTACGCCGGCGTCGCCGGGGTGCTCTACGCTCACCTGGTGAAGTACGTGAGCCCCTTCGACTTCAACCTGAGCGTTAGCATGACCCTGCTGGCGTCGATCGTGGTGGGTGGCCTCGGGAGCATCGAGGGATCCATCCTGGGGGCGGTCTTCATGACGCTGCTTCCGCACCTGTTCAGCCGGGTCAAGAACCTTCCGCTGGTGCTGGCGGGCCTGTCCATCGTGCTTGTGGTGCTGTTCCTGCCGTACGGACTGGTGAGCCTGCCGCGGATCATCAGGTTCGCGCTGGCCAGAAGGAGGATGAAAAAGAGTGGCCATGCTTCAGCTTGACGGCGTCACCGTGAGGTTCGGCGGCCTGGTGGCGGTGAACGATCTCAGCTTCTCCGTGCAGGAAGGGGCCATCCACGGCCTCATCGGCCCCAACGGGGCGGGCAAGAGCACCGTCTTCAACGCCATATCCCGCTTCCGCAAGCAGGACGAGGGCACCATCCTCTTCAATGGCCAGCAGCTGAACTGCGAGCCCCACGAGGTGGTGGCCAGGGGGATCGGACGGACGTTTCAGAACGTCGAGCTGTTCCGCGGCCAGACGGTGCTGGACAACGTCATGATCGGCCTGCACACCGCGTCCAAGACCGACTTCGTGTCGGCGGCCCTGAAGACCCGTGCGGCGGTCAGGGAGGAACAGGAGCTTCGCGGCCGGGCCCTCGAGATGTTGGAGTTTCTGGGCATCTCTCAGTATGCCTGGAGACTGGCGTACGGCCTCCCTTACGGGGTGCAGAAGCTCATCGAGCTGGCCAGGGCCCTGGTGTTGCGGCCCAGCCTCCTGCTGCTAGACGAGCCCGTGGCCGGGATGAACCCGACGGAGCGTGTGGAGCTTTCCGGCGTCATCAGGAAGATCAGGGACGACCACGGCATCACAGTGCTTCTGGTGGAGCACGACATGTCTTTCGTGATGGGCCTATGTGACCGCATCACCGTGATGAACTTCGGCAGCAAGATCGCCGAGGGAACGCCTGCCGAGGTGCAGCGGGATCCCCAGGTGATCCAGGCCTACCTGGGGGAGGGGGAGTAGTCGTGCTGGTCCTCGACAGAGTCGACGTGTCGTACGGCCTGGTCAGAGCGTTGGAAGGCGTGTCGTTGGAGGTGCGCGAGGGAGAGATCGTGGCGCTCTTGGGGGCCAACGGCGCCGGCAAGACCACCACGCTGCGGGCGATATCAGGGATAGTGCGGCCTTCGGCGGGCTCCATCCACTTCATGGGAAAGCGAATTGACTGGCTTCCGCCTGAGCGAATCGTGGCAATGGGAATCGTGCAGGCCCCCGAAGGCCGACAGGTCTTCCCTGAGCTCACAGTGCGTGAGAACCTGCTCATCGGCACCTACTCCCGGCGCGACAGGCGCAAGGTGCCTGCCGATTTCGAGCGCGTATACCAACACTTCCCAATCCTCAAGGAACGCGAGAGGCAGCCGGCGGGCACCCTCAGCGGCGGTGAGCAGCAGATGCTGGCCATCGGCAGGGCGCTCATGGCCGACCCGAAGATGCTCCTTCTCGATGAGCCGTCACTCGGTCTCGCGCCGCTGGTGACCAAGCAGATATTCGAGATCATCGGCAACCTCAATCGCGAGGGGGTGACCATACTCTTAGTCGAGCAGAACGCCAGGCTGGCGCTGGCACTGTCTCACAGGGCATACATCTTGGAAAACGGCTGTGTGGTGCTGTCGGGAGACTCGGACGAGCTTGCCGCCAGCGACGAAGTGAGGAGGTCATACCTTGGCTTCGGCCGCCAACAGCTGAACAGCTGAACACCGGATCGGCTAGGCGCCTGGGCAGCTCAACGGCTGATCGGCGGCGCCGGAGCACATGAATGCAGGAACGCACGAGCGCATCATTCCATCGGCGCACGCCGCGCACATCGAGCACACCGCATACGCGATACGCGAGACTGAACCCAAGAAGGAGGGCAAACGCATGAATAGGAAGCTTGCAGTTCCCTTGTCAGCTGCGATTCTGGCGAGCCTGTTGCTCACCGCTGCCGCGCCCGCGCTGGCCGCGGAGCCGGGCATCACCGACACGCAGGTGCTGATCGGAGCGTTCCAGGACCAGTCTGGACCCGCATCGGTCGTAGGCATCAACATGCGCAAGGGCATGGAGGCCTACTTCAACTGGATCAACGCCCAGGGCGGGGTGAACGGTCGCAAGATCAAGCTGCTGGTGGAGGACGACGGATTCCAGGCGGCAAGGGCCGTGGCGGCCACCAAGAAGCTGGTGGAGCAGGACAAGGTTTTCGCGCTCGTGGGCACGTTAGGCACCCCGGGCATCCAGGCCACCATCGACTACATAATGGAGCAAGAGGTGCCGTCGATATACCAGGGCTCCGGCATCAGCGCCCTGGCTTATCCGCCCAAGAAGTACTTCTTCCCGGTGCAGCCCAACTACATCGCCGAGGGCCGGATCATCACCACGTACCTTGTGGAGAACCTGGGCCTCAAGAGGATCGCGCTGGCCCTGGAGCAGACTGACATCGGCTCCGAGGGGGGCAGGGGCGTCAGGGAGCAGCTGGCCGTCTACGGCCTTGAGCCTGTGGAGACTGTGACCTTTGGCGCCGCCGACGTGGACTTCAGCTCACAGGTGCTGCGCCTCCTCAGGGCGAGACCTGAGGCCGTGGTGATCTACTCCACGCTGAAGCCCGCCGCCGGCCTGCTGACGCAGGCTAAGGTGATGGGCCTGGAGGCCAAGTTCGCCACCACCTACGTGAACGCTGACCCCATCCAGATGCCCGCCCTTGCCGGGGAGGCGTGCGTCGGCGTGCTGGCGCCCGGCTGGGTGCCTGTGCTGGGCAACGACCCTGACTCCATCAAGTACCTTGAGATCTACCAGGCCAGCTTCCCAGGCGAGGCGCCGTCGGCCTACGCGGCAGCCGGCTTCATCGCCGCTGAGGTATTCACCGAGGGGCTGAGACGGGCAGGCGCCAACCCCACGCGCGAGGGCCTGATCGCGGCCATGGAGACCATGAGGGACTGGGACGGCATCATGGCGAAGGGCATCACCTACACGCCGGAGTTCAGGTCAGGCAAGGCATCGATGTACTTCATGGAGTTCGCCAAGCCGACTTTCGAGCCTGACGGCAGCTCCATCAGTATCGTGTCTGACTGGGTGAAGCTGAAGATAGACTAGAGGGGCAGTGGTCAGCCGCGTGCCAGTTGGCCGCGGGTTGATCGGGCTCGAGCCGGCTCGAGCCAGGGGACTAGTCGTGGAGCTGGATGGTGTCGAGCACCCACTGGTACACTCGGCCCGCCAGCTTCACGGCTTCATTGTACTCGTCTTCGTCCACGGGCTCCCAGTCTCCTGGGTAGCGCGTGGTGACGGCGTAGTCTGACAGGATCACGGCCGGCCTCACGTCTGGCGGGATGGGAACGCAGATCCGGTCTTCAATGAGACGCATGAGATAACCGATGGAGTGGGTGCGCGGGGCCTTGCAGCCGAAGAAGATGAGTAGAGCTTTCAGGGCCTTTTCCGCCGCCTGCTGGGCGTCGAAGCACAGGTCCTCGAAGAGCACCTCCTCGCACTGGCGGCCCTGGCGGGCGCGGGCAAGGTTGCTGGCTGCGCGGACCATCCACTGGGTCCATGGTTGTTCAGGGCGGCACTTGCCTCTCCACTTATCTCTCATAGAGGACACGCCCCCGCAGCGCCTCGGCGTAAAGGAACTGAGGCGCGTCGCGATACTGGTCGACGTGGTCGGGGTCTTCGACGATGATGTCGACCGGAGCGGGGATGTGGGCAAGGCTCAGGTAGATGCGCTGAGCCGCGCGGCGGCGGTTGCCCACCCCTCGCTTGAGCACGAGGATGTCGTAGTCGGCCGAGGGGTCGACTGGCGGATGCAGCCTGGAGCCGAACAGGATGATCCTGTCGGGCTGCACGGCGTCGACGATGGCCTCGACGATCTGCTGGAGCATCTCCTCCATCGGAGATCACCTCAGCTCGATACTAGCATCTGGGAGGAGGCGACGGCAAGCGGGAGGCCCGCAAGAGCCGGCAGGAGCCGGTGGGAGCTGTCGGGTGCGGTTGGACGTCATCGACGGCCGGCGGCTGTCGTCGGGTGCTGAGCGCTTCGCACCAGCTGATCAGCGCAGTAGCCAAAGCCCCAGCACAAGCAACACGAGGACGAGAGGACGAGAACGATCGTCGCTTCGAACATGCAGACAAGAACGGCACCGAGCTCCATCTTCTCACCGCTGTACTTGGAGAGCTTCATCAACTGCTGCGACGCGATGAAGAACAGGGGTAGCGAGAGCGGAGCGGCTGCCCTGAACGATGCCACGATGAGGCCCAAGGTGATGAGTCCCATGAGCCCGATGCCGACCTCCGTCGGACAAGCAGCACGGTCACGCTGGTTCGCTGCCGGGGCACTTCGCAGGAATGGGATACATAGCTCGGTATGGAATGGTCCCGAAGCGTTGACACGTGTTCTAAGGGATGCCTAACATGTAATTGCCTGGATACGGGTGGGGCAAGCAAGCGTGATGGCCCGGGAGGGGGCTCGAAGATGTCTGACGGTGCAAGGATCGCAGTAATAGGAAGCTTCAACACTGACCTCATGGTGCGGGCGCCGCGCCTGCCTGTGCCAGGGGAGACGGTTCTGGGGACCACCTTCCACATGGGAGCCGGCGGCAAGGGGGCGAACCAGGCGGTGGCAGCGGCGCGCCTGGGCGCCGCCGTGGAGATGGTGGCGTGCCTCGGCGACGACGAGTTCGGCCGGCTGGCCCTGACCACGCTGTCGGGCGAGGGCGTGGACGTCGACCACGTGACGCTACTGGAAGGTGTTGCCACCGGCGTGGCGCTGATAATGGTGGACGACGTTCACGGCGAGAACATGATAGTGGTGGCCCCCGGGGCCAACGAAAGGGTCAGCGCGGAACACGTGAACGTGGCCAGGGACGTGCTGGCATCGTCCGACGTTCTGCTCATGCAGCTTGAAATTCCACTGGAGACTGTGGAGCACGCCGCCAGGGTGGGGCGGGAGTGCGGCGCCAGGGTGATACTGAACCCGGCTCCCGGGAGGCCGCTGAGCCGAGAACTGCTGGCCATGGTTGACGTGCTCACCCCCAACGAGACGGAGGCTCGGATCATCGCGGGGCTGGACGGTCCGGATTGGCCGGGGGCGAAGGATAAGCCGGATGAGTCGGGTGTGGCTTCGGCGGCTGAGGCGGCTAAGGCTGCTAAGGTTACCATGGCTGCTGAGGCCGCGGAGGCCCTGCTGGCGCAGGGCTGCAATGCTGCAGTGATCACCTTGGGATCGAGCGGAGTGTTGGTGGCAGATGCGGCAGGGTGCAGGCACATCCCGCCATACATGGTGGACGCAGTGGACACCACCGGGGCGGGCGACGCCTTCAGTGGAGCCCTCGCGGTGGCCCTGGCGGAGGGGATGAGCCTGGACGACGCGTGCCGGTTCGCCAATGCCGCGGCGGCGATATCTGTCACCAGGGTGGGCACTGCGGCGGCGATGCCCACCAGGTCAGAGGTGGACAAGTTCATCGCCCAGCGGTGGACCGTGGACCGGGCAGGTGCCGAGAGGCTGAAATGTGGATGCTGTGAGGTGTTTCCAGGTGACTAGGCAGTTGAACGTGGACCAGCTCATCGAGAAGGTGACCACAGAGATGGAGCCGGTGCTGCCGGGGCTGAAGGCGAAGGCGGCGGGGAAGGCCTGCACCGATGCAAAGGGCGCTGATGCCACCGTGCCCAGCCTGTTGGATCTGGCCCGCATCATTGACCACACGCTGTTGAAACCTGACGCCACGGAGGAAGCCGTGCGGAGGCTGTGCGAGGAGGCCCTTGAGCACGGGTTCGCTTCGGTGTGCGTGAACCCGGCCAACGTCGCCCTGTGCGCGTCGTTGCTGGAGAGCTCGCCGGTCAAGGTGTGCACGGTGATAGGCTTCCCGTTAGGGGCCACTACCTCCTTCGTCAAGGCGGCTGAGGTGCGGGATGCCATCGCCAGCGGTGCCAGGGAAGTCGATATGGTGATGAACATTGGTGCGCTGAAGTCCGGCAACTACGAGCTGGTGAAGAGGGACGTGCAGGCCGTGGTGGACGCAGCGCGCGGCAAGGCGCTGGTAAAGGTCATCATCGAGACTGCTCTGCTGTCGCCGGAGGAGAAGGTCAAGGCCTGCCTGATCGCCAAGCACATGGGGGCTGACTTCGTGAAGACGTCCACAGGGTTCTCCTCCGGAGGTGCCACCGTGGAGGACGTCGTGCTCATGAGACGCGCGGTGGGGCCCTTCATCGGAGTGAAGGCGTCGGGCGGCATCCGGGACAGGGCCACCGCAGAGAGGATGGTGGCGGCCGGCGCCAACCGGATCGGGGCCAGCGCCAGCGTGGCGATTGTCACGGGCCAGTAAGGTCGAGTTCGCTGGAGTCTGGTCGTGGCGGTTGTGCCGGCGGTGTTCTGTCGTGCCGGCCTCCCGATGACCCCAGGTGTGGTGCCTCTGCGGCGGTGACGGGCGGAAGGGGCGCGGTCGGAACCCCCGTCTTGGCTTCCCCACGGTGGTAACCTTTTCACTTGATTGTTAGTTAGCTATCTGTTAGCATGGCAATAGTTCGCGTGTTGGATAGGGGTGATGCCATCGTGTTCAGCAGCGACGATGGAAACACGCTTCCGTTTCAGAACCTGAAGGGTGTGGATTCGCTGTCCCTCAGGGTGTTCAACGCACTCTTCAAGACGATGCGCCTGCATGGCCAGGTGCTGTTCAGGATGCTCAAGCAGAAGGGGCTCTACCCCGGGCAGGCACGGTGTCTCATGATACTTCGCCACGATGACGGCATCCCCCAGCACGATTTGGCTCGGCGTCTACATGTATCAAGACCAACTGTGACTGTGATGCTTCAGCGAATGGAACAGGCTGGCCTGATCGTGCGCAGAAGCGATGAAAGCGATCAGAGGATCACCCGCGTGTACGTCACCGACGAGGGACGGGCGTTCCAGTCCAAGATAGACGACGTGCTGAGGCAGTTTATCGGCTCCGGCATCGGGAGGATGCCCAAGGAAGACCAGGTTGAGCTGGAGCGGCTGTTGAGGTCGCTGGGCGAGAACCTGTCTGTGAAGAGCAGGGGAGACGGGAACCCATGACATACGTGCTGAGATACCTCAAACCGTACTGGAAGCAGCTGACGATGGTGAGCGTGCTTCTGCTGGTGCAGTCGCTATCGAATCTGTACTTGCCTGATCTGAACGCCAGGATCATCAACGAGGGCATCGCCATGGGCGATATCGACACGATAGTCCGCATCGGCCTCGTGATGCTGGCGGTGACGCTTCTTCTGGCCGGGTGCTCCATGCTGGCGGTGTTCCTCACTGCGCGGTCGGCCATGGGGTTTGGGCGTGACCTGCGCCGGGCAGTGTTCGCCAAGGTGCAGAGCCTGTCGCAGGCTGAGGTGAACAGGTTCGGGGCTCCGTCGCTGATAACCCGAACCACCAACGATGTGCAGCAGATGCAGATGGCAGTGTTGATGGGGTTCAACATGATGTTCTCAGCGCCCATCATGAGCGTCGGCGGCGTGATCATGGCCCTCAGGCAGGACGTGCCGCTTTCGGCGTCTATAATCGTGATCGTGCCTCTGATGGCCTTGGTGGTGGGGCTGGTGATGCGTCGCACCATGCCCCTGTTCAAGCTGCAGCAGAGGAAGATCGACCGGCTGAACCAGGTGGTGCGGGAGAAGATAGCCGGCGTCAGGGTGATAAGGGCTTTCGTGACGACTGAGAGGGAGGCGAGCAGGTTCAACGAGGCAAACCTGGACCTCACCAACACCGCCCTCACCATCCAGCGAACTATGGCCCTGGTCATGCCTTCGCTGATGCTCATCATGCACCTGTCGGCGGTGGCCATCATGTGGTTCGGTGCCCACAGGATCGACAGCGGGGCGATGCCTCTCGGGAACCTGACGGCCTTCATCTCGTATGTGATGCAGATCCTGATGTCGGTGATGATGGCCGTGGTGATGCTGGTGATGGTGCCGAGAGCTGTGGCGTCGGCGGAGCGCGTGCAGGAGGTGCTGGCTGAGGTGCCGTCGGTGGCGGGTCCGGCCGCCCTGGAGGGCCCGTCGGAGGCTGAGGACGAGTCGCCGGCTGACCCAATGCCTGAAGGCATCGTGGAGTTTCGTGACGTGGGGTTCACATATCCTGGGGCAGAGGCGCCGGTTCTCAGCGGGGTGTCGTTCGTGGCCAGGCCGGGCGAGGTGACGGCCATCATAGGCAGCACGGGATCGGGGAAGTCCACCCTGGTGAACCTGATACCCAGGCTCTATGATGCTACGGACGGGGCGCTGCTTATCGACGGCGTCGACGTAAGAGACATCCCGCTGAAGAGGCTCAGGGGCATGGTGGGGTTGGTGCCGCAGAAGGCCTTCCTGTTCAGCGGCACGGTGGCCAGCAACCTACGATACGGCAAGGAGGACGCCGCAGAGGCGGAGCTGTGGAAGGCGCTGGACGTGGCGCAGGCTAAAGGATTCGTCAGCGAGATGCCTGGGCAACTGGAGGCGGCCATCGCCCAGGGCGGCACCAACGTATCGGGCGGACAGCGTCAGCGGTTGGCTATAGCCCGTGCGCTGGTGAAGAGGCCGCGGATCTACGTTTTCGACGACAGCTTCTCCGCCTTGGACTTCGCCACCGACGCGCGGTTACGGGCGGCGCTGCGAAAGCAGGTGGGGGACGCCACAGTGTTCATAGTGGCGCAGCGGGTGAGCACCATCAAAGACGCCGACCGGATAGTCGTGCTGGACAAGGGCCAGGTGGTGGGGATCGGTACCCATGCCGAGCTGATGACTAGCTGCGAGGTGTACAAGGAGATAGTCCGGTCGCAGCACGCTGAGGAGGAGATAGCATGAGCGGCGGTAGCGAGAGGGTGCCGCGGCTGGCCGCGACCGGGCCAGAGCCAGGGCAGGGTCGGGGTCCGCGC
This sequence comes from Clostridia bacterium DTU025, assembly GCA_001513145.1. Lineage (GTDB taxonomy): Bacteria > Bacillota > DTU025 > DTU025 > DTU025 > DTU025. The sequence continues at coordinate 3,662 of LFSP01000038.1, read as the reverse complement.
TTCGGCCGCGGTCCGGGGAGAGGCGGCTTCCACGGCCCGCCTGGGATGATGCCCGCCGAAAGGGCAAGGGACTTCAAGGGCTCCCTTCGGCGGCTATTGCGCCTGCTGGCGCCTTACAGGTTGGCCACGCTGATGGTTGTGGCGCTGGCTCTGGGGAGCGTGGTCTTCTCCATTGTGGGGCCGCGGATCCTGGGCAATGCCACGAACCTGCTGTTCGAGGGGATCATAGGCAAGCAGTTTCCTGCAGGGCTCAGCGTGGAGCAGGTGGACCGCATGCTCAGAGCCGCCGGCCGGCAGGAGCTCGCCGACATGCTGGGCAGGATGAACGTGGTACCAGGCCGGGGCGTGGATTTCGCGGCCATCCGGAGCGTGCTGCTGGCCGCCGCGATGCTTTACGTGCTATCGGCGGCGTTCAGCTGGGCGCAGCATTACATCATGGCAGGCGTGTCGCAGCGCCTGGTGTACCGGCTGCGCAGGGACGTCGATGCGAAGCTTGCGCGCGTGCCGCTCAAGTACTACGACAGCAACACCAGAGGCGAGATCCTGAGTCGCGTCACCAACGACATCGACAACATCGCAAGTACGCTGCAGCAGATCACGACGCAGCTGATCACTGCCGCTGTCACGGTGGTGGGCGTGCTCTACATGATGCTGAGCATCAGTCCCTTACTCACGCTGATGGCATTGGCCACGCTGCCGCTGAGCCTCATCGTCACATTGGGCATCGCGGGCAGGTCGCAGAGGCAGTTCGCCGCGCAGTGGGAGAGCACGGGCAAGCTCAACGGTCACATAGAGGAGATGTACACAGGGCACACAGTGGTGCAGGCGTTCAACGGCCAGGAGAAGGCTTTGCGTGCCTTCGACGACGAGAACGCGCGGCTGTACGCCGCGGCCTCCAGAGCACATTTCATATCCGGGATCATCATGCCGGCCATGCACTTCATCAACAACCTGAATTACGTGGGAGTGTGCGTCATCGGTGGGATCAGGGTTGCGAGGGGACTGATAACCCTCGGCGACGTTCAGGCCTTCATCCAGTATGCCAGGCAGTTCAGCCAGCCCATCTCTCAGACGGCGTCCATCATGAACGTGCTACAGAGCACCGTGGCCTCCGCCGAACGGGTGTTCGAGGTGCTGGATGAGGCCGAAGAGACGCCCGACCCGGCCCAGCCCGTGCGCCTGCCGCGCGTCGCGGGCCGCGTAGAGTTCAGGAACGTGTCGTTCAGGTACAAGCCGGACGTGCCGCTGATTGAGAACCTGAACTTGGTGGCCGAGCCGGGCCAGACGGTGGCGATCGTCGGCCCCACCGGCGCCGGCAAGACCACCCTGGTTAACCTGCTGATGCGCTTCTACGACGTGGACGATGGCGCCATCACCATCGACGGCGTCGACATCCGCGCCATGAGCCGTGACGGCCTGCGCAGCCTCTTCGGCATGGTGCTGCAGGACACCTGGTTGTTCGAGGGTACCATCAGGGAGAACATAGCCTACGGCTGCCGCGACGACCGCTGCCCGCCCGGCGAGGAGGAGATACTTGCGGCGGCACGCGCCGCTCGCGTCGACCACTTCGTGAGAGCCCTTCCGGAAGGCTACGACACCCGTATAGGTGATGACGCGTCCACCATCTCGCAGGGCCAGAGGCAGCTTATCACCATCGCCAGGGCATTCCTTGCCGACCCGCAGATACTCATCCTCGACGAGGCCACAAGCTCCGTTGACACCCGCACTGAGCTGCTGATACAGCAGGCCATGGCCGAGCTGATGAAGCGCAGGACCAGCTTCGTCATCGCCCATCGCCTGTCTACAATAAGGAATGCCGACGTCATCGTGGTGATGAACCAGGGACGCATAATCGAGCATGGCAACCATGAGTCCCTCATGGCTGCCAAGGGGTTCTACTACGACCTTTACAACAGCCAGTTCTCCAAGGCGTTCGCCGAGGCGGTGTAGGCCTATGCTGGGCGGCACCGCGCGGCNNGCACCGCGCGGCCCGCACCGGCAGTCCGTCACAGGCCCATCCACCGTGCATCCAGCGTGAAGGGATACGTGTCTCCGAAGACGAATCCTCAATAAGTGAAATACGGCACAACTGGGGGAACGGAGGCAAGAGAATGCAGCAAGATCCTGAAGTGAAGGCCCTGGAGTACGTGGAGATGAGCCTTCCTCAGCTTCAAGCGCTCGACAGAGCCACCACGGTCTTCCTGGTAAGCGTGAGCCCCATAGAGGTTCACGGTCCGCATCTCCCTGTGGGAACCGACGTGTTCGTCGCGGAGCACCTTCTCAATAGGTACATCAGGGAGCTCGCGCGCCGCAGGCCCGACCTCACCTTCGTGAAGTTGCCGCCGCTGTTTACAGGCGCCGACGCCCTGCCTGTGGCCGGCTCGCTTTCGGTGCCCGCGGCCCACGTGGAGGGAGTGCTGAAGGCCTACGGCAAAGGCCTGGCTAGGCAGGGTTTCAAGTACCTTTTCGTCGCCGACAACCACGGCGGGCCCAGGCACCAGATGGCCATTGAGGCCGCCGCCCGCGCGCTGTGGAAGCGCCACCGGTTCTACCTCGTGGACCCCTTCGGACTGGAGTTCAAGCACATGGTCCAGCACGACGCCGCCTTCATGAACAAGACCGGCCTCGGCCCCGGCGCCTGCGGCGACGACTCCGACAGCCACGCCGGCACCAACGAGACCTCCCTCATGCTGGCCTGCTCGCCCTCCCGCGTCGACCCGCGCTACGCCGAGATCCCTGCATCGCTGCCGCCGCCCGCGCGCGGCATGGCGCTGTTCGTGAAGCGCCTGGGCAAGCTCATCTGGGCCTTCGGAGGCGTGCGTTTCGGCCGCGACCTGAACCACCTGGCCAACACCCTGGCCTGGGTGAACGACCCCAACATGAAGCCGTACATGGGCAACCCCAGCGCCGCAAGCCAGGAGGCAGGCGAGGCCATGCTTGCCGCCAGGGTCGAGGTAGCCGTGGAGCTCTTCGAAAAGGCGCTGGGCAGCGCCGGCCGCGAGCCAGTGCACATCGTGCCCATGCTGTGGTCGCTCCGAGTGATGCGACGATTGCCCGAATAGGAGCTGAAGTTCTTGCACGATCCATACGGACCGCCGTTGATGCGCAAAGGCCCCCTGGTGCGGGCCGCCTTCGTCCAACGTCCCAACAGGTTTCTTGGAATTGTACGTCTACTTGAAGACTGGGCCGACACTCCAGCCGGAGCCGAAGTGCGCGCCCACATCGCGGACCCCGGCCGCCTAAAGGAGCTCCTGGTGCTCGGGGCCCAGGTGCGCCTGGCGCCGGCTTTGGGAGCCGAGACCGGGTCCGCAGGCGTCCCTGGAGCCGCCACTTCGGCCGCCACCAAGCGCTCCACGGCCTTCTCCGTGGCGATGGTGGAGTACGGCGGCGTGTTGGTCTCCATCGATTCGGGAGTGCCCAACAGGTTGGTGAGGGAAGCCCTGAGGGCCGGCGCCTTCCCAGGGATCTGCTGCCCCGCGGAACCAGCGCGCGGGGCAGGCGGCAAACGACGGGTGCAGTCTGAGTACGCCTGGGGCAAGAGCAGGTTCGATTTCCGTCTCCAGGAAGACGGAAAACCTGATTGCCTGGTGGAGGTCAAGTCGGTCACCCTCGTCGTAGACGGCATCGCCCTGTTTCCCGACGCCCCCACCCAGCGCGGCGCC
>LFSP01000002.1 GCA_001513145.1 Clostridia bacterium DTU025 | reverse complement strand
AGCCTACAGGCAAAGCATCGGCTTGGCAGCATGACCGAGTCCAAGAAAACGTCCGCACCCCCGGTGGTTCCAGCCTGTACGGGTACGCGATGAGACAATCCCTGCTGCTTCAGGTGCTGCTGGCTGATGGGATGATCCCCGAAATCATCCCACCGCAAGAGATCCCGCCGCCGATAGCGTCCGAGATGCCGTCCGAGCTCACTGAGTATGCCGGCCTCTACGGCAACAACTCTATGCTGGGCAGGATCGCGATCAGCCCGGGTGGCGAACTCACGCTGACACCTTTGGCTGGGTTGCCCGAGATGGGGGCGGACAGGCCCAGTGAAACCTACTTCTATACATTAAGTGGCGAGTTCGTGAGTGAGCAGGGTGACAAGAGGCTGACGTTTGTCGAAGAATCCAACGGGAAGACGTACACGCTTCTGGTTCGGACGAACACACTGCCAGGGGTAGGGCAAGTGGTGGTGACGGGTTACGACATGGAAAGGATCGAACCCAAGCCCGTTGACGAAGCGGTGCCAGGATATGTTGACAGGCACAGGATCGTTGACGCCAACAGTGCCGTTCAGGACTTTCAGATTCCTGTAATGGCGGGACGCGGCAGCGTAGACCTTGAGATCTCTGTCATAGACGGAAAGGAGTATCTGTCTGCTGCGGACATGGTCTACCTGAGCGAAAAGACATGGAAGAGCTGCAGGCTGGCGAGAACATCACGTATGCCATCGGAGCAAATGGACACGCTCGTTGGTTCACGGTTGGCCAACAGAGCGTTGGCAAGACACTGACATTGACCCTGCTCGAAGGGGGCGCGTTCGCCGTCTACGATGAGACCTCCTGCGTCTACTACTCCACGATCAAGGGCAATCAGCCAGTTCAGCTTCCTGCCAATAGGAAGGTCGTCTTCGTAGGTCAAAACCCGGGCGATGAGTTTGCTGTGACCGTGAAGCAGGTTGTCACCGTCGTGGAGATGAACTGTGTTTCGCGACGGGTGAGATAACACTGAGCCTAAGTAGGAGCAGTGGGGCTACCTGCCAGGCTATGCAGAGTAGAGCAGTTGGATCGTGACTGCGAAAACGATGGAGCATTGGTTTTCCATTGAAGACAGAGATATCAGATGGATAGTGCGAGAGAACCTCAAGAAGCACCAGCTGCAAGTGGCAGACCCAGGCTGGGTCAGACGGTGGCAGGCAGTGCTTCACCGGTAATGGAGACTGCAGCGAAGAGGGGAGACGAGGGCAGTGGACAGATTACAGATACAAGCTATGATCGAGCGATACGTAGAGGGCCGGTCGGGTGCGGAAGGTGTTCACACGAGGTGGGGAAAGCCCTTGGTTGCGTACGCTGATGCAGCGGATGAGATGTTCCTCAGGCTCAAGGAGGCTGTGAGCCCGTCTCACTCGCTCCCCACCGACCTCTTGCCAGAGGCCAGAACTGTGGTGGCGTACTTCTTGCCCTTCGATGAGGCTGTGGTGAGGAGCAACATCGAGGGCAGAAACGCCTCTGCTGCATGGGCAAGGGCGTACGTCGAAACCAACCAGCTGATATCTGACCTGAACTCGCACATCGCCGACGCACTCCGGGCCGTAGGCTACCAAGTCGCCACAGCGCCACCTACGCATAACTTCAATCCAGAGAAGCTGATCAGTGATTGGTCTCATCGTCACGTGGCGTACATCGCGGGCCTCGGTACCTTCGGCCTGAACAACATGCTCATAACGGAGAAGGGCTGTTGCGGCAGGCTCGGAACCTTCGTTACAGACCTTGTCATCGAACCGACGAAACGGCCCGACATCGAGTCCTGCCTGTACAAGTACTCGGGGACTTGCATCAAGTGCGTTGAACACTGCGTGAACGATGCGCTGAGAGAAGATGGCTTCGACAGGTTCAAGTGCTACGAGATGTGCCTCAACAATGACCGCTTGCACGTGGACATACCCGGCATCAAGGACGTGTGTGGCAAGTGCCTAGTAGGCGTTCCGTGTTCAACCGTCAACCCGACGGGGCGGCTCCGTTCGAGATAGGGCGCACGATGGCCTGGCGCCGGTGTGTGGTCGATGGGAGATGGACTACGTGAAAGGCAAGTGGGAGCACGTTACCACGGAGCATGTCCTCAAGGCTATCTCCAAGTACGATAGCTTCAATACCGGCGGATATGCCAGGAACACGTTCTTGAAGTATGACGGCAGACTGTATCCGGCCAAGCGCACTAGGGGGCTAGCCTATGAAGCCGCCTTGAATGGCTCTTCCGCTACGATCCGAAGCCCGGGGATGCACTTGACGCCTGTAAGTGCGATAGGGATGGTGATGTATACGTGATCGATTCGCCTTACGGGCGAAGCTTCTCGCTGTCGCCGGCAGGCAGGGGATAGATCCACGTCGGGGGAAAGGGCAACATGCCGCTACCGGAACGCAGCTACATCGCTGATCCCGCCCTGTCCCTGGAGGACCCGTACAACTTCCCGATTCTCCATCACAGAACGAACAACATATGGTACACTTGAGTGGTTCTCGCGGTTCGCTGCTCGAGCCGCCATCCGCTTGCCCTGCCCTGCTGCGTCGGCCCATATTGGACTTGCAGAAGGTGCAGGGATTGCGACGTGTTTGCCGAAAAATAACAGTTGCCTAGAACGCCGACGGACGACACGGAATGGGGGATGCTTGCTTGCCGCGAGTCTTCTCGAGTATGACGGGGCTCGTGATCGTGCTGTTATGGGGATGCTGCTTGCTGGTTGGCTCCCCGACCGGGGTCGGCGCACAGGCCGCAATGGGCACCGTCGAACTGACCGTCCTCCGCGACGGCGAGGATGTGACGTCCGAATACATGGCGATGGCGACGAGCGAATCGTCGATGATGCCGAGGATGTTCAACCCCTCGCCCGCAGGCACCCTGGCAGCGCACCTGCCCGCCGGATGGTACACGGTCGTGGTGATGCATGCTTCGGCAATGGGCGGTGCATCGATCAGCCAGATGCCTGCGATGATCCAAGTGAACATCTCGGCTGGGGAAACCGTCCGCCGCGTGGTAGAGGTGTCCGGAGGCGGGTTCAAGGCACTGCAAGGCCTTTTCGATTCTCTTCAATCTGTAGGCTATGAGGGTCCCGACGATCTCGGGCACACCGCCGACATTCCCGGAGAGCCGATAGACCTGGATGTTGTGCCCTCGACGGACGAGGTTGTGGGGCTCGCGCGGAGATACTATGACGAATACTGGGAGCTCCTGGACTTCGAGGAGCAGCAGTCGGTGCGGTGGATCACGCAGCGGATTGCTGGCGCCACGAGCCTCGTGCCCACGGAGGCGGACGTTGCAGAAGTCACCTCGGCGGCGGTGGCGCTGGCTGCGCCTGGGGCATCGCGGGAGATGCCAGTGGTGCTCGCGGCCCAAGCCGTCATGGCCATGCCAGAGCACGTCTTGGCCCTGAACAACTTCGCGGCGATACTCCGTCTGCTGGACGAGTTGCGCGATTCCATCACGGTGCTGCTCGCGGCGAGGAAGTTGGATCCCCAGTCTCCAATGATACTGACAAACCTGGCCAACTCCCTGTACGAGCTGGGAGACGTAGCCGCAGCCGAGGCCCTGTACAACGAGGCGCTCCAGGCCAACGACTCTTTCGGCCCCGCCTTGACGGCGTTGGGGAACATATACATGGCGCGACGCGATTACAAGCGGGCGCTGGAGATGATGCTAAGAGGCGCGCAGGCGGGCTCTTACTCCTCCTCGGTGGAGGAAGCTTGCTGCGAGGCTCTCGACGCGGCGTACGACGATCCGGATAGCCTTCCCCCGCCGCCGCCGATGTGGCAGACGGGCGGTGGCGGAGCCGAGGCGTCCGGCGGCGCAGGGGCCGGCGGTACACAGATGACGCTCATAGTGCCCCGCATGGCCGATTGGAGTTCCATAGAGAGTCTCAAATCCTTCAACGAGACGGGGATACCCCAGATCGTGGCCATGATCAACCGAGGGGTGGTGTCCAGTGCAGCCCACGTGCAGCAGTTCGCGGCGGCGCTGCAGCTGGGGGCGGTCCGAGGGACCGGGTACGGGGACTCGGTGTTCAAGCTCAGCTATGACAACCAGGTGCTTCACCTGAGACTCATCCACAAGTACTTCAGGGCCCTGTTTGACCGTGCCAATCGGCAGGCCCACGAGGAACTGCAATTCGACCGAGTCCAGGAAGAGTACATGCGCATCCATCAGAGTTTCCTGGATCGGCTGAAGGCCGCGGCGACGCAGGAGCAGGTTGATGCGGCGTGGGCTCGGTTCTGCGCAGAGGCAACCAGCTTCGCCAGGACGGAATTCGCGAGGAGCAAGTCCATCTGGATGAAATACTACCCTGAGGCCGCGGCCGCCATCGAAGACTACTGGGCCTTTTCCCGGAACGTGCTGGACACCACATACGACCCTACGACCTACCGCTATCATGAGGCCTCGCTCAGATACGAAACGTACGGGATGATGTCTGAGATGGCGGCCATGTGCAGTGGGCTGGCGGTGCTGCCGCTGATACACGCCGACTGCGGCAGGTGCGGAGGCACTGGTGTGGTGCCGACGCACGAGGACGAGATGAACGTGCCTGAAAGCGACGACAAGTGCCCGTGGAAGGACGGCAAGAAGTTCTCCATCAACCTCGGACCCATCAGCTACAAGGTGGACTGCTCCACCGTGGAGGTGGGGTTTGCCCTGATAGCTGCCGGGTCGCTGAAGTGGAACTTCAAGGAGAAGCGCGTGGCCAGCGTATTCGTGGGTGTGGGCGGGCAGGCGGGCGTCGGCCCAGTGTCGCTGGGCACCAAGTTCGGGGCGACGATCAACTTCGAAGGCCCGGTGGCGAGGGTTACACCTGATTGGTCCAGCTCCGTGGGACTGGGGCCGGTGTACAGAGAGGTCAGCACCGACGCCGGGCTCGTGACGGGCGGGCCAGGGCTGGAGATGACGCCGAGGCCCTCTCTTAGGTGACGACGGAGCTGAGGATGAAGCGCAGAGGCGGCTGAGATAGCCGATAACGGAGTGTAGCGATGAAAGAATCCTACGAAAACCCGCTTTGCACAAGATACGCATCGCCAGAGATGCAGCGCCTGTTCTCGCCGGACTTCAAGTTCACCACGTGGCGCCGGCTTTGGGTTGCCCTGGCCGAAAGCCAGCAGGAGCTGGGGCTGCCCATCACCGACGAACAGATAGCCGAGATGAAGGCGCACGTCAATGATATCGATTACGAGCGCGCTGCGGAGTACGAGCGAAGGCTCAGGCACGATGTGATGTCGCATATCCGCGCGTTCGGGGATGCGTGTCCGAGGGCGAAACCCATCATCCACCTGGGAGCCACGTCGAGCTTCGTGGGGGACAACACCGACATCATCCAGATGCGGGAGGCGCTGAGGCTTGTAAGGAAGCGCCTGCTGAGCGCGGTGGCGGCGCTGGCGGAGTTCGCGGGCAAGCACAAGGACCTCGCGACGCTTGGGTACACCCACTTCCAGGCAGCGCAACCTACGACTTTGGGCAAGCGCGCCTGCCTGTGGATTCAGGATTTCGTCATGGACTGCCAGCGCCTTGATTTCGAGCTGGAGCATCTGCAGCTCCTGGGGTGCAAGGGCACCACCGGCACCGGCGCGAGCTTCCTTGAGCTTTTCGATGGCGACGCGCGGAAGGTGGCGGAGCTGGAGAGGAAGATCGCAGAGAAGATGGGCTTCTCGGCGTGCGTTCCTGTGTCCGGGCAGACGTATCCCAGGAAGGTCGATTCGTTCGTCATAAACGTGCTGGCGGGGATCGCGCAGAGCGCCTCGAAGATGGCCACGGACCTGCGCCTGATGGCTCACATGAAAGAGTTCGACGAGCCGTTCGAGACTGAGCAGGTGGGCTCGTCCGCGATGGCGTACAAGCGCAATCCCGTGCGCTGCGAGCGCATAGTGGCGCTGGGGCGGTATCTGATGGGCCTTGCGGCGAACCCGGCGGCGACTGCGGCTAACCAGTGGCTCGAGCGCACGCTGGACGACTCGGCGAACCGGAGGATCGTGATCCCGGAGGCGTTCATGGCTGCCGACGCCATCCTGTGCCTGTGCATTGAAGTGGTGCGGGGCGGAACGGTATATCCAGGGACGATACAGAGGCGCCTCAAAGAGGAGATGCCCTTCATCGCCAGCGAGAATATCCTGATGCATGCTGTGGCGCGGGGCGGCGATAGGCAGGAGCTGCACGAGGCCATAAGGCGCCACGCGCTGGCCGCGGCCGCCAGGGTGAAGGCGGAAGGGCTTGATAACGACCTCCTGGAGAGACTCCTGTCGGATGAGAGGTTCGACCTGACGGGGGAGTCCCTGGCGGAGCTGGTGGACATCAGCAAGTTCGTGGGGCTGGCCCCCAAGCAGACGGAGTCGTACCTGAACGACGTGGTGAAACCGCTGCTTGATGCGAACGCCGACGAGATTGAGCTAGACATCCGCACTCGCGTTTAGTGAGGTGTTCTTTGGTGCTAACAGCTGTAGTAGGGATCAACTGGGGCGACGAGGGCAAGGGCCGGATGGTGGACCTGCTGAGCGAGGAATACGATATCGTCGTTCGTTACCAGGGCGGGAACAACGCTGGCCACACTGTTGTGAACGAACGAGGCAAGTTCATCATGAACCTGCTTCCTTCGGGCATCCTGCGCCCCGACAAAGCCAACGTGCTCGGGCCCGGGATGGTGCTTGACCTGGAGCACCTGTTCAAGGAAGTGGCGTCGTTCAGGGAGAAGGGCGTCGACATAAGTCCGCGGAACCTCAAGATCAGCGACCGTGCCGCCATATCCATGCCGTACCACAAGCTCCTCGATGAGCTGGAGGAGGACAGGCTGGGCGACAAGAGGTTCGGCTCCACGCGACGGGGCATCGCCCCTGCGTACTCCGACAAATACATGAAGAAAGCGCTGCGCATGGGGGATCTCCTGGAGTGGGACCGTCTCGAGGAGAAGGTGGCCGACATCGTCGAGTGGAAGAACCTCGCCGTCTACAGGGGATACGGACATGATCCAGTCTCCAGGGAAAAGATGCTGGAATGGCTCGCGACTTACGGAAAGCCGTTCATCCCATATCTCATTGATACCACAGAATACCTGTCGGCCGCCGCTGACAGCGGCAAGGCGATAATGTTCGAGGCGCAGCTGGGGGCGCTTCGCGACATAGACTTCGGAATCTACCCTTATACGTCTTCCTCGTCGACGATCGCGGCGTACGCGCCTATCGGCGCTGGGATCCCGGCGAAGAAGCTGGACAAGATCATCGGCATAATGAAGGCGTACTCCACGTGCGTGGGCGAGGGACCCTTCGTGTGCGAGTTCTTTGGGGACCAGGCGAGGGCGTTGCGCGAGGCGGGCGGCGAGTACGGTGCAGCCACGGGCAGGCCTCGCCGGGTGGGGCCCTTCGACGCTGTGGCGTCGGCGTACGGCGTGCGAGTCCAGGGCGCCACGGAGCTGGCACTGACGAAGCTGGACGTGCTGGCGGGGATGGAGAAGATCCCTGTGTGCGTGGCTTACGAGATCGACGGGGGGCGCACGACGGAGTTTCCGCTCACGCCGGCGCTGGAGCGGGCGAAGCCGGAGTACACGTACCTGGACGGTTTCGACGGCCCCATCTCCGGATGCAGGAGGTTCGAGGAACTGCCGCGGGCCGCCAGGGAATACGTGCGCTACCTCGAGGAGGCCGTGGGATGCAGGATCGCCTGGGTGTCGGTGGGAGCCGGGAGAGACGAATACATCCAGATGCCGTGATTGAGATTTCACTCCGGCATGGTAACACAGAGTAAGAATGCTCTTCTCTTCGTGGGCTAGTTGAGAAAGCTCTGATTTGAGGCACCGAGCATGATGGGATACCTGGTGATTGTTGCGATAGCCATCGTCGGCATGGTCCTGCTCGCCATCGGCGTGTACATCCTCCTGGAAAGCGTCAGGGGAAGGAACCGGTGGTTCGCGGGGTTCGTGCTCTCTGCGTCCGTTCACTGCCTGGGCTATGCCCTGGAGCTAGCTTCAAGCACTGTGGACATGACTATGGTATTCATCAAGCTTGAGTACGTGGGCATAGTGCTGTACCCATTCTTTGGACTCCTTGCTGCGCGCGAGTTCACCGGGAATGAGATAAGGTTCGACAGACGTCGGGACAGGTGGCTGGCAGGTGGACTGCTGGCCATCTCTCTGTTGACGCTGGCGTTGCTCTACACGAACGACCTTCATCATCAGTACTACGCTGATCTCGAGCTCACAAGGGTAGCTGGGCTCAACATCGTGAAGATCATCCCCGGTCCATGGTACAAGGTCTTCTTGGGGTCTGCTCTGCTCTCATCTGTAGCAGTTGTCGTCACGGTGGGCGTGTCGTGGTGGAGGGCACCGGCGGACCTCAGGCCTCAGTACCGTCTGTGTATGCTGGGCGTGATGATGCCACTGGTAAGCTACGGCGCGTATGCCTTGGGCTGGACGCCGTACGGCATGGATCCGGCTCCGGTTTACATGTTGTTCGCGATCCTGGTCTTGGTGTACGGCCTGCGCAGCAACGAGCTTCTCAACATCGTGCCGCTTGTGCGGCGCATCATGGTCGACACCATGTCGGACATACTGGTGATACTGAACAACAGCAACAGGATAGTGGACTACAACCGGTCCCTGCGGCAGCTGCTGACGGACTGCGGCGGGGACTGTCGAGGCAGGCTGTTGTCTGAAGTGTTCAAGGACTACTCGCAAGTGGTTCAGCTTGTGTCGGAAGGTTCAGAGGGTTCCGTCGAGGTGCATCTCAAGGATGGCACCGACCGCGTGTTCAGGGTCACTGTTCGCGCCGTGCGCGGCAGGTGCGGTGGTGCCGCCGCGAAGTATCTCATCATGACGGACATCACGAACGAGATGAAGCTGCTGCAGTCCATGAGGAACCTTGCGTACCTTGATGCGCTGACAAACATCGCAAACCGCAGAACGCTGCACTCCAAGATGGCTGATCTCGGGGGGCCGCAGGCCAAGGGCGCGAGTACTTGCGTCCTGATGATCGACATCGACAACTTCAAGTCGGTGAACGACGCGTACGGGCACCACGTTGGCGATATCGTTCTTCAGGAAGTGGCGTCGGTGCTGAAGAGCAACATACGCAGCGAGGATACCCTCGTGCGCTATGGAGGCGAGGAGTTCCTGGTGCTGGCGCCGGGCATGAGCCTGACCGACGGGCTCTCCCTGGCCGAGAGGCTACGCAGCAGGCTGGACCAGCTTGACGTGGCTCGGGACGGCCATAAGGTGCACGTGACAGTGAGCATCGGCGTGGCCAGCGGCGAGGTGGGGCCCGGCTGCAACGCGGAGACCCTTGTGAGGGATGCCGACGTTGCGCTTTACGAGGCCAAGCGGTCGGGGAAGAACCGGGTGGTGCCGTTCCTGCACGGCCAGGCGAAACAGGTGAAACAGGAAGGCCGAGCAGCCCGCTGAAGGGTGGCGCCCGGCCTTGATGGGGCTGCGACGCGGCGCAGCGCGGCGGGTCGATACTGGCGTATCATCCGGTGAGGCGGCTCAGGGCTGCTCGTCGCGGCCCTTGCTGTTGAACTCCTCGTCGCGCCGGCGGAATATCTGCTCTATCTCTTGAATCACGTGGTCCGCGCAGTCGTCCTCATCGTCGTCATCGAGCTCATCGAAGAATTCATCCAGATCCTCATCGTCGTCGTCGGGGTCCACGACGGCGTCGCCGAACACGTACCTCGGATGTATCCCCCTGGTCTCAACGAGGTGGAGCGTGAGTTCGGACTCGATGCGCTCCGCTTCATCTGGGTACTTGTCAACAATGAGAGAGTCGGTGTAGAGCTCCTCGACGCGGTTCATGCGCCTGCCCGTCATTCGCATGTAGAGAGCTTCCTCGATCAACATGAGCTCGCCGATCTTTTTCCTGCCCTCAGTGTCGTCCCAGGAAGTCTGTTGTATTAGCTCCCAGATGTACTTCGTGCGGATTTCGCCCCAGTCTCCGGCCATCTCGTGCACCGCCTCCCTGTAGCAGGCTGGCGCGGCGCCGCTGGTGGGGCCAGTGGGCGCCGCTAGTGTAATTGTACGCCACTGGTGCGATTTCTCCTTTTCCTTTGAGACGTATTCGGCGCCTAATTGTTCATCACTTCGTGAGGCACGTCATTGAGCGGCCCGGCGGCCTGGCAGACAGTGGCCGGTGGCGGGTGGTGGGTGGCGGATCGCGGATGGCCGCTGGCGCTGCGACGCCGCGCCGGAGCCCGGGGGCCAGTAAAGGGACAGGCGTTGACACTGGCCAGGGCCCTTGCGATATACTGAGTTGTCCACGACACACGATGATTGAGGCGGTAGATGAATGGACCACGCCTGGAAAAGGAACACAGCACTATTTCTGATCAGCCAGACGGTATCGCTGTTCGGATCGCTGTTGGTAGAATACGCCATCGTATGGCACATCACTTTGAGCACGCAGTCGGGCGCGATGATGACGATCTCCATCATCTGCGGTTTTCTTCCCATGTTCGTTCTGTCGCCGTTCGCCGGGGTGTGGGCTGACCGCTACAACCGCAAGGTGCTGATCGCCGCTGCCGATGCAGGCATCGCCCTGGCGACGCTGGTGGTCGCCGTGCTTTTCATGACCGGTCACAACGCGATATGGATGCTTTTCGTAGCATCTGCGATAAGGTCTTTCGGCGGAGCTGTGCAGAACCCGGCGGTGTCAGCCGTGTTCCCTCAGCTGGTGCCGGCTGACAGGCTGACGAAGGTGCAGGCCACCTACAGCAGCATACAGTCGGTGGTGGCTCTCGTCTCGCCGATGCTTGCGGGCGCGCTGATGTCGTTCGCCCGGATCGAGGCGCTATTCTTCATCGACGTTGCCACGGCGGCCATCGCCGTGTTCGTGCTGCTGGCGCTGCTCAAGATCCCGAGCCACGAGAAGGCCGCGGGAAAGCAGGCGTTGAGCTACTTTCAGGACATGCGTCAGGGGTTCGACTATATCCGACGGTCGCCTTTGGTGAGGACATACTGCCTCTACAGCGCAGTGTTCTTCCTGGCCGTGGCGCCCACCGCGTTCCTCACGCCGCTGCAGGTGGCGCGGAGGTTCGGCGGCGACGTATGGAGGCTGACCGCCATGGAGATAGCCTGGTCGTCGGGGATGATGGCAGGCGGCATGCTGATGGCGGTGTGGGGCGGGTTCAGGAACAGGGTGCACTCCATGGCGCTGTCCAATTTCGTTGTGGGCCTGTGCACGCTGGGTTTTGCGCTGTCCCCAGTGTTCTGGGTGTACCTGGCCTTCATGGCTCTGTGCGGGGTCGCGATGCCGGTGTTCAACACGCCGGCCACGGTGATGCTGCAGCAGAAGGTGGACGGCAACTATCTGGGGCGGGTCTTCGCGGTGGTCAACATGTTGGCCAGCATAACCATGCCCGCGGGCATGCTGGTGTTCGGGCCGATGGCCGACGTGGTAAGGATCGAGAGGCTTCTTCTGGTGGGCGCCGCGGTGATGCTGGGCCAAAGCCTGTTCATGCTGCGCAACAGGGTGTTGCTGGAGGCCGGCCGTCAGCAGCCCAGGCCGAGGCCGGAGCCTCAGCAGTAGACCGCCAGGTCAAGGTAGCCACCGCAGCTGGGGGAGGGAATCAGATGTTGAGGGTGGTCCGGGGAGCGCTCGGCGTGATGGTGCTCTTGATGTGGCTTCTGTGCGGCGGCGTGGTGCCGGCGGGCGCAGGCGCGGTTGAGGAAGTCGGCGGCGGGCCGGGCGTGAGCGCCGCGGAGGTGGAGGCTTTCTACTGGTACGACCCTGAGGAGCCGCTGAGCCCGGTGGTGGTCTCGGTGGGGCGCACTCAGTGGTACGACGAGTACGAAGTAACCTATGAGAGCCTCGGCGAGACTGTGTACTCCCACTTCATGCTTCCCGTGTCATCGGTAGCGTCCCCAGCGCCGTGCCTGGTGGGTCTACACGGGATGTTTTCCAGAACCGAGCACCAGTTTCGGACGATGGGAGACTTCTGTGCCAAACGGGGGATAGCCGTGCTGATGCCCAGCATGCCGTTTCACCACAGGCGGACGAAGGGGCTTCCCCTGATACCCGGGCAGCAGCTGATAGTGGGGAGGCCGGAGGCGGTGCAGGTGAACCTGCGCCGGGCGGTGCTGGACGTGCGGCGGGCAGTGGACTGGCTGTCCACCGTGCCTGGGGTGGACGCGGCGAGGGTGTCGGTGTCTGGGGCGAGCCTCGGGGGTGTCGTGGCGGCGCTGGCGTTCAAGGTGGAGCCGAGGCTCGCCAGGGGCGTGTTCGTGGGGGCGGCGTCGGGCGTGGCGGGGATCCTGGAAAGCGGGGACATCGACCTGCTCGACGTCTTCAGGGCGGCTGCCAGGGCGGGGCTGGTGGATCCGGAGGCGTTCGTCGAGGCGCTGCAGATCGTGGACCCCATCAATGTGCCGGATGCATGGCCGCGGCCGGCGCTGCTGATAAACGGCTGGTCTGACGCGATCATGGTGAAGGAGAATGCGATGCGCCTCAAGGAGTCGCTGGGCATGGCGGAGCAGCTGTGGACGACCGGAGGGCACTACGTCCCTCTTTACGCGGCGGAGTATCTCATCGTTGATTACCTGCTGGGCGGCGAGGAGGTGCGGGTGGAGGCGACCGGAGGGTTCGCGTTCACGGAGAGGGTGCGCGGCGTGGAGGCGGGCACGGATAATCTGTGGGTCGATATCAGCGCTGAGCTGGGGCTGGGCAGCGCCGGAACGGTGGCGGAGCACGAGCTGTCGGTGCCCATGGTGAACAGGACGGTGCCGATGGTGGTGATGAGCGAGGATACGTACCGGGCGCTGGCGGGCACGATCGAGGGGCGGCACTTACCGGCGTTTGTGTATGTGGTGGACGAGGATTCGTGCGTTGAGTTCGTTGCGGCGCTGGCGTACGCACAGGTGCTGGGGATGCAGGCGGATCCGCAGGTGTATTATGTGGCGCCGGTGAACGGTGTCAGCGGCGGGGGCGAGGGTGGCGACCAGGGCAGCGACCACCAGGGCGGCCGATATGCCGGATACGCCGAGTACGCTGCGGGCACGCTGAGGCCTTTCGGGGTGAACCAGGCGATGAACACCATCGAGTCGCTGATGAAGGTGCCCGGGGCCTTAGGCGCCACGGGCGCGGGCCGGATGGCTGTGCCGTTGAGCATCTTCGATGAGTTGCACATGTTCGGAGGAGCGGGGGCCGAGGATGAGGTGGGGAAGTGGCTCCTTGAGAACATAGCGGTTGAGAACTTGGAGCCGATCCCATGGTTTCCCGATTACCCGTGCGACAACCCGCGATGGCTGTAGCGGAGCGGACTATGATGGTGCCGGCGGGCGGCGGCAGGGGTGCGGGCGTGGTTTCGGCGGAACCAGGCGAAACCAGGCGGAACCGGCCGAGGCTGCGGCGCGTCATAGTTACCGGAGACGCTGCTCAAGCTGGGGGTGGAGCCGGGGATGCGGATACAGACGCAGATGCGGAGGCGGCTTGCGGGTAGGCGGAGTGCGGGCAGGCGGTCCGCGCTGGAGGCGGCCGTGTCAGTGCTGGTTGCTCTAGGGATCGTGCTGGGGGTTCGGGCCGCGATGGGGGGTGCGGCCGTCGGACCCCTTGCGTGGGCCTCCGGCGGGCCGGTGCAGACGCAGGGGCACGGGCAGGCGAGGGAGGGCGAAGGCGACGGAACCGATGATAGGATCCGCGCGGTGGAGAGCCTCGAGCGTCAGGTGCAGCTGCTTCAGATGGCGCTGGAGCCGCGGTCGCCGCGGGAGGCGGCTGAGCGCTGGGCTGAGGGCGTGAAGACGCGCAACGGCGCCCTGCAGTACGCTGTGCTCGCCCCGGAGCTCAGGGAGAAGATGCTCGAGTACTACGAGGGTTTGGGCTGGGTGACGGGGACGTCTAGCCCGTGGGTGGCTGGTGTCGAAGTGGTGGCTGAAAGGCGGGAGGTCGACGGGCGCTGGGAGTACGAGATCGAGTACCAGTGGGCGACATCGACAGGCCCGGCTGGGAAGTCGCGCGAGGTACTCGTCGTCGTTCAAGTGGGGGAACGGTGGCTCGTTGCACAGGTTACACGGGCTGATGGGCAAGCCGTCAATTAGCGGTAGCGGCACGCGTTCGCGCGACAAAAACGGCGGCAGATTCCCGATGGTACGCGGTTCTGATATCGACGAA
>LFSP01000028.1:142-38573 GCA_001513145.1 Clostridia bacterium DTU025 | reverse complement strand
TCACGCACGTGTCCGCCACGGTGGTCAGCGCCACCTCAAGCTCGCGCCCGGCACTGTCCACCACGCGGATGATGCTGCCCGCGCCCAGCCTTAGCACCTTGGCGATATGCCGGGCATCGCCGCCACAGATGGTGACGCACCCGTCCTGGATGTCCTGGGATTCCACGAAGAACCTACGCACCTGCTGCAGGCCCTCCCCTGCTCCTGGAGATCAGAGTGACCCAATCTCCTTCCTGCACGCGCCGCACCACCTCGTGGCCCGCGGACTCCAGCGCCCCTACCACCTGCGGCACGCTGGCCTTGACGTATCCCGAGCTGATGAAGGCGCCGCCAGGCGCCAAGAGCGCAGGAACGTCCTGTGAGAGAACGCAGACCACCTCCGCCAGGATGTTCGCGACCACCACATCGAACCGCCCCACAACCCCAGACGCCAGGTTGCCTCCGGCCACATGCACACTGCCATCCACGCCGTTCCGCTCAACGTTGGCCCTGGCCACCTCCACGGCCACGGGGTCGATGTCGACGGCCTTCACGAACCCTGCCCCCAGCTTGGCCGCGGCGATGGCCAGTACGCCGGAACCGGTCCCCACGTCCAGAACGCGGCAGCCGGGGAACACGAACTCCTCAAGAGCCTGCAGGCAAGTGCGGGTTGTCTCATGCTGGCCGGTGCCGAAGGCCTCGCCGGGATCGAGCCTGATGATGACCTCGTCTGCACACGGATGATAATCGATCCACGACGGCACCACCACTATCCTGCTTCCCGCGCGCTCCACGCGGTAGTGGCGCTTCCACGCCCTGGCCCAGTCTTCAGATTGCACAGTGGAGACGCCCAGCTGCACCCGGGCGTTGAAAGGAGGTTCGAGCAGGCGGCGACGCACCCGGGATAGCTTGTCCTCAACTTCGCCACAGAGCGGAAGATAGGCGCAGACCTTCACCGGCCCTTCGGAGCTAAGTACATCGGGAAAGATCACGCCGGCTTCTCCGCGGTTCTCCGCGGCCTGCCGGGTGATGGCGGGCCCTGTGAACACAGCGCCAGACGCCCCTACGCTGGCGAAAACGTCGGCGACGCTCTCGGCCAACTCCGGTGGGGCGTCTGCAGATAACTCAAGCCATTCCATCGCTTCTCGCATCCGAGTTCCATTTGAACACGTCAAACGGACTGCGTTTGGACTTCTTGCCTCGCTTGCCTGCCTTGCCTTTGCCTATGCCTGCGCCACTGTCACCCTGCAGGGCAGCCAACTCCTCCAGGAGCTCCCTCTCGCGCCGGCTCAGCGACGTGGGGATGACCACCGCAACCTCGGCCACCAGGTCCCCGCGGCCGTAGCCCCGGAGGCTGGGCATGCCCTTGCCCTTTATCCGAATCTCCTGGCCGCTCTGGGTGCCTGGCTTCACCTTCAGCGTCACGCGCGAGCCATCGATGGCAGTAAGCTCAAGCTCCGCGCCGAGCGCTGCCTGGGGGAAGGATATCGGAACCTTCACCCGCAGATCGTCACCATCCCTCACGAACGCATCATGCGGCCTGACTATGATCTCCACGAAGAGGTCGCCGGACGAGCCGCCTCTGAGTCCGGCGTCCCCCTCTCCCCTCAACCTGAGCTTCGCGCCGGTGTCCACGCCCGGGGGTACGGTGACCTCCACCTGGGCTGGCTCCTTCTGGCGTCCGCTGCCGCCGCAGCCCGGGCACGGCTTCTCGATGATCGTGCCGTCCCCCCCGCAGCGGGAGCACGTGGTCACCCTGGTGAACATGCCGAACGGCGTGCTGCTCACAGACTGCACCCTGCCGGTGCCCCCGCACTCAGGGCATTTCATCCTGGATGTGCCAGGGGCGGTTCCATGCCCGTAACACTGGCGGCAGATACCCACGCGCGTGAACTCGATGGTTCGCGTGGTCCCTGACGCCGCCTCCGCCAAGTCGATGGTGAGTGTGTACCTGAGGTCGTCTCCGCGCACAGGACCCGCAGTGGTGCGCTGGCGCCCGAAGACTGTGTCACCGAAGAACGCCTCGAAGATGCCGCCGAAGGGGTCGAACCCGCCGAAGTCGGGCGACCATCCCCCGTCTGCGCTGGCCTGGCCGTTCCTTCCATACAGGTCGTACCTTCTACGCTTCTCCGGGTCGGAGAGCACCTCATACGCCTCGTTTATCTCTTTGAACTTGGCCTCCGCGTCGGTATCACCGGGGTTGACGTCGGGGTGGTACTTGCGGGCAAGGTTCCAGTACGCCTTCTTTATCTCGGCCTCGTCGGCGTCGCGGTCTACTCCCAGAACCTCGTAATAGTCACGGGGTGAAGTCAACTACACCGCCTCATTCAGCAGATTTGTACCAATCGAGCCGGGTAAGCAGTTCCGACAGCTGCTCCGCCATGTAGCCCACCAAGGCTGTGGCCATGGCATAATCCATTCGCGTAGGCCCTATGACTGCCACGGCTCCAACCATCTGCCCACCTGGCCCGTACGGGGCACTCACGATGCTGCAGTTGCGCAGCTCCTCCAGGGCGTGTTCCGAACCTATGGTGACTTCGGTGCCTCGGCTCGCCCGCGCCGACGCGCTGAGTTCGCGCAGAACCAGCTCGTCAGACTCGAGGAACTCAAGGACCGGGCGGGCCTTCTCTATCTCCCTGAACTCAGGCTGCGCGAGAAGCTGCATGACGCCTTCCACGTGCACCTTCTCAGTGTCGGACGTACGCATCGCCCCAATGAGCAGCTCGAACATGTTCTCCAGGAACGATGTGTAGGCGCTGACCTCAGCCTGGATCTCCTTCAGCAGCCGGCCGCGCATGTCCGACAGGGTGCTTCCCCTCAGTTTGTTGTTGAGGACCCACGAGATCCTGTCAAGGTCAGACAGGGACATCGCATGCTCTATGGTGAGCACCCTGTGCTCCACCAGGCCGGAGTTGGTCACCACCACCACGAGGACGGTGTCCGAGCTGAGCGGCACCAACTGGATGTGTCGTATCTCCGCGCCCTTTACGGTTGGGCCTATCACCACAGACGCGTACTGGCTCATCTCCCCCAGCACCCTCGCGGTGGCGCGTATGAGCGAGATGATGCTGTCGCGCCTGCGCTGGTACTCCTTCCGGATCCGTACCTCCTCAGACTTGCTGATCGGCTTCTCCAGCATCAGGCTGTCAACGTAAAACCTGTAGCCCTTGTCAGACGGAATCCGCCCCGCCGAAGCGTGAGGCTGCTCCAGGTAGCCCTCTTCCTCAAGGTCGGCCATCTCGTTACGGATGGTAGCAGGACTGACTCCCAGGCCGTACTTGCGCGCAATGGTTCGGGAGCCTACAGGCTCAGCGGTGGAGATGTAGTCGTCTGTGACGGCACGAAGAACCGCCTGCTTTCTCTGCCCCATCGCGTCAGCCATTGGCTCACCTCACCCTCCCGTTTGGTTAGCACTCACACGTCGGGAGTGCTAATCAGAATCTAACATTACCCACCCATGCTGTCAAGGAAGTCAGACGCACTCAGCCAATACCACGTTTGCCACAAGTGCTGCTTGCGGCGCTATTCGCGCACGCGTGCCCTCCATCTCCACCATACGTTTCAGGCTCCACTTTCGGAGCACGGGAAGAAGCGCATCGGAAATGCGGACTCCGTAGGCAGCGCCGACCTCGGCCAGATCTACTCCGCGCTCCGTGCGGAGCCCAAGCATGACGCGGTCCCGGGCCTCACGTTCAGCGTCCAGCTCCTCCCTGCCGGCCTCCGGGGTATGCCCTGACATCACCAGGCGCACGTACTCGCCGACATCGCTGGTGTTCCAGGAGCGCACCCACCTTCGCGCGGGGCCGCCTGCCTCAGACGGATAGTGTGAGTGGGCCGCCGCCCCGAGCCCCAAGTACATGCCGCACTCCCAATACCCCAAGTTGTGCCTGCACTCGCGCCCGGGCAGAGCGAAGTTTGACACCTCATACCGGCGATAGCCCGCACTACATAGGGCGCGAACCGCCGTCCAGTACAGGTCCGCGGTCTCGTCGGCATCCGGCACCTGTACCTTGCCTGACGCCACGGCGCGTTCCAGCGGGGTTCCAGTCTCCAGTTGAAGACAATAAGCGCTCACATGGTCGGGCCTGCGCGCGACTATGCTCTCCAGGGTGCACTCGAGGCTGGCTCTGGTTTGGCCCGGGGCGCCGATGATCAGGTCCACGTTGAGGTTCTCGAAGCCGGCTGCTCGGGCGTCGTCGATGGCGGCGAGGGCCTGCGCAGCGTCGTGCGCCCTTCCCAGCGCCTCAAGCTCCGCAGGGTCTAAGCTCTGGACCCCCAGCGAAAGCCTGTTGACTCCGGCGCGGAGCAGAAGGCTGAGGCCGGCCGTGTCGATGGTGGCGGGGTTTGCCTCCACGGTGAACTCGATGTCGACGGGATCGTCGCCGGCCGCGGCGCTGACGGCGGCAGTCAGGAGCTCCGAGGCGAGCCGTGCAAGCTCAGAGGCAGGTAGGGCCGTGGGCGTGCCGCCGCCGATGTAGATGCTGCGTATGGGGGCTATGCGCCGGAGAAGCCTGACGGAGGGGCGCAGCTCGGTGCGCAAGGCCGCAAGGTAAGAGGCGGCCAGGGGCCGCACCTGACCCAAAGGAACCGACACGAAGTCGCAGTACGAGCACTTGGACGCGCAGAACGGCACGTGCACGTAGATGGATCCGCCGCTACTCATCGTCAGCCGCCAGCACCGCCATGAAGGCCTCCTGAGGTATCTCCACGGACCCGAACTGCTTCATGCGGCGTTTGCCTTCCTTCTGCTTCTCCAGGAGCTTGCGTTTGCGGGTGACGTCTCCGCCGTAGCACTTGGCCAGCACATCCTTGCGCAGGGCCTTTATGGTCTCGCGGGCGATGACTCTGGAGCCTATGGCCGCCTGGAGGGGAACATCGTAGAGCTGCCTGGGTATGAGCTTCCGCAGGCGCTCCACCAACGCCCTTCCCCGCCGCTCGGCAAAGGAGCGGTGCACTATGAAGGATAGGGCGTCGACGGGCTTGCCGCTTACGAGGATGTCCAGCTTCACCAGGTCGGACTGGCGGTACTCCAGGAACTCGTAATCCAACGACGCGTAGCCCCTGGTGCGCGACTTGAGCTTATCGAAGAAGTCGAAGAGTATCTCCGAAAGCGGGATGTCGTATGTCGCCCGCACCCTGGTGGGGGTGGCGAAGTGCAGATCGTGCAGGGATCCCCTGCGCTCGGTGGCAAGGTCCATCACCGGCCCCAGCAAGTCGGCGGGCACGAAGATGGTCGCGCGGACGTAAGGCTCCTCTATCTCTTCGATCTTGTGCGCCGGCGGCAGGTTAGCCGGGTTGTCGATGTAAAGCTCGTCCTGCGCGGTGGTGATCACCTTGTACACCACCGATGGAGCGGTGGTTATGAGCTCGAGGCCATATTCGCGCTCCAGCCTCTCCTGGACTATCTCCATGTGAAGAAGGCCCAGAAAGCCGCATCGGAAGCCGAAGCCCAGCGCGGCCGAGGTTTCCGGCTCATAGGAGATGGACGCGTCGTTCAGCTTGAGCTTGTCCAGGGCGTCGCGAAGCGCAGGGTACTGCGCCGTGTCCACAGGGTACATACCGCAGTACACCATGGGCCTGGCGGGACGGTAGCCGGGCAGCGGCTCTCGGGCCGGGCTGGCGGCCCGGGTGACCGTGTCGCCCACCGAGGCGTCGGCCAGTTCCTTGATCTGGGCGGCGAGATACCCGACCTCGCCGGGGCCCAGGTTCGATACCGGCTGCATGTCGGGGCGGAACACCCCCAGCTCCGTGAGGGTGTAGCGTTTGCCGCTGCTCATCATCAATATATCGTCGCCCACCGAGAGGGACCCGTTGAACACCCTGATGTGGGCCATAACCCCTCTGTACGGATCGAAATGCGAATCAAAGATCAGCGCCTTGAGGGGCGCATCGGGGTTGCCGGACGGAGGCGGCACCAGGTTCACCACTGCGTTCAGCACCCTGTCGACGCCAGCGCCGGTCTTTGCGCTCACCATGAGCACCTCGTCAGGCTTGATCCCGAGCAGGTCCACCAGCTCGTCCCTGACCCGCTCAGGCTCGGCGTTGGGCAGATCCACCTTGTTCACTACAGGGATGATCTCAAGGCCGTGGTCGATGGCGAGGTACAGGTTGGCCAGGGTCTGCGCCTGGACCCCCTGGGTGGCGTCCACCACAAGCACGGCGCCCTCACAGGCCGCGAGGGACCGAGACACCTCGTACGTGAAGTCCACATGGCCCGGAGTGTCAATCAGGTTGAGGATGTAGTCGTTGCCGTCGGTGTGGCGGTAGTCGATCCTCACCGGTTTCAGCTTGATGGTGATCCCCCGTTCCCTTTCCAGGTCCATGCGGTCAAGCATCTGCTCGGTCATGGCGCGCGGATCGATGGCCCCTGTGAGCTCCAGGATCCTGTCGGCAAGGGTGGACTTGCCGTGGTCCACATGGGCGATGATGCAGAAGTTTCGGATGGCGGTAGTGTCCATGTTCACCTCAGGAACTTGAATAGTGTCGCGTTGTTAGGTACCGTTTTATTATAGCACAAGGGCAGAGGTTCACCTCTGCCCTCTCCGCCGTCCGGTGCTGACGCGCAGCTCTATGCTGGTGTCGCCTATCTCCAATTTCAATACGGTGCCGCCCGCCCCCGACGCTTCGTGGGCTGCATCCGGCGTCCCTAGTCCCCCTGACAGTTGCGACTGCCCGGCTTCCTCCTTCTCTGGACCTGCGCGGAGGAGCGCCAGCCGGGTTGGGCGCCACGCTATGTCCGGCCCTAGGAGCGATGTGACCCTGGCGTCGGCGGCCCGGAGCCCCACCCCTACTGCGGCCAGGGCCACGGCTACCAGCGCCCACATCCCTCTATAGAACCATGGCGATGGCCTGTGCCACCAGCTTCGCGGCTCTTGTGGCCTCCTCAAGAGTGTTGGTGGTCCCCCCGATCTCCACGATGATGGCGTGCTCGTGCATGTGCTGGTTGAAGCGGCCGCCCTTGTGTATGGCCACGCCGCGACTGACGCCTGGGGCTATCTTGTCCAGCGCCGCGCTGACCTTCAGGGCGAAGGCGTAGTTGTTCCGCCAGTTGGGATGGCTCAGCCCGGAGCTGTTGTCGGCCACCACGAACATGACCCTGGCCACCTTCTGCCCGGCCACAGTGGCCACCCTGAGGGACTCCGAGCCGGAAGGCAGTGAGTCGCGGTGCACGTCGATTACGGCCTCGATCTGAGGGTTCTTCTCGAGGATGCTCCTGAGCGTCGCGGCTGACTGAGCGTAGCTCTTGGTCCAGTCGGGGTAGTCGTGCACCTTCGTGGAGTGCACGCACTTGATGCCCGCCTTCTCCAGCTCTTCCGCCAGCACCGCGCCTATCCTCACCACTCCGTCGGTCTTGCCCCACCTGTAGTCGGAACCCTGCGACGCTCGGTACGCCTCCGAACTGTGGGTGTGCAGCACCGCCACCCGGGGCGCCAGGGAAGCAGATGCCCTGGGGGCAGGCGCGCCGCCGCTTAGGCGCTGCGGCGACGACACCGAGGTCGAGGCCGAGGTTGAGGGCAAGGTTGCCGCTGCCGACGTCGCCGCCTGCGACGTGCCGGACCTTCCTGACGATATGGCCAGCACGGCCCTGCCCTGATCCTGCTGATCCTGCTGATCCTGCTGGCCCGGGCTATCGAGGGGCTGTCGCTCCGCTGTCCACGGTTCCACCGGAACCGCCGCGGCGGAAAGTTCCACGCGGTCGGCCTCGTCCAGGACAGGTGCATCGGAGGCAGGCTGCGGCATGTTCGCCTGCACCAGCACCGGAAGCTCCGCACGTAGCATGGTGCGGGGATCGGAGGGGTCCAGGCCGCCCATGGTGTCAAGGACGGCCCTCAGCAGCTTGTCACCGAACGAACGCAACCTGTCGTCGTCAGACGGCAGGTTCCGACCCCTGGCGGCTGCAGGGCGCACCAGATCCAACACGCGCTCCAGGGCGTCCCCCACCCTCTGCACAAGGGTGGGAGCGGAAGCGGGCCCCGGCTCAGCCGGCGCCGAGGCAGGCACCGTCAGGCCGGATCTCTGCCTGAGCACCCATACGGCGCCGGCCGCCACGACGCAGAGAACCAGGTAAACGCCGAAGAGCCTGCCCAGCACCGATCCTGCACCGCGACGCCGGCTCCTCGCCCTTCTCGTTCGCTGCACAGCAGTCACCTCTCCGTGCAGCGTATGCCGACGTCGCCTCGTCTATTACTGTCCGATTGTCGCCGAGGCTACTGCAGGTATTGATAGATCTCCTCCTCATCTATGGCAGGGTGCAGGGCCAGATTAATGCCTCCTGCCACCACTTCGGCCAGCTCCTCGCTGAGGACGTCCACCTCCTTGGGCGTCACGATCAGGCTGCCCAGGTACGGCTGGAGCATCTGTTGCACCGCCTGGGGCAGCGGCGGCTCCCCGGGCTCCACCGCGGCCCCCATCGGTCCAGGGCCCACCGGACGAGCGCCTGCCCCGTCACCCTGCGGCCCGCTATTCAGGGCGCCCGCAACACCGGGGGCGCCTGCGCCGCTCGCAGCCCGCCCCATGATGCCCAGCGCGTCCTGAACGATGGTCATGGCGTGGACCACCGTGGGCACTCCCACCGCTATGACCGGCACCCCCATGCTATCGCGGGTTATCCCGAATCGCCTGTTGCCCACGCCTGAGCCCGGCTGGATCCCCGAATCCCCCAGCTGGATGGTGGTGCCCAGCCTCGACACAGACCTTGCCGCCAGCGCGTCGGCGACGATGATCAGGTCGGGCTTGAGCCTCTCCACGACCCCTGCGATGATCTCAGCCGTCTCTATCCCGGTTGTTCCCAGCACCCCGGGGGACAGCGCCGCCACCGCCCGGAGCCCGCCGCGCTTCTCAGGCGGCGTCATGGAGTGGATGTGCCTGGTGACCAGCACCTTCTCAGCAACCATAGGCCCGACGGCATCGGGAGTGGCGTTCCAGTTGCCCAGCCCGCACACAAGCGTCGTGAAGTTCGGCGCCGTGCGGTAGTCCGCGCCGCCGAAGTTGCGGATGATCATCGCTACCAGCTCTCCTGCTAGGGCTTCGGCCACCTCCTCAGAAAGCGTCTTGTCGCGGGCGGGCAGGTCAGGAGCCTCGATGGTGACGTATGTGCCTATGCTCTTGCCAAGTGCGCGGGCGGCCTGCGGCGTGCTCACCGTCGCCCTAGTGATGGAACCCCATTCAGTCTCCGCTACCTCCGACACCACCCCTGGGATAGGCCGGCCTATCCCATGCTGAACCGCCTGGTGCGCTTCCAGAGCCAGGTCGGTCCTGAGCGCGCCTCCGCCCGGAGGCGAGAAACCCATGTCTGATTCGCGCCTCGATCTCTTGCCCAAGTGCGTAACCTCCCCAGAACGTTGAAGTGCTTGCCGGTTTGCGCTTCTCGCTTCCCGCTTCCTGTGGTAGTGTGTCCACACGTGGGCACCTTTCGCGCAGGAAGAATAGGCAGGGGGACG
This sequence comes from Clostridia bacterium DTU025, assembly GCA_001513145.1. Classification (GTDB taxonomy): domain Bacteria; phylum Bacillota; class DTU025; order DTU025; family DTU025; genus DTU025. The sequence goes on along the minus strand of LFSP01000028.1, from coordinate 29,154 downwards.
CGAACGAGAGGGTCCCGCCAAGCCAAGGCGCGGGCTCTCTCGCGTTGACTTGGCGCTCTCCTGCCGAGGAACCGTCTGGGTGATCCATCGGAGGGTCGCTTTCCGGCCACAACGACCCACCCATGGGTCGGCGCAGGCAGCTGCGGCGACGCGACGGGTAACTGGAGAGGATCGTCTTGCATTGAAGAAATGCCCGTGTTAGAATATCAGACGTGCAATGAGAAGGCGGAGGAGGTGACGCAGGGTGCCAAACATCAAGTCAGCGAAGAAGAGAGTGCTCACCAGCAGGAAGCGCGCTCTCAGGAATGCTTCGGTGAAGTCCTCCGTCAAGACCGCGATCCGCAGGTACAATGAGGCACTGGCGAGAGTCGGTGCAGAAGGCTCTACGCAGGAACTTAGCCGTGCTTTCAGCGCCATCGACAAGGCGGTAAAGAAGGGCGTGCTGCACAGGAACGCGGCGGCCAGGCGCAAGTCGCGGCTGGCTAAGAAGGCCAACAAAGCAACTTCGGCAATGTAGCAATCTAACTCGGCTCTAGCCTCGGCTTTGGGTTCAGGGCGCATGACGCCCCGGCGATGATCATCGCTGGGGTTTTTGCTTTGCAAGGGCGCACAAGTCCGACACCAGCATGTCCATGCAGAGCTCCTGGCCCATGGCGCCGGTCTTGATGTCCCTGTCTGCCTGGGCCACCCTGCAGACCATCCTGGCCAAGGTGGCCTGGCTGAGCTTCCTGGCCTGGCTGAAGGCTTTCTCAACGCGCCAGTCACCAGGCGCCTTCCTGATGCCCCTGTCAATGTCGGACCGTGCCCGCATCAGCGTCCTCAGCAGACCCGCCAATGTAGACTGGACCCACACCGCGTTCCGCCCGGACTTCATCACATCGGCCAGGCTGGCATATGCTGCCGCAGGGTTGCCATCCACGATGGAGTCAAACAGGTTGAACACGGTCAGCGTGGGGTTGATGCCCACCGCGGCCTTTATGTGCTCCAGCGTGATCCTGCGCTGGTCCGGCCCGAGAAACAGCGCCAGCTTCTCGACCTCGCCTGCCAGTGCCTCTAAGTCCGACCCGATCATCTCCTGAATTGCCTGTGCAGCCCTGAAGTCGATGGTGAGGCCCATCTCCGCGGCCTTCCAGCGTACGAACTCCTGCGCCTCGCGGGCTCGCGCTGCCCTGAACTCGAAAGCCGCCACGTTGGCTCCGCCAGCTACCACGAGCCCTCGAGGGATCGTCTTCGATGCCGAGCTGATGATGAGGGCGGTGTCGGGAGCCACGGCGTGTTCCTCAGGCCCCGGCCCCTGTACCAGGCGCGCCAGGAAGCGTTCCTGGTCTTCCCCGGGCATCAGCTCGAACCTGCGCACAGTCACCACCCGGGAGCCTCCGAACATCGGCGCCATCATCACGGCGGAAGCCATGTCCTCGAAGCTGGCTGCCCCGGCGTCGAAGCTGTTCAGGTCGGCGCCGCCGGAAGCCGACGCCAGGGCCTGCTCAAGCTCCTGGACACACCGGTTGCGCGAGTACGTGTCCTCGCCGTACAGGAGGTATATCACAGGCCTGCGTGCCCTCTTGAGGGCGGCGGCCACGTCTGACCTCATTCTCATCATCCTCGCATCCTGGCCTAGCTGTGCCTAGCTCTGCCTAGCTCTTGAGCCCGGTGTGGGCGATACCCTGGATCAGGTGCTTCTGCGCCACGAAGAACAGCACCAGCAGCGGCGCGATGGCCACGGTGGAAGCGGCCATCAACAGGTCGGGCTTGGTGCCGAACTCCTGGTTGAACTGGGAGAGCCCCACCTGAATGGTGCGTAGCTTCGGCGTGTTGGTGACTATCAGCGGCCACAGGAAGCTGTTCCACCCTCCGATGAACGTGAACAATCCGCTGGTGATGAACACCGGCCTCGACAGCGGCACCATCACGCTCCAAAGATATCTGAACCTTCCGCATCCGTCGATCTGCGCGGCGTCCCATAGCTCCAGCGGTATGGTCTGAAAGAACTGCCTCATGATGAATATCCCGAAAACGCTGGCGGCGAACGGAACGATCAGCGCCGCGTACGTGTCGATCCATCCTAGCTTGGCGATGATGGCGTAGTTGGGCACCAGCGTCACCTGGCTCGGGATCATCATCGTGCCCAGAAGCAGCATGAAGAGGGTCTCCTTGCCCCAGAAGCTGAAGCTGGAGAAGGCGTAAGCCGCCAGCGCCGACGTGGCGAGCTGGGCCAGCGTGGTGACGGTGGCGATGAACGCCGAGTTCACGAAGTACCGCCCGAAGTACGGCTCAGACCGCCACGCGGTGACGTAGTTCTTCCACACCAGGCGGGACGGTATCCACACCAGCCTGTTCACGTAGATATCTTCGGGCCCTTTCAGCGACGTGCTGATCATGTAGTAGAAGGGCATCAGCATCAGGACGGCGCCCAACACCAGAAGCAGGTAGATGACGGCCTTGCCAGTTCTGTCCTTCACGCGCACGCTTGGGCACCTCCGACTACTGGTAGTGTACCCTGCTGCCCACGACCTTGCGCTGCACCAGGGTCAAGACGAAGATGATGGCGAACAACGCGTATCCTATGGCTGCAGCGTATCCGAACCTGAAGGAGTTCCAGCCCATCTCGTAGAGGTACCTGACCACGACCTTCGTCGTGCCCAGCGGCCCGCCCAGCGACGACGGCCACAGCACGTACACCTGGGTGAACACCTGGAATGACCCGATCACCGACATGATGCCCACGAAGTAAGTGGTGGGCGAGAGCAGAGGCCACGTGATCTTGCTGAACATTGACCAGCCCCGAGCCCCGTCGATCAGCGCCGCCTCGTAGTACTCCTGCGGGATGTTCTGCAGCCCCGCCAGGAAGATCACCATGTTGTAGCCGAGGCTTTTCCACACGCTCATGAGGCACAGCGCGAACATCGCCCACTTCGGATCCAGACGCCACGCCTGCTCCTTTACGCCGAACCACGCCAGCATGGCGTTGAGCAGGCCGGTGGCGTCCTCCTTGTATATCCACGTCCACACGATGGATATGGCCACAACGGGGGTAACGTAAGGCATGAAGTACGCGGTACGCAGCGCCGCCCTTCCCCTAAGGGGACGGTTAAGCAGGATCGCCACAGCCAGCGAGATGGCCATCCCCACCGGCACCGTGCCCAACACGTATATGACGGTGTTCCGCACGCTCTGCATGAAGTCCCGGTCTCTCAAGAGCTCCATGTAGTTGCCGAGCCCGACCCACCGCCACCTGGATATCAGGTTCGTGTTGAAGAAGCTTATCCAGGCTGCGTAGAACGCCGGGAAGAAGTGAAACACCAACAGTATCGCCAGGGCCGGCGCCAGGTACAAGTACGCCTCCAGCGTGTCGCGCACCAGCTTCCGTCTGGCTCTCCTTGCGCTCATCTTCCGGGCCACCCCCCTCCGCAAAGCCATTCCATGATGGCCGCGACGAACTCGGCGTTAGAGTATCCCGTCCTGAACAGGTCGTAGTCGGAGAAGGTCGGTGCCGCCAGCACGGCGACGCGCCCCTGCCCCGTCTCTTGCAGCGCTGCGAAGGGCTGTTCCACCTCGGTCCCACATGCCACCGCCACCACGTCAGGCCCCTCTCCCACCAGGAGGGGCCTGGCCTCCTCCGCCCTGATGGCGCCGCCGGCCCATGACGCCTCCACCACGCCGCCCATGTGGCGTGCCGCGGCGGAAACCTCCTCGCCCGGCTCAGGGTTCTCGACGAACCTCATCGCCGCGCTCAGCTTCTCCAGCAGCCGGTTGAGGTCGCCGGGGTCGCGGGATCCGTCGTCAGCCGCCGACCAACCCGAGATCAGGATCGAGCCTCCGCCCAGCACGAAATCGGCCAGGGCGTCGATCTCAGCCTCGGCAAAGCGCGTAGGGGTCAGCGCGAACCCCTCCTCAGGCATGTTCACCACCAACACCCGCGCTCCGCGCAGGACCTCACCATCGATGGCGCGCCTGCTCGCCACAGGCTCCATCCCCAGGTCAGCCAGAAGGGCCACGAACCTGTTCATGTATCCCGAGTACCTGTTGTTGTGCCCCTCATCTATGATTATCTTCGGAAGACCGGCCTTCCGCACCTCCACGGCGGCGCCAACGAACACGTCCGGGGCGTCGCCGGTGAAGCCTTCCGCCTCAAGCTGCAGTTCCAGACGGCACTTCCCCTCCCGCTCGGGCACGAACGAGAACAGGACCTCCGTTCCCCGCGCGGCCGGCAGGTCCAGTGTGGCCGTGGCCACGCGGCGGCGTCCGGCATCGTCCGCCACGAAGAGCGACGCCTGGCAGCCGCGGACCGGCTCGTCGTTCCGGTTGACGATCTCCGCGCGCACCTTCAGCTCCCTGCCGGCCTGCGGCACCCTGTCGACGACCTCGAGATCGCACGCGGCCAGCCCGCTGCCTGACGTAGCCCACACGGGCGATGACACTATGAGGTCGCCATCGGCCTGCCTGGCCCTGAGGTAGAACCAGGTGTAGCTGGAGGAAGGCAGAAGCTCAAAGGCCGCGTCGTAGACGCCCGGACGGTTGGGCTCATCACGCCATACCGTGCCGGCGTTTGACACTATCTCCACCGACGCCAGTATGTCGTCGGCGTCAGGGTCGTCCACCAGCACGCGGAACTGAAGCGAAACGAAGCCGCCGTCCTCCCGCCTCACGGCCTCCACCGACGAGCCCATGGGCTGAGCCTGGCACGCCAGGAAGGCCCTGACGTTCCGGTCCTCCGTGGCGTACGTCCTCATGGCCCTGAGGGCCGCAAGTATGCTCTCCCTGGTCAGCTCCGGAGCGACTACGCCCGTCCTGGCGGGCGTTGCCGTTCCCCAGTCCGCGCGATGGTTGTCCTGGTTGCTTGCGGCGCCCACGTGCCAACCTCGGTTCAAGGCTCGCTGGTAGGCGCGCTCGTTGGTGATGTTGTGCCGGTAGGGGCCGGAGCCCACTTCCAGCAGCGCCACTTGCCTGTCGGCGTCGCCCCTGTATTCGAAGTCGTTCCAGTTGGGCTGGATGTCGTAGTTGGGGTGATTGAACACGCCTATCCCGTCGTGCTCGATCAAGAAATCGATGAAAGCTTGCATGTCCCGATGGGTGTCACGCGAGGCGGCCACGGGGGTATCCAGGCCGTTCATGTGCCCGTCGGTAAACGTCCACTCGAACCCGATGAGCGTGACGAACCGCCCCGGCTCGTACATGGCGTCGGCCTCAGCCAGCGCCTGGTACCAGTGATGCAGGTTGGTGGACTCCTGCATGTAGTAGCCGTGATCGGTCACTGCGAGGAAATCCATGTCGGCGGCGTCCCTGGCCACAATGAAGGCGTCGGTGGGCGTCAGCACCCCGTCTGAGTACGAGGTATGGCTGTGCAGGTTGCCAAAGAAGAAGCTGTAGCCCTGCCACGGATCCGGATCCACCTGCCCGGCGCCGGCGCACAGCGCGGAAACAGCCAGGATGGCCCCTACCAGCGCCAGGCTGCCCATGGCGCGCATGCGAAAGCTCATGGTCATCCCTCCGCGCAATGGAAGCCCGGGGAATCCAGGCTCGCCGCCAAGCATCCCCCGGGCAGAATTGGTCAACCTAGCCGAAGCATTTCACCTTTACAGCCTCGCGTTGGCCTTGGTAACCGCCTCATCAAGGGCTTCCTTCGGGGTGGCCCTGCCGAGGAACACCTTCTCCACCGCCTCGGAGATGTCGTTGCGGATGGTACTCCACGCGGCGATGTTTGGATCGTACTTGATGTACCTCAGCTGCTGCAGGCTCTGCTCATCCCTGGGATGTTCCGCGAACCACTTCTGCATCATCTCCAGGTGCATCGCGGACTTCCTTATCGGGATGTAGCTGGTGCCTATGGCCCACTTGGCGGTCTGCCTGGGCTCTATCAGCCACTTGATGAACTTCCAAGCAGCTTCCTGCTCTTCCTGGCTGGCCCTGGCGAAGATGGCCAGGTCAGTGCCGGCCACAGGAGTCGACTTGAACGCCGGATCGGCGTAAGGAAGCGGTGCGGCGGTCCAGTTGAACTTGCCGGCCACGGACTCCTCCGTGTAGCTCAGGCCGGGGGACGTGGTGAGGTACATCGCGACCTTCTCGGCCCCGAAGTCAGCATCGAGGTAGCCGGGCACGTAGTACGCCACCTTGTACTTGTGGAGCAGGTCCGTCATGAACTGCAGCGCCCTGATGCCGGCAGGGCCGTTCACGTTGACCTTGCCCGCGGCATCCAGCCACTCGCCGCCGGAGTTGAAGAAGAAGCACGCGAAGATGTCGACGTTGGGCCTGAGACCTATGCCGTACCTGACGATCTTGTCCCCATCGCGTATGGTCAGGCGTTCAGCCGCCTCAAGGAGCTCCTGCCACGTGGCAGGGGGATTGGCGATGCCCGCCTCATCGAAGGCGTCCTTGTTGTACACCAGCACGTATACGCTCTTGTTGAAGGGCATCGTATACCATACGCCGTCAAACATGCAGCCCGCCCTGAGACCATCCCAGATGTCCTCAATCTCCAGGGTGGACAGGCCATTGGGACCGTAGACGAACTTCTCCACCGGCACGAGCTCGTTGCCGTCTATGTACTCCGCTGCCCAGTTGCCGTATACCTGGGCCATCGTTGGAGGCTTGCGGGCCACCAGGGCTCCAACCAGCTTCTGGCTGAGAGCGCCGTAGTTGCCCTGGTATTCCGCCCTCACGAACACGTCGGGGCTCTGGGCATTGAACTCGCTCACCAGTGACTCCAGGGTATCTCCCAGCTGCGCGCCCATGGCATGCCAGAAGGTTATCTCGACCTTCTTGGCGGCCACAGACGAACCTAACGATACGATCACGAGAAGCAACAGGCTCAGGGTTAGGACCGCAAACCTCTTCAAGTCGTGCCCCCGCTCTGCAGGTGCAGGCGGGACTACCCCCCTTTCCGATTTGGCCTCGCAGTCTCCTATTCGACGGGCAGGATTCTATCCCTTCCCCTGAAGACCTATTTCGTGATACTTCGAAGACGGCGGAACATCGGCACTACGCTGCGCTTTTCTCCAAAGGTCACAAGCCTTGCGCCGCCTGTCAGCCGGTTTGTCCTTACTTCCACGGCGCCCGAAACATCGGTCCTGTAGGCTTCCGCTCCCGCCGACGATAACCTTTCCATCACCTCTGGAGACGGATGCCCGTAGCGGTTGGGCCCCACCGACACCACCGCCCACCGCGGAGACACCGCACTTAGGAATGCCCAGGAAGACGCCGAGCTGGACCCGTGGTGGGCCACTTTCAGCAGGTCTGCCTGAAGCTGCGTCTGCGTCGTTGCCCACGTCTCGAAGGTTGCGCCGGCGTCGGCGCAGAGCAGGCATGAGAAGTCCCTGAACGCGAGGCGCAGGACCACAGACCTGGCGTTGGGGGTGGCCGCCTCGAGCCCGTCAGGATGCAGCACCTCGAAGGTGAGGTCGCCCACGCGCAGCACCTGGCCCCGGCGCATCACCAGGAGCTCAGGGCGCCTCCCGTCGGAGGTTGCAGCCGCAAGCAGCCTATCGACCTCGTCCTCAGGCATGCCCTGGCCCACCGCCAGGACGCCGATGGATGCGACCCCGGCCACCGCCCGAAGCCCGCCTGCGTGATCGGCGTGCTCGTGGGTGATCACGGCAACGTCCAGATGGTGCACGCCCTGACGTGCCAGGAACGGCGCAAGCTGGCTTTCACCGAACGCCGGCGGCCCCGAATCCACGAGAACGCATGCACCGGCAGGGCTCCTGATTAAGATCGCATCTCCCTGCCCCACGTACAAGGCCGTGAGCCGAAAGCCGCCAGGCGCGGCGGCCACGAGGACGGCCGCCAGCGCCACGACGCCACACACTGCCCTGTGCCTTCGCAAGATCCTTACAAGCCGTGCCGCCCGAATCGGATCCTCCCATGCCGCGAAGGCGCCTGCCAGGGCCGAGTAGTAGGCAACGCACGAGAGGCCCGAGGGCGCGCCGACCCGCACCTCGCTGAAAGGCACGGCCGCAGCGAGCCGGACACACGCGATGAGAGCCGAGAGAGCGCAGCCTGCCCCCTGTGCGATCACGGCTCCCGCCGCGGGGACCACCGCTCCCAATAGGGCACCGGCCATCCCGCCCAGCAGTGCCAGCGATGCCAAAGGGATGGCCACCAGGTTCGCCACCGGCCCGATGAGGCTTACCCTGCCATCAACTCCGGCCACCACGGGCCACGTTACGGCGCATACCGAAGCGGACGTGGCCAGCGCCGCCACGGTTCCCTTCAGCCTGCGCTCCCTTGCGGTCCTTGACATAACCACCACCGCGCAGAAGGCCGCGTAAGACAACCTGAAACCTAGGTCCCACAGGAGCGCCGGCTGCCACAGAACCTGCACACATGCCGCCAGACACACCGTGTGCAGGGGGGACGGGACCCGCCCCACCAGGGCCGCTGCGTTCGCGACGCACAGCACCAGAAGCGCCCGAACGATGGAGGCTTTGAATCCCACGGCTCCGGCATACACCAGTCCTCCCACCGTGGCCAGCGCTGGCGCTGCCCAGGGCGGAAGGCCTGGTCTCGCTGTGGCCGCGCACACGAGGGCGTACACTATCCCGAGGTGGAGACCGGATGCAGCCAGAAGGTGGGATACGCCCGCGGCTGAGAAGCTCCTTCTGAGCTCCGGCGAGAGCTGGGAGGAATCGCCGAGCAGTAGGCCTCGGAGCACGCTAGCCTCGTCCGGTGGCAGGGTTTCCGCAGCCTGCAGCCCTGCGGAGCGCAGCCACTGGCTGGCGACTGACAGAGGGCCCCGCCGCGCCTTTCCCAGCTCCACAAGTCCGCCCACCGCCCTGCCGGAGGCGTGAACCCCTTTGGCGAGCATCGATACCTTCCAGTCAAGCTCAGACGGATTCATCCTCCTGGGCACTGGCCAGAGCTCCGCCGCCACCTGCACCCTGGTGCCTTCAACCGCCTGCCCGAGGGACGACGGCAGATCCAGCTCCAGAAGGCCCGAGCGCTCCTGGTACAGGCCTGCATCGTCTGCCACCTGCACTCTGGCCAGAGTCAGCCTCGAGCCCTGCTGCTTCGGCGTGGCGCGCACCACGTCTGCCTGGATGACCACGGCCTGCCCTGAATACAGGGCGATGGAGTGAGGGGCCATCGCGTCAATCCTGGCCACGGCGGCCGCGCCGGCGATCGCGCCCGCCAGCGCCAGCCCTGCCGTCGCCCACCTGCGCCTGGTCCCTGGACTGAAGAGCATCAGCGGAACGCGTCGCCATGTGGCGAGGCACAGCGCCGACGCGCACGCAAGCCACGCGTACCGGGGCACGCCGTGGCAGTCGGCCGTCACCCCGACGATGACGCCTGCCGTGAATGCCGGTAGCACCAGCCCCGCCATCCGGCCTCTACCTTACCGTCGCCAACGGGGCGATCTGCTTGAGCTTCGAAGGGCCGATGCCCGACACCTCAAGAAGCTGCTCGACAGATTGAAAAGGGCCATTTAGCTGGCGGTACTCCACTATTCTGCTTGCCAGCGCCGGCCCGATCCCCGGCAGAGCACATAGCTCATCGATGCCCGCGACGTTGATGTTCACCAGCTGGTTCCCGCCGTCGGGCTCACCATCGTCCTCCGGCAGACGGGCCGACGCGTCCACCCTGCCAGGCGGCGTGACGCCGGCAGACCGCGCCTGAGGGACCACAGCACCCACCGGCTCCGAGGTAGGGGGCCTTCTCGGGATGAACACCTGCTGCCCGTCGCGCAGGGGCAGCGCCAGATTCACGCCGTCGAGATCGGCCTCAGGCAGCGCCCCTCCGGCCGCCTCCACGGCGTGGGCTATCCTTGCGCCCAAGTCAAGCTCGTAGAGGCCCGGGTGGGCCACGGCGCCCGCCACGTGCACCAGAATCCTGGGAGCCGGCACCGTACGGGACGGGCCATCGAGGGCTGGCTCCGCGCCGGCCGCAGCCACGGGCCCCGACGCACTGACAGCAGCCGTTTCCGCCTCCTGCACGGCAGCGTCCGGCCGCTCAACGGCTCCCGCCGCATCGGTGAGAGACACTACCACCGTGCCCTGCGCCCCTCTGAACGCCATCACTGCCATTCCCAGAAGGGCCAGCCCTGCGATGAGAAGCCACAGCCTGGCTCGTATCACCCCGGTCATGCCAAGCTCCCCCTTCACCCTGGTCAGCCCCGTTATGCCCGGCGCTCGAGTAAACAGAATGCCGGGCCCTGTGAGGTGATATTACCATCCCTCACATGCCCGGCGCTTCGTCCGGTATGCCTAGCTAACCAGGGGATTCCTCAGGGCGCCCACCGTCCCCGGCCCCCGGCCAGGGTCTGCCCCCGGCGCAGCTCTCGCGTCTATCCTACGACGATGTTCACCAGCTTGCCCGGCACGTACACCGTCTTCTTGACGGCCTTGCCGGCGACGGCAGCCGCCACCCTCTCGCTGGCCAGGGCCGCAGCCACAGCCTGCTCCTGGTGGGCGTCGGCCGGCACGACGATGCGGTCGCGCACCTTGCCGTTGACCTGCACGGCGATCTCGACGGAGCTGACCTCCAGCGCTGACTCGTCCACCTGAGGCCAAGCCGCGTCGTGGACACTTCCTGCGTGCCCGGTGACCTCCCACAGCTCCTCCGCAAGGTGCGGCGCGAACGGTGCCATCATGAGGATGAGCAGCTCTAGGGCCTCGTCGACAGCCTTCCGCCCGGACTGGCTCGCCATGGCCTGGTCCTTCAGGGCGTAAAGGGCGTTGACGAACTCCATGATGGCAGCTATGGCGGTGTTGAACGCGTACCTCTCGGCGATATCCGCGCTGACCTTCTTGAGCGCGCTGTGAGCGGCGCGCCTCACCTCGCGCGCCACCTCAACCGGCCCGTCCGCGGCGGCCTCAACCTGTTTCGCCTCCATGATCTGCCCCACCAGGCGCCAGGTTCGCTGCATGAACCGCCAGCATCCCTCGACGCCCTCGTCGCTCCACTCCATGTCCCTCTCCACAGGCGATGCGAAGAGCGTGAAGAGCCTGGCGGTGTCGGCGCCGTACTTCGCCACGATGTCGTCGGGATCCACGATGTTGCCCTTGGATTTCGACATCTTGGACCCGCCCATCAGCACCATGCCCTGGGTGAGAAGGCGGGTGAAGGGCTCCTCCACGCCCACAAGGCCCATGTCCTTAAGGGCCATTGTGAAGAACCTGGCGTACATCAGGTGCATCACGGCGTGCTCCACGCCGCCGATGTACTGGTCCACCGGCATCCAGTAATCCGCAGCCGCCCTGGACCACGGGCCATCCTTACTGTGCGGAGACGTGTACCTCAGGAAGTACCATGACGAGCACACGAATGTGTCCATGGTGTCCGTCTCGCGGCGCGCCCGGCCACCGCAGCGCGGACAGGCGGTGTTCACGAACTCGGGACAGTCTACAAGTGGAGACTGGCCAGTGGGCATGAACTTCACCCCGCTGGGAAGCAGCACCGGCAGGTCGCTTTCGGGCACCGGCACCTCGCCGCATGCGTCGCAGTAGACGATGGGGATCGGAGCGCCCCAGAACCGCTGCCGGGAGATGAGCCAGTCGCGCAGACGGTAATGCACCGCCCTCCTGCCGTGACCCCTAGCCTCCACGTAGTCGGCGATGGCCTGCCTGGACTGGTCGGTATGCATCCCATCGAACGGCCCGGAGTTCACCTGCACGCCCGGCCCCTCGTAGGCCTGCGCCAGCTCCATGTCGGCGCTTCCGCCCTCGGGCACTATCACCACCCGTATGGGCAAGCCGTACTTCTTGGCCAGCTCGAAGTCTCTCTGGTCGTGGGCGGGCACTCCCATCACGGCTCCGGTGCCGTACTCCATTAGCACGTAGTTGCCGATCCATACCGGCACCTTCTCGCCGTTAACAGGGTTAATGGCGTAGGAGCCTGTGAACATGCCGATCTTCTCAGTCTCCTCGCTGGTCCTCTCGATGTCCTCCTGCGCGATGACGTCAGCGACAAAGGCCCTCAGCTCCGCCTCGTTGGGCTTGCCCGAGATCAGCGCCTCCACCGCCGGGTGCTCGGGCGCTATCACCACGTAGGTGACGCCGTAGAGCGTGTCGTGACGGGTGGTGAACACCTTCAGCGAGCCCGGGATGTCTGCCAACGGGAACTCGATGTCCATGCCCTCGCTCCGGCCGATCCAGTTATGCTGCATCGTCTTCACGTGCTCAGGCCAGCCGGTGAGAGTCTCCAGGTTGTCCAGGAGGCGCTGAGCGTAGTCGGTGATCCTGAAGAACCACTGCTCCAGGTTGCGCTTGGTGACCCTGGCGTCGCACCTCTCGCAGTGCCCGTTAACAACCTGTTCGTTGGCTAGCACCGTCATGCACGAGGGGCACCAGTTCACCTTCTGCGCCTTCTTGTAGGCCAAACCGTTCTTGTAGAACTGCAGGAACAACCACTGGGTCCAGCGGTAGTAATCGGGGTTGCAGGAGGTTATCTCCCTGTCCCAATCGTAACTGTAGCCTAGGCGCTTCAGCTGGATCCTCATGTAGTGAATGTTGCTCTTGGTCCACTCCTCCGGATCCCTGCCGTGCTTGATGGCTGCGTTCTCCGCCGGGAGCCCGAAAGCGTCCCACCCCATGGGATGGAGCACGTTCCATCCGCACATCCGCCTGTACCTGGCGATGACGTCACCGATGGAGTAGTTGCGCACATGCCCCATGTGGATCCGCCCTGAAGGGTAGGGCAGCATCTCCAGCAGATAGTACTTGGGCTTCGCGGGATCCTCGGTCACCCTGTAGGCTCCGTCAGCCTCCCACTTCTTCTGCCACTTCTCCTCGACTTCTTGAGCGAAATACTTGTCGCGCATGGCTCGCCCCCCAAGATCGTTCCAACGTTCTTACGCCCAACGAGACTGACAATAAGCAAAAACCCCTGACAGCCGAAGCTGACAGGGGCGAAAAGGTTCGCGGTACCACCCATTTGCGCGCACGCCGCAATGAAGGTCCAGGCAAGGTTGAAGCTTCATCGCGCACACATACATAAAGAGAATGGTGGAGCTGAAGGGGATCGAACCCTCGACCTCTTGAATGCCATTCAAGCGCTCTCCCAGCTGAGCTACAGCCCCACGCAATACTTAACATGCGCCTCTCGGCAGTTAACGGAGCCATCCGTCGCAGACTACGCCCTTGGCTTCACCTGCGCCGCTCGGAGGCGAGTTCGAAACCACCGTGCCGCCAGGTCGCACCAACCCCCGGCTCTCTTCGGGCCGTTGCGGAATCTACTGCTCCTCGTCATCGCGTTTGCCGATACCGTTGTCAAGCAAGTTTCATTATACTTCGGCGTCGAACGCGAGTCAAGCGCTGTTTGGAGTTTTGCCGCGTCCACGTGTTCAGACCAACATCGGCTCCCCTGACTCTGATTCCACCAGCCTTCGGCTGGGCGCGTTCCCCCACAGCTTGTCAAGGCAGTAGTAGTCCCGCTGTTCCCTCTCGAACACGTGCACGACGACGTCTCCCCAGTCCAACAGCACCCATCCGGAGGCGTCCGCCCCCTCCCTGCCCCTAAGGTTCATGCCCGTTCCCTCCAGGGCCTCCACCACCGCCTGCCTCACCGCCCTAGCGTGGGTGTCGGTGTTGACGGTGCATATGACGAAGTAGTCAGCCATGATGGAAATGCCGGACATATCGAGGATCACTATGTCCTCGGCCTTGTTCTCATGCGCGGCCATGGCAGCGCTCACCGCTGCCGAGTGCGATGGCAGGTCGGAATTGAACGTCCTGACTCTAACCTGCAGTGAACTCACCAACCTCCCGTGAACTGCGTATCTCGTCCACCAGGGCCCTTGACCTGGCCAGCGCCGCCTGATCCGCCGTCGGACCCTTTGTGGAGCTGACGTATTTTATGGAACCTTCCAGCGCCTCTGCCAGGGCCAAGTCCAAGTCAGTCTCGGCAAGCTCCCGAATACGGTCGACCCCTGGAAAGCTGCGCCCGGGCTCAATGAAGTCCGCGAGGCAAACCGCCTTGGCCTCAAGGCTCATCCCCGGCGCCCCGGTGGTGTGGAACCTTATGGCCTCCAGAACGCGGGGGTCGTCGATGCCGAACTCCCTCGCCGCCAGCACGGCCCCGACCGGCCCGTGGAGGAGCACCGCGTCGGCGGCCTCCACCTCCTCACCTTCCACCTCCTCCGCCAATCGGCGAAGGCTCTCGGCGTCCAGGTCCCTGGCGACATCGTGGAGCAGCCCGGCACAGGCACATGCGAACTCGTCGGCGCCGTGCCTTCTGGCCAGCATAGTGGCGGCCATCTCCACGCCCAGGCTGTGCCGGTACCTGCCCTCTGGCAGGCACGTCTTGAGCCTCTCCCTGAGCCGCCGGAGCACCTCTGCCTGCTCAGGCCGCAGCTGGTCACACCCCCTACGCGCTCTGTAGTCCCATGATAGCACAACGCCCCCGAGTCGAAAACACCGGGGGCATCGGCCCTCGCACGTCAGCTTCAGTGCCGAACGTTCTTGGCCTCGTTGACGGTGAGCTCACGGCCTCCAAGAACCGTTCCGTTCAGCGACTGGATGACAGGCTGCGCACTGTGCGCCGGCACTTCCACGAACCCGTAGCCCCTGGACCGGCCCGTCTCCCTGTCGGTGATGACGCGCGCTGCCAACACGTCGGCGTGCGCCTCAAACACCTGTCTCAGCTGCGCGTCATCCACACTCCACGGCAGGTTGCCCACGTACAGGGTCACGCTGGGCTCGCTTCTGATCTCGCCAGGCATCGTCACTCCTCCCCCTCGTACCGTGGCTAGTGGGCATATTCTCCCCGCCTCAATAGCGCGTCATGCGTCAGGGCCGGCTAACTCAGTCACGGTAGAGGCCGGCACCGGCAATGTAGTCCATGACCGCGTCGGGCAGCAGGTACCTGATGGGCCTGCCAGTCCTCACCCTGTCCCTGATGTCAGTGGAGGAGATGGCCAGCGCCGGCACCTCGAAGAAGTGGATCCTGTGGGCCGCGGGGCCGAAGATTTCCCGAATTCGCTCATCTGCCAGCTGGTAGCCTGGGCGGGTCGCCGCCACGAACTCGCACAGCTGCACCAAAGTGTCTGAATCCTTCCATTCCATCATGGTCAGGATGGCGTCGGCGCCAGTTATGAAGTACAGGGCAGTGCCAGGCGGGTAAGCATCCCGGAACTGCCGAACGGTGTCGATGGCGTACGTTGGCCCCGGCCTGTCCACCTCCACAGACGACACCTCAAAGTGTTCGTTGCTCTGCGTGGCCAGCACCGTCATCCGCAGCCTGTGGTGGGCATCGCTCACCTGGCTTTCGGGCTTGTGCGGCGGGCGGCCCGTGGGCACGAACACCACCTTATCAAGGCCGAACCTGTACCAAGCCTGCTCCGCCGCCACCAGATGGCCGTAGTGAACGGGGTCGAAGGTGCCGCCCATGATGCCTATTCGAAGCATCGAATGCCCTCCCAGCTGCTAGTCACGGTCGATGTCGAACTCATCGCCGTAGATGAACTCTTCGTCGCCTATACGTATGGTGTCGCCAGGCTTCATCCCATGCTCCCGCAGCAGCTGGTATATGCCTGCCTTCTCCAGCATCCCTGAGAACCTGGCCATCGCCGCCTCGTTGTCGATGTCGGTCCTGACAAGCAACCTCTCCACGCCCTCGCCGCTGACGACGAAGACGTCGCCGTCTCGATGGATGGTGACCTCCCTGAGGCGCGGGCCCCGTGCCACGTACTCCACCACCTCGGCCTCCGGTTCCGCCAGGGGCTGAGGAGGCGGCAGCTTCGCCAGTTCCTCCCGCACGGCGTACAGCAGCTTCCCAACCCCCTCCCCGGTGACCGCGGAGATCTCGAACACCTTCGTGCCGGCAGGTTCCAGTCTCGCCCGAAGGAGCGCCGCCCGCTGGGAGGACCCCGGAAGGTCGCACTTGTTCGCCGCCACTATCTCGGGCCTGTCTGCCAGGGAAGGATCGTAGAGCCTGAGCTCCTCGCGGATGTTCTCCCAGTCCGACAACGGATCCCTGCCCGAGTGCTCCGACACGTCCACCACGTGCACCAGAAGGCGGGTTCGCATTATGTGCCTGAGAAACTGGTGCCCAAGCCCGAGGCCCTGCGACGCCCCCTCGATGAGGCCGGGAATATCCGCCGCCACGAAGCTGTCGTGGTCCACCTGGACCACGCCCAGCACCGGCGCGAGCGTGGTGAAGGGGTAGTCCGCGATCTTGGGCCGGGCGGCCGAGATCCTCGACAGCAGCGTCGACTTTCCGGCGTTGGGGTAGCCTATGATCCCCACGTCAGCCAGGAGCCTGAGCTCCAGAAGTATCTGCCTTGCCTGGCCGGGCTCGCCTTTCTCCGCGAACTTGGGGGCGCGCCTCACCGGCGTCGCGAACCTTGCGTTTCCGCGCCCACCGGCACCTCCACGCGCCAGCACCGCCCTCTGGCCGGGCGCCGCCAGGTCGGCGATGACCTCGGAAGTGCCAAGGTCCCTGACGATGGTCCCCACAGGCACCTTGATGATGAGATCCTCCCCGTCCGCCCCAGTCTTGTTGCTGCTCCCTCCTGGCCGGCCGTTCTTCGCCTTGAGGTGCTTCTGGTATCTGAAGTCCATCAACGTATGGACTGCCTCGTCTGCCACAGCTATCACGCTGCCGCCGCGGCCTCCATCGCCGCCGGAAGGGCCTCCTCTGGGCACGTACTTCTCACGCCTGAAGGCGACCGCTCCGTTGCCGCCGTCGCCAGCCTTCACGTATACCTCAACTTGGTCAACAAACATGATGGCGCTCCTCGATGCCGCGGCTCGGTTCGCCGCGTGGTATCTGTGGTATTATCGTCTAATTCTACTGTTACTTACCGTTATCCTCTCGGCCCCCGCCTCGCACCGCCGCCCACCAGTTCAGCGCCCAGTGCACCGCCCACGGGTAGACCAGCCCCCATCTGGCCAGCGCCCCCAGCCCGAGCCCGATTCCGGCGGGCATCAGCATGCAGTAAGCCACCAGTGGCGCAGGCGCCCCGGCTCGCGCCATGGGTACCGCGTGGACCAGCCCGAACGCCACCGCCTGCGCCGCCACGGCCCACCAGAATCCCACAAGCTCCCTCACCCACCTCAGAAGGAACCCCCTGAACAGCATCTCCTCGAGCAATGCCCCTGACGCCGTGAGCGCCGCAGCCGCCGCCATGCGCCAGCTCGCCGGCGCCAGCCCCACGGCGATGGCGGCCCCACCCGGGTTCACCCCTGCGCGTTCCATCCACCGGCGCCACTTATCCCACAGGCGATCGCGCCAGCCGCTGCCCACGGCCGCGCCTGCCAAGAACAGCGCGGCGCTTCCGGCCACCGCGGTCCAACGCAACCTGCCGATTATGCCGAACGACACAGCCGGGTCGCACCTGCCAAGCAAGGCCACTGCGAACATCGCCACAAGGAGCATGTCCCCGATATCGATGCTGGAGACGCCCAGCCTCCTCCAAGCCAACGCCCGAGCCGTCGCCGACGCCACAACGATCGCGGTCACTGCCGCAGTTCCCGCTGACATCGCAGCATCTCCCTCGCAGACCTCAGGTTCTCGCCGACAGCGCGCCCATCCTGCCACGCCCACATCATGCTCCTGAAGAACGCACGGTATCCGTGACACCGAGGATCCTGCCCCGAGATATCGCTGCTCACCTGCAACGCCGCGGCCCTGCATCCTCCGCCGCAGAAGTACCTCACATCGCAGTTTCTGCAGCCTGGCATGGTATCGACGTCAGGCAGCACCCACGCCCGAATCTCACCGCGCTCCCTCATGAGCTCCTCGGCGTGATCCAAGCTTATGGCCATCTCGGGGTTGTAGAGGAGGTGACATGGGTACACCATCCCGCGAGCCGAGACGGCGATCACCCTCTCCCCCGCGCCGCAGCGCGCGCGGGGCTCCGGATGCATCATTCGGTCCAGAGTGGAGCGTGCCGGCCCGCGGGCCCGACGCCAGCAGGCCTCCAGGTGATCGATGAGGGCGCCGGCGAAGGTGAACGCGTCCTCCAGGGGAAGAGCTTTCGTCGAGCCTCTGCCCACGGGCTGAAAGAGGCTAACGTGGTAGGTGGCGCCTAGCTTCCTGCTGAAATCCTCCATGGCGTCGGGTTTGAAGCCTGACAGGTTGCCCACGGTGGTCACCAGCTCCAGGCGGCGCACGCCTGCGGCCACCAGGTTTTCTACGCCGCGCACCGTAGCCATGTGGGAACCTTCGCCCCGCACCGAATCGTGAACGTCGGGGTCGGGCGACTCGACGCTCACCTGCACGTCGCAGCCGAGCTGTGCGATGCGCCGAGCTGTGGCCGTGTCAATGATGGTGGCGTTGGTGGACAGCACGGTGCGTTTCGCGCCAGCCGACACGATGCCGATCAGGTCGAAAAGGTCGTTCCTGAGGGCGGGCTCTCCCCCTGTTACCACCACTTCATCAGGCCCGAGCTGTGCGATCCACTGGGCGGAGCGCCGGGCCTCATCCGGCGAGGCTTCCACCCCTTGAAAACCGCGGTAGCACGTTGAGCAGCGGAGATTGCAGTTCTCTGTGACCACGAAGTACGCACGCTGCGGCCGCCTGATCCGCCACGTCTGAGCCCATCCCCCAACCGGATGTCCTTCACGCACGTGACCGAAGCCCACGTGCTGGTCAAGCAGGCCCATTCGCGTCAGGTTTTCCAGCGTGGAGACGAATTCCGCTGCGGCAGAGGGACCGTGCCTCTCAAGCAGCTTGTCGCAGACGCTGCCCACGCTTACTCCCAGCACAGCGCTGAGGTATCCGCCGGCCTCAGGCGACAGCTTGGCCCACGACCCCCGCTCGACGTTGACGAGAAGGGTGCCGTGGGCTCCCTGGATCATCTGGGTACCCTGGGAAAGCTTGTACACTCGAGACCTGTCCATCACGGACATCGCCTCCTCCTACGGTGGGCGGGAACCAACCGGCCGGGGAGGTCGGTTCCCCAGGCTCTCGGCGGGATCAGCCGATGGTGATGATGTAGCCCCAGAGCGGGAAGGAAATGCAGATGCCGTTGATCGACACGTTCGCCCTAGGGCCACGGCCGGCCATCACCTTGAACATGACACTCACCTCCGACACCTTCGAGATGGTTCGCACCGTTGCCGCGGTCGCGCTTGCACCCATATGCTACCATCATTCGGGGCGTTCGTGGACCGCCTGAACGGGCGAACCGACGAGGTGAATTAGGGAGCTGGAGATGTCGATGATGCCTGACGCCAGGGCATAGGCCACTGCCATGCTCCTGTTGTGCACGCCCAGCTTGTGGAAGATGGACCTGACGTGGGTCTTCACCGTGTTCACCGACACGTACAGACGCGATGCTATGGCTGCGTTTGACAGCCCCTGCGCCATCAGCTCGATCACCCGCTGTTCCGTGTCGGTAAGCTTCGGCGGCGGGCTCTCCCTGGCCACCGTGAAATCAGGGGCTGCGGCGGGCGCCTTGCCCTTGCCCACGGTGACCCTGCTCATCGCCGCCCACATCGGACACACGATCACCTGCCCCGACGGCCACTGGACGGTTGCCGCCTTGAGGGCCCCGCCTGCCTCGGCCGCACCTGCGGCTCCGCTCTCACCTGAGTCGTACATGCGGCTTCCCTCCCCTGCGAAATACCATATGAAGCATATCATGCCATCCTTTGCCAGTCAAGCCCCACGTAGCCCCTGGTATTCCGCTTCCTGTACACAAGACAGCCGCTACACAAGGTATAGCGGCCTGTCTGCGAAATACGCCTGACGTCACCTGGCGCTGATTCCTGTCCCTGCCATGTCCGCAGCTTCTGCGCTCGCGCCCTCGGGTGGCAGCATCAGCATCACCTGACGCATCATGGCTAGCCTGCTCAAAGCCGCCTTGAGCTCCGGCGGATCCTCCCCACCGGCCAGAACGGCCAGCGGTCTGATCTCATCTGCCCGCATCTCCGCGGCGGCCACATCCAGGGCCAGCACCCCAAGCACCAGATGATCGGGGCGGGCCGGCTCAAGGCCACGGTGCGTCACCTTGAGCTCCACGTGGTCGCCGCAGGGAACCAACTCCAGGCCGATGTCCCGGTCGTCGCACATGAACTGCAGCACCTCCGTGGCGTGCTCCTGCAGGGCGTTACAGGCAGCCTCGACCATCCTGCGCTCCACGGACCGCAGCCACTTGCAGGCCATCTCCACCGCCGGCGCCTCAGCCTCAAGCCTCCTCACCTCGGCCTCCGCGGCCGCCTGACGGCTCGCGCACTCCCACATGTCGATGCTCTCCAGCTCGGCCTTGACCGCGCGGTGCTGCTCCTCAAGGAGCGCCAGTTCATCCCTGAGACCCTCCTGCTCCTCCAGGCGCATGCCGTGCTCCTCAGAGAGGACCGCGAAACGGGAGTCGTCCCCAGGCCACGCGTAGCCCGCCCGCTCCGCCTCGGCGGCGGCGATCTCCTCCAGCAGGAGGTCGGGCATGCTGGCCAACGCCGTCGTGGGCCATCCGTGAGCCGCCGCATCCACATCTCGCCAGGCGGACTCCAGAGCCCTCATGGCCTCTGTGCAGTGGCGGGCCTGGGTTAGGAACGCCTCAGGAGTGCCCACGCCCATGGCAGCGCAGATCTCCGTGAGCCGCTCTCGAGCCCGGGTCATCACGGTCCTCACGTAATCCACCTGGTTTCGCAGGTTCATCACCTGCCCCAGGGCCGCCGCGACCTCGTTCGCCCTCTCCAGCCGCTCCGCCTCCAGCTCGTCCTGGTGCGCCAGCGCCTGCATGTAACCGTCCAGGTCCCTACCTCCCAGCAACGTCCTGAGCTGCTGCTGCTCCCACGACTGCTGCCTGACAAGGCTCACCAGCTCGGCGTCCAGCTGCATCCTCCTCTCCAGGCTCGCCTGCACCTCCATGCCCTCGGACAGCCCGTAGACGGCGCAGAGCAGCCCCAGAGCCAGCCCCCCGAGGAGCGCCGCAGGCAGAGGCACGCCCAACCCTCCTACCTCCAGAACGATCCCGCGGGGAGCAAGTATCAGCGCGACAAGGCATGCCAGGGAGGCAGAGAGCCCGGTCACGGTGAGGGCCTTCCCCAGCCGGTGGGATCCGGAACGCAGGGGGATGGACTGCACCTCCGCCTTGAGGCTTTCGATCCTCTGTTGCCTCAGCTCGATGCTCTGGGCGATGCTGGCCGCCTGCACAGCCGTGGTCCTACTGCAACGCTGAGCGTCCATCGCTCCCAGCTCCAGGTCGATGCTGGTCAGGGCCGCTTTGGCTGCAGCCAGCCTCGCCTGGGCCCTGGCCTGGCGCGCCTCGGCCTCCGCAGCCTGAGCGTCGGCGTCGGCCAAACACGCCAGTAGCTCCCTGATCTCCTCCTCCACGTCCCACCCGACCCGCGCCGCCGGGCTCGCGAGCGCGGGGTCCGCCTCAGCGCGCCTGGCAACCTCCTCCGCCTCCTCCACGGACCTCAGCGCAGCGCAGGCCGCAGCGTAGTCCCGCTTCAGCCGGGAGACGTAATCATCAAGCTCTGCCGCGGCGGCCCGCGCGCGCATGGCCGCGTCGAAGCTCCACAGGCGCTCTGATATGAAGGCCAGGCGCTCACGGATCCATGCGATCCTCGCCTCAAGCTGCCTGGCGAGCCGACCCATATGCCGCACCGACTCGGCGCGGTCGCGGCACCTGTCAGCCTCCAGCCTGGCCTCGGCGAGCCTGGCGCCGTGGGCGGAGAGGGCCTGAACTGCAGCGGCTACGCGCCGAACGTCCGCTCCCGCCACCCGCTGCGGCGCCAGGCGGAGGGCGGTGCCGTGCGCAGACGATTCCACCTCCACGCAGTCCAGGAGCGGCTGGCCCGGTTGGCATGGGGGATCGCCGGCCTTCACGGTGAACCCGGAGGCGTCGCCCATGCCGTCGTAACGCACCGTGGCCCGGCGGCCGTCGTCGCAAGTGAGCGTCAGCTCTATCCGATATGGCAGGTGCCCCGCGCGCCGCTGGTCGGATGCCAGGAGCCTCAGGGCCTCGCGCGCCGCCTCCCAGGCTTCCGCCGATCCCAGCCTCACCGCGCTGAACTCGGGGCCTGGGGCCAGGTTGGCCCTGTAGCGGCCGCTTCTACCCCACACGGCCATCTTTCTGATGATCAACGGCTCCCACCTCCTCCAGCGCCGCCAGGGCGATGGCAAGGGCCCTGTCTCGCTGCCTGTCGCCGCCGGAGCCCCGTTCCTTCGAAAGCAGCGCCTCAGGTCCGTTGCCAGGAAGCGACGGGCGGGCCGGGCGCGTGTTGTCTACAATGTCAAGGTGAAAGAAGCTCTGCGCGAACTCCCGCTCCAGCCGCGCAGGCAGCCATGCCAGGCCCGCTGACAACTCTCCCTCCAGCACCGCCCGCAGGCAGAGCTCGAGGTTGGCGAGGTCCGCCAGGCGTCGTCGCAGGTAGTCGGCGGGCTTTCCCGAAACGTCCACCACCACCACGCGGTGGGGGCGCGCCGGTACCGTGATCCGCGATACCGAAGCCGGGCCGTCGCCAAGCGTGACCTTGAGCACGTGGCGCTCACCTCTGGTGGAGAAATCGTGGTGGGCCGGCGACCCCGGATACCAGCACGCGGAGGGCCCCACCGAACAGTTGAGGACGGAATGGTAGTGCCCCAGGGCCAGGTAGTGAAGGCCTGAAGCGGCCAGGTCCGCGCCGGTGACCGTGGACAGGCCGCGGCCGTCCGGCCCCTGGCCCTCGGTGGTGGCGTGCATCAGCCCAATGTGTATGCCGGGTCCGTCTACCCTGAGGCCAGCGAGCACGCTGATGCTGGCGTTGCGTCCAGTGGTCCTCAGGCCCCACAGGCTCACGCCTGGGATCGGTTCGACCCTGGACCACTCGTCTCCCATGAACAGATGGACGTTGTTGCCGCTGGCCACCTCCCGCAGCGCCTCCAGGCCGTCGGGCTCCTCGGCCTCGCCGGGCACCAGGGCCACGAATACGCCGGCCTCCCCCAGCCGTGCGAAGCCGCGCTTCACAGCCTCAAGTGTGGAGCTTGACACGGAGCGTGCGCAGAGCAGGTCGCCTGCCACCAGCAGGATGCTGACGCCTGACGACAGGGCCTTGTCGACGATGAAATCGAAACACTGAAGGAGTTCGGCGCGGCGCTGTCTGCGCGCGGCGGGCCCGTATTCGGAGAGCACGTGGTCCAGGTGAAGGTCTGCGAAGTGCATCAAGTGGACTGGCTTCACTGAAAGCTCCTCCGAATCGAATTACCTCGAAGTGCCCATGAAATGAAAACGCGCCAGCCCACGCATTTGGGCTGACGCAGAATAGTTCTTCGCGCCCGGCGGCTTCCCTTCCCCGCGCTACTCGCCGTACCTGGCGAGAACCAAGTCGACGGACTGCGCCATGCTGCGACGAAGGTCCTCGGGTTTCAGGATCTCGGCGGATTCGCCGAAGGTCGCCACCCACGTTCGAAACTCATTCCAGCCTGGCATGATATCACGGTATATCACTGAGCCGTCAGGCTGGGAAGTGTACGTGGCGTGGGGCCTGCCGGCGGTATCGGAGAGCATCCGCGTCAGTACGTTGAAGTCGTCGGAGAACCTCACCACCACCTCCACCGGGTCGCGGCTCCACTCCACGCCCCAGCAGGTGCGCACGTGCTCCTCAACCTCGGCGTCGTCAGGGGGCTGGATCGCCTCGGACGACTCGGAGACGTGGATCATCCGCGACACCCTGTAGTGCCTCATCCCCAGGGAAGGGGTGTAGCCGTACAGGTACCACGCGCACGTCCGCCAGTCATAGACCAGCGTCACGGGGCAGATGTGCCGCGACACGCGCTGGCCGCGGGCGGACTGGTACACGATGTGCAGGCACGTTCGGTGCGCCAGATACTCCTCCAGTTGGGCGATGCGCTCCTCGCTCTGGCCCTCGCCATACATGGTGCGCCCGGTTATCGCCACTCGTCGGCGCTCCATGGGACGCTTCAGGCTCCGTCGCAGCATTGCGGCGAGGGTGCGGCATTCCTGGAGAGACTCGAGTATGTGGAGGAGCATGGCGCTCTCCTGATGGGTCAGAGAGGTCACCGGGAAGGCGAAATCCCGGGATGCCAGGGTCCACACTTCCTGGTCGGGAGGGGCCGCAGGGGCGTCGGGGCGCGAGGAATCGAAATCGTCGTCGACGTCGTCGGAGGAGCAGAAGAGCGGCACCCTGCCGTACTCGCTCAAGGTGATGAGGTCGTCTCGGGCTATCTCGGGGCTGGTGCCCGCCTTCTGTGCCAGCTCCGCGAGGCTCATCCCTTCAGCACCAGCCGCCATGAGCAGGTTGACCAGCCGGATCACCCGATGGAACGCTTGCTCCTTCAGTTCCTCACTGCACTTCATCTGGGCTTACCTGCCTCGAGTACATCTCCTTCATCCGCCTGGCGCTGGCCACCAACTCGTCGCGGAGGCTCTCTGGCTCCAGCACCATCGCCGAGCTTCCGAATGACCGCAGCCACGTCCTGAACTCCGACAGCCCCATCACGATGTCGGTGTACTCCCACTGTCCAGGCGCCACAGGCACCAGCTTCGCCTGGCGGCGATGGGCGGTTTCAGCCTTCACCCTGTCGATGACGTTGTACTCGTCGAAGAACCTCACCCTGATCCGCACCGGCTCCCCCCGGTACACGCCCCACGGCCCCTGCATGTAATCCTCCAGCGAGAAGCCGCTGGGGGGCTGGAAGAGTTCATCTGTGAGGGCAAAGCTCTGTATGCGATCGACGCGGAAGTGCCGCACGTCGCCTGCCTGGCGGCACCTCGCCACCAGGTACCATGCGTCGTGGAACCAGTAGTACACGACGCCAAGGGGCTCCACGGCCCTGGGCGCGTGCTTTGACTCCCCCTGGGCTTTCGGGCCCCTGTAGACCATCTCCACCACGCGCCCCTCCATGGCGGCCAGTTCCAGCGCGTCCACCTTGCTCAGCATCGAGCTGCTGGCGATGCGCGCCCGGCCCACGATGTGTCGCCGCCGGCAGACACGGTCCACAGGGGACGGGTCGGGCATCAGAGCGGCCATCAGCTTGCCCTTGATGGACGCGGCAGTAACCGGGTCGGCCAGGGCAGCGGGACTGGTGTCCAGCGCACGCATGACCGCCGCAAGCTGAGAGAAGGGCAGCGAAAAGCGGGGCATGAACAGCTCTGAGAGCGCGTAGCTCTTCGGGCCCTCCGCTTCGTCGGCCCGTTCCACGACATAGCCTGCCGACACCATGTGTTCGATGTCACGCCTGACTGTGCGCTCGTCAACGTCGAATCCGCGCCGCTCATCGCATACGTAGGCGGTGATGTCGGAGAGCGTGCGCGGCCCGGAGGCCAGCAGGCTGAGGATGGCGAGCCTCCTCATCGCGACTGCGTCAGCCTCAACCTGGTATTCGCCTCCCTCACAGACCACCCGGTCGCCGGAGATCCTGATGGCGACGCCGATCATCGCGAGCTCGTAGATATCCCTGCATATGGTGCGCCTGGAAACGCCGAGGCTCCGGGCTGCTTCCTCCAGGCTGCAGCCGTTCTCTGACTGCCTGGCCATCTGAAGCAACCTCTGGAGCCTCTCAGCTTTGCCTCGTTTCCCACCGCGTTTCGGCATGTTTCATCACCGAACGCGTGATTCGACGTTAGGCCGTGTCATACCTTCCCAAGTGCCTCTGAAGGCACTGCCGCACCTTGCGCTTGCCTCTGGCTAAGGCGTTGTCAACTGCCTTCACCGACATTCCCAGCTGCTCAGCCAGCTGATGATATGTACCTCCCTGACAGTAGCACTGAAGCACCTGAAACTCCTTCGGCGACAGAACCGCCTTCACTGTGCGCCAAAGCTCCGTGTGGGTTTCCCGGTTGAGGGCCTCCCTCACCGGGTCCGCCGCGTTGGCGTCGGCTATGAGCCCGATCAGGGGTGTGTCATCATCGGCATCCGAGCCTGATCCCACAGCATCTCCCATGAGCGGCACCTCCTTATCCGGAGGTATCCTGCGCACCCTCCGGCACTGCCTGGCCACGGTGCACAGCCGCCTCCTGACGCAGGTCTCCGCGAACCGATACATGTTGGATTTCGAGGGATCGAATCTCAGCACCGCCCCGAGGAACCCTACCTCCGCCTCCTGGTGGAGGTCCTCCGCGTCGAAGGTGGGGTAGGCCATGGAAAACGTCAGCGCCCATCTCCTTATCGCCCGAGAGTACCTGGTTCTAAGCTCCTCATACGCTGCGTCCGAACGTTCCCGCTGGTAGATGCGGGCCAGTTCGGCGTCGTCCAACCGCTTCAGGCTCGACACCGCCCACGCACCCCCGTAATAGAAATGTTCTCAGCGTTGCCGCTGAGAACATACTACCATTGTCGAGTGTCACGTGTTTGTCACGATGTGAGCGCCTTGAGCGCCAGCGCCGACTCCAGCCTCTTCTTGGTGATGGCGCAGCCGATGGCGTAAGGCTGATGCAGGCTCCCGGCCATCTGGTGGGCGTTGGCGTGGCACCCGCCTGAGCACATGAACCTGGCCCAGCATTCCCTGCACGCAGGCTTGGCGTAGATGTGGGCGGCGCCGAACTGCTCCCCCACCTCGGGCCGTATGATGCCCCGGTGCACGTCGCCCATCTCAAACCCTGGCCTGCCCACGAACTGGTGACAGGGGTACAGCTTCCCGTCGGGGGTGACTGCGGCGTACTCCCTGCCTGCCCCGCACCCCATCAGCCTCTTGGCCAAGCACGGCCCGTGGGCGATGTCAAGGTCGAAATGGAAGAAGCGGAATCCCTGCCCGGCGGCATGGCGCTGGGCCATGGCCCCAACCAGCCTGTCGTACGACGCGAACACGTCCGGAAGATCCTCTTCCCTGATGGAGTACGGCGACGACGCCTCGGCCACCACCGGCTCGAAGGATATGGTCTCAAAGCCCATGTCGGCGAGGAACAGCACGTCATCGACGAAGTCAAGGTTGCGCCTGGTGTAGGTGCCCCTGATGTAGTACTC
The DNA here is from genome assembly GCA_001513145.1 of Clostridia bacterium DTU025. Taxonomy (GTDB): domain Bacteria; phylum Bacillota; class DTU025; order DTU025; family DTU025; genus DTU025. The sequence goes on along the minus strand of LFSP01000028.1, from coordinate 2,371 downwards.
GCCGCCCTTGCGCGAATTAACGAACTTCAGCGCGTTGGCTGCGGCCGCTGCGAAGGTGCCCTTGCCGTCAACACCCCGCCGCACGGCATCGTGCACCCTGGCCCTGCCATCGAGGCTCAGCACCGCCGCGATGCCGTTGTCGTTCAGAAACTGCCCGATCTCATCTGTGAGCCCAAGAGCGTTGGTGGTGACCGTGAACTTCAGAACCTTGCCCGTGCTCTCGGCCAGCTCTTGCCCGTGCTGGACTATTCGGCACAGCGCCTCCATGTTCATGAGGGGCTCGCCGCCGAAGAAGTCCACCTCAAGGTGCCTGACGTGCCCGCTGGCCTCGACCAGCAGGTCGAGGGCGGCCATGCCCACCTTGGCAGGCATCAGCGCCCTAGCGCCCCCGAAGCCGCCGGTGCCAGCGAAGCAATAGCCGCACCTCATATCGCAGTCATGCGCCAGGTGAAGGCACATGGCCTTCAGCACGCCCGGGCCCAGCTCCCCGACGTCGGTGTCGGGCTCGTCAGGGTAAGTCAGCACTCCCTGCTCCATCAGCAGGTCCAGATCGTCCAGGACCTCCTGCACCCATTGGAGGTCCAGGCTGTGGTGGCCACCCGCCGTCTCAGCGGGCAACGGGCGCACCGCACCCACGGAATCGAGGCTCAGGGGTCCGCCGTCGGCCTGCTCCAGCGCCTCCAGCACGGCCCACGCCGCCTCGTCGATGGCGTGCAAGCTGCCGGTCTGCACATCAAGGAGCAAGCGGGCGCCCGGATCTCCGAACCGGTGCCAGTTGCGCTGGATGCCGGTGCGGGAGGGACGCCCTCGCTTCAGACTTAGATCAGCTCTTACCTCTTGCACGCCTGGTTCCCAAGGGTGCACGAAGTCTTGCACGCCGACTGGCAGGAGGTCTGGCACTCCCGGCAGCCGCCACTAGACGCCGTAGCCCTGAGGTTGCCGGCGACGATGGTCTTCACGTGTACTGTGTTCTTCTCCTTCATGGTAGACGATAACCTCCGAAAAGCGCTTACTTCTAGAGTATACCACCGCCAGAAGGCGATGCCAACTCATCCACCACGGCGGCCAGCAGGCTCACGCAGGCCTCCACGTCGCCGATGTCCACCATCTCGCACGGTGTGTGGACGTAGCGGCACGGGATGGAGATGGTTCCGGCGGGCACGCCCTCCCTGGTGAGCTGCATCGCCCCGGCGTCGGTGCCGCCGCGCTCCAACACCTCCAGCTGGTACTTGATGCCCTCGCGCTCGGCCACATCCACCATCAGCCGCTTCAACCTGGGATGGGCTATCAGGCTTGAGTCCTTGGCCTTTACGGCGGCGCCACCGCCCAGCACCACGTTGAACGGGGTGCACTCGGGGGTATCGCCCCATCCCGTTACGTCCACGGCGATCCCAACGTGCGGGTTGACGGAGTAAGCCCCAACGCGGGCGCCCCTCAGGCCCAGCTCCTCCTGGACGGTGAACACCCAGTAAACCTCATGGACCTGAGGCTTCGCGCGCTTCATGGCCTCGATGATCACGGCACAGCCTATCCTGTCGTCCATGGCCTTGCACGTCACGCGGTTGTCGAGGTCCGAAAACTCCCGCTTCATGGCCGCGACGTCTCCAATGGACACCTTGGCCAGCGCCTCCTCGCGCGACGTGGCGCCGATATCGATGAACATCTTATCGAACTTGAGGTCCTTGATGTCCTCAATCCGCTCAGCGCCGAACACGCCCACCGTACCGTTGGCGAACACCACCTTCTGCCCCATGAGCACGTATGGGTTGAGCCCGCCCACGGTGGAGAACCTTATGAAGCCCTTATCGTCAACGTAGGAGACCATCACGCCTATCTCGTCCATGTGCGCGGCCACCATTATCCGCTTGGGCTCGGCGCCCTCAGGCGGGCTCAGAGGCTTCACCTTGCAGACGAGGTTACCCAGAGTGTCGACGGTGACCTCGCTGGCGTACGGCTCCACCTCAGCGCGGATGATCTCCCTTATCTGCTCCTCGGCGCCTGACGGGCCGTAGGCTTCGGTCAGTCGTTTGATCAAGTCCTTCATACAGGCAGACCCCTTTCGTCAAGGCTGTCGAGGAACAGCCCGGTGAGCTTTATGTAGTTGTCCAGATCGCTTCGATTGATGACGCTCACAGGCGAGTGTATGAACCTACACGGCAGCGACATGGTCGCCACCGGTATGCCATGCTCCGTCAGGCCGATGCGCCCGGCGTCGGTGCCGCCCGTTAC